>JAOPYI010000261.1 GCA_025964675.1 Sphaerisporangium sp. | reverse complement strand
CGGCCCATGGGGTGAGGGGGTGTCAGCCCTGGCGGCTGGGGAGCATGGCCAGGGCCTGGGAGCGCTGTGCGACGAGGTCGTCGTAGGTGCCGTCGCGCTCAGCCCAGCGGTGCATGAGAACCCGCTCGACCAGGATCTCGTCAGGGGTGGGGTTCTGTGAGAGCAACTGCATGACCTCGGCGGCGAAGTCGTCGAGCGGCAGTGCGCGCGGGTTTGCTTTCTCCTGTCCTGCCGTGGCGACGGCCGGGGGGACGAGCTCGACGACGCTGACGCCGGTGCCGTCGAGTTGCGCGCGCAGTGCCTCGGAGTAGGCGTGTACCGCGGCTTTCGAGGCAGCGTAGGTGGGCATGGGCGGGAACGGCAGGAAGGCGATGCCGGAGGTGACGGTGACGAAGGTGCCGGCGCCGCGTTGGACCAGGTGCGGGGTGAAGGCGTCAATGACCCGGATGGTGCCGACCAGGTTGGTGTCGATTGTCGTCTGTGCCGCCTCGAAGTGCACCGGGTCGCGCAGGTCCTCCAAGAGCATGACGCCCGACATGGTCACTACGGTGTCCAGCTCGGGGTACTGGGCGAGTACGGCGTCGCGGGCACGTGCGACGGAGTCACCGTCGGTGACATCGATGCCGAATGTGCCGATGCCTTCGTCGGAAAGTTCGGAGAGCGCCTCTGCGCTGCGACCGCCGACGGCCACGGTGCTGCCTGCTGCGGCGAACCGCCGGGCCAGTTCTCGGCCGATGCCAAAAGTTCCGCCGACGATGAGAACAGTGCGGTTGGAGAGATCCACGAGGTCTTCCCTTCAGTTCAGAGCACTGACGGCGTTCAGGCCCGCGGCGCCATTCAGCGATGATCTCTGTCCTTCTCAAACAGTGATGCCGCAAGTCTTGACGGTATCCGCTGAGCGTGGCAGGGCCCCCGTCTTCCCTGGTCCTGTCAGGGCCCCCTCTGAGACGCGCGCACCGCATTACGGTGGACCTATGAAGGATGAGGAATCCGACAGCCGGCTCGGCCGCTACCTCCGCGCCCGGCGTGAGCTGGTCTCCCCGGCGCTGGCGGGGCTCCCGTCCGGCGGCAACCGCCGCGTCCCCGGCCTGCGCCGTGAGGAAGTCGCCCTGCTCGCCGGAATCAGCGCCGATTACTATCTGCGCCTGGAGCGGGGCCGCGACAAGAACCCTTCGCCTCAGGTCCTCGAATCACTCGCGCGCGTCTTGTGTCTCGACGACGTCGAGCGGACGTATCTGCTCGGCCTCGCGGCAGCACGCCCGAGGGCACCGCGCCGTAAGCGACCCGAGCACGTACCGGCGCGGGTGCACCAGCTCCTCGCCCACCTTCAGATTCCCGCGTTCGTCGAAGGTCGCGCCTTCGACGTCCTGGCCTCCAACCCTATGGCCGTCGCGCTCTCCCCGCGCCTGCGGCCCGGCCAGAACCGGCTTCGTTCCCTCTTCCTCGATCCCGAGGAACAAGCCTTTCACCAGGACTGGGCGAAAGCCGCCGCCAGCTTCATCGCCACTCTTCGCACCACCATCGGGGACGACACCGACAACCCCCGGTTCGTCGAACTCGTCGGAGAGCTCACACTGTCCAGCCAGCGGTTCCACACCCTGTGGGCCCGACACGACGTCCGCAACCTCGATGGAGGCACCACCACCGTCCACCACCCCGTCGTCGGTGAACTACGGCTCCACCGCGACAAACTCCCCATCGACGACGTCATCCTCGTTGTCTACTACCCCGACAAGGACAGCGACAGCGACGAGAAGCTGCAACTTCTCGCCGCACTCTCACAGACCGAACCCACCGACACAGCACACAGCAGCAGCCCAGCAGACAACCCCGCACCCGAAGACACCCTGACGAACACCGGCCGTCCGGCGGTACAGGGGTCCCGGTAGTAATGGCGCAGGATCCAATAGATATGCCTCTCACCTGCGCTTATGCAGAGGTCTCGGGCTGGTGGGCCAGACCTGAGTCCTGCCTATCAACGCAGGCCAGAGGCATATCTGTTGGTTTTTCGGCCGAAGCTACGGGGACCCCTTCGAGCGGGAGGTCATCCACCGGCACACGCTCCCCTCGCACCCCGGCCAGGCCGGACCGGCCGCCCCGCACGACGACCCTGCCGCCGTGGGGCCGCCGAGCGGGCCTGGCTGGCGCGCATGGTGGCCGCCCGCACCCCGCGACCGTGACACCGGTCTGCACGCCCGTTCGTTGCATGCACGCCTCTCGCGCCTGCGCGCGTTAGAGCGGGTGCCGTGGCACGCGTGCAGGTGCACAACCGCGCCAGGAGCGCTGTTCTGGGAGCGGAGGGTCTAGGGACCGAGCCCGAAGAGGTCTTCCATCGGGAGGTCTTCCATCGGGAGGTCATCCACCGGCACGCGCCCCCACCGCGCCCCGACGAGGCCCGGTCGGCGGCCCTGGACGACGATCCGCAGCGCGGGCAGCTCGCCGCGGCCGAGTGCTGAGACCCGCACGACCGGGCAGGTCAGGGGTCAACAAATCCTCAACGTGTTCTCAACGTCCCCGTCCCTACGGTTGGCCGTGACATTCCTCGAGGAAGAAAGGAACACGCTGGATGAGCATCGGAGGAAAGATTCGACTCGCAGCGATGGCGACGCTCACCTCTGCCGCACTGGTCGCGTTGCCCGCCTATGGCGCTTCGGCCTCGGCGAGCGTGCCGGCGGAGGCGTCGGCCGTCGCGGGCGCTACCACAATCCTCGGCAGCGCCCCAGACTGCGCGACGACCTGGACAGGACACGACGTCAGCAAGTGGGTGAAGGTTCGCAATGACTGCGGCCGTACCATCCGCGTCAAGATCGTGATCCAGTACAACTTCGACAGCCCGTGCAAGGTGCTCAAGCCGCACAAGACATTCTTCTTCCGTTACGGCTGGGCGTCCTACCTGGACGAGGTCAAGACCTGCTGACCTGGAGCATCCGGTGCTGGGGTGCAGACCAAGTACGGGAGAAAGGGGCAGTGGGTCACCAGGAGCGCGTTCCGGTAGCAGAGGGTCTAGGACCTAGACCGCGTTTCAGGGTCTAGGAGACCCTCTAGGTCTAGAGGGGATCCCCGTAGCTTCGGCCGAAAAACCAACAGATATGCCTCTGGCCTGCGTTGATAGGCAGGGCTCAGGTCTGGCCCACCAGCCCGAGACCTCTGCATAAGCGCAGGTGAGAGGCATATCTGTTGGATCCTGCGCCATTAGGCCCTCCACTCGGGTCGGCGTCACCAGATCGGCGCGATGGTCGTGCGCGGCACCCCGCGCGACAGCCTGTTCACCGTGGACACGCTGCTCAACCTCGACGGCGGGGTCCGGCCGGAGATGGTGGCAACCGACAACGCCTCGTACTCCGACATGGCCTTCGGCCTGTACAAGATGCTCGGCTTTCGCTTCGCCCCGCGCTTCCGCGACCTCGCGGACCAGCGGTTCTAGCGGGCGGACGTGGCGGTGCCGGATGGTCAGGAGCCGGCCGGGGACTACGGTCCGCTGGAGGCCATCGCCCATAACCGCGTGAACCTGAAGCGGATCGAGACGCACTGGCCGGACATGCTGCGCGTGGCCGGGTCGCTCGTCGGGCGACATTTTCCGGGCGATCCCGCCGACCGGGTGATCTTCTCCCGAACGTGTCCCCAGCCGCCAAGTAGCGCGTTTTCTTGACGTTGAACGGCCTGACCGAATGCATGGGTGTCTTAGAGGTCCTAACAAAATGATCTCCGGGCGTATCCCGCGACTCGCCTGATCGTTGATCTCCGTGTGAAGAAGGGTGAGGAGCTGCCGTGGATCGTGCGCGACAGCTTGTGGGAGCGGATCGAGCCGCTGTTGCCGAAGGTGGAGCGCCGAACGCGTCACCCGGGCCGCAGACGGCTGGATGACCGTAAGGCCTTGTGCGGGATCTTGTTCGTGCTCTACACCGCGATCCCGTGGGAGTTTCTGCCCCAGGAGCTGGGGTTCGGCTCGGGGATGACCTGCTGGCGCAGGTTGAGGGACTGGCATCAGGCCGGTGTGTGGGACAAGCTGCACCAGCTTCTGCTGGCCGAACTGCACGCGGCCGGCCAGCTGGACTGGTCCAAGGCGGTGATCGACAGCTCGCACGTTCGGGCGCTCAAAGGCGGCCCAAAACCGGGCCGAGCCCGGTCGACCGTGCCAAGACGGGCTCGAAACACCACGTCATCGCCGACGGCAACGGCATCCCCCTCGCATTCTCCCTGACCGGCGGCAACCGCAACGACGTCACGCAGCTGATGCCTCTCATCAAGGCGATCCCGCCGGTGCGGGGCCGGCGCGGGCGGCCCCGCAAACGGCCCACCTGCCTGTACGCCGACCGTGGCTACGACCACGACAAGTACCGCCGCCTGGTCTGGCGCACAGGCATCAAGCCCATCATCGCCCGCCGCGGCACCCCGCACGGCTCCGGCCTGGGCATCCACCGCTGGGTCATCGAGCGCACCATCGCCCTGCTGCACTGGTTCCGCCGCCTGCGCATCCGCTGGGAGATCCGCGACGACATCCACGAAGCCTTCATGACCCTCGCCGCCGCGATCATCTGCTGGCGACGCCTCACCCGCTGAGCGTTTTGTTAGGACTTCTAAGCCCTACCTGTACGCCTTAGTTCTCCCCCTCGACAGCCGCTTCGTCGCCTTCGGGGTAGCGAGCCGAGGGCCAGGCTCAGTGAATTGTCCAGGCCACACCGCATGTGCGTAAGCGGGTACTACGCATCCTGCGTACAGCTCGGACCGAAATCTGTACCATGCTCAGCATCGTTGCGAGCCCGGTGGCGGCATGTCATGAGTGGGGAGGGTCACCGAACCGGGGAAGTCGGATACCGTTTGCGCGGTCAGCGTTCGAGATGACCTGCGAGATGTAACGCTCCCCGTTCTCGTCGGCTGACATTGCGATCTCCACGATGTCCTCCTCGCC
>JAOPYI010000028.1 GCA_025964675.1 Sphaerisporangium sp. | reverse complement strand
ATGTCGAACTGGCTTGTAACAGAAGGTCAGGGGCTTGCGGGCCAGAATCGCAGCCGTACGTCTCCAGTCCTTCGGGAGGTCGTTCTTCGAGGTGGCGGGCACCGGGCCGGGGCGGACGCCAGTGGATCAGGCTCTCAGCCTGCCGACGTCGGCGCTCGTTCTCCATGATGAGCGACTGCTGCGCGGACCCGTTTTACCGTCTCAGAGTTCGCGCGGCGCTGTTCTTCGGGCAGGGGGGCGGGATCGTAGGGGATAGAGCATCAGGGGTTTCCGTTGTTCGCCATGCGGACCATAGCGGCGACGATGTCGGCCCCTTCGACGGGCGCGGCGACCGGGCATAGCGGCTGAGGTGCCTCGCCCAGGGGACGCATCGAGTAGGCCGCTTCTTTCTGACCGTCATCGACGGTGATGATGGCGACGGGCGTACCATCCGTGGTCCACACGTCCAGCTCGGGGGAGTCGTAGGTCACTGACGATCTCGGTCCGTAAGCGGCAGTGTGGACCTTGAGCCTGATTCGCTTGCTTACCAGGTTCGGCACCCCGCGCTCTCGGAGAAGACGAGCCAGCTCACCGAGGTGGGCGCTGTGCTGATCGGCGCGAGTAGATCTGCGAGTAGTGGGCATCACCGTCGTTCCCCTCTGTTGACGCTAACGGTCACGCTGATCACTCAGCGTGTAGAGGGAAAGCTAGATGCCGCCCATTAAGAGAAGTCGTACATCTGTGAAGGTAAATAACCCGCACGAAAGTGCGCGTTAAATCACGCCCGCTCGGTGGGCCAGGCCCCGAAGTTCTGGAGTGCTCGGACGGTGCTCGCGCTTGACAAGCTGGGCCAGAAGTTCGGCAGTTCGCGCGTCGTAGCGGACGAGTTCGGGTGATGTCCGTTCCGCTGCAAGCAGTATGTTCACCGAAGCGGCGTCCTTACGTTGGACGGCGTACGCCCGTGCCAGGTCGAGATGGACCTGAGTGCGCCGGCCGAGAAGGCCGGAAGCCAGATGCGAGACGTCCATGCGATCTCCGATGCTGATCGCCTGCTTGGCATCCGCGAAGGTAACCGCCGCCGACAGCTCATGAATCGTCACGTTCGTCGGCCCGAAAGCCGTCCATAGGTCGTTGCGATCTCCACCGAGGAGATCCGCCACGCGCCGGGCCTGTCGAAGGAAGGCGTCCACGGCCGCACGATCGAAACGCGTTGCCGCAGCGGTCACGGCGACCAGGTACAGGCCGCCGAGCACCGACAGGTGTTCGGGGTCGGAGCGCTTGAATGAGCGTTCGAGCGCCTCGGCCGCGCGTACGGCTATCTGCAGCGCTTTCTCTGGCTCGTTCAGCCGCACGAAGATGTACCCGAGACGGTAGGCGCTCACCGCGGCGAGGACAGGCTTTTCCGCATCCTGGGCAGCCCACAGCGACCGATCGCCGGCTGTCCAGGCAAGCTCGGCTTCCCCCACTCTGCTCAACGTGGTGGCCGTGGAGTGGTAGGTCAGTGCCCGCAAGGTGTTGCAAGCTCGGCGTTGGCTGACAGGGGCATTTCGGCTGGCGATCTCGGTGGCGATGATCAGTCCGGGTAGCCGGTTCCCTGCTTCGTCGTACCGGGTTGACTGGTAGAGCCGGTTGACGGTCCGCAACTCGTCGCTCAACCACGTGAGGCTTTCGTGAGTCGCTTCAATGTGCCGAGGGTCGATCAGGGAGGCCAAGCCGTCGTAGCCCATCATCGCCTGCCGGATCTTGGCTGCAGCTGAGTACTCCGCCATGGTGTTCCCCGCCTCGTTTGCGGTGAGGTTCGCGACCGGCACGCCTAGGATGCTGGCCAGGTTGCCGAGTACGGCATGACTGTCCACGCTGCGCTGCCCGCGTTCGACCTGGCTGAGCCAGCTCTCGGACCTACCGATCAGCCCGGCGAGAACACGCTGAGACAGGCCACGGCGTTTGCGTGCACGCGCGATTCGCTGACCGATCTCATTACGGGCTTCCATGCCATTACCCCCGCGGCTGTTCGTTTCCGCAGACTCGGTGAAGTTCATCTAGCACGTGTTCCCAGGGTGGCATGCGAGCGTGCGCGGGCGCATCGGGATCGAACAGCACGTGCACGCCCATCTCGCGAAGCGCGTCGAGGCTACGGCCGAACGCCAGGTGCCGAGCCAGAGCATCCTTCAGCAGGGGGACTGCCACGATCGGGACGCCGAAGCCCATCAACTCGCACAGCAGCCCGACCGCGAACGTGTCAGCGATGCCGCCGGCCCATTTGTTGATTGTGTTGAACGTGGCAGGAGCGACCACTACCGCGTCAGCCGAAGGGAGTTCATTCGGCTCGTCGGGCATCCGGTAGTCGCTGCGTACGCGATCTCCGGTCAGATTCTCCAGCTCCGCCGCGTCGACGAACTGCGTCCCCATCGGTGTGGTGATCACACGCACGGTCCATCCGGCCTCATGGGCCAAGACCACAAGGCGCTGAACGGAAGCCGCCGCTGGAGCAGCACAGGAGACGATGTACAGCACGCCCCTTGGCACCGCTTCCAGCTGCATGTCGTGATCCTATTCAGGCGACGCCGAGCCGATCCATGAGTGACTAACTGAGCGACAACGGCCCCGGACAGCTGCGGACGCACACGCACTCGGGAGCACCATAGCCGCAGGTCATCGGTGCTGGTAGGCCAGGTGAACGCTCCGCGGTCATGGCCTTACAAGCGAGGGGTCACTGGTTCGAACCCAGTAGCGCCCACCAGTCAGTAGTGTCCACCAGGCAAAACGTCCCCTCTCTCGCCTTGAGCACAGGGCGAGAGTCACTACTGGGTGACTAGCTCCTGAAGGCTTCGTCTAACGCCTCCGCGCATGTAGGCGCGCCAGGCGGATCCAGGACCTGTTTCAAAAGCAAAGTCGGATAGGTGCTCGCCCCCTCCGGGACAGGCTGTGAGAGCGCCGTCCCGGAGGGGTTTCGGTCAGAGCCTCCGGTAGTAGACGGCGACCGGAAGCAGGGTGCACCCGAGCTTTTCGTAGAGAGCTCTGGCGGGTGCGTGGAAGGGGTCGCCCCCGGTACCGATCTCGACCACCTCAGCTCCGAGGGCGCGCATCTCACAGAAGGCGTGCTCGCACAGCGCGGTGCCCGCGTGGTGCCGGCGGTGCTCGGCCGAGGTGGCGAGGTGCGTGACGGTTCCGTTCCTGCGAGCTGGGTCGAGGAGCCAGGCCACGTAGCCGACGATGGCATCCTCGGTCTCGGCGACCGCGATGTACTTGTGCCGGCCCGGGGCGTGGAGATCGGCGACCTGCTCGCGATAGTCGTCGTGCCAGTTGCCGTGCTGGTTGGCGAAGACGACTTCACCCACCAGGGGGCGGAAGTAGTCCTCGTAGAACGGCCGGAACGTCTCGATGGTCAATTCGGTGAGCCGCGCCAGGTCGTGCTGAACAAACGGGCGGATGAGCATGGAAGTGCGTTCGGGCTGAGGGCTTGATACCTGAACGAAAAGAGGGCATCGGTTGGCCCGCTCACGGCCTGGTGTCGGCGGCGAGTTGGCCCTCAGTGACGGGTACGCCAAGCGGCAAAGCACTCCATGGCACACCACAATAGTGTCCCGTCGGATAACGGCGTTGACCGGATCATCTCGGCGCCGTCTGGTCCCGGGTGCCTCGATGGGGACCACTCGGACGACATACTCGGACAGCGGTCGTGCCCGGGGTCTATTACAGAAGTCGGCTGAGGGTCGGCTGCGATCGAGAGCTTCGTGCGCTCAGGCGGTCTCAGCGGTACAGCAGGTCACGTCACGGGCGATGCGAGGTGTCCTCGACGGGAGCGATAGGCCAGGTCGGATTTGAGTGAACACGGCGAAGGCGTACCCCCATGCATCGTGAGCGGAATGGAAGAGTACTCCGATCGCGTCCCGGCCCGGGGTCAGCCGGCCGCTTGGGCGACTCCGGCAAGGTTCTTTCTCTGAGCCACTCGTGATCCATGCCTCAAGATCTCCGCATCAAGGGAGAGAGGGCCTTTGTGACGCTGACGATACGCTGAGTTGCCAAAGTTCCTCTTGGGTCAACATAAGAAATTTATTATGCTGGAGTGAACTGGCAGATAGTGATCGTTCCGGAGGTCCGTGACTGGCTTCACGAGCTACGGAATGATGCGCCTGCGCTACAGCGGTTCGGCCCACTACTGGGGGCTGGCGATCCATACGCCCAGCAACGGCAGATACGAATCCCGGTCAGCGGGACAGTTCCTTGGCGCGTCGTTCGAGAAAGGCTCGGACGGCCGGGTCCGTACTGAGGGTGGACGCTTGGGTGTAGGCCGCGACCGCGTCCTGGTGTCGGCCGAGCCGGGCGAGCAGGTCGCCGCGTGCCGCGTGATAGGGCTGGAACCGCTCCCGTTCGACGGGCAATGCCTCCAGCAGCGACAGTCCCGTCTGGGGCGAGCGGGTTCGGCCGATGACGGCGGCGTGGGCGACCCGGCTGCCCAGGCTCGGCGCGATCGCGACCAGAGCGGTGTAGAGGGTGCACAGTGCGTTCCAATCGGTGGCACCGCTGCGGGCCCGATCGCAGTGGACCGCCTGGATCGCCGCCTCCAGCTGAAACCGCCCGGGCGCCTGGCCGGGCGGCTCGGCCCGGCGGAGATAGGCCTCGCCCTCGGCGATGAGGTGGCGGTCCCACTCGTCTGGGTCCTGGTCCTGCAACGGCAGATAGCGATCGCCGGGAGTCGTGGCACGCGCCGAGGCCAGGGTGAGCAGCGCCGCCAGCGCCCACGCCTCGGGCTCGTCGCCGAGCAGCCTCGCGGTCGTGACGGCCAGGTACCGGGCCTCACCCGCAAGCGACGCCCCCTCGCCTCGCTCCGGAAAGGCGAGCGCGTAGCAGCCGTACAGCGCCTCAAGCACCGACGGCAGCCGCTGGGGCATCGCCTGCCGCCCGGGAACGACGAAGGGAATCTTGGCGTCCATGATCCGCCGCTTGGCCCGCACCAGCCGTTGCGACATCGCCCCGGCGGGCGCGGCGAAGGCCCGCGCGATCTGGGCGGAGTCGAACCCGAGCACGGCCTGCAACATCAGCGGGGTACGGACGTTGGCGGCGATGGCCGGGTGCGCGCAGACGAACAGCAGGGCCAGCCGCCGGTCGGGGATCCGGTCCGGGTCGAGATCGTTCAGTGGCTGGACGGCGTCGGCGCCGATGTCGGTGGCCGCCTCCAGCGACTGGTTGCGGCGGTGGGCGGCGGACTTCCACAGATCCCGCTGTCGGTTGCGTGCGACCGTTAGCAGCCAGCCGTCGGGGTTGTCCGGTACGCCGTCGCGCGGCCACGTGGTCAGAGCCTGCTCGAAGGCCTGCGCCAGGGTGTCCTCGGCGAGTTCGAGGTCGCCGGTCGGAGCGGCCAGCAGGGCGACCAGCCGGCCATAGGACGCCCGTGCAGTGCGCTCGGCGACGTGCGCAGCCGTCTCGCCGGTCACGATGACGCAACCCACGTCCCGGCCTCGATGTGCACGGCACCGGGCCGGACCTCGACGGTGCCCCACGACAGCGGCGGCGCCTGACGCGCCCACTCCAGGGCGGCGTCCAGATCCGGCACGTCGATGACGATCACGCCCCCGAGCTGCTCCTTGGTGTCGGCGAACGGCCCGTCCTGGATCCGCGGCTCCCTATCGACCAGCGTGAGCGTGGTCGAACTGGTCGACGGCTGCAGCACCTGGCCGCTCACCAAAATCCCGGCCTGCTCCAGCGTCGCGGCGTAACTGGCCATGGCCCGCATCCCGGCGGCTATCGCCTCGGCCCCGATCGACTCCTCGCTCGCCTCGCTGTAATGGAACAACAACATGTACCGCATGTCCCGATCCTCCCTCGTCACTTGACCCGGTAGCGTGCGATCAGCACACCGGTCGTGGAAGTGATCGCCTCCTGAAGCGTCATGTCGGTACGTTCCCCCGCGCCGAACAGCCGCGTGCCCGAACCGAGCACGATCGGGTGGATCAGCAGGACATACTCCTCGATCAGGCCCGCCGCATGCAGTGAGCGCACCAGCTCACCGCTGCCGATCACCCTGATCACGCCGTCGATCTGGTCCTTCAGCCGTGCGACGGTGTCGGCCGCCTCCCCCACCAGCAGCGTGGAGTTGCGGTAGGCGAGTTTAGTGCCCGCCTGGCGGGAGGCGACGTACTTGCGCGAGTTCACCAGCACCTCGGTGAACGGGTTGGGGTCGGTCACCGATGTCCAGTGGCCCAGCAGGTCGTCGTACGACCGGTGCCCGAAGAGCATCGCCGTGGCCCTGCCCATCCCCCCGACGAACTTCCCGATCACCTCGTCGGCGTACCCGATGCCCCAACCGCCGTGACGGAATCCACCCTTTGTGTCCTCGTCCGCCCGGCCCGGCCCCTGCATGACGCCATCTACACAGACGTTCGCGAAAACGCTGATCGTGCCCACCTCGAACTCCTCATCTCGTGATCGTCCAGGCCGCGGTCGTGCCCGGCATAGTGATGACGAGGTCGAGAGGGCCAGACAGACACCCGCCAGTCCACACGTGGACACTCTGGAAGCCCCCTGGTTCGTCGGGACCCCGCAGGAAGCCCTCGACCTGGTCTGCGACCTCTGTGTGATCACCCTCACGGAGTGAACGCACCAGATCCGAAAGTCAACCCCCGAGAGATTTACGGAGACGGCCACTAAGCTGATCGTCCATGCAGACATCGCCTGCTGAAGTCCTTCACCTAGACGTTGTCGACCCCGAGGGCAGGATCGCAGCGTTGACCCTCACGCTCTATGACGCTGTGCCGGCCCGGCTCGTCCTCACGTGCCGCGGTCTCCTGCTGGACGTAGAGGGCGAAGACCTGCTGGATTGCCTCATCGATCTGCGCCGCCGACTGGAAGCTGAAGGGCTCAACCTCTGCTGCGATCGGACGTCTGGCCATCAGGCCAGCTCCGACAGTTCACCAACGGTCGCGTCGGATACGTCTTGGCACCCAGACCACCAGACGAGGCGCCCGAGGAAGTCGACGTGTTCGCACCGGCCAAGCCCCATGAGATCGGTTCCATCGAGTAACAACGTAAGGCTGTCTTCCGGTTCCACGGGCTGCGTCAGCAGCCGAACTGAGGCGAGAAGGCGCGCTTCGGAGACGAGCACATCGTGGTTGCTGACCTTGAGATGGGTAACTCACGATGTCTCCGGTTTTCTGGCGGTTCGTATGTGACGTCTGAGACATCTGCTCGGGGCATGCGTGGCCAGATCCGGTCACTTCTTGTAATCATGGTTTGGGGATGAGCCTGCCGCGTGGAAAGTAGGCGACCTACACTTGTTGGCATGAGCGTCATGCGTGAGGAACTGCATCACCTAGTAGATCAGCTGCCGGAGGCGGAGCTGCGTCCGGCCCTGGAGCTCATCCGCGGTCGTTTGGGTGAGCATGAGTCGGGTGAGCGCGACCTTCCGTTCTTTGCGTCGTTCGAGGCCGCCTCCGATCTCGCTGAGCGGCATGAAGAGATCCTCCGCTCGGAGTGGGGCCGCTGAGGTGCTCCTGTGTGACACAGGTGTTCTTCTCGCCGCAGGTAACGTGAAGGATCAACACCACCAGGCGTGTCTGAAACTCCTCCGGCAGGCTGAAGGCCCACTACTCGTTCCGTCTCCGGTGATGGGCGAGGTTGGCTATCTCCTTGACTCTCGTGTGGGTCCACAGGCTGAGGTGACGTTCCTCAAGTCATTCGGCGATAACGGCTTTCACGTGGCCGAGTTGGAGGACGAGGACTTGCCGCGCATGGCGCAGCTCGTCGAGACCTACCTCGATCTGCCGCTGGGGCTCGTCGACTCGGCAGTGATCACCATCGCTGAACGCCTTGGACTGAAGGAGATCGCCACGGTGGATCATCGACACTTCAGGGTCGTTCGGCCTCGCCACATATCGGCGTTCAGGCTGCTGCCTGATTGACCGACGGTTGCTACACCTGAGTGACCAACTGGGTGACAACGACCACGGACGGGACCCGACAACGGTGGACGGTCGTGGACCGTACGCCCAAGTCAGGCCGGTATCGGTCCTGGTCACGCCTCTGCTCGGATCGCCTTACAAGCGAGGGGTCACTGGTTCGAACCCAGTAGCGCCCACCAGC
>JAOPYI010000023.1 GCA_025964675.1 Sphaerisporangium sp. | reverse complement strand
ATGCGCGAGGGGCGAGGCTGGAGCCAGAACGACCTGGCGCGCGAGGCCGGCATGACTCAGTCGGCGGTGGCGCGGTTCGAGGCGGGCGGGACGATCCCGACGTTGCCGGTTCTGGAGCGCCTGGCGCCTGCTTTGGATGCGGATGTCGAGGTCCGTCTGACGCCCCGGGCCCCCGCTGCTTGAGCTGAGATCCGGGTGTGGATGTCGGACGCTGGCCGATGGTGGGCTACTCGGGAACAGCCCTACGACGAAGCCGCCGAGAAGGCCGGGGCGGGGCGCACGGTCGACGCCGACGATGAGCTGGAGCTGTACCGGGCGATCGCGGAGCAGGAGAGCATTGCCGACCTGGCGGCCGCCTCGTGATGAACCGGGAGCCCACCGTCCTGGAACGGGTGGCCGAGCTGGTGGAGCAGCAACTCGCCGTGCTCGGGCAGACCTACCCGGCGTGGCAGATCCGGCGGATCATCTGGCCGGACGGCACCCCCGGCGGGTGGTGGGCCAACCGGTACGCCGAGCTGACCCCCGCCCAGCGCGCGACCGGCCTGATTCCGTCGATCGCCCGCCGCGACCCGGTGGGGCTGATGATGGAGCTCGCCGTCCAGGACGAGATCGCCCACCAGAACGGCTACGCGACGGGCGACGTCCGTGGCTCGGCTTCCCAGGCGAGCGCCGCGATCGGCTCAGTTTCGTGACCGTGCCTCCCCAGCAGTTGAGCGGCCGGTGCCTGCACTGCCTGGCCGAGATCTACCGCATTCCTGTGGGACACCGGCAGTATTGGTTCACCGCGGACACCTACACGAACGTCGTTCCAGAACTCGCGGAGGCCGCGGCGGCGGCGATCATCCGCGTCGCGCCTCGGACCTGCACCTTCATGATCCCTGGCTGAATGGTCCGGCAGGAGATCAACTACGCCCTGCGGCGGAGATCAGGGCTCAAGGGATTTGCTGGTGGGCCGCCAGGCACTTGAATCCTGGACCACGGATTAAAAGTCGACCGAGGATCGTCTGAGCAATTGTCAAATCCTGTGGATTGCGTGATTTACAGAGCTCGAAGCCATTGGTCGAGGGCTGCGAAGTCTTCGTCGGCGAGTCCTCGGAATGACTCCACGTGGTGGAGGAGAGCCCGGCCGCTATGGTGCGTGGTGACCCAGTCTCGATCGGCGTCGGTGATCTCGTCGTCGATCCAGGCGAATGGGCGTCCGGCCGCCCAGGTCACCAGGGTCCGGGTCTTCCAGTGGAGTCCGAACCATCGGTCTTGGCGTTCGTTCTCGTCGGATGACTCCGGCCAGTTCACGACTGGCAGTTGTGGCAGCCCGATCCGGGGTGCTATCTCGGCGTTCGCTTCGTCTTCCCAGGTTGTGGCCCAGACGAGTTCGCAGGGCAGCGCCGCCAGCCGACGCCCCACCTCGGCGGTCAGCCGCGCCAGGTGCGAGTCCGGCGTGGTACCCCGTGCTTCGCGCTGCGGGTTCTCACCGAACGGTAGAAGCGGCCCGTCGACATCGAGGAAGAGCAGCGGGCGTTCGGTGTGGTCGGTCATGCTGCGGTGACCTCGTCGCGCTCGACGAGTACGCCACGTTCGAAGCGGGCTCCGGCACGCACCAGAGCGACCAGGTGGGGCGCGTTGACCGAGCGCCAGCGCTGTTGGGCGGACTCGATGAGCTTGAACGTCATCGCCAGGGCTGCCGCGCGGGAGCCGGCACCGCGGGTGACCTTGGTGCGCAGCTGGACGGTGGAGAATGTTGACTCAATCGGGTTCGTGGTGCGCAGGTGGATCCAGTGTTCGGCCGGGTAGTCGTAGAACGCCAGCAGCACGTCCGTGTCGTCGACGATCTTCTTGACGGCCTTGGGGAACTTCGCACCGTACTGCCGCTCGAATGTCTTGATGACCTTTATGGCCTGGTCTTTGTCCTCGGCGTTGTAGATGTCTGCGATCGCGGCCTTGGCCGCTGGCTGCGCCGACTTCGGCATGGAGTCCAACACATTCGCAGTTTGTGCACCCAGCAGCGCTGCTCCTTGGTCTCGGGGAACACCTCGCGCAGCGCCTTCCAAAAGCCCAGCGCGCCGTCGCCGACGGCAAGATGCGCGGCGCGCATCCCGCGCCGGGCGCAGTCGCGCAGCAGATTCGCCCACGACTCCGACGACTCCCGATAGCCCTCGTCCAGGGCTATCAGCTCTTTGCTGCCGTCGGCTCGGACGCCCACCAAGACCAGCACGCACGCCTTGGCCTGGTCCAACCTGACCTTCAGGTGCACGCCGTCGGCCCGAACGTAGACGAAGTCGGTCGCCGACAAATCGCGCTTCTGGAACGCCTGGTGATCATCGGTCCACTGAGACGTCAGCCTCGACACCGTTGCTGACGACAGCCCGGCGGACGACCCGAGGAACTGCTCCAGGGCCGGGACGAAGTCGCCGGTGGACAGGCCGTGCAGATACAGCAGCGGAAGCACCTCGGAGATCTTCGGGGTCTTGCGGGCCCACGGCGGCAAGATGGCCGATGAGAACCGCTTGCGTTCCCCGGTCTCGGCATCTACACGCTTGTCGTTCACTCGCGGTGCCTTGACCTGCACCGGTCCGGCCGAGGTGGCAATCGTCCGCTCGCCGTGGAACCCGTTTCGCACCACCAGACGACGGCCGTCGGCGTCGCGAGCGTCGGCCAGCTCGGCCAAGTAGGAGTTGACCTCGGCCTCCAGAGCGGCGGCCAACATCCGCCGCGCCCCCTCCCGGACGATCTCATCAATCAGAGATCCGTTCGAGGTCGTGCCGATGGCATTGACTACGGTAAGCATGGGCGTGCCCTCCCAGCCAACGCGCCAACGTTGGCCTACTCAGTGACCTTCGAATCGATCACTCGGGAGGGTACGCCCCCCGAGCCGATCCACAGGTTCTGAGCATTGCTCCGTTCTGGGGGCCGGCCGACGCCGTGGTGTTCGCTGGCCAGCAAGCCTGGTGCGAGTCCCTGCACCTCCGCCACCTCTGTACAGCAGGACCTCGGGCCGGGCCGCACTCGAACAGGGCACGCGACCCCGAGCGGCCGGTAGTCGTGCCGCAGAATGGTCATGGACTCGACGCTATGACGCCAGCTCGGTGGTCATCTGTTCCGCAAGGCGTTTGGCGGCCGCCACCATCGCCTTGCGTTTCACGCCCTGTTCCTGCCACAGTCCAGGCTCGCGATCAGATCCGCTACGTACGTGCCCGAACCACTCGCCGTGAAGCTCGCGAACAGCCTGGGATCCTTACAGCCCCACCTTGGCACTGGTGGCAACTTGCTCATCCAGGTCCGGGAGTGGTGGATCTTCTTGATCTTTATACATGGCGGATCATCGCATCGACCACGGTCGTCATGCTGTTCACCTGGTCAGAATGTCGAGGTAGGCGACGCCCGGCGAGTTTCTCTCGCCTATGCGAGTGCGCTGGTGGTGCCCTGCTTGGCCACTCGCTCAGCGTGTTTGCGTCCTTGGTGTCCGGCGTACCAGGTGAAGCCCGCGCCGAGCATCCCTGTTGCTGCGGTCGCCACGGGTGCAACCCGTTCCCATGCCATTTCCCAAGTATTACTGCATACGGTCACTGGCCGTCCGAGATTCGGACAGCCGACGGCCCTGGGTCAGCCGTCATCCGACGCTCCACCGCGAAGCAACTCGGCGATATTCTCCGCGAGCTCCTCGTAAATCATGATGTTGTCGATCTTCTGAACCGTAGCAATGTTCTCGCCTGCATGCGGCGGGCCGCCTCGAAGGCTGCGCTGTTGTCGACCTGATTGACAGCCATCTTGAGCTTCAGCAAGGAGGCGTTGTGGCCCGGGATGGCAGGCAGGCGGGTGAGAAGGCGCTGTCCTCGGCCGTCTCCTCCGGGGTCATCGGCAAGCCCACCGCCCCAGACCCACCGCCCCACCATCCCGCGCCGCCGCCGCTGAGCCCTTCACTTCGGCGAGGGAGAGACCGCCGGACCCACCCGCCACGTCCTGCCGCTGCAGACAGGACCGGGGTAGTCATAACGCTCGCCCTTGTCCGACGTGGCGGACAGCCGGTCCACCGGTGGAGGAATGCTGTCGCAGTGGTCGCCCGGCAACGCGATCTGCTTTTGCTCTTCAGGAGGCAGCGTCGCGTACGCGCGGCCGTTCCAGGTCACCACGACGGTGTCCTCGGTGCCGTTGACCACGGTGAACAGCTCGTCCGGCCCGATCTGGCAGGCGCTCAGGGAAACAAGCGCCACGACCATCAACGCGGTCGCGACCGCACGGTTGTCACGGGGTGCGGACAGACCATCATCCTCCCTCGAAGCGGCAGGCGGCCCGGGCCGCCTGCCAGACGACGGCGAGGACCGTTAGGGAACCTTCGGCGAGAAGAACGCCGTGACCGGCACATCGACGAAGCGCGGGTACTGATTGTCGGGGAAGTAGTAGCCGCGCGTCCAGCAGGTGGCGTTGGCCGCGCTCGTGCTCACCGTGTAGGAGATGGCGACCTTGCCGCTGTCCGGCAGGATTGCCTGGTGCACCCGGGCGCCGTACACCGTGGAGTACCTGGGGTTGGTCTGGGTCTCCGGAGGGGCGTAGAGGTCGACCTGGTTGGATGTCGTGAACGCCCACGGCGTAGCGGAAGGCACTGCGACGGTCTTCCCCGGTGCCTGCGACGCGGGTATGTGGTACACCAGCCAGAACCGGCCGTTGAGGCGGCCATGCTGGTGCCGCTCACGATGTCGCACTTGCCGACCAGCCGGGGGACGTCGCTCAGCGGTACCCATTCACAGTGCCGCGTCGGTGAAAGGTCGATATTGTAAAACTCTCTTTACTATATCAAACTACCACCACGGAAGGCGGCGGATCCCGAGCACCTCGGGGAGGTACCCGCTTGCGGCCCGGCGGGCTCCCCAGTCGCTATCCCATCAAGGGGT
>JAOPYI010000019.1 GCA_025964675.1 Sphaerisporangium sp. | reverse complement strand
GGGGGCCCAGGAGACGTTGACCTGGGGACCGGTGTTCTTCTTCACGCACAGCTTCACCTCGATGGCCGCGTACTCGAGGCCCTTGCGGTCCGGCAGTCCGGAGACCACGGCAGGGAACGGCTGACGGAACTGCAGAACCGTGATGGCGAGTGCTGTGGTGGCATGTTCTTGGACCTGGAGCCGACCTACAGGTATCTGGGCCGGCACCGACGTCGAGCTGGTGGCCGGCGAGGGGTTTGCCTCCGTCGCTGGGCCGGGGGGCGGTGATGTCGATGCCAAGGTCGATGCCTGACTCCCGGCACATCCGGCCGTTAGACCGGCGAGCAGAGCGAGGGTGAGGGCACCGCGAGGAGATAGCACGGGAGACTCCTGTTGGGATGGGGGGGTAACCGAAGGGAGACGCCGGTCACGCGCGGGCGGTTGGCGCTGGTCGCCCGGCTGGTTGGGGTGACAGGTTGCTCGTCAGCGGTAGAGCCAGGCGCGGAACCGCTTCCCGATGATCGGAAAGTGCCCGGAGTCGAGCAGCCACGCGACGCCCACGATGCTCCACGAGAGGGCGAGGATTGCCACCTGGCCCACGCTGATGTCGAGCACTTCGTATCTCCTGTTCGTGGAATGACGCGGCGGACCCCGCCACCTTTGGCTCAGGCAGCCGCGTGTCTATCGGGTAAGGCCGGGCAAGGGCTGCTCGCCGATCGAGTACCGGGTGCGGTGGGCGGCCTCGTCTTGCACGGCCAGTTCCATCGACAACGTCAGCGCATCCCAGCGGGCGATGGACGGCACCAGGCCCGCCGCACGCTGGTCCTCCGTCAGAGGGGCGTACCGGGTGGCCCACCACCCCCCGAAACGGCCCTGGGTGTTTGTCATGCGGGAGATCCGCCATGCCGGGTAGGTCTGGGTAAGCACGGCGAGCTGGCGATCCCTACGCGCCACGCGCGTTTCAGGACCCGAGCGCTCCGCGGGGCCGGTCACGACACTGACGCCAGTTCGGCGATGCTCTCCTGCTCGGCGATCGCCCGGCACAACGCCAGCTGGTCGTCGGCGTCCACGGTGCGCCAGGCACCGGCCTTCTCGGCGGCTGCGTCGTAGGGCTGCTCGCGCGTGCCCACCATCGGCCGGCGTCCGACTGCCACAACCGCCAGCCCGGCGCCGCGGTGCGCATGGTGGCGCGGAGCTGGGCGAGAGTCTCCTCGGTGTGCTGGGTCTGGCCGCGCGTGGCGGTCCATCCTTCGCTGGTGCGGCGGAACTGCCAACGCGGGAATTCTCGGTGCGCCTCCTGCAGGAGGCGATCCATCACGACGTCTTCCTGATCCAGGGGAGCTGTCATGGGGGTGACGGTAGGTTCACCGTCTGCGACTGACCCGAACCCGCGAGTCCGAACTTTGAGTTCGCCTACTGCGAGATGCGGTGACGCTCGGCGAGATACCGCACTTCGGGCGCCCACGACGGCCGGGCTCGCCGCGCCAGGGAGCGCACCATCTCCCGGAGCAGCCGCTTGTAGTCCAGCTCTTCGGGGCATTCCCGTTCGATGCGCAGGAGGTACACCAGACTGGCGGCGTCGTCCCCGAGGTCCTCGCAGGCGCGGGCGATCTGGCCGAGGTGCGTGGTGCGGCGCTCGACCGAGGGGGTACGGGTCAGGTCGATGTCGTCGGCCACCCGCAACGCCACGTCCGGCCGTCGCTTCTCGCACTCGATGCTGGCCATGTGTATGGCCACGTTCGTGGGGCCGAACGCCAGGCCGAAGTGGTTGCCCTGCTCGTCGACCCGCCGGGCGATGGACAGGGCCGGCCCGCGCAGCAAATCGCGCGCCTCCTGGTCCTCTCCCGCCCGGGCCAACGAGATGGCCGCCATCAACTGCAGGGCCCCGTAGACCGACAGGTGCCGGTCGTCGCCGTCGGCCAGTGCGGGCTCGAACACCTCCATGCCCTGCCGTGCGACGTCGTAGGCCACCTCGTGCATGTCGTCCGACAGCATGGACTGGCCGAGGTTCCAGTGCGCCCACGCGACCATGAGCGGGTCCTCGGTCTCCTCGGCGTAGCGCATCGCCCGGTCGGCCGCCAGGTGCGCCAGGTCCAGGCGTCCGAGGTGCTTGAGCACTCCGCGGCCGAGGATGTAGGCGTCCGCGGCGACGCGGCAGGCGACCCGGCGAGCGTCGGGCCGGCCGTCGTTCTCCAGGATGAGCCGCTCGGCGTCGCTGATGAGCTGCGGCAGTTCCCGCATGAGGATGGAGTACCTGTTGTGTGAGCTCATCCAGGCATCACGGGCCGCGCTGACGCGTTCGACCAGCTGCTCGGGGTCGGGCGGCTCGACGTCCGTGGCGAGGGTCTTGTACGTGAAGATGGCGCGCTCGATGGGGCCGACCTGAGGACGGTCGGGCTCGTGGCTGTCGCGAGGGCTCTCCCCGAGGAGCACGGCGGTGCGCACGCCCAGGACCTTGGCTATCTCTCGGAGCAGGGGCAGCGACGGTGTGCGCTTGCCCTGCTCGAGGAGCTCGATGTGCCGGGTCGTGCAACCGGCCTGCGTGGCCAGTCCTGTGGTGCTCATGCCCTGGCGCTCGCGCTGGTGCCTGATCATGTGCCCCGTGCTAACGTCTTTCATAAGCCCTGACCTTCCTGGAGCCTCGACAACTTCAGGCTAGGCGCAGGGCTTTCTCTATGCGAGGGGTCTGGGGTCGAGTTGTTGTCCGGCGCTGATTCGCAGGCCCCGCTCTGCTAGACCTCAGACAACCTCAGCCCTCGCGACCGTGGCCGTCGGCGGAGTGATGGTGGACCGTGCCGGACCGTGCCGGACCATTGCCGGACCCAAGCACCCGGCATTGGTCGGTAACAACAGGACCCGCTAAGTACCGTCACGGGCCGTTGAGCAGCCCGTTCGGCACTAACCCGTCATGATCGAACTCTGTCGATCATGGATGACAAGGGACTCATAATCCGTCGGTCGTGGGTTCAAGTCCCACCCGCCCTACTCCGTCACCTGAGGAAACACCTGCTGACCAGGCATTTTGCCGGGAGCGGCTCGCGTGCTCATGCAGCGACATGCCACCGAATGCAGCCGTAAGCCGGTGGTCGCGGGATATACGCGGGATGAAAACGGCTCCGTTTGCCCAGCTCAGGCAGCCAAAAGCGAAGGGCCACGGGATGACCGTGACCCTTCGAGGATAGATCGTCTTCATGTCGCCAGCGCGCCCGTTATCCGCTGGTTGGCGATCTCGCGTTGACCGTCGATGCACTTGGCGTAGACCCGGAGCAACACATCCACGCTGTGTCCAGCTCGTTCAGCCACGTCCGGAGCCGAGACGCCCACGTTGAGCCAGAGCGAGACCGCCGCGTGCCGCAGATCGTACGGCCTGCCGGCCAGAGGTGAGGCGACCTGATCAGGAGTCAGTGCGTACGTCCGTGCTTCCTTCCAGACCTTGCCGTACGCGGTGCCAGCGAAGACGCTGCCGGTACGAGTCCGGAACAGCCGCCCGTCAGCCGCGGTGCCGTGCTGTTCAATGTGCTCGCGGAGGATCACCACCAACTCAGGAGGGATCGGCACGTACCGTATGGCCTTGCGCCGACGTTGCTTGAGCCCGCGAACGTCATGCGTCTTCCCCGAGTCCGTGAAGCGTCGCGGACTTTCCGGTCGTATCTGCTCCAAGGTCAAC
Source organism: Sphaerisporangium sp. (assembly GCA_025964675.1). Lineage (GTDB taxonomy): Bacteria > Actinomycetota > Actinomycetes > Streptosporangiales > Streptosporangiaceae > Sphaerisporangium. Next base: position 1,841 of record JAOPYI010000019.1, on the reverse strand, counting down.
AGGCCCCACCCGGTTGCCGGAAGGTGGCAGTCCTTCTCACGGAGCCCCGCCGCCTCAGCAGGCCGCAGGCCGGCGAAGTACATGCAGGCGAACATGCCCGCCAACATCGCCCCGCGTGACCGGCCCACGTAGGTCACGGCGACGAGGAGTTGCCGCGCCTGAGCCGGATTGACCACCACGCGACGATCCACCTCTCCCGTGATCTTGGCAGGCTTCCAGTTCACCCGATCCAGCGGATTTGCCGAAAGATCCCCCAGTTCCGCCGCGTACTCCAGCGCGTGATGGAACACCGCCCGCTTGCGCCGGAACGTCAAGGCGACGGCGCTCCGCGCCGCCGCACGGCCCGCCGCCCGCCCACCGCCCGGGCGTGCGGCGTGGACGCCGGTCCCGAGCGGCGGCGGGACTCAGGGCCGCCCGCCGTACACAGCGCCCGCCGCACCAAAACCTCACCCGCCGCTTGGGAACGCGCCGCCGCCTTGGTGGTGAAGGCCCACCGGCTGCGCATCATCGGCCGAAATCTTTGACCGGCGTGTGACTGACCTTGCCGTTCGGCCGGCCATGCCTCCCGATTCCGGTGGTTCCCACCAGCGCCACGCTAATCGTGGCCGACGAGGCGATATGAGGGCCTCAGGGCCGGCGACGTGCCGATACGACCGCTCTCACCGCCAGGATCAGCGCGAACACCACGCCCAGAATCAGGAGCATGAACCCGATCAGCAGGTTCCAATTCCCTAGCTCGCCAAGAACCGGGAGGGTGGGGTTCACGTAGTACGCGAGGATCCACAGGATGCCAATGATCCATGAGGCGGCCATCGCCGCAGCGGGCCATCGCAGTGCGCGCCTGGTGCGCTGCGACGAGATGTCGTCCGTTCCTTCATGAGGGTGGGAGGCAGACACTCGTTTCACTCCTGCCGATAGCCGGGAATTGCGCGCAGACTGGGCGTGATCGCCTGTAGGGCGAGGAAGGCGAGGCTATCCCACAACGGCTGACCGGTGATATCCCTCTTCGTATCCCGTCGGGTGCCTCTCCAGTTCTCTAGTACTCCAGCTGTAGATCGTGATCTTCATGCCTTGGTGGCTTGTCGTTGGTAGTGACTTGTCTGGGATCGGGCCTGGTGGCGGCGTCGCCAGGTGGACCAGTGGAGCCGGTAGGCAGCGGTGTGGACGGGCTGGACGATGAGCGTGATGAACAGGCGCTGGATCTCGTTGCAGGTGAGCGGTATGAGGGCGTCGGGTGCGCGGTGGCGGTCGTGTTCCGCGCGGAGGACGGCGAGGAAGGCGTGGGCGAGCATGGCGAGGGTGACCCAGCGCGACCAGGACGCGTAGCGGCGGACCTGGTCGTCCAGTCCGGCCAGGCCCTTTGCGGACTGGAAGAACTCCTCCGCTCGCCACCTTGATCCGGCGACGCGCACCAGCTCGGTCAGCGGCACTGGGGTGGGCGAGTAGCAGCGGTAGTAGGCCAGTTCGCCGGTGCTGCGGTTGCGGCGGATCAGCAGTTGACGGCTGCCCGGAGCGGGGTTGGCGAGGTCGATGACGGCCCAGTCGTAGAAGCGGTGGCCCTTGGCTCCGGCTCCTGCGGAGAGCTTCTGCCAGGCCCGTTTGGGCACTTTCTTGGCCAGGGCGTCCGCGCGGAACTTCCCCGCGCCGGTGGTGGCTTCGTGCGAGCAGGCCACCGCGAGGACGTAGCCGGTGCCGCGTTCCTCCAGCGCGGTCCGCAGCTTCGGGTTCCCGCCGTAGACCTCGTCACCCGCCACCCACGCGGCCCGGTGGCCGGCGTCCAGGAACCGGGCGACCATGCACGCGGCCAGCTCGGGTTTAGTGGCGAAGGCGGTCTCCTCACT
>JAOPYI010000256.1 GCA_025964675.1 Sphaerisporangium sp. | reverse complement strand
GGCTGATTCCCGTAGCTCATTGAATGACTCCCGTGACGTCAATGTGCGTGTCGCGCTGCGGCAGCATAGCGATGACCGGAGACACCGCAGTGGCGATGTTCGACTTTGTGGGCACATTGTCATAGAGAAGGTCAGCCGCTGCGGCCGTCGGTGGGATCGACGCCTCGGTCGAGCGCGTCCCACAACGACCGCTCGGCCTGGCCGGGGCGCTGGGGACGGGCCGTCGATTCGGTGCCGGCGCCCTCGGGCGGTGATCCGGCGCGGTCGTACCGGTCGGACATGCCGGGCCATCGGCCACCGCGCGCCACGGCGAGGACCCCTGCCAGCACCAGCAGCACGCCACCGGCCGCGGCGGCCCCGGGCCACGCCCACGCGGAGGACACGATGACCATGTCCCCGCCGGTCATGGTGGTGCGCTCTCGCGCCACCGAGATCGCGTGACCGGCGGTCAGCGCCCGCGCCGCCCCCACGACGATCCCGGCGCCGAACAGGCCGATCACGACGCCGACCAGCCTGCGCCACAGGCCCCGGGTCGCGAACACGGCGAGCACGGCGGCCAGCGCGGCCAGCGCCAGCGGGCCGATGAAGGGCGCGAGGTCGCCTCCGGCCAGTGGCACGGGGGCCGGACGGGAACCGGCGGGGCCGCCGCCGAAGGTCACGGTCTCCCAGGTGCGGCCGGACGCGAACAGCGCGAGCCCCGCTCCGGCCGCGCCGCAGGCCACCCAGATCAGCGGCGCGTGCCGGGTGCGGGAGCCCGGCGACGCCGCCCGCGTGGCCGTGGTCATCCGGACACCTCGAGCACGTCGGCGTCGAAGCAGGTGCGGTCGCCGGTGTGGCAGGCGGCTCCGACCTGGTCGACCTTGAGCAGGATCGTGTCGCCGTCGCAGTCGAGGGCGACATGCCTCACCCACTGCACGTGACCCGAGGTCTCGCCCTTCACCCAGTAGGACAGGCGGCTGCGCGACCAGTAGGTGGCGCGGCCGGTGGTGAGCGTGCGGTGCAGCGCCTCGTCGTCCATCCACGCCAGCATCAGCACCTCACCGGTGTCGTGCTGCTGGACCACCGCGGGCACCAGCCCGTCACCGTCGCGCTTCAGGCGGTCGGCGATCTTCTGATCAAGGGGCATGGGGCAATTCTGCCGCAACGAGGCGCAGGGGCAGGTCACCGCAGGGGTATGCCGTGAAACTCGGCGCCGGACTCGTCGGGCGGGGCGCGGACGAACCCGCCGCCGCCCCTGCCGCGCCGGGTCGCTGGTTTGCCACAGTGATATCCGATGGTGCATCGCCATGAGACATGTAAACCCATATGTTTTCGGTCATGCCAGATCAGAACGTGGCGGTACGGCTGCGCGGCCTTCGCAAGAGCTTCGGCGCCGTTGAGGCCGTCGCCGGGGTCGACCTCGACATCGCCGACGGCGAGTTCTTCGCGATGCTGGGCCCTTCCGGGTCAGGCAAGACGACCGTGCTGCGCATGATCGCGGGCTTCGAGTCGCCCACCGCCGGCACGGTGGAGCTCGGCGGCCGCGACGTCACCGGCCTCGCCCCCTTCGAGCGCGACGTCAACACCGTCTTCCAGGACTACGCGCTGTTCCCGCACATGAGCGTGCTGGAGAACGTCGAGTACGGGCTGCGGGTGAAGAAGGTCGGCAGGGCTGAGCGGCGCGGGCGCGCGGTCGAGGCCCTGCGCTCGGTCCGCCTCCCGGGGTTCGAGAAACGCCGGCCCGCCCAGCTCTCCGGCGGGCAGCGCCAGCGCGTCGCCCTCGCGAGGGCGCTGGTCAACCGGCCGAGGGTCCTTCTGCTCGACGAGCCCCTCGGGGCGCTCGACCTCAAGCTCCGCGAGGAGATGCAGGTCGAGCTCAAGGAGATCCAGCGCAGGGCGGGGATCACGTTCCTTTTCGTCACGCACGACCAGGGGGAGGCCCTGACCATGAGCGACCGGATCGCGGTGTTCGACCAGGGCAGGGTCGAGCAGGTCGGCACCCCCGCCGAGGTCTACGAGCGGCCCTCGACGCCGTTCGTGGCAGGTTTCGTCGGGACCTCCAACCTGATCTCCGGCGAGGCCGCCAGAACCGTGCTCGGCAAGGACGGCACGTTCAGCGTGCGCCCGGAGAAGCTGCGCCTCCTGCTCGACATGGAGGCCCCCGTCGGCGACGGCGACCACAGCGCGACCGGCACCGTGGCGGAAGTCGTGTACGCCGGAGCGGCCACCCGGTTCGTCGTCGACCTCGACGCGGGCGGGCGGCTCATCGTCCTGCAGCAGAACCTAGATGTGTCCTCCATGGACGTGACGGCCCTGCGCGGCGGCCGCGTCCGGCTCGCCTGGAACCGCCGCCACGAGTTCGCCATCGCGTCCTGACGATCCCTCCCGCTTCACTCGTTCAGCGACTTCAAGGAGATACACCATGCGGTCCACCCGACTCGTGATCGCCACCGCCGCGCTGGCGCTGGCCGCCGCCGCCTGCGGTGGCGGCTCGACCGGCGGCTCGACCAGTGGCGGCACGACCGCGCCCGGCCACAGCGGCTTCACCCCTCCCAAGCTGGAGGCGCTGAAGAGCCTCGGCGCGGGCGAGGGCCAGGTCAACCTGGTCGCCTGGGCCGGTTACGCCGAGGACGGCTCCAACGACCCCAAGGTGGACTGGGTCCATCCCTTCGAGCAGGCGAGCGGGTGCAAGGTCAACACCAAGACCGCCGGCACCTCCGACGAGATGGTCAACCTGATGAAGACCGGCGAGTACGACGCCGTGTCCGCGTCGGGCGACGCGTCGCTGCGCCTGATCGCCTCAGGCACGGCCGCCCCGGTCAACACCGACCTGGTCCCCAACTACAAGAACGTCTTCCAGGGGCTGAAGCTCAAGCCGTGGAACTCGGTCGGGGGGGTCGCCTACGGCGTGCCGCACGGCAGGGGCGCCAACCTGCTCATGTGGCGTACCGACAAGGTCACCCCGGCCCCCGACTCGTGGAGCGTGGTGTTCGACCCGGCCTCCCCCTACAAGGGCAAGCTGACGGCGTACGACTCCCCCATCTACATCGCCGACGCCGCGCTGTACCTGATGGCCACCAAGCCAGAGCTCGGCATCAAGGACCCCTACGCGCTGGACGACAAGCAGTTCCAGGCGGCGGTCGACCTGCTGAAGCAGCAGAAGCAGAACATCGGCGAGTACTGGTCCGACTACACCAAGGCGGTCCAGTCCTTCAAGAGCGGCGACACCGTGGCAGGCACGACCTGGCAGGTCATCGCCAACCTGGTCAAGGCCGACAAGGCGCCCGTCGAGGCGGCCCTGCCGAAGGAGGGCTCCACCGGCTGGTCGGACACCTGGATGGTCGCCGCCAAGGCCAAGCACCCGAACTGCGCCTACAAGTGGCTCGACTGGATCATCTCGCCGAAGGCCAACGCCCAGGTGGCGGAGTGGTTCGGCGAGGCGCCCTCGAACTCCGAGGCCTGCGCGCAGACCTCCGACAAGGGCTTCTGCGACACCTATCACGCCACCGATGAGACCTACTTCTCCAAGGTTCACTTCTGGACCACCCCGATCGCCCAGTGCCTGGACGGCCGTACGGACGTCAAGTGCAAGGACTACTCGGAGTGGACCCGGGCATGGACGGAGATCAAGGGTTGATGGGTTCCGCATCGGGGACGCCGGCGGCTCCGGCGTCCCCGACCGGCCGCACCGCGCCCGTGCGCCCCGGCCCGCGCCGGCGGGTCGCCGCCGCGCTCCACCGGCACGCGGGAGTACGGCTGTCGCTGCTGCTTTCGGCCCCTCTGGCCTGGCTGGGCGTCGCCTACCTCGGCGCGCTGGCGGCGCTGTTCGTCACGGCCTTCTGGTCCACGGACTCCTTCACCGGCGACCTGGTGAGGACGTTCACGTGGGCGAACTTCCACGACGTCGTCACGATCGAGGTCTACCGCACGGTCGCGCTGCGGTCGCTGGGCGTCGCGGCGGCGGTGACGCTGATCGACATGGTGATCGCCTTCCCCATGGCGTTCGCGATGGCGAAGGTGGCCTCGCCGCGCGCGCAGCGCTGGCTTGTCATCGCCGTGCTGACCCCGCTGTGGGCGTCCTACCTGGTCAAGGCGTACGCCTGGCGGGTGATGCTCTCCTCGGACGGGCTGCTCGGCTGGGGGTACGGGCTCACGGCGACCGTCCTGACCCTGTCGTACCTGTGGCTGCCGTACATGATCCTGCCGATCTACGCGGGGCTGGAGCGCCTGCCTGACTCCTTGCTGGACGCGGCAGGCGACCTCGGCGCGCGGGGCTGGCGGACCTTCCGCACGGTCGTGTGGCCGCTGACGTTCCCCGCGATCGTGGCCGGCTCGGTCTTCACGTTCTCCCTGTCGCTGGGCGACTACATCGCGGTGAAGATCGTCGGAGGGAAGAGCCAGCTCATCGGGAACGTCGTCTACGACAACATCGGCGCCGCCAACAACCTGCCGTTCGCCGCCGCCGTGGCGACGATCCCCGTGGTGATCATGCTGGTGTACCTCGCCGCCGTGCGCCGTACCGGAGCGCTGGAGAACCTGTGACGCTGCCCGACCCGGTGGACCGGAGGGTCCCGTGAACCTGTCCCGCACCGCACGGCTGGCGCTGCGCCTGGCACTGGCCCTCGGCCTCGGCGTGATCTACGTCCCCCTGGGGATCGTGCTGCTGAACTCCTTCAACTCCGACCGGACGTTCGCCTGGCCGCCGACGGGGTTCACCACCCGGTGGTGGAGCACGGCCTGGAGCTCCTCCGGCGTGCGCGACGCGCTGTGGACCTCGGTCCAGGCGGGGGCCGGCGCGACCGCCATCGCTCTGGTGCTCGGCACGATGGCGGCCTTCGCCGTGCAGCGCCACCGGTTCTTCGGCCGGGACGCCGTCTCGCTGCTCATCGTGCTGCCCATCGCCCTGCCGGGCATCGTGACCGGCATCGCGCTCAACAACGCCTTCCGTACGATCCTCGAGCCGTTCGGGGTCGGCCTCGGCCTGTTCACGGTCATCGTCGGCCACGCGACGTTCTGCGTGGTTACCGTGCACAACAACGTGCTGGCGCGGCTGCGACGCACGGGGCTGAACCTCGAGGAGGCGTCGGCGGACCTGGGCGCCGACACGTTCACGACCTTCCGCCTCGTGACGTTCCCGATGATGCGCTCGGCGCTTCTCGCGGGCGGCCTGCTGGCGTTCGCGCTGTCGTTCGACGAGGTCGTGGTCACCTACTTCACGGCGGGCGCGCAGAACACGCTCCCGCTGCTCATCTTCGGGTACATCCGGCTCGGGCAGCAACTGCCGATCGTGAACGCGATCGCTTTCGCCATGATCGTGCTGACAGTGATCCCGGTGGTGCTTGCGCAGCGGTTGATGCGCGACACGGGCGTGCTCCGGCGCGGCGGTACGGCGGCACTCATCGCAAAATAGGAGGCACACGTGAGCGCTACGACAACGGCATACAAGAACTTCGTCGGTGGCGAGTGGGTGGACGCCGCCTCGGGCG
>JAOPYI010000001.1 GCA_025964675.1 Sphaerisporangium sp. | reverse complement strand
TTCCAGTGGTTCGTTGGTCTCCTGCACCCTTTGTCCTCGTCTTCTCCCGTGGCAGACAGATGGGTGGTTGCCCGGGGAGCCGGTAGGGGGAATCAAGAGCCGGGCTCTCGTGCTCGAAGCGACAATTCAGGGCCCCTCGGGCGGCTCCCGGCGTCAGACTGAAAACCGGCCTCAAACCAGGCACCAGGCGGACTCGACGTCGGCGGGCAACCACCCCCGATTTTCACGCCCGCAGGGCGTGCGCGCAGCCACATCAAGGACTGAAAAGCGGAAGGTCGCGGTTCGGCGCCGCCCATGACCCTGAACGCGCCAGCAACACGCTGCGAGCGTTGTTGACCTCTGCCCGGCGGATACTGATCCCATGGTGGCCAATTCCAGATGAGCAGATCAGGTAGTTGAGAATTACTCATCGTGTATGTGGTTCTGCCGGACCTAGCTCATCGTGGAGGTTAAGGCGTGGAGATTGACGCAAGGGCTGGCCTTGTGGAGCAGCACACCCGCTGGCTGCTCCCGGTCGTCGACGGGACGGTCACCCAGATTCGCGTAGATTACGCCTTTACCCTCGTCATGGACCACTACAGCATCCGGATCAGCACGCCGTTCAGCCTGTCGCGGGGCGATGAGCATTCAAGGCACGATCCCGAGGTCCCAGAGACCCTTGCCCCTCTCCTCGAACTGCATCAGGCGACGCTACGTGAGGGGGTACTCATGAAGGACGGCCTTCTCGTGCTTTCCTTCCACGACGGCACGACCCTCACGGTTCTGCCGGACGAACGGTACGAAGCATGGGAGGCGGTCGGCGAGCTACCGCCGGTCACTCCCAGTTTCAAGGTCATCGCACTTCCTGGTGGCGGCCTTGCCGTGTTCTAGGCCGCTGGAGATCTTGCTAGAAGCTGCTAACAACATGCATGGATACCTGTATACGCCGGGAGAAGTTGATCAAGACAGGTGGCTGGTGGCCGACGTACCGGTGCATGGAGCAGGTTAGTAGAAAGCCGCGCTGAATCGGCCTTCCCCCACCGAAGGAGAGACGACATGATCGAGCCCCTCCCCGACAGCCCCACCAGCCCACATGAGCTGTCTGACGTCCCGATCTCAACGCGGCTGGAGCGCTGGCACGAGCTGTCCGGCCGTGACCTGCACGTGCAGGCGATCGCCGCGTTGAAGTCCCGGGGCGACTATGACCCCAGCCGCTACGGCGACGCCGACAAGTACCCGCCGCTGACCGCGGGCGAGCATGTCGAACTGCTGGTGCTGGGCGAATCCATCGCGAGGAGCGTCCGGAACCCCGCCCACGTCGACCGGGCGCTCCAGGCGGGCGTGACCTGGCAGCAGGTGGCCACAGCGACCGGCCAGGACGAGCAGGACGCGCGCCAGGACTACCAGATGTGGGCTGACGACCGGCACGACCTGCACCAGGACTACCCCGGCACCACCAGCGGCATGACCGACGAACAGCATGCCCGGGCGACCGCCCGAGCGGCCACGCCGTGACCGGCACGGCCGCCTCAACCCGCCCCTGAGCCGGGCCGGGCGGCCCATCGGCGATATGGGCGGATGGCGGCCGGCCGTGCCAGGGCCAACCTCGAGCGGATCGGCCGCCGCGGCGGAGTGCGGCTGGGTTGTGGCTGGCTCGCTCCCCGCTCGTTCTGCCAGCCAACGCCGTGCTTCCTCTACCGGCTTGTGGTCCACAGGGGAAAGTGTCGGCCATCAACCGGCATGGCGATCAGCAGCGCGAAATGGCCGACATGAAAGCCATGCTGCGCCACCGATGGGTCCTGGGGGCGGACGTCGCAGTGATGCTGTACAGCTGCCGATCGAGCAACCCTTCCGTCCGCGACCACACGGCAGCGGCCGCAGTCCATGTTGGCCTGGCTTTCTACCTGACATCGACGAGGTCCACCCACGCCGTGACCACGTCGCCTTCACGGAGGAGGTCGACGCCCAGCGCGGCGAGCAGTCGCTGAGTAGCCGTGTTATCGGCGGTCGTACTCGCGAACAGGCGCTCGACGCCGTCGGCACGAGCGAGGTCCAGTAGATCCCTGAGCACCACACCGCCGACTCCGCTACCGCGGTGCGAACGTCCGATCCACACACCCGCCTCGACCGCATGCTCCACGTCCTTGAGCGGGAACAGCCGAGCGGCCCCCACCACCGTCTCCCCCACAACGATGGCATACGTGCTCTCCACCGGCTCAGCCGACAGCGACCTCGACCGGTGGAACTGCAAGAACGCCGTCCGGCACTCGGTTGTCCACCCTGCGGGTCCATCCACGGGTGGCATCACCTCAAGGGGGTTCGCATCGGCGGCGGCAACATCCAGCAGGCCCTGCAGCAGATTCTCATCGAGTGGCCGCAGCGTGACATCAGAACGCATGCTCGCATCCTGCCCTCGGGACCGCGTCAGTCCCAAAGGGTTTTCCTGCCCGTACCACGGGCCTGTCCATGGCGTTCATGCCTGCCACCAGCCGCAGTGTGGCCGAGCGGTGTTCGACACGATGAA
>JAOPYI010000302.1 GCA_025964675.1 Sphaerisporangium sp. | reverse complement strand
AACTCGCGGACGGTCGCGGTCCTAACGAGTAATGCCAGGTTGACGATCACGAAGATCCCGGCCACGCCGACGATGATGCCGATGATGGCCAGCGCTGCCCGCAGCTTGCGGGCGCCGAGCGCGGCGAAAGCGGAGCGCGCCGCCAGCGCCACGCTTTGCCCAAACGGCGCGCCACCCTGCAACGCCAGCGGTGGTAACGTCTTGCGACCAGAGGGCGTGTTGGCTGACGTACTCATGCCGTCACCTCCGAGGCCAACCCGGCCAGGGTTTCCCTGGCTCGCTTCGGGCTCTCACACGGGACGTCGCCGACGACCATTCCGTCCTGGAAGCTGACGATGCGGCCGCAGTAGCTGGCAATGTCCTGTTCGTGCGTCACCAGGACGATCGTGTTTCCGTCGTCGTTCAATTCCTGGAGAATCGCCATCACCTCCAGACCGGTGCGAGCATCCAAGTTCCCGGTGGGCTCGTCCGCCAGGATGAGCGAGGGACCGGTCACGAGCGCGCGAGCAATCGCCACCCGCTGCTGCTCGCCGCCGGACAGCTCGCCGGGCAGTGCCCGCTCGCGGCCGTCCAGCCCGACCGCCTCGAGCAACTCGCGCGCCCGTGCCCCGCGGTCGAATTCCACCCGGTAGGGCAGGACGGGCGCGAGCACGTTGTCCAGCGTGCTGAGCGCGGAAAGCAGGTGGAAGCGCTGGAACACGAAGCCCACACGCCGTCGGTGCCGGTCGAGCCGCCTGCGTGGCAGCGGTGTGCCGTCGATCAGCACCTCACCGGTGTCGGGCACGTCCATGCCTCCGACGAGGTGCAGCAAAGTGGACTTGCCCGCCCCCGACTGGCCCATCAGCGCCACCGCGCTGTCAGCCTCGATCTCCACGCTGACGTCGTCGAGCGCTGTGACCGATCCGTAGACGCGGCTGACGCGCCGCACGTCGACTCCTGATCCCATGGGTCCTACATTGTCACAATGTAGCGAGACTAGGTATAGATCGCGGGAATCTAGGAGAGGATCGGAAGATGCCTCTGAGTCACGCCGTGCTCGCCCTGCTGGCCGAGGGTCCGAGCCACGGGTACGAGCTGAAGATCCGCTTCGAGGCGGCGATCGGCCCCCAGTGGGGCGGGCTCAACATCGGGCACCTGTACCAGATCCTCGACCGCCTGGTCAGGGACGGGCACGTGACCCGCAGCCACGTCGCGCAGGACGACCGGCCGGACAAGACGCTCTACAAGCTGACGCGCGGGGGTGCCGAGGAGCTGAACTCGTGGGTGTCGGCGCCGCACGTGCGCACCTCGGGTTTCCGCGACGAGATGTTCCTCAAGCTGCTCGGCGCGACCAGGCTCGGCACCGAGGCGCTCCGGGAGTACACCTCCGCCCAGCGCCAGGCGTGCCTGTCGGATCTGGCGGGGCTCACCCGGCTGGGCGGCGACGCCGCCGGCGACCCGCTCGTCGGGCTCCTCGTGGACGCGGCCATCGCGCACATCAAGGCCGACCTCCAGGTGATCGACAGCGCCGAGCAGCGCCTCGCCCCCCTCGCCGGCCAGGCCCGTCCGGTGGCGGCGGACGATGCCGTCCCAGAGGAGCATGGCCGGGACTCGGCGCCGTCGCCCACCCCTAGAGGCGGCTATTCGCCCTGGTAGACGGCGGGGCGCTTCTCGCGGAAGGCGCGGGAGCCCTCTTTGGCGTCCTCGGAGCCGATCACGGGCCAGCCGATGGCGTCGGAGACCTTGAGCGCCTCGGTTTCCGGCATGCCCAGGGTCTCGCGGTAGGTGCGCAGGATCGCCCGCACGGCGAGCGGGCCGCAGGCGGAGATCTGGTCGGCGATCTCGCGGGCGACCGCCAGCGCCTGGCCGTCCGGCACCACCCGGTTGACCAGGCCCATCGAGAGCGCCTCCCGGGCGGTGACGGCCCTGCCGGTGAGCAGGATGTCCATGGCGAAGGCGTAGGGGATCTGGCGGGGCAGCCGTACGGCGCTGCCGCCCATGGGGAACAGCGCGCGCCTGGCCTCGAACAGGCCGAGCGTCGCCGACTCAGCGACTACCCGCATGTCGGTGCCGACGAGCAGCTCGGTGCCGCCCGCCACCGCGTACCCCTCGACCGCGCAGACGATCGGCTTGGTGGGCAGCGCGCCGGTGTCGCGCAGCAGGCCCTTCCAGTGGAAGTCGGGGATCTCCTGGGCGCGCCTGAGCACGCGGGGGTCGGTGGACGGCGTGCCCATGGCCTTGAGGTCGGCGCCGGCGCAGAAGGTGCCGTTCGCGCCCGTCAGGATGCCCACCCGCACATCGGGCTCGTCGGAGATGTAGGCCCAGGCGTCGGCGAGCCCGATCAGCATGTCCGAGGAGAGGGCGTTCCTGGCCTCAGGCCGGTCCATCGTCACGACCACCACGTGGCCGTCACGCTCGACGCGGCAGTGCGGCGTGCTGATGGGCAGGAGCTCCATGGACACCATCCTCAAAGATCAATAGAGCGCCGAGTGTCTGATCAAACGCTTGCTGGCCTCATGCCGTGCGGGTTAGTGTGCGCTTGCTAACTAGAACAGATTCTCGTTCGTAACCCCCCCGTAGCGCCAGGTCTTGCCGCAGTATCGAGAACGTGATTCACTGCGGCGGATCCGGGGGATATCGCGGACGGCAGTGCGGAACCGGACAAGGGAGTTCCGATGGGCTCGCTGGGCTTCTGGAGACTCGCGCAGGCGGATCCCGGCTGGATCGCGGCGGTTGATCCCGACGGCACCGAGCACACCGCCGGGGAGCTGCTAGCCCGGGCCAACCGCCTCGTCCACGGACTGCGCGCCCTCGGCCTGAAGGCGGGCGACGGCATCTGCGGCCTGGTGCCGAACGGCGTTGACGGCCTCACGGTGTACCTCGCCGCGTTGCAGGCCGGCTGGTACTACACCCCCGTCAACTGGCACCTCACCGGGCCCGAGATCGCCTACATCGTCTCCGACAGCGAGGCGAAGGCGTTCCTCGTCCACGAGAGGTACGCGACGGAGGGCGCGCGGGGCGCCGAGGTCGTCGAGGCGGACCGGCGGTTCTCGTTCGGCGCCATCGACGGCTTCCGGCCTGTATCGGAGCTCACCGCGGGGCAGCCGGACACGCTGCCGGACGAGCGTACGGCCGGCGCCACCATGCACTACACCTCGGGCACGACGGGCAGGCCCAAGGGGGTCAGGCGGCCACTGACCGGGCTGGATCCGGACGACGCGGCCGAGCTGATGACGTCACTGCTCTCGCTGTTCGGCATCACGGCAGGCAGGCCCAACGCCCATCTGGTCACCGCTCCCAACTACCACACGGCGGTCACGCAGTTCGGCGGCACGGCCCTGCACATGGGGCACACGGTCGTCTACATGGACAGGTGGGATCCGGAGGAGACGCTGCGGCTCTGCGAGAGGTACCGGGTGACCAACTCCCACATGGTGCCCACGCACTTCAAGCGGCTGCTCGGACTGCCCGACGAGGTCAGGCACAAGTACGACCTCTCCTCGCTCAAGTGGATGATTCACGCCGCCGCCCCCTGCCCGGTCCCGGTCAAGTGGGCGATGCTCGAATGGTGGGGCGACTGCGTCTACGAGTACTACGCGGCCACCGAAGGCGGCGGCACCCTCGCCACGCCGGAGGGCTGGAAGAAGCACCCGGGCACGGTGGGGTCAGCCTGGCCGATCAGCGAGCTGCTCATCGTCGACGAGGACCAGCAGCCCGTCCCCACCGGCACCCCGGGCACGATCTACATGAAGATGGCCGGCCTCCGCTTCGAGTACAAGGGCGACCCCGCGAAGACCGAGGAGAACCGCCTCAGGGATCACTTCACCGTGGGGGACATCGGCTATCTCGACGAGGACGGCTTCCTGTTCCTCTGCGACCGCAAGGCCGACATGATCATCTCTGGTGGCGCCAACATCTATCCCGCCGAGATCGAAAACGAGCTGATGGTCCACCCCAAGGTCGCCGACGTCGCGGTCTTCGGGATCCCGGACGACGAGTGGGGTGAGCAGATCAAGGCCGTCGTCGAGCCCGCCCCCGGCTTCACCCCGGGGCCCGAGCTGGCCCAGGAGATCCTTCGGTCGCTCGAAGGCAGGCTGGCGAGGATGAAGTGGCCGCGCACGATCGACTTCATCCATGAGATGCCGCGCGAGCCGAACGGCAAGCTCCTCAAGCGCAAACTCCGTGATCCCTACTGGGAGGGCCGCGACCGTGCCATCTGATCCGCTGGTCGCCGAGCACGTGCTCGAGTTCCCCGGGGGGTACACCCGTACCACCGGGCCGGTGATCGGGCGCTTCCTCACCGAGCTACGCGACGGCCGGATCGTCGGGGTCCGCACGGCGGACGATCGCGTGCTCGTGCCGCCCCTGGAGTACGACCCGGCCACGGGCGAGCCGGTGACCGACACGTACGTCCAGGTCGGACCGGCGGGCACCGTGCTGAGCTGGGCCTGGGTGGAGACCCCCCGCAAGGGGCACCCGCTCGACCACCCGTTCGCGTGGGGGTTGATAAGGCTGGACGGCGCGGACACCTCGCTGGTCCACGCGGTCGACGCCGGAGACGTGAAGGTCATGCGGGCCGGCCTGCGGGTGCGTCCCCGGTGGAAGCCGGAGAGCGAGCGCGCCGGGCACATCACCGATATTTCATGCTTCGTACCTGAGGTCACCACGATGGTGGCGCACGTCCGCACCGAGTACCGCATCCAGCCCGGAAGGTCGCTCGCCCGGTTCCTCGAAGGCGTCCGCGACGGCGTCTTCCTCGCCGGGCGCTGCACGAGCTGCGACAAGGTCTACGTGCCGTACCGGACCACGTGCCCGCAGTGCGGCTCCTCGATCGGCGAGGAGCTGGAGCTGCCCGACACCGGCACCGTCACCACCTTCGCCATCAACAACCTGCCCGACCCCCGCGCGCCCGAGGTGCCGTTCGTCTCCGCGTACATCCTGCTCGACGGCGCGGACGTCCCGATGATCGCCCTGATGGGCGACGTCCCCGTCCGCGACGTACGGCAGGGCATGCGCGTGAGGGCCGTCTGGCTGCCACCCGAGGAGCGCACGCTGTCCATGGGCAACATCAAGTGGTTCGCCCCGACGGGCGAGCCGGACGCCGAGCTGTGATGACCGGCGGCACGAGCAGGGGAGGGTCCGCGTGCGTGAGGTAGCGGTGGTCGCGTTCGCCCAGACGAAGCACACCGGCCACGACGAGGGGCTGACCGAGCCCGAGCTGATCTCGCCCGTGATCCAGGAGGTCAAGAGGCTGTCGGGCCTTTCGAGGTTCGGCTTCACCTGCTCGGGGAGCTGCGACTACCTGGCCGGGGCGCCGTTCTCCTTCGTCTCCGCGCTGGACGCCGTCGGCGCCTGGCCGCCCATCTCCGAGAGCCACGTCGAGATGGACGCCGCCTGGGCGCTGTACGAGGCGTGGGTGCGCCTGCAGCACGGCGACGTGGACTCGGCGCTGGTCTACGGCTACGGCAAGTCCTCCCAGGGCGACCTCCGGGAGATCATGACGCTCCAGCTCGACCCGTACTATCTGGCGCCGCTCGGCCTCGACCAGGTCTCGTTCGCCGCTCTCCAGGCGAGCGCGCTCGGCGCCGACCCGGGCGCGCTCCGCGAGATCGTACGGCGCAGCCGCGCCGACGGCAGGGCCAACCCGTACGCGCTCGACCTGCCCGACCCCGAGGACGAGGGATACGAGGTCCGGCCGCTGCACGCGAGCGACGTCGCGCCCATCACGGACGGCGCGGCGGCGGTCGTCCTCGCGGCCGGCGACCTCGCCAGGGAGCTGGTGGAGCGCCCGGCGTGGATCACCGGCATCGCCCACCGGATAGAACCCCACTACCTGGGCATGCGGGATCTGGCCAGGTCGGTCTCCGCCGCCGACGCCGCACGGGCGGCGGGGGTCGGCAAGGGCCCGGTCGAGGTCGCCGAGCTGCACGCGCAGTTCAGCCACGAGGAGCTCATCCTCACCGAGGCGCTCGGACTGGCGCCTGACACGGTCGTCAATCCCTCGGGCGGGCCGCTCGCCGCCAATCCCGTCATGGCCACGGGGCTGATCCGCATCGGCGAGGCCGCCCAGCGGATCATCGACGGCGGCGCCGGCCGTACCGTCGGGCACGCGTCGTCGGGCCCGTGCCTCCAGCAGAACCTCGTCACCGTGTTGGAGGCCTGACCATGGGCAACCGCTGTGCCGTCATCGGGGTCGGGCAGACCAAGTACCAGACCAGGCGCCGCGACGTCTCGATCGCCGGGCTGGTGCGGGAGGCCGCCCTGCGCGCGCTCGAGGACGCCGGGCTGACGTTCAAGGACATCGACGCGGTCGTCATCGGCAAGGCGCCCGACCTCTTCGAGGGCGTCATGATGCCCGAGGCCTACCTCGCCGACGCGCTCGGCGGCGCGGGCAAGCCGGTGACGCGAGTCCACACCGCCGGCAGCGTCGGCGGCTCCACCGCGCTGGTCGGGGCCTCGCTGATCCAGGGCGGCGTGCACGAGCGGGTGCTGGTGGTCGCGTTCGAGAAGCAGTCGGAGTCCAACGCGACGTGGGCGCTGTCCACGCACCTGCCGTTCAACGCCTCGCTCGTCGTCGGGGCGGGAGGTTACTTCGCGCCCCACATCCGCGAGTACATGCGACGCTCGGGCGCGCCGGAGCACATCGGCACGCTCGTCGCCGTCAAGGATCGGCAGAACGCACTCAAGAACCCGTACGCCCACCTAAAAATCCCTGGGATCAACCGGGCGATGGTCGAGTCCACGCCGATGCTCTGGGAGCCGATCCGCTACCTGGAGACCTGCCCGTCGTCGGACGGCGCCTGCGCCATGGTGCTCGCGGCCGAGAACAAGGTGACCGGGACCCCGGCCTGGGTCCACGGCACCGCCATGCGGTCCGAGCCGATCTTCCGGGCGGGCCGCGACACGGTGAACCCGCAGGGCGGCAAGGACTGCGTGGCCGACGTCTACCGCCAGGCCGGTGTCACCGACCCCCGCAGGGAGATCGACGTAGCCGAGGTATATGTGCCGTTCTCCTGGTACGAGCCGATGTGGCTGGAGAACCTCGGCTTCGCGGGCGAGGGCGAGGGCTGGAAGCTGACCGAGTCCGGAGCCACGGCCCTCGACGGCGACATCCCCTGGAACGCCTCCGGCGGCGTCCTCAGCTCCAACCCCATCGGCGCGTCCGGGCTGATCCGCTTCGCCGAGGCCGCCCTTCAGGTCAGGGGCCAGGCGGGCGAGCACCAGGTCGACGGGGCGCGCCGCGCGCTCGGCCACGCGTACGGCGGCGGCGCACAGTTCTTCGCCATGTGGATCGTCGGGAGTGACAAGCCGTGAGGGCCTTCGTACACGACGCATAAGGAGAGTCCCCGATGGAGTTCAACCACGCTGATCTGTTCGAGGGACTGGCCGACGCGATCGGGGACCGCGTGGCGGTGATCTGCGGGGAGACCCGCATGACGTACGCCGGGCTGGAGGCGCACGCCAACCGCCTCGCGCACTTCCTGCTCGCCGAGGGCGTGCGGCCGGGCCAGCACGTCGGCATCCAGCTTTACAACGGCGTCCAGTACATCGCCGGGATCCTCGCCGCGCTGAAGATCAGGGCGGTGCCTGTGAACGTGAACTACAGGTATGTCAAATCCGAGCTGTTCTACCTGTACACCGACTCCGACATCGTCGCGCTGCTGTTCGACGCCGAGTTCGACGACGAGGTCGCCGCGACCGCGCCCCGGTGCCCCAAGCTGAAGGCCTTCGTCGCCGTTGGCGGCCCCTCGCGCGTACAGGGCGCGGTGCCGTACGACGAGGCGCTCGCCGGGCGGCCGGACGGGCGTGAGGGCTTCCCCGAGCGGTCGGGCGACGACGTCTACATCATCTACACCGGCGGCACGACCGGCATGCCCAAGGGTGTCATGTGGCGCACCAGGGACCTGTTCATGGCCTTCGGCGGCGGCAATCCCTACGGAGAGCCGCGCAGCCGGCCGGGTGAGGTCATCGAGGCGGCCAGGGGCTCCGCGCCGATCATCATGATGTCCGCCGCGCCGCTGATGCACGGAGCCGCGCAGATGGCCACGTTCATCGCGTGGTGGATGGGCTCGACGATCGTCTACACGCGGAGGTTCGACGCGGCCGAGGTGCTGCGGACGATCGAGCGCGAGAAGGTCCTGTCGATCAACGTCACAGGCGACGCGATGGCACGGCCCATCGCGGACGAGATCGCCGCAGGGGCGTACGACCTGTCCTCGCTGGTGGTCCTGAGCTCGACCGGGGCGATCCTGACCGGTGCGGTACGGGAGCGGCTCCAGGAACTGCTGCCGAACGCGATGATCACGGACAGCTTCGGCTCGACGGAGTCGGGTTTCACCGCCTCGGCCGTGGCGGGCTCGTCCCCGGAGTCCGGCCTGAAGTACCAGCCCAACGCGACCTCCACACTGGCCGTGCTCAACGACGCCCTGGAACCCGTGAAGCCCGGGTCCGGTGAGCTCGGAACCGTGGCGAAGGCCGGCGACATCGCCTTCGGCTACTACAACGACCCGGACAAGACGGCCAGGACGTTCGTCACCGACGCCGGGGGCACGCGCTGGCTGCTCACCGGCGACCTCGCCAGGATCGAGGAGGACGGGACGATCCTGGTGTTCGGGCGCGGGTCTCAGTGCGTCAACACCGGCGGCGAGAAGGTGTTCCCCGAGGAGGTCGAGGCCGTGCTCAAGGGGCATCCGGCCGTGTTCGACGCCGTCGTGACCGGGATCCCGGACGAGCGGTGGGGGAGCCGGGTCGCCGCCGTCATCGAGCCGAGGGAGGGCACCAAGCCGACGGCCGAGGACCTCGACGGCCACTGCAGGGAAAGGCTGTCGGGATACAAGGTGCCCCGGACGTACGCGTTCGTGGACCGCATGGTCCGCTCACCCGCAGGCAAGGCCGACTACCGCTGGGCCAAGGAAACCGCCCAGGCCGCGCTCTCCTGACCCGGCCGATCTGACCCCGGCCGACCGCTTGCGTGAGTTGGCATTGGATGGCCGATGCCCGAGTGTGGGGTCCGTGCATACGACATCGCCTTCCATCACCGACGTTCTCGACGCCGCCCGGATGATCGCTCCGCACCTGCCGGAGACCCCCATGTGGTCCTATCCAGTGCTAGACGAGCGGCTGGGGACCGAAACGCTGGTCAAGCACGAGAACGCCCAGCCCACCGGCGCGTTCAAGGTACGCGGAGGCATCAACCTGCTCGCCCGCATGCCCGAGGACCAGAGGGCGGCGGGCGTGCTGACCTACTCCACGGGCAACCACGCCCAGTCGATCGCGTACGCCGCCCGCATCTTCGGCGCGCCCTGCACGATCGTGATGCCCGAGAATCCGAACCCGGCCAAGGTCGCGGCGGTCGAGGCACTCGGCGCCACCGTGGAGATCAAGGGGGCCACGATGGTCGAGGCGGGCGAGTACGCGGCCACGCTCGCCGTGGACCGGGGGAACCGCCTGGTCAGCCCCGCCGACGAGCCCGGCCTGATCGCCGGGGTCGGCACGCTCTTCCTGGAGATGCTGACCCGGCGGCCGGACCTCGACGCGATCTTCGTCCCGGTGGGGTCGGGCACGGGCGCGGCGGCCGCGTGCCTGGTCGCCGGCGCCATCGCGCCACGGTGCCGGGTGATCGCCGTGCAGTCGTCACTGGCTCCGGCCGCTCACGACTCGTGGCAGGCCGGCGAGCCGGTCAGGCGGCCGGTGAGAACGGTGGCGGACGGGCTCGCCACGGGCTCGGCGTTCGCGCTGACCCAGTCCATCATGCGGCGCCTGGACGGTTTCACGCTCGTCACCGACGACGATCTGCGTCTCGCCCAGCGGCTCCTCCTCACGGAGGCGCACACGCTCAGCGAGCTGGCGGGCGCCGCCGCCCTGGCCGCTCTGATCACCAGGAAGGCGGAGTTCGCCGGACGCAAGGTCGGCGTCGTCTGCAGCGGCGCGAACGCCTCCCCCGCCGAACTCCAGCGCCTCCTGGGATTGACGTTCTGACATGCCACCCGGCGTTCGGGCCGTACCCGGTGTCCGGCTGGGACAGCAGGAACCCGGCCGGTCCGGAGCCTTGTGCCGGTTAGAGGTTGCCGAAGTCTGCCAAGAAGAGGGCTTCGGCGGTCGCCACGCGGTAAAGCTCGTCCAGGACGAGCCGCTCGTTCGGCGCGTGGATCGAGGCGCCGTCGTCCTCGGCGCCGAACAGCAGGATCTCGGCCGCGGGGAACTGCTTGATCAGCGTCGCGACCAGCGGGATGGAGCCGCCCGCGCCGATGTCACGCGGCGCCCGGCCGAAGGCGCGCTCCATGGCGCGGTTCAGCGCGGCCCTGGCGCGGCCACCCGTGTCGGCGAGGTAGCCGGAGCCGAGGACCTGGTCGGTCACGGACACCTCGACGCCCCACGGCGCGGCCCGGCGCAGGTGGTCCACCACGTCGTCGGCGGCCGTGGCCGGGTCGCCCCCCGGGGGCACCCGGACGGTCACGCGGGCCCGCGCCACCGATTGGACGGCATTGATGGCACCCTGGACCGTCGGCACGTCGAGGCCGGTGACCGTGATCGCGTAGGAGGCCCAGAGGCGGTCGGCCAGCGAGCCCGAGCCGACCAGCGACACCCCGTCGAGCACCCCGGCCGTCGCGCGGAACTCCTCCTCGGAGGGGCCGCCGCCGAGGAAGATCCCGCGCGGCAGACCGGGCACCCGGATGTCGCCGTTGTCGTCGTGCAGCGAGGCCAAAATGCGGATCAGCGCCCCGAGGGCGTCCGGGGCGGCGCCGCCGAAGGAGCCGCTGTGCAGCGACTCCTTCAGGGAGCGGACTTCGACGGTGAACGCGGCGAGGCCCCGCAGGGACGTCGTCACGGCCGCGTCGCCCACGCTGGGGTTGCCGGTGTCGGCGACGACGATGGCGTCCGCGCGGAACAGGTCGGGGTTCTTCTCGACGAACGCCTCCAGGCGCTCGCCCGCGTACTCCTCCTGGCCCTCGAAGACGACCTTGATCCCCACGGGGAAGCGGCCCTGGAAGGAGCGCAGTGCCAGGATGTGGGCGAAGATGCCCGACTTGTCGTCCGCGGCGCCCCGGCCGTAGAGCTGCCCGTCGATCAGGGTCGGCTCGAACGGGGGAGTCCGCCAGAGTGCGGGGTCGCCGGCGGGCTGCACGTCGTAGTGCGCGTACAGGAGCACTGTGGGCGCTCCGGGAGGGGCGGGCGCCTCGCCGTACACGGCGGGGAAGCTGCCCTCGACCGGGATCTGCCGGACGTGCGGCAGGCCCACACCCCGCAAGAGCTCCTCGGTCATCGCCGCGGCGGCGCGCACCGGCTCCTCCGGGTGGCCGGGGAAGGCGACCGACGGGATGGCGACGAGCCGCATCAGCTGCTCCACCGCCCTCGGCATCTCGGCTGCGACGGCGCTCTCGATCTGCTCAGGAGTCACGACTATCTGTTCCCCGCATCGTCTCTGTTCTGATTCGACACATTGCATCACAGACGTGGTGTGGACTGCGCCACTGACGGCGAGTGCCGCCGGCCCCTGTGGTTCCGGGCCTCCCGGCCGGCGTGGGAACCTCAACACTCTCAAACGGATTTCGTTGTAGTTACAGACCGATATCGCGGAATCCGAAGTTCTTGCATAGTGTCGCCGCGCAACCAGTTGTAATCATCCGTGTGGAACGTGCACACTGAGGGCAGTCGAGATCACTGAGGAAGATAGCCATGCCGCGACCTGAGACCGACACGGCCGCCGTCCTGAAGGCAGCGCAGGACAACCTGTGGATGCACTTCACCCGGCACAGCTCCTATGACGCCGGCGAGGTGCCGACGATCGTGCGGGGCGACGGTGCCCATATCTATGACATCCACGGCAAGCGCTACCTGGACGGACTTTCCGGGCTGTTCGTCGTGCAGATGGGCCACGGGCGGGCCGAGCTCGCCGAGGCCGCCGCGAAGCAGGCACAGGAGCTGGCCTTCTTCCCCCTGTGGTCGTACGCCCACCCGAAGGCCGCCGAGCTGGCCCAGCGGCTCGCGGAGCTGACCCCCGGCGACCTGAACCGTGTGTTCTTCACCACCGGCGGCGGCGAGGCCGTCGAGTCCGCCTGGAAGCTGGCCAAGCAGTTCTTCAAGGTCACCGGTAAGCCGGGCAAGCACAAGGTCATCAGCCGCGCCGTCGCCTACCACGGCACCCCGCAGGGCGCCCTGTCGATCACCGGCATCCCGGTGTTGAAGGAGCCGTTCGAGCCGCTTGTGCCGGGCTCGATACGCGTGCCCAACACCAACTACTACCGCGCCGACGAGATCACCGGCTTCCCGGGCCTGACGCCCGAGCAGTTCGGCCGGTGGGCCGCCGACCAGGTCGGCAAGGCCATCGAGATGGAGGGCCCCGACAGCGTCGCGGCCGTCTTCGTGGAGCCCGTGCAGAACGCCGGCGGCTGTTTCCCGCCGCCCCCCGGGTACTTCCAGCGCCTGCGCGAGATCTGCGACCAGTACGACGTGCTGCTCGTGTCGGACGAGGTCATCTGCGCCTTCGGCCGGCTCGGCACGATGTTCGGCGGCCAGAAGTTCGACTACGTCCCCGACATCATCACGTGCGCCAAGGGCCTGACCAGCGGTTACTCGCCGATCGGGGCCATGATCGCCTCCGAGCGGCTGTTCGAGCCGTTCAGCAAGGGCACCAACTCCTTCGCCCACGGCTATACCTTCGGCGGGCACCCGGTCTCCTCGGCCGTCGCGCTCGCCAACCTCGACCTGTTCGAGCGCGAGGACATCCTCGGCCACGTGCAGAAGAACGAGCCCGTCTTCCGGGCCACGCTCGAGAAGCTGCTCGACCTGCCGATCGTCGGCGACGTGCGCGGTTCCGGCTACTTCTACGGGCTCGAGCTGGTCAAGGACAAGGCGACCAAGGAGACCTTCAACGACGAGGAGTCCGAGCGGCTGCTGCGCGGCTTCCTGTCCAAGGCGCTGTACGAGTCGGGTCTCTACTGCCGTGCCGACGACCGAGGCGACCCGGTCGTGCAGCTGGCGCCGCCGCTCATCTGCGGCCCCGAGGAGTTCGACCAGATCGAGTCGATCCTCCGTACCGTGCTCACCGAAGCATGGGCCCGTCTGTAGCGTTTTGCCGCGTTTGTGCTGGTACGCGTCGCGTCCGCATACCATCACTCGAGCCATAGTGAAAGGATTCCGCGATGAAGATCGGCGTGCCAGCCGAGGTCAAGAACCATGAGTACCGCGTCGCCGCCACCCCGGCGGGCGTCCACGAGCTCGTCCGCCACGGCCATGACGTCTACGTCCAGCGGGACGCGGGCCTCGGCTCGCAGATCCCCGACGAGGACTACCTCTTCGCCGGTGCGAAGATCGTCGACAACGCGGACGGGGTGTGGGGTGAGGCCGACCTGATCCTCAAGGTCAAGGAGCCCATCGCCGGGGAGTACGACCGGATGCGCGAGGGGCAGGTCCTGTTCACCTACCTGCACCTGGCCGCGTCCCGCGAGTGCACTGACGCGCTCCTCGACCGCAAGGTCACGGCCATCGCGTACGAGACCGTGCAGGTCGGCAACTCCCTGCCCCTGCTGGCGCCGATGTCCGAGGTGGCCGGCCGGCTGGCGCCGCAGGTGGGCGCGTACAACCTGATGCGCTTCAACGGGGGCCGCGGCGTGCTGCCGGGCGGCGTTCCCGGCGTCGCCCCTGCCAAGATCGTCGTCATCGGCGGCGGCGTCTCCGGGCTGAACGCCGCGCAGATCGCCGTGGGCATGGGCGCCGACGTCACGATCCTCGACGTCAACATCGACAGGCTCCGCCAGATCGACGCCATCTACCAGGGCCGTCTCAAGACGATCGTCTCCACGCGGTACGCCATCGAGCAGGCCGTCGTGGAGGCCGACCTGGTCATCGGCGCCGTCCTCATCCCGGGCGCCAAGGCTCCGACCCTGGTGTCCAACGAGCTGGTCTCACGTATGAAGCCCGGCTCGGTCCTGGTCGACATCGCCATCGACCAAGGCGGCTGCTTCGAGGACTCCCACCCGACCACGCACGCCGACCCGACGTACAAGGTGCACAACTCGGTGTTCTACTGCGTGGCCAACATGCCGGGGTCGGTGGCCAACACCTCGACCTTCGCGCTGACCAACGCGACGCTGCCCTACGCGGTCAAGCTCGCCAACCTGGGCTGGCAGGAGGCGCTGCGCGGCGACGCCCCGCTCGCGCTCGGCCTGAACACCCACGACGGCCGGCTCACGTACGAGCAGGTCGCGGACGCCCACGGCCTGCCGTTCGTACGGGTCGCCGACCTGCTCGGCTGACCGGCGAACCACTCGCGACGCCCCTCGGCCTTCAGAAGAGCATTCAAAGCCTTCATGTCAGGCCGAGGCGCTTGCGTAGCTGCCGTGAGGTGGCGAGGACGTGCTCGACCTCGGCCGGTGTCGGCCAGGGGGCGGTGCCGGGCCTCAACAGGGTCATCCGCACGGAGCTGAGGTGCTCGACGGCGCCCGCGTGCAGGCCGCTCTTCTCGGTCAGCCAGGCGACGACGTCGATGGGTTCCCTGAGCCGCCGGGTGAGCAGGTCCCACGTGCCGAGGATCTCGGTGAGGTCGGCCAGGCGGAGCATGGTGCCGCCTCTCCTGCCCGCCGCCGCGACGGCCAGCTCGGCACGGGCCACCAGCTCGGGCTCCACCGGGCGGTCCCATGCGGGGGCCGCGTGGTCGGGCGTTCCCTGCGCGGCGTCGGCCGTCTGGCTGCCGATGACCGACCGCAGCGTGCTCAGCTCCATCGCCGCCCCGTGGTGCCCGTACATGGCGGCCTGGCGGAACCAGTGCTCCCCGCCCCGCAGGTCGTTGTGCTCGGCGATGAGGAGCAGGCCGAAGTTGTAGGCCGACTCCGGGTCCCCGCTCGCCGCCGCGCGGCCGAACCAGTGGCTGGCCGCGCGTGGGTCCTCCAGCTCGACGCAGACGAACCCGGCCATGCGCTGGTCCTCCACCCTGCCGAAGTGGGCGGCGCGCTCGAACCAGGCGCGGGCCGTACGCAGGTCGCGCCGTGCCAGGGCCAGCCTGCCGAGCTGCGAGGCCGCCGCCGGGTGGTCGACCTTGGCGGCCAGGCGGTACAGCGCCTCCGCCCCCTCTGGGTCCCGGTCGGCGTGCAGCAGCCTCCCGAGGTAGTACGCCGCGTCGGCGTGCCCGCCCTGGGCGGCGTACTCCCACCAGCCCTGGGCCTGCCCCTCGTCGCCTGAGGCGTAGCTGAGGAAGGCCAGATCGTGGGCGGAGGCGAGGTCGCCGGCCGAGGCGGCGCGATGGTGCCAGTCGCGGGCGGCCAAGCCGTCGCCGACGTCCTCGCAGAGCAGGGCCAGACGGCGCGCCGCCGGACGCGAACCGGCGCCCGCGGCGATCTCGAACCAGTGGCGCGCGCCACGGACGTCCCCGCGCTGCTCCAGGAGCAGGGTGGCCAGGTTGACGGCGGCCTCGGCGTCCGCGGCTCCGGCGGCGAGCTCGTACCACGTGATCGCCTCGTCGAGGCTGCCGTGTTTCTCGTGCCAGATGCCGAGGTTGTAGGCGCTGTCGATGTTCCCGGCTCCCGCGGCCCGCTCCCACCAGTGGCGTGCCGCCGACCGGTCGCCGCGCTGGGCGTACAGGCGGCCGAGCCGGTGAGCGGCCCCAGAGTCGCCTGCCTGGGCGGCGCTCAGAAGGTCGGCCTCGCTGGGGTCGCCGTGGAAGTGCGGCTCAGGCGCACGGGGCATCGGCACGGCGGGCCACGCGACCGCCGCCTCCGGTTCACCATGCCACCACGTCATGGGGGACAGAGTCGCACGTGATCCAAAGAGATGGAACGTAATCGACGTCTTCTTGCCGTCCGGCGGACCGCGTTTGACCCGCCGGCTAGGGGATGTGGGCGCCTGTCGAGACGGCCGCCGGGTTCGGTGAGCGCGATTGATTTATGTTGATAAATCCCACATACATTCCCATCCCGCATACGTAGCGGAGCCTCCCTGGGCTCTGCGGCGCCAGCCGTACGGTCTGCTCGCCCGTCACCGGGAGCGTGATGTCGTGGCCCTGGATGGTCAGCGTGCGCGTGCATCCCTCGTTCCCGCTGGTGCGGAAGACGATCTCCGCGGGGCGGCCCGCCTCGATGGCGGCGACGGCCGGACGGTAGCCGCGCTCCGTCGACCAGATCGTGATCACCTGCGTGCCGTCGGCGCGGACCTGGGCGGCGGAGGTCGTCACGTGAGCCCCGAGATCCGGCAGCCACCCGCCGAGGCGCAGGCCCGCGACGACGGTCACCGATCCGGCCACGAGCGCCGCCGCCCCGGCGAGCACCGCGAGCCTGGTCGTGGCGATCCGCCGGACCAGCACGCCGAGCAGGGCGAACGCCGGGGCCGTGCCCGCCACGAAGCCGGACATGACCGCCGCCCCGCCGAGCCAGGAGCCGCTGGAGACCGCCACGACCTCGGTGCTGAGCGTGACCCCGCAGGGGATGAGGATGGTGGCCGCCCCCAGCAGCGCCGGCCTGGTCCAGGACCCCCATCTCACCGGCGGGACCCATCGCGCCCGCACGCGCCGGGGGGAGCAGGCGGGGCCGGCGTTCCGGATGAGCCGGACCGCGAACACGATCACGGCGGCGCCCGCCGCCACCAGCAGCACGGCCCGCGCCGCCGGAGGGATGCGGACCGCGCCGCCCAGGAGGCCCAGCAGCGCGCCCGCCAAAGCGTGGGACGCCAGCCGTCCCAGGATGAACGTCGCCACGATGGCGGGGCTCCCCGCGCCGGGGGAGCACCCGGGCTCATGGCCGTCCGGCGCGCAGGCCCTTGGCCCGGTGAGGGCGACGAGCAGGCCTCCCTGCACCGCCGTGCAGGACGCGGTGCCCGCCACCAGCCCGGCGGCGAGCCCTCCGGCGAAGAGCGCGGCCGGGGTCACGCTCGGCGGGCCGGGGTCGCGCCGGCTCCATGCGGTCGCAGGCTCGGCTTCACGCTGGCCTCCTCCGTAAATGACTACTTACGGAACGTAACGGACGAGGCCCATGGCTGCCAGTGACATTTGACTAACCCTCGCCGGTGGAGGTCAGAGCCAGCCGGGTTTGACCAGGCCGGACTCGTAGGCGATGACGACGAGCTGGGCGCGGTCGCGGGCGTGGAGCTTCATCATGGCGCGGCTCACATGGGTCTTGGCCGTGGCGGGCGCCATGAAGAGCTTGGCGGCGATCTCGTCGTTGGTCATCCCGGCGCCGACCAACGTCAGGACCTCGCGCTCGCGCTCGGTGAGCTGGTCGAGCCCGGCCCTCACGTGGGGCTCCTTCGCCCGGGAGGCGTACTCGGCGATCAGCCGCCGGGTCACGCTGGGGGACAGCAGCGCCTCCCCCGCCGCGACGACGCGGACGGCCTGGATCAGCTCGGCCGGCTCGGTGTCCTTGACCAGGAAGCCGCTGGCCCCGCCGCGGAGCGCCTCGAAGACGTACTCGTCCAGCTCGAAGGTCGTGAGGATGATGACCTTGACGTCGCCGGGCATCTTCCGCGTCGCGGTGAGCCCGTCCATCCCCGGCATGCGGATGTCCATCAGGACGACGTCCGGCCCGTGCTCGCGGGCGAGCTGGACGGCCTCGGCGCCGTCGGACGCCTCGGCCACCACCGTCATGCCGTCCTGGGCGTCGAGCAGGGCGCGGAAGCCGGCCCGCACGAGAGCTTGGTCGTCGGCCAGCAGAATCTTGATCACTGGGCTTCCTCGGAGGTGTCTTCGGCCGCCACGGGCGGGATTGGCAGGCGGGCTTCGACGTGGAAACCGAACTGGTGGGCCGAGGCGGTCAGCGAGCCGCCGAGCGCGACGGCGCGCTCGCGCATCCCGGGGATGCCGTTGCCGCTTCCTTCGTCGGTCAGCGCGCCCGGCCCCGTGCCGCCGCGGTCGTCGATCCGGATGGACAGCTCCTCCGGGCCGTAGTCGAGCGCCACCGTGGCCTTCGCACCGGGCGCGTGCTTGGTGACGTTGGTCAGCGACTCCTGGACGATGCGGTAGGCGGCCCGCTCGACACCCGGCGGCAGCGGCCGTGGAGTGCCCCGGATCTCCTTGGTGACGGCCAGCCCCGGACGGTGGATCAGCTCGTCGAGCCGGCTCAGGCCCGCCGTGGGGGACCTCGGGGCCCCGTCGCGCAGCACGCCGAGCACCGAGCGCATCTCGGTGAGCACGTCCTTGCTGGCCTGCTTGATGGTCGCGAGGGCCGTGCGCGCCTGCTCGGGGTGATCGTCGATCAGGTGCAGGGCCGTGGACGCCTGGACGTGTATCAGCGAGATGCTGTGCCCGAGGACGTCGTGCAGCTCCTGCGCCATGGTCAGGCGCTCCTCGCTGGCCTGGCGGCGGGCCTCCTCCTGCTGGACCCGCTCACGCTCCACGCGCTGTTCGCGCCGGGCGCGCGCCATCTCGGCGGCGGTCAGCACCACCAGGGTGATCGCCCCGACCCCCGCGTGGTGGAACCAGCCCTGCGCGTGCGGAAGCAGCCAGGTGGCGTAGACGACGAAGAAGGCGAACATCGAGCCCGACGCGATCCAGGCGGCGCGGCGATGGCCGGTCTGGATGGCGTGGAAGATCACGATGATGGGGCTGAGGAAGACGGGACCGTAGGAGTAACCGCCGTCGACGTAGACGCAGGTCGCCGCGATCACCACCCAGAGCGCCGCGACGGGGTGCGCCCGTCGCACGGCCAGCGCGAGCGGCCCGACGAGGAGCAGAGTGAAGCCGAGGCCGTCGAGGGGAACGCGGCTGTAGGGGTCGGCCGGGTTGACCTGGCCCCTCTGCGCGCCCAGCGAGAGCGAGACCTGCACCATGCCCACGATGAGCGGGAGCATGGGATCCAGCCATAAGGGTCGTTTCGCGCGCACGTCAGAACGGTACGTCAGCGCGTTGACCAGCGCATCGCCCCAGCGTGGCAGTCGCCGTCTACAGTGCTCGGTGTACGAGGCCCGTCGCGGCGGGTGCCTTGCGTTACACTGCGATCACTCCACGCTACCGGCCCTGCCCGGCGGCATGGTCGGATATGGCATTTGATCATCATTGACCCCAGTTGTGAAGCTGTGAGTCAATGCTGGTGCGATCTACGAATGAGGTCCACCATGAGCCTTCGCCGCGTGGCCGTGCCCCTCCTAGGGGTCACCGCCTCCCTGGCATTAGTCATACCGCCTGGAACCGCCCAGGCGTCGATCACCGCCGAGCCCCCGGCCGTCCAGGCGCACGGGCAGCCGGCCAAGGTCCCCGTCGCCGAGGGTTACGGCGGAGCGGTGGCGACCGTCGACCTGGACGCCAGCAAGGCCGCTCTGAAGATCTTGAGACAGGGTGGCAACGCCATGGACGCGGCCGTCGCCGGCGCCGCCACCCTCGGCGTCACCGAGCCGTTCTCCGCGGGCCTGTCGGGCGGCGGCTTCCTCGTCTACTACGACGCCCGGCGCGGCAAGGTCGTGACCATCGACGGCCGCGAGAAGGCCCCGCAGGCGATGACGGAGACGTCGTTCCAGGAGAACGGCGTCGCGATCCCGTTCGACCAGGCGGTGACCAGCGGGCTTTCGGCCGGCGTGCCCGGTGGCCTCGCCCAGTGGGAGCTGGCGCTGCGGCGCTTCGGCAGCCTCTCGCTCAAGCAGGCGCTCGAGCCCGCGATCGACGTCGCCGCGGGCGGCTTCACGGTCGACCAGACCTTCCGTGACCAGACCGCGCAGAACGCCGCCCGCTTCGCGGACTTCACCTCCACCGCCGCCCTGTACCTCCCGAACGGCGCCCCGCCCGCCGTCGGCTCCGTCTTCCGCAACCCCGACCTCGCCGCCACCTACCGCGAGCTGGGCCGGCTCGGCGGCGAGTGGCTGTACGGAGGCAAGCTCGGCGAGGAGGTCGTGGCCACGGTCAAGAAGCCGCCGGTCAGGCCGGGCGCCACCCGCGTCGTGCGGCCCGGGCTGATGGAGGTGGCGGACCTGCGGGCCTACCGCGCGCTGGAGCGCACCCCGACCAAGGTCGGCTACAACGGCATGGACGTGTACGGCATGGCGCCGCCGTCCTCCGGCGGGTCGACGGTCGGCGAGGCGCTGAACATCTTGCAGTCGCTGCCCAAGGTCGGCCTCCACGAGTATCTCGAGGCCTCCCGCCTCGCCTTCGCCGACCGCAACAAGTTCGTGGGCGACCCCGGCTACGTCGACGTGCCTCTCAAGGGGCTGCTGTCCGAGGGGTTCGCCAAGGAGCGCGCCTGCCTGATCGGCGAGACGGCGATGCCGCACCCTGCCGCGCCCGGCTCGCCCGACGGCTCGTACACCGCGTGCCAGGTCGATGGCCAGGCTGTGGACACCGGCACAGGCAAGGCCGAGAAGCCCGAGGGGCCCGAGACCACCCACCTGGTGGTCACCGACCGCTGGGGCGACGTCGCGGCGTACAACATCACCATCGAGCAGACCGGCGGGAACGGCATCGTGGTGCCGGGGCGCGGGTTCCTGCTGAACAACGAGCTGACCGACTTCACCTTCGGCCCGGCTCCCGGCGACCCGAACCTCCCGGCCCCCGGCAAGCGCCCCCGCTCGTCGATGGCCCCGACGATCGTGCTGAAGAACGGCAAGCCCCTTCTCGCCGTGGGCTCTCCGGGCGGGGCGACGATCATCACGACGGTGCTGCAGATCCTGGTCAACCGCTACGAGTTCGGCATGTCCCTGCCCGACGCCGTCGCGGCGCCGAGGGCGAGCCAGCGGAACAGCGCCGCCACGCAGGCGGAGCAGGCCTTCATCGACCGCTACGGCGCCGAGCTGACCGCCAAGGGCCACACCCTGACGATCGCCCCCGGCCCGCCCGTCAGCGAGATCGGCGCGGCCACCGGCCTTGAGTTCCTCGGCCACGGCAAGGTGCAGGCCGTCGCGGAGCCGACCAGAAGGGGCGGCGGCAGCGCCCTCGTCCTCACGCCGGCGAAGCCCTAGCGGATCAGCTCGTAGGCCTCCGGCTTCACCTTGCGAGTGCGGGCCCAGAACTCGAAGGTGAAGCCGGGCCACAGGGTGCGGTTCCTGCCCTTGTCGTCGAGGTACCAGCTCACGCAGCCGCCCTCCGACCAGACGAGCCGCTCGAGCCGCCCCTGCAGCCTGTGGTTGTACGCCCGCTGCGCCGAGGGCCGGACGTCCAGGGCCCTCGCGCGGGTCCTCGCGAGCAGGCGCAGGCAGGACAGCACGTACCTCACCTGGGCCTCGATCATGAAGACGACCGAGTTGTGCCCGAGCCCGGTGTTCGGCCCGAGCAGGAAGAACAGGTTGGGGAAGCCCGCCGCGGTGGTGCCGAGATAGGCCTGGATGCCGTCCCGCCACGCTTCCTGGATCTTCAGGCCGTTCCTGCCGATGATCTGCCGCTCGCTCAGCGCGTCGACCACCTTGAAGCCCGTGCCGTAGATGATCACGTCCATTGGGTGCTCCCGGCCGGTCGCGTCGACGATCGAGTGCTCGCGGATCTCGGTGATCCGGTCGGTGACCAGCTCGACGCCGTCACGGCAGAGCACGGGATAGTAGTCGTCGGAGAGCAGGATGCGCTTGCAGCCGATCGTGTAGTCAGGCGTCAGCTTGGCGCGGAGCGCCGGGTCGGGCACCTGGGCGGCGAGGTGGCGCTCGGCCATCGCCTGGTGGGCCTTCATCAGCCTCGGGTCGACGGCGAATCCGAGGGCGCGGGTCTCCAGAAGCCAGTAGATCGCGTCGCGCAGCGCGCGTCGCGCCACGGGCAGCGCCCGCAACGTCTTCCTGGTCCGCTCGGAAAGGACGATGTCCGGCTTGGACTGGATCCACGGGGCGGTCCGCTGGAAGACGTGCAGCCGCTCCACCTCGCGGGCGATCCTCGGGACGAACTGCACGGCAGAGGCCCCTGTGCCGATGACCGCGACACGCTTGCCGGTCAGGTCGAGGGAGTGGTCCCAGCCGGCGGAGTGGAAGGACGGCCCGGCGAAGGCGTCCCGTCCGGGGATCTCCGGGTACGAGGGGACGTGCAGCGCGCCGATGCCGGACACCACGGCGTTCGTGGTGAACGACTCGCCGTCGCCGGTGCTCACCCGCCAGCGGCTGGTGTCGTCCTGGTACTCCAGCCCGCGGACCTCCTTCCCGAAGCGGAGGTGCGGCGCCAGCTCGTACTTCTCCACGCATGCTCGCAGGTAGTCCCAGATCTCCCGCTGCGGGGCGAAGAGCCGTGACCAGTCCGGGTTGAGCTCGAAGGAGAAGGAGTACATCGGGGAGGGGACGTCGCAGGCGCATCCGGGATAGGTGTTGTCCCGCCAGGTGCCGCCAAGGTCGGGTTCCTTCTCGAGGATGACGAAGTCGTGGTACCCGGCGTCCTTGAGCTTGATCGCCATGCACAGGCCGGCGAACCCGGAGCCGATGATCGTGATTGCGGGGCCTGTGGCTGCCATTCCGTCTCCTCCACCCCGTATTGGACCTAGAGTGCAATTTAGCGTTGCGGGATCGCCTCGGTCCAGCCCCGTCTGCCGTACGCCGTTTCACGATATTTCGGGCATGGGAAAAGCGCCGACGGCGGGTGGCCGGCGGCGCGCACCTGGGAGCGGTCGGGCGTTATCGCAGGAGCAGGAAGACCACCACGGCGATGACGATGACGACGGCGGCCACGGCGATGGCGGGGACCAGGTAGGACCGCTTCGGCGCGGCGGCTTCGGGCTCCTGGCGCTGGGCGAAGGCCTTGAACTGCTGGGTGTTTCCCGCAGGATCAATCTGAGGTTCGGACATGGCACGACTTTATCCATCGGGGGGCTGACTTGACGCTCTTTATGCCAGTTCGGGTCATGCCGCTCGGGTTCACGGCCGGGCAGGACCGCAGGCTGGACCACGGGGGCGGGCGGATAGCGTGGTCACATGCTCCGGACGCTGCTCTCGCCCCGCCTTGTGGGCCTCCACATGGTGACGATCGCGGTGTTGATCTCTTTCACGTTCCTCGGGCGCTGGCAGCTCGGAGTCTTCGAGGATTCCGGCCGGCCCCATGCCGTGCTGGACCCGGCGCCGGTCGCGCTGTCCACGCTCGTCCAGCCCGGTAAGCGGTTGCCGGTGGAAGCCCTCAGCCGCCAGGTCACCGTGGAGGGCACGTTCGACGCCTCCCGGCAGCTGCTCGTGGCCGAGCGCGCGTCGACCGTGGAGTCCGGTGGCGGCAAGGCGAGCGGCTACTGGCTCCTCACGCCATTGAAGCTCCCGGACGGCAGCATGGTGCCCGTCGTACGCGGCTGGGTCGCTTCCGCCACGGACCCCGCGACGGTCGTGCCGCAGGGGCCGGTGAGCGTGACCGGGCGCGTCCAGCCGTCCGAGCCGAGCGACTTCGCCGAGCGGCGGACCGCTCCGCTGCCGGCCGGCCAGGTGGCCACCGTGTCCACGGCGGAGCTGATCAACGTGTGGCGTGGCGTCAGGCTGCAGGACGGCTTCGTGGTGTCCACGGCGGA
Source organism: Sphaerisporangium sp. (assembly GCA_025964675.1). Classification (GTDB taxonomy): domain Bacteria; phylum Actinomycetota; class Actinomycetes; order Streptosporangiales; family Streptosporangiaceae; genus Sphaerisporangium. The sequence goes on along the minus strand of JAOPYI010000302.1, from coordinate 18,365 downwards.
GGTCGCCGTGAAGCACCCACCGCCCGCGCAGGTGGCCTCGGCGCCGACCGAGAAGCTGGTGGCGGCGCCCCCGCCCACCGTGGGAGGCGGTTTCACCTGGCGGAACCTCGCCTACGCCGCCCAATGGTGGATCTTCGCGGCGTTCGCCGTGTTCATGTGGTTCCACTTCGTACGGGACGCGGTCCGCACCGGCCGGGGCGGCGACGCGCCCGTCCCGGCGCTCGGCACGTCCCCGCAGGGCTGACCACCTCCCTGCCGGGATATCGTGTGGTGACCGCTCACCAAGCGAGGTAATGATCGTCGTGGAATCCGCACTCAAGCCCTTCCGGGTGATGGCCTATGTCGTCGGCTGCATGCTGCTCGCCCTCGTGGGCGCCATGGTGCTGAAGTACGGCTTCGACAACGCCACCCCCGTCGCCGTCGTCGGCCCCGTGCACGGCTTCGTCTACGCCGTGTATCTCCTGACCGCGCTCAACCTGGGGCTCAAGGCGCGCTGGTCCTGGCCGTACACCCTGGGCGTGCTGCTGGCGGGCACCATCCCGTTCCTGTCGTTCGTGATCGAGCGCAAGGTGACCCACCGGGTGCGGGAGCGGATCGCCGTCGCCCCGGCCTGACCCTCGACCGCGTGACCGGCGGGTCGTCCCGCCCGGCCACGCGCTCGTCACGGCCGCGGTCAGCCGCCGATCTGGCGCCGCCGGATCCGGCGGAGCCGGGCGCGCTGCGACTCGTCCAGCATGAAGTAGGCCGCGACCGGGCCGGCCAGCACGACCAGGACGAGGATCCAGCTCACCGGGGACGGCAGTATGAGAAGGGCGAGCAGGGAGGCGATCCCCGCGCCCACGTAGTACTTAGCGAGTGGCGACATTGCCGGGCCTTTCTGTTCGCCGAGCGGGGGTGGTCCCCACCGCCCATTCTGCGTCCTCCCTTCAACGTGTGGCCGTCCGGCAGGAGTTCCGCTCTCGCACGTGGACGACTAGTCGGCGAGGGCCTTGAGCGTCGCCTCGCCGCAGGGGTCGGTGTCGGTGCTGGCGGGCACGAGCGCCACCTCGTCGACGCCCGCCTCCGCGTAGGCGTCCAGGCGGTCCATGATCTCGACCGAGTCGCCGATGAGGGCTACGCACTCCAGCAGGGCGTCGGGGATCCTGGCGAGCAACTCCTTCGGGTGCGGCCGGGTCCTGGCGAACGACACCACGTCCTGGAAACCGGCCTCCGCGAACATCTCGCCGTAACCGGGCGCGGCCAGGTATGGCAGCACGCCGCGGCGGATCTGCTCGATCGCGGCCGGGCCGGGGTCCACGGCGGCCGTCACCCACGCCGCGACCCGCGTGGCGGGGGCCAGCAGGCGCAGGTCGGTGATCAGCCGGGCGGCGGAGGCCGGGGTGAGGAGGTTGAGCACCATGCGGTCCGCGAGCGCGGCGCTGGCGACCGCCGCCGGGCCGAAGGCGGCGACGGTGATCTCCGACCGGGGAGCGGGAAGCCGCAGCCGGTACCCCTCGCTGGTCAGTTGAGCGCCGGAGAAGTCGGACCTCTCCCCGTCGAGCAGCGGCCGGAGCGCCTGTACGGCCTCGCGCAGCGCCGTGGAGGAACCGGCCCTGGACCGGCCGTGCCACTCCTCGACCACCACCGGACTGGAGGTGCCGAGCGCGACGTTCACCTGCCTGCCGGTGAGGTCGGCGACCGAGGCGGCTCCCATCGCGATCATCATGGGGTCCCGCACGGTCACAGCCAGCGGCCCGACGGTGAGCGCTATCTGGCGTGTCCGCGCGCCGATCGCGGTGGCCAGGGCGAAGGCGTCGTACGTCGCCATCTCGCCCACCCACACCTCGGGGTAGCCGTGCTCGTCCGCGATCTGAGCGGTCCGCACCGCCTCGCTCGCCGGGCGGTCCTGCCACAGCCCGAGAGAGACGCTGAGCCTCATGTGTAACGCTCCTGCCATAGCCCGGGGAGAGCCGTCGTGCCTCGTACGGCATGCCTCCGGCACCGTCCTCGCGAGACGCATAGTCAACCCTATGAAGGATGTCCCGCACCACTGTCCGTGTGAGACATTTCATGGGCCATACGCTGATCGCCTGTCATTTGCAGATACTCGGCCATGGACGCTCCCTGCACGCTGAGTTGCTGGAACGCCGGGAGATCCACTTCGACATGTCCCGCCATTGACCCGCTGGCTTCTGTCTTCGTAGTGTGTCGCTCCATCCATCGATGGGAGTACGCGATGAGGCTGCACCCTGCAAAGCAGGTTCAGCGTTTCACCTCGGGTGGATGGTGGACCGGCGACACCGTCGACCGGCTGTTCACCGATCAGGTCGGCGCTCGGCCGGACGCCGTGGCGATCGTCGACCCGCCCAACAAGCCCAGCCTGATGGATGGCCCCGCCAGACGGCTGACCTGGGCCGAGCTGGACACCGAGGTGGACAGGATCGCCGCGGTCCTGGTGGAGACCGGTGTCGCCCAGGGCGATGTGGTCGCGGTCCAGCTTCCGAACAGCGTCGAGCTGGCGGCGACCTTTCTCGCCGTGGCCAGGATCGGCGCCGTGGTCACGCCCCTTCCGGTGCAGTACCGCGAGTACGAGCTGACGCAGGTCATCACCCTGGCCGCCGTCAGGGCGTTCGTCACCGCAGAGCGGGTCGGCGACCGCGACAACGCCGAGATCGTCCGCAGGCTCGACGTCCCCGCGCCTCCGGTCGTGCTGGCCTGGGGTGACCCCGTTCGGGACCTCGAGACCGCGAGGGCCGACCTCGCCCCGCTCGCGGCGCACCTCAAGGGCCTTGCGACCGACCCGAACGACTGCGTGACCATCTGCTGGACCTCCGGGACGGAGGCGACGCCGAAGGGCGTGCCCCGGTGCCACTACGACTGGTTCGCCGTCGAGTCGAACACCACCGCGGCGCCCTCGCTGAACGGCGAGGACGTGGTGCTCAACCCGTTCCCCATGGTGAACATGGCCGGGATCGGCGGCGCGTTCCTGCCCTGGCTGCGCACCGGGTTCCAGCTGGTGCAGCATCACCCGTTCGACCTGCTCGTCTACCTCGACCAGATCACCGAGGAGCGGGTCACCTACACCCTCGCCCCGCCGGCGCTGCTCACCATGCTGCTGCGGGACCCAAAGATCCTGGGCCGGTACGACATCTCCTCGCTGACCCGCATCGGCTCCGGTTCCGCGCCGCTCCCGCCGTGGATGGTGAAGGGCTGGCAGGAGCGGCACGGCATCGCCGTCATCAACTTCTTCGGGTCCAACGAGGGCATCGCGCTGCTCTCCGATCCGGTGAACATCCCGGACCCTGAGGAGCGCGCCCGGTTCTTCCCGAGACCGGGCGTTCCCGGAGGCGCCTGGCCCGGCACCCTCGCCGCCACGCGCGTGAAGCTCGTCGACCCGGCCTCCGGCGAGGAGATCACCGAGCCCGGGCGCCCGGGGGAACTGCGCCTGTCCGGGCCCACCGTCTTCGCCGGCTACCTCGCGGGCACGGCCGACGCGGACCCCTTCGACGAGGACGGCTACCTCATCACCGGTGACGTGTTCGAGATCGCCGGGCCTGAGGGGCGTTACCTCAGGTTCGTCGACCGTGCCAAGGACCTGGTCATCCGGGGCGGCATGAACATCGCCGCGGCCGAGCTGGAGGCCCTGCTGGCCGGGCACCCTGCCGTGGTGGAGGTGGCGATCGTCGGCTACCCGGACGTGGTACTGGGCGAGAAGGTGTGCGCCTTCGTCGTTCCACGAGACGAGGTCGACCTGGGGTCGCTGGTGGACTTCCTCCGGGAGAAGGGCATCGCGTCCTACAAGTTCCCCGAGCGGCTGGAGATCCTGGAGGCCCTGCCGCGCAACGCCGTCGGCAAGATCCTCAAGCGCGACCTCCGAGCGGAGCTGTGAGCCGGAAGCGAAGCCGACCAAGGCTGCATCAGATCTGCACATATTGGTTCTGACCGTCTGCACGAGCGGGTCCTAGGCTTCCCTGCGTGACAGACCAGCGGCGCATCCTCGTGGTCGAGGACGACAGCACCATCGCGTTGGCCCTGCGGAGCCGCCTCCTCGCCGAGGGCTTCGACGTCCGTATCGCGGGGGACGGCGAGGAGGCGCTGGCGGCGTACGCGAGGGCGGAGCCCGACCTGGTCGTCCTCGACCGGCTGCTGCCGGGCCTCGACGGCGTCGAGGTGTGCCGGCGCATGCAGGCCGCCCGCCCCGTCCCGGTGCTGATGCTGACCGCGCTCGGCGAGGAGACCGACCTGCTGGTGGGGCTCGGTGTCGGCGCCGACGACTACATCACCAAGCCGTTCAGCATGCGGGAGCTCGTCGCGCGGATCCACGCGCTGCTGCGCAGGGTCGAACGGGCCGCCCAGCTCGCGCATGAGGACACGGTGATCCGCGTCGGCGACGTCGAGATCAACACCGCCGAGCGCAGGGTCTTCGTACGCGGGGCGGAGGCCCAGCTCACCCGTACCGAGTTCGACCTGCTGAGGCGTCTCGCGGAACGTCCAGGCCATGTCTTCGAGCGTGAACGGCTGCTGTCCGACATATGGGGATTCTCTGAGGCCGCCGCCACCCGTACCGTCGACAGCCACATACGGGCGCTGCGCCGCAAGCTCGGCGCGGGCATCGTCCGTACGATCCACGGCGTCGGATACGCGCTGGTGAGGCCGTGAGGCCACTCGACTTCCTCGGCCGGATCAAGATCAAGATCGGCTTGGTCATCCTGCTGGCCGTCGCCACGGCCTTCGCCATCAACGAGTACGGCCGCTCCCTCGGCGTCGTCGCGTCGGTGCGCATGGGCCTCGCCGCGCTCCTGAGCCTCGGCATGGTGCAGCTGCTCGGCCGGGGCATGACCAGGCCGCTGCGCGAGATGGCCGCCGCCGCCCAGACCATCGCCAAGGGCCGGTACGGCATGCGGGTCAGGGCCACCTCCCGCGACGAGGTCGGCGAGCTGGCACGGGCCTTCAACGCGATGGCGGCCGACCTCGCCGAGGTCGACCGGCAGCGCCGCGAGCTGGTGGCCAACGTCAGCCACGAGCTGCGTACGCCGATCACCGGGCTGCAGGCGGTGCTGGAGAACATCCTCGACGGCGTGTCGGCGCCCGACCTCGCCACGTTGAGCACGGCCCTAGCCCAGACCGAGCGCCTCGGCCGCCTGGTGGCCCAGCTGCTCGACCTGTCGCGGCTGGACTCCGGCGCCAGGCCCATCGAGCCCGAGCCTGTGGAGCTCGGACCGCTCTGCGACCAGGCCGTACGGGAGGCCAGCCTCGCGCGTGACGACGTGTCGCTGTCGAGCGCGGTCTCCCCCCTGCTGGGCGTCCACGCCGATCCCGCGCTGCTCGGCCAAGTGCTGGCCAACCTGCTGGACAACGGCGTGCGGCACAGCCCGCCCGGCGGCCTGGTCCGGCTGGAGGCGCGGCCCGAGGGCCCGGGCGTGCGGCTCAGCGTCAGCGACCAGGGACCGGGCATCCCCGAGCCGGAACGTCCCCGGGTGTTCGAGCGGTTCTCTCGCCTCGACACCGCGCGGGCCGCCGACGCGGGAGGCGCGGGCCTGGGCCTGGCCATCGTCAAGGAGATCGTCGAACTGCATGGCGGCTCGATCAGAGTCGCCGACTCCCCGGTCGGCTGCCGCATGGTCGTCGACCTTCCCGGAAGGACGACTGCCATGAGTGACGCGCCGGAGCCGCTCGGAGAAGGGTCCCAAGCCGACGAGACCACCGTCGCGCCCACCGCGCCCGAGGCGAGCGGCGGCGAAGAGCCCCTCACCGGGGCCGCTGACGCGGTGCGCCAGTCCGGACAACCACCACGGGAGACCGGGGACGAGCCGTCCGCCCCGAGTGAGGATGATGCCGATATCGCGTCGCCCGCGGATGCCCCCGGCGTCGCGCAGGCGGGGGGAAAGCCGGCGTCGGGATACGTGCCGCCGCCGCTGTTCCCGCGCCCGGACCTCCCCGAGACGCCTCGCAGGCTGCTGTTCCTGGCGGCTGCGGTCGGGCTCCTGGCGGCGGTCGCGCTGCCGTACAGCAGGCCAGGGCTCGGGATCGCGCTCGTGGCCGTCGCGGCGGGGGTGGCCGTGCTTCCGGCGGCGCGTCACCGGATCACTCCATGGACGGCGGCGTTCGGCCTGCTGGCGTACGCGCTGGTGGCCGTGGTCCTGTTCCGGGACGCCGGCTGGCTGATCGCCCCCATGCTGCTCGCGGGGTTCGGGCTGGCGGCGCTCGCGGTGTCAGGGGGCGGACACGGCTGGCTTGGGGTGATCAGGGGAGGGTTGTCGGTCGCCCTCGCGGTCCTCCCGCTGCCGTGGTTCCTCGCGGCGCCGCTGAAGGGCGTCAACCGGAGGCAGCGGCTCGCCCCCGTACTCGCCGGCCTCGGCCTGGCCGCGGTGCTGATCGTCGTCTTCGGGCTGCTCTTCGCCTCCGCCGACGCGGTCTTCTCCTCTTTCGTCGCGCGGGTGTTCACGGCCCCGGTCTGGGCCTCGTCGCTGCCGTTCCGCCTATTCGTGTTCGTCGTCTTCGCCGCGATGGTCGGCGCCGCGACGCTCGTCGCCCTGCGCCCGCCGGTCGAGCCGGTCACCCCCAACCTGCGCGGGCACGTCAGCCGTACGCTGTGGCTCACGCCTCTGGTGGCACTGAACCTGCTGTTCGCCTCCTTCGTGGCCGTGCAGATCACCACGCTGTTCGGCGGCAACAGGAAGGTCGTGGAGACCGCGGGGCTGACCTACGCCGAGTACGCCAGGTCGGGCTTCTTCGAGCTGGTCACGGTCAGCGTGTTCGTGCTCGCCATCGTCGCGGTGGCCGCCGGGGTGCTGGCGCCGAGGGGCCGGGAGCGCTGGCTGCTCGCGGGGCTGCTCGGGCTGCTGTGCGGGCTGACCATGGTGATCCTCACCTCGGCGCTGCACCGTCTCGGCCTCTACACCGACGCCTATGGCCTGTCGCGGCTGCGGGCGTCGGTGGGGGCGGCCATCTGGTGGCTCGGCGCGGTCTTCGCGCTGGTGCTGGTCGCGGGGGGCGTCCGGCTGGCGCGTCGCGGAGCGTCCTGGCTACCCCGCACGCTGGTGCTGGTGACGGGCCTTTCGCTGCTGGTCTTCGCCGTCTGGAATCCCGACCTGCGGGTCGCGGAGACCCAGCTCCACAAGCGCGGCGTCGCCAGGCTCGACGTCCAGTATCTGAGCGATCTCGGGGCCGAGGCCGTGCCCGTGGTGGACCGGCTCCCCGAGCCCATGCGCAGCTGCCTGCTGAATGAAATGGTCATCGTCAGCCGGCTGGGAGGCTCCGAGCCGTGGAACGGGTGGAACCTCGCCCGCGAGCACGCCCGCGATCTGCTTCGCGCCCGCCCGTTACAGGTGCCGTCGTCCCAAAGGTGTCAAGATATAGGGTCACCTGGAACATAGGTCATTCACAGCGGGCTCCCTGAAAGGCACGGCTGCGTTGGACGGTTCGGTTTACGTCTATGTCGAGGACGTGCGAGACGAGGGCGTCGGCCAGGTCCTCGACCGGATCGCCGGGTATGGCGTGCGTGAGGTCACGGTCGCCGCCGCCTGCCACGCGGCCCGCGACGTCACCCCTCACGGCGCCTCCCGGGTGACCATCCGCTCCGACGGAGTTCACTTCCCGCCGCCCGCCGACCTGTTCGCGCGCCACCGCCTGGTGCCGCCCGTGCAGCCGGGTGCCGCGGGGGAGCCGCTCGCCGTGCTGCGCGAGGCCGCGGCCGACCGGGGGATGGCCCTGCACGGCTGGACGGTCTTCCTGCACAACATCACCCTCGGCCTCGCCAACCCGGACGTCACCGTGCATGACTGCTTCGGCGGGCGAGGCTTCCCCGCCGCCCTGTGCCCCGCCCACCCCGACGTCCGCCTGTACGCCGTCGCGCTCGCCAGGTCGGTGGCACGGCAGGGCGTGACCAGCGTGGTCGCCGAGTCCCTGCACTTCGGAACGTTCTCCCAGGGATACCAGCAGGAGAGGTGCTTCGTCCCGCTCGGCCCGATGGACGAGTTCCTGTTCGGCCTGTGCTTCTGCTCGTGGTGCATGCGGCGGGCGGCCGACCTCGGGGTCAAGGCGGAGGTCGCGCGTGAGGAGTGCGCCCGCATCGTCGGCGGGGTGCTCGACGGCGACCCCCCCGCGCAGGGCGAGGTGACCCGGGCCGCCCTCACCGCCTACGCCGGCCCCGAGGTGGTGGCGTACGCCAGGGCCCGTTCGGAGACAGTGACGTCACTGGTCAGCGAGGTCTCGTCGGCGGTGGCCGCGGAGGGCTCCCGGCTCACCTTCCTGGACGGCACGGGTCACAGGAAGGGGTACGCCGACGGGCTGCCCCCGGCGGGCCTCGCGGCGCACGACGCCTGGCAGCTCGGTGTGGACCTGGTCGCGCTCGGCGACCTCGTGCCTTCCTTCGGGGTGCTCGCCTACGCCAGGGACGCCGCGCGGGTGGCCGACGACGTGGGCGCCTACCGCCGCTCGGTCGGCAACGACCGGGAGCTGCGGGTGGTCCTGCGGCCCGGCCGGCCCGACACCGACTCAGAGGACCGGCTCGCCGCGAAGGTTCGCGCGGTCAGGGCCGCGGGAGGCGACGCGGTCGACTTCCACGCCTACGGTCTCGTGCCCTACAGCGTGCTGAACCGCATCCCTGGAGCGCTCGGCCGGAAGATGTGACCTCGTCCGCTGTGGTCAGGCGGACTCGCGGATGATCAGCTCGCTGGGCAGGATGATGTGGTCGCCGGCGCGGTCCTCCGACGAGGTCAGCAGCAGCCGCACCATCGCGGCGGCCTGTTCGGGGATCGGGTGGCGCACCGTGGTGAGCGGCGGATCGGTGTAGCGCGCGGCCTCGATGTCGTCGAAGCCGATCACGGCGACGTCCTCCGGCACTCTGCGTCCCGCCTGGCGCAGGGCCTGCAGCGCGCCGATCGCCATCGCGTCGTTCGCCGCGAACACGGCGTCGAGCGCCGGGTCGTCCTCCAGGAGCTGCCGCATCGCGGCGGTACCGGAGCCGCGGGTGAAGTCGCCGGTGGCGACGATCGACCGGCGGTCGGAGCCGCGCAGGGCGTCGCGGTAGCCGGTGAGTCGATCCTGGCCGCCGATCATGTCCTGCGGGCCCGCGATGGTGGCGATGCGCCGCCTGCCGCCCTGGAGCAGGTGCCGGACCGCCGCCTCCGCCCCGCCCACGTTGTCGTTGTCGACGTACGGCAGATCCACGGCCACCGCCGGCCTGCCGTACGACACGACGGGCACGCCCATGCGGGTGAGGGCGGTGGGCAGCGGGTCGGCGCCGTGCATGGAAAGGAGCAGGACCCCGTCGACGTGCCCGCCGGAAATGTAACGCTCCACACGAGCGTGACTGCGCGGCGAGCTGGCGAGCATGAGCACGATCTGCTTGTCGGCCGCCTCCAGCTCGCTGCTGACCGTGCGGATCACCATCGAGAACAGCCGGTCGTCGGAGAACACCCTCGTGGCGGGCTCGGAGATGACCAGCGCGATGGAATCGGTGCGCTGGGTCACCAGGCTGCGAGCGGCCGAGTTCGGGACGTACCCCAGCTCGCTCACGGCCCGCAGCACCGTGTCCCTGATCTCGGGGGTGACCGTCGACTGGCCGTTGACGACCCGCGAGACGGTCGCCCGGGAGACGCCCGCGCGCGCGGCGACAGCCTCCAGGGTGGGTCGTTTCATTCGCAGAGCCCTGTTCTTCTCGGGTTGGAGGTCATCGGGTGAGGCCGTTCCCCCGGATGAACCCGCTGTCCTTGGGGAGCCGCCGCTGGGTCTCCAAGTCGATCCTAAGGGACGGGGCCCGGGGCGGCCGGTGTCTCGTACGCCTCCGCGCATGGGCGCGGCCCTTGTGCCCGGCTCGCCTCCCAGACCATTGGGAGAGCGCTCTCGTGCCGGGGGCGGCTCCGCCTCGAGGATCCCTAATCGCAAAGTTTGTTTGTTGTTACCTTATCGAACGCCGTGATTGGAGGCGTTTGGACCGCTCGTTCCGTGTCGTGCCTGGTGGGGCGGTCGTGGGCATGGCGGCCTCTCGCGGCCGTCACGAGGAGGCGCGGAGAGCGCTCTCACAATCTTTGAGAAACATTCTCTGGTGGTTGACAGGGGTTTGTCGGCACATCTAACGTCAGCGGCACTGAGAGCGTTACAAGCACGTTACGTCGACACGAACACCGGGTTCCCAGCGCTGTGCGGGCAACGAACGGCCGTCGCGGCCCGCCGTACGGAGTTGTCGCCGGCCATCGCCTGTTGAGGCGGGCCGGTTCACCCCCACGACGAAAGTCTCTCCGCATGAGCTTCGATCTCCGCTCGTATCCCCCCTCGAGGCGACGGTCCGCCGGGCTGGCCGTCGCCGCCCTGCTCGCCGGGCTGCTCGCCACGGTTCCCGCCTCCCCGGCCGGCGCCGCCACCATCACCGTGGGAGCCGGCAGCTACACGACCGACCTGCCCGCCGGAGCCGCCGGCCCCTCCAACACCGCCGGGGCGCCCGTGGCCCCCAAGATCACCTCGGCCGTCACCGCCAAGGTCCCCACCAACGACTGGTGGTCATCGCTGGCCTTCCAGCGGTACGCGGGCAACCCGTACTCCGAGAACATGTACGCCCACCCGCTGGCGTTCCACGCCGTGGCAGGGGGACTCGAGGTCAGCTACCCGACCACGCCCGCCATCTCCGCGTCGCAGTACGACTTCACCCACGCCCGCGACCTCACCCTGGGCGTGACCGGGCTCAACGCGCCGAAGACCGAGGTCGACGGCTGGTCCGACTGGACGGTCACCCCCTACTGGTCGGACGGCACCCGCACCCTGCGCGCCACCATCGGGCACGGGCTGCCGTTCGTCTACGCCACCCCTTCCGGCGGGAACGCCCAGGTCGACTTCGTCGCCACGCCCACCATCTGGGCCGACCGGGGCAACGTGCTCGGCGCCACGGTCAACGGGCACGACTACGCGCTGTTCGCGCCCACCGGCACCGACTGGACGATCACGGGAACGGCGGCCACCGTCCCCCTCGCCGGCAAGAACTACTACTCCGTCGCGGCCCTGCCCGCCCGTGGAGCGCTCGACCTGTTCGCGAAGTACGCCTACTCGTTCGTCACCGGCACCAAGGTGAGCTGGGCGTACGACGACGCCAGTGCCAGGCTGACGACCACCTACACCGCGACGACCACCGCGAAGGAAGGCACGCAGACCGGCACGCTGCTGGCGCTGTACCGCCACCAGTGGCTCGCGACCTCCGACCCGCTCACCACCTACACCTACGTCTCGCCGCGCGGCACGATGAAACTCCGCGAAGGCGCGTCGTTCAGCACCCGGCAGACCTTCCACGGCGTCCTGCCGTCGCTGCCCGACCTCGGCGCCTACGACCGGGCGCGGCTCGGCGACTTCGTAAGGCAGGAGGCGAACGCCGCCGACCCCTACAAGGGCGCCGGCGACACCTACTGGGCCGGAAAGGCCCTCGGGCGGCTCGCGCAACTCGTGCCCATCGCCGAGCAGCTCGGTGACACCGCCTCCCGCGACAAGCTGATCGGCCTGCTCAAGACCAAGCTGCAGAGCTGGTTCACGGCCGGCGGCGAGCAGTTCAGGTACGACGGCTCGTGGGGCATCCTGACCGGCTACCCCGCCTCGTACGGCAGCGACACCGAGGTCAACGACCACCACTTCCACTACGGCTACTACCTGATGGCCGCCGCCACCGTCGCGCGGTACGACCGGGCGTGGGCGGCCGACGGCCAGTGGGGCGGCATGGCCAAGCTGCTCGCCAAGGACGCCAACAACTGGGACCGCACCGACGCGAGGTTCCCGTTCCTGCGCAACTTCGACCCGTACGCGGGCAACGGCTGGGCGTCCGGGCACCAGGGCTTCGCCGCGGGGAACAACGAGGAGTCTTCCTCGGAGGCGATGAACTACGCCACGGGAGCCCTGCTGCTCGGCGCGGCCACCGGCGACACCTCCCTGCGTGACCTCGGCATCTACCTCTACACCACCCAGGCCGCCACCATCGCGCAGTACTGGTACGACGTCGACAACACGGTCTTCCCGGCGGGCTTCAGCCACGACACCGCCGGCATGATCTGGGGCGACGGCGCTGCCTACGCCACCTGGTGGACCGGCAATCCCGAGGAGATCCACGGGATCAACTACATGCCCATCACGGGCGGCTCCCTCTACCACAGTCTCTACCAGAGCAAGGTCAGGGCTGGTCTGGCCGAGATGGAGGCCAACAACGGCGGTCCGGCGGTGGAGTGGCGCGACATCATCTGGCAGTACCGCGCGCTCGGCGACCCGGCCGCCGCCAAGGCGAACTGGGACGCCGGGTGGAACTCCTACGAACCCGAGTCAGGCGACTCCAAGGCGCACGAGTACCACTGGATCTACAACCTGGCGAGGCTGGGCACGGTCGACGCGTCGGTGACCGCCGACACCCCGACCGCGGCGGTCTTCAGCCTGAACGGCACGCGGACGTACGTCGCGCACAACTACGGGACCGCCGCCCGTACCGTCACCTTCTCGGACGGCAGGACGCTGGCGGTGCCGGCCGGGTCGACCGCGACCAGCGCGGGCGGCTCCCCGCCTCCCACACCCACTCCGACCCCCACGCCTACTCCTACCCCTGGTTCTCCGATCCGGTACCTGCTGACCGGGGGCGCCCTGTCCGTGACCAGCGGCGCGGCGGGGTCGGACGCCATCTCCTCGGCCGGGGGCGCCAACCACGACGGCACCCCGTACAACCCGCTCGTCTACACCTCGACCGGTCTCAACATGTCGTACACGGGCGCCGCGACCGCGTTCGACCTGTTCGTCGACGCGGGAGCGGCCGTGGGCAACGGCGTCCAGGCTCGCGTCTCGTACGACCTGACGGGAGACGGCACCTTCGACCGCGTCGAGACCTACAAGTACTTCGCCACGGACCCGGTCGCCGGGTGGGAGCACTACACCCAGGCGGCGACCCTGGCGTCCTCGTCAGGAACGCTCGGCAACCTCAGCAACGGCCGGGTGAGGGTCGAGATCTGGGGCGCCATCGGGTCCAACCCCACCTCGCTCGGAGTCGGTAACCGCTCCGTGGTGACCCTTCCGTTCAGCTGATCCAAACGGTTCTGCCGGGGCCCCAGGACCTTCTTGCTCGCCTGGGGCTGTCGGTGGCGCGTGAAATACTTCAGGACGTGGTGTGGCGTGCGGCGGGCAGTGCACTTGTCGGGCGGTCGGGTGAGCTCGGCGGTCTGATGGGGGTGCTCCATGCCGCCGTCGAGGGGCAGGCGGGAGTCGCGGTCGTCGGCGGTGACGCGGGCATCGGCAAGACCCGCTTGGTCACCGAGCTGGTAGGCCTGGCTCGCGCCCAAGGGTTCGCCGTGCTGATAGGGCAGTGCGCCGAGCTCGGTGACGCCCTGCCCTACCTCCCTCTGGCCGACGCCCTTCGCGGGGCGGTCGACGACCCCGAGCTCGTCGGGGCGGTCGAAGCCCGGCCCATGCTTCGCAGGCTGGTGCCCGGCTCATCGTTCGACTTCGGGTCGGAGGCCGGTTCCGGTGTCACCCAGCAGCAGTTGTTCGGCCTGACGCTCGGCTTCCTTACCGAGCTGTCGGAGACCAGGCCGGTGCTGTTCGTGCTCGAAGACCTTCACTGGGCAGACAGTTCCACCCGTGACCTGCTGGTCTTCCTCAGCCGCATGCTCCAGCGCGAGAGGGTCTGCCTCGTCGGCACCTACCGCACCGACGACCTGCACCGCCGTCACCCGCTCCGGCCCCTCCTGGCCGAGCTCCAGCGGCTTCCCTCGGTGACCGCCCTGCGGCTTGGGCCGCTCGACGCCAGTGAGATGTCCGATTATCTGGTGGCCATCGGCGGGGCGGACGCCAAGGTGATCAGCGGCATCATCCAGCGCGCCGAGGGCAATCCGTTCTATGCCGAGGAGCTCCTGGCCGCCGACGGCCTCCCGTACGGCCTCGCGAACCTGCTGCTGGCCCGCGTCGAGAAGGTTTCCGACCCCGCCCAGCGGGTGCTGCGAGCCGCGGCGGTCGCCGGCCGGCGCATCGACCACGACCTGCTCCAGAAGGTCTCCGGCCTCGACGACACGGAGCTGGAGGAGGCCATGCGCGAGATCGTGTCACGCGGGCTGCTCCTGCCCGACGGAGACTACGGCTACGCCTTCCGCCACGCCCTTCTCCAAGAAGCCGTTTACACCGATCTGCTGCCGGGTGAGCGCACTCGGCTGCACGGTGACTTCACCCGACTGCTCGAAGGTTCTCCCGCCGAGCTCGCCTATCACTACCTCGCCGGCCACGACCTGCCCGGAGCCCTCGCCGCGTCCGTGGAGGCAGGGCGGCGGGCCGAGCGTCTGGGCGCGCCGGTCGAGGCTCACAGCCACTACGACCAGGCTCTGGCGCTGTGGCACAGGGTCCCTGACGCCGAGCGGGTCGCCGGCATCAATCGAGTACGGCTGGCGCTGCTGTCCGCCGCCGCGGCCGACGAGAGCGGCGACACACACCGTGCGGCCAACCAGATGCGTGAGCTGCTGGCGACCGGGGAGCCGACAGCGGAGCTATGGGAACGGCTGGCCTACTACCTCATCGACGCCCACGACGAGATCGCAGCCATCGAGGCCGCGAAGACGGCGGTGCTCCTGGCCACCGAAACATCCACCCAGGACAGGCAGAACACTCCGCCCCCTCCTTCCGGCGATCCGGCGCGTGATCTCCCTTCGGACCCCGACGGTCATACCGCGCGTGAGCTCCCCTCGTACGATGACCGCGACCTCCACGCCCGTTGCGTCCTCGCCCGGGCGCTGGCCACGTACGCGCGAGCCCTTCTCTGGACTTCCAGACACGACGAGGTGAAGGAGCTGGCCGGTCGAGCGCTGGACGCCGCGCGAGCCGCTGGCGTTCACGACGCCGAGTCCAGCGCCTTGATCACCCTGGCCTCGGTCGCCGACATCGACGGCGACCCAGAAAGAGCGGAGGAGTTGCTCGCCCGAGCCAGTGGGATCCGCTCCGGCGATCTCTCCATCGACCTGCGTGCGATCTTCAATCATGCCCGGATCCAGTACGAGCACGGCAACCTGGCAGCCGCTGCCGTCGCCGCCGATCGCGGGGTGAGGCTGGCACGACAGACCGGTCTCTCGTGGAGCCCGTACGGCACCGACCTGAGCTTCCTGCGGCTGCTCATTCACTACGTGGCCGGGGAATGGGAGCAGGCCGGCGCGCTCGCCGCCGGCTTCGCGGTGCGGGTGGGCAGGCTTCCCGAAGCACGCCTGTCGGGGTACGCGCTCTTCGTCGAGGTGGCGCGCGGCGATGCGGTCGTCGAAGAACGGATGGCCTGGCTGAAGCCCTTCTGGAACGACGAGTTCGTGGCCTATGTCACTCGCGGGCTCGCCGCCGAGCACGCGCTGTGGAACGGTGATCCGCGATCTGCCATCGATCACGTCGATGCGGTGGTGGAAGTTCTGGAGCCCTTCGATCCCGCCGTCATCCGCATCTGTGCCACCGGGCTCTGGGCGCTGGCGGAGCTCGGGGAGAGCGGCCCGCGAGCCGACGACGTGCTCCGGCGGGCCCGTGTCGCCGCAACCACCGGCCCGGGCTCAGGTCAGCGTGGTGAAGTCGGCGTCGAGGGGCAGGCCTGGCTGGCCAGGGCTGAGGCCGAGTGGCATCGGGTCCATGGCACCGCTGATCCCGTGATGTGGAAGGCCGTCGTGGACGCGTTCGACTTCGGGTTCGTCTACGAGATGGCACGATCACGCTGGCGCCTCGCCGAGGCCTTGCTGGCGGCGGGAGACCGCGAGGAGGCTCTCAAAGAGTGGGAACAGGCCAGGGCCACGGCCGAGGCCTTGGGCGCCGTGCCTCTCAGCCGTGCCCTCGTCGAGCTCGGCCGCAGAGCCCGCTTCACGACACCGTCCTCGTCCGGCCCTTCCCCGGCGTCGTCGTCGCCCACCGAGAGCGCTCTGACCACGCTGACCGGCCGAGAGCACGAGGTGCTGGCACTGGTGGCCGTCGGCCTGACCAATCGCGAGATCGCGGAGCGGCTCTTCATCGCCAACAAGACCGTGAGCGTCCACGTTTCGAACATCCTGGCCAAGCTCGGCGTGTCCTCCCGCACCCAGGCCGCCGCCTACGCCCACCAGGAAGGCCCCGCCTCCTGACAGGCGCGGTCACAGGCCGTGGGAACGGACCTGTGTGGCGGGCATGCGGCTATGGGCGGTGGTTCCGGACAGTCGCCGGTCAGGCGCTGGTGGTACGAGCGGCGAGCGCGAGATCGCGTACGATCTGGATCAGCTCGGCCGGGTCGAACGGTTTGGTCAGGTAGGCGTCGACGCCGATTCCGAGACCGCGCTTCTTGTCATCTTCCTGGGCCCGCGCGGTGATCATCATGATCTTGATGTGGTTGGTGCTGTCATCGGCACGAAGCTTGGTCGCCGTCATCCACCCGTCCAGGCGCGGCATCATGACGTCGAGGGTGATCACGTCAGGTTGGACCGATGCCACCCGTTCCAGGCAGTCCTGCCCGTCGGTCGCCGTCTCGACCTGGAACCCCTCCAGGCTGAGATTGACGGCGATGAGCTGCCGAATGACCTCGTCGTCGTCAACGACAAGCACGCGTCCTAGAACCTCTTCCACGGCCGCGAGGGTAACCCGTGAACGAAGTTCCCGCGAGGGTTTCGCGGAAGTTCACCAAGCTCCCCTGGACGGATCGGGGTGCGAGGCCCTCGAGCAGCCGGTCCGGATGCGCCTGCCGCCCGTGTCCGGGTGGTCGCGGCCAGCCCTCCCCGAGGCCACACGCGGAGCCTGGGGGAAGGCACGCCTCCGGCGAAGTCCAGTGGGTCCGTGTTATCCACACCCATGCACCTGACCTTGTCGAGTACGGCCCGTCGTCGCAGATCAAGGGCTCTGCGACAACCCCCCTGGTCACCCACAGCCTCGAGTTGTCCACAGAGCCGGATTCGGCCCGGCGACCGTGGGCTCGCCCAACTGATCCTGGGGCCTCGATTCTTCATCGAGCCCAAGGAGGGCATCCATGATCACGATGCTCGTCACCACCGTCCTTGTCACGGGGGCGGCCCTTTCCGGAGGTTACAGCGAGGGGGTTCCGCGCCTGCGGGTCAGCCGATGCGCGGAGGTTCGCTGGCTGTCAGGCCCCGACGCCCATGCGGGGCTGCGAAGTCTCACCCCAGCCCGATTGCTGACCACCACCTCATCACAGCGGGCCCAAGCCTCGACGCCATGGTCCCCCTCCGGGTCACCCTGGTCCGACGCGGCTCTTAGGAGGTGGCTCAGCACGCTCCCCGCTACATTGCCAGTCAAGGTGCTCGCGCAGTGGCGGGAGATCTTGTCGCCACAGCGGTCCGAGGGCACGCCACGATGCAAGGGTCTCCGCCCCTCGGGAGACGACTCGACTGGCCTGTCCGGATCCTTGCCTTTGACACCTCGTCTTCAAATCGATCCCTACGGCACACCGGGCGCCCGCATGTGGACATGGCACGTCCCTGGGTTCGACACCGGCACCACGGGTGATCAGGAGGGCGACGAGGCACTCCGCAGGATCCACCAACCGGCAGCGCTTCCCGACATCCGGCGATCTCCTTCCTCCATCGAACACCACCCCGAGCACGAGGAGACTCTGGGACGACGCGTCGTTCAAAACGATGCCGTCCGCTCCCATCGGGCACCCCTCTCAAAGACCAAGGCCGCGCCTTCGGTCGCCACCGGGCGAGCGGGTGCCGAATCGTCCAAGCCGTTAGGCGGTCGGAGCAACGGCTCGGTCTCCCGGTCTCATGAAGCGATGTCTGGAACGGTCGCCGCAGCCGCGGCGGTCCGCCAGATCGGCACGCCGTATGTCTGGGGTGGAGGTTCCGGGGCCGGGGCGACAGGGGGTGGGTTCGACTGCTCCGGGCTGGCTCTCTACGCCTGGGCCCGGGCAGGTGTCTCGCTTCCTCACTACACCGGAAGCCAGTTCACGAAGGGCACCAAGATCCCTTTCTCCCAGTTGAGGCCAGGCGATCTCGTCTTCTTCGGCGGGGGCACCGGTGATCCCACCCACGTCGGCATCTACCTCAAGGACGGCACGATGGTGCATGCGCCGAAGACCGGCGACGTAGTACGCAAAGTCGACTTCGCGCACTCCACCTACTACCGAGCGCGCTACCGAGGAGCCATCCGACCGGGCAGGTGACCACCGCCCAGCGACGCGATCTTCGTGGCTGCCCCAGCGCGTCGCCTGCGGGCTTTTGGCTCCCAGCGCGGGACTTCCGGCTCCGATGTGTGGCCGGGGCGTTCATCGATCGTCCCGGCCACCTCGGGCCGCACGGGATACTTGATCGGGAACTGGCTTCTGAGTAACGGAAGGCCTCCAGATGCTGGTAGCCTTACCACTCGTTGAGCCCCCTTAGCTCAGGGGATAGAGCACCGGCCTCCGGAGCCGGGTGCGTAGGTTCGAATCCTACAGGGGGCAC
>JAOPYI010000267.1 GCA_025964675.1 Sphaerisporangium sp. | reverse complement strand
TCCGGAAGTGTGCCAACCGTGTGATCGCCAGAAGGTATAAATGCCATGATCCGTACATAACGGCTCTCGTGACTCCAGCCCGAACACCCCGCTAGCTGTAGTAACGTGCGTGCCGGGCTCAGGTCACAAGTTCGCAAATGGAGGGGTCCGTAGCGTGCCATCTCCTCGATCGGCGGGCCTCGTTGCCGTCCTTATGGCGATGACTTCCATGCTCACCATGACGTCGTCGGGTACGGCGCAGGCGCGGTCGGTCACCCAAGCGGTCGTTGCCCATGGGCAGGATCCGGGCAAGCTGACGGATCTGCGTCGCGAGGCGGAGAAGTCGTCCCAGGCTCTGGCGGACGCCACCAAGGCCCTGGAGCAGCGGCAGGCGACGTTAGCGAAGTCGGACAAGGAACTCAAGGACAAACTTGAGCAGTTGCGCACGGCCACCGTGGAGCTGTCCAAGGTACGCCGGCCGCTGTCCGATCTGGTGCAGTCCCTGTATCAGGCGCCCTCGGGCGGCGACATGGCCCCCTTCTTCGCCGGTGAGGACGATGTGTCCAGCCTGCGTGCTCTGAGTGACATGACCTACCTCGTGTCAGGCCGAGACGAGGTGCTGGCCGACGCTGGGCGTCTCTATCAGGAGCAGCAGAAACTGGCCGCTCAGGCTCAGGAGCTCCGGGCGACGAAGCTTTTGGTAGAGGCACAGCTCAGCGTTGAGATCGACACGCTGAGGAAGCGGTCTTCGACGGTTGTTAAGTCGTTGTCCCAGGCCCTGACCAAGCTCGGGGTGCGCGTCAACCAGGGCGGGCGCACGGGAGCGGCGTGCGACCCCACCCGGGTGAGCGCCGCCGCGCAGTACCCCAACGGGCTGCTCCCCAAGAGTGTGCTGTGCCCGCTGCAGCAACCGGGCCGTGAGCTGCGAGCCGACGCGGCGATTGCCTTCGTCGCGCTGAACGAGGCGTACAGGAAGCAGTTCGGCAAGCCGATGTGCGTGACCGACAGCTACCGCAACCTCAGCGCGCAGCAGACCATCTTCTACCGAAGGCCGGGGTTCGCCGCGGTGCCCGGTCGGAGCAACCACGGACTGGGGCTTGCGGTCGACCTGTGCGGTGGCGTCCAAGTCTTCCGCTCGGTGCAGTTCAACTGGCTGGAGGCCAACAGCAAGAAGTTCGGGTGGATGCACCCTGACTGGGCGTATCACAGCCCCTTCGAGCCCTGGCACTGGGAGTACGACCCCAAGCTGGGATCCCTGCTCTAGAAGACGACCGTCTGATGACGTGATCACGCGCGGTGGCTGCCCTCCCACGGGTCTCGCCTCTGACACCAGCCGGGCATGGTCTTCCGGCCTCCGCTTGAACCAACATCGATCAGCAGGTCCTGACCTCCTGGCTTGGCATCTCATGGGGACGCTTCCGGTTTGGCTTCAGCGTCAGTGGCCGTGGATGGTGATCGACAGGCGTGAACCGGTGCCGGCCTGCGCGAGGCGGGTCGCCTGTTCTGGTGTGGTGGCCAGCACGACCAGGGCGCCGCTCCCTGTCGTGGAGTCGGTCGAGGGTGTAGAGCCCGGTAAGGCGATGACGGTGACGGCTTGGGCGATCGTCGCCGTTCGCGGGTCGAGGGTGTCGTCCCATTGGGCGGCGGCCGCGATCACGTCGATGACGTCGCCTGGCCTGAGCAGGCGGGCCGAACCGGCGTCCGTGATGCGTACGGGTGTGGCCTGCGTGCCCGGGCCGTACGCGTCGACCAGGGCGGGGCCCAGCAGGCGTACATCGGTGAGGGGCTCGCCGCGTCGCGCCGGAGCGGCGAGTACGCGGCCGGCGACGCGCGCCCCCGGACGTAGCGCTCCTTCCGGAACAGCGTCTTTCGGAAGCCTGACCACCGTGAGATCGGAAGCCGACAGCGTGCCACCCCTCAGGTCATGGGCGGCGGCCAGGACCTCAGTGGAGGGAACCGGACGTACGGCCAGGCCCACGCATGCCGTGGCCATCGCCGCGAGGACAACGGCCACGAGCCTGCGTCGGCGGTTGAACACCCGAACGGCGCGAAGTGCGGTCCGCATGGTCGGCTCCTGCGGAGGTAGGCGGGGTCCAACCGTTCACCGTGGAGGCAAGGCCGGCCCGCATGGCGGTGGAGCGCACGTGTGAGCGCTCACGAAGTGCGAGGAGTCAGAAGAGCTCGACGAGCTAAGGGCACGTCGGGTCCAAGCCCCCGGGATCTCGAACACCATTGGCAGCCCTGAAGCCTTGGGGGCTCGAGGGCTTAGGGGAGTTCGAAGGGGAGGTTTATGCCGTCCAGGGCGTCGCCGCAGGGGCAGGTGCGTTCCGAGGGCAGCTCGGCGGCCACCGAGCCCACGAGCTCGCGCATGCGCTCGCTGTTGGCGGCGAAGAACGCGAACACCTCATCCTGGGTCACCCCCTCGCCCGCGTCGACACCGGCGTCGTGATCGGTGACGAGTGCCAGCGTGGTGTAACAGAGGGCCAGCTCACGGGCGAGGACGGCCTCCGGGTAACCGGTCATGCCGATGATGGACCAGCCGTTGGACGTGAACCAGCGTGACTCCGCCCTTGTCGAGAAGCGGGGCCCCTCGATGACGACGAGAGTGCCGCCGTCCACGGCGTTCCAGCCCTCAGTCTCCGCCTTGGAGTAGGACAAGGCTCTGCCAACCGGGCAATAGGGGTCGGCGAACGGCACGTGGACCGCGCCACCGGCGTCGTAGTAGGTCTGCACCCGGCCGGAGGTGCGATCGATGAGCTGATCGGGGATCACCAGGGTGCCGGGGCCGTACTCAAGGCGGAGTGAGCCCACAGCGCTGGGCGCCAGCACCTGGCGGACGCCCAGCGAGCGAAGAGCCCACAGATTGGCCCGATAGGGAATGCGATGGGGAGGAAACCGGTGACCCCGGCCGTGGCGTGGCACGAACGCCACCGTTCGCGAGCCGATGTGGCCGACCGTGATCGTGTCGCTCGGCGGCCCGTACGGCGTGGCGACGTCGATCTCCTCGGCATCATCGAGGAGGGAGTAGAAGCCTGAACCGCCGATGACCCCGATGTCCGCTCTCATGACCATGGCGCAGAGATTAGCGCCCCCGGCCTCAGGACGAAGAGACGGGAACCGGTACCTGTGGAAAACCTGTGGCGCCGGGAAAAACGGCGGTGAAAGCCTCGTCGAGAGGAACCGGGCGATCGGGAGTGCTGTGCCGGAAAGTGGGTGTGCATGCGGGGTTGTACGGCTTGCTGGAGCCGTACAACCCTGGACGGATCAGGCGGCTGAGCTGCTCGCGGATGTCGAAGCACTCGCCGAGGCGGGCTCCTTCTTGGTCGAGGTGGTGCTAGCGGAGTCGGAGCCGCTGGAGCTCTCGGAGCCGCTTGAACCGGAAGAAGAACCGGCGGGGCCTGCGGCCGACGAGGTTGAGGACCCTGAGGCGCTGGACGAGCGGTTGTCCGTCCGATAGAAGCCCGAACCCTTGAAAACGATGCCGACGGCCGAGAACACCTTGCGCAGTTGGCCCTCACAGCTCGGGCACGTGGTCAGCGCGTCGTCGGAGAATCGCTGGACGACCTCGAGCCCTTCACCGCAAGCGGTACAGGCGTACTGGTAGGTGGGCACGCACTCCTCCTTGTATGGCTCAACGCAGACTGGCACTCTACCGATGCGACTGCTAATGGTACGCAGCCGATTAGGCTAAACGCCACCCAGACGAGTTCTAATCCCCGCCACAACCTCTGTGGCGTGCCCCGTAAAAGTTCTGGGGGCAGGGGTGTGGCGAGCCGTCACGGGGCGGCTCTGTGCAGGCCTGTACATAGGGTCAGTGGCCGCGTGGCGAGGTCTCGTGGTGCCATGTAACAGACGCCCGGAGCTTGCCGACGCATCGCCCGGGACCCCGAGCCGAGGCCCCTTCCTACTCACCCCGTTCCCCGTACCAACCGGCGAGCTTGCCGCGGCGGCTGACCGCTCGTAGCCGGCGTTCCACGGTCTGCCTGTACGCGGCCGTGGTCACGACCAGAAGCTGGTCCTCGGCTCGCAGGCGCGTGGACGCCTCGGGGACGAACGACCGTCCCTCCCGTACGACCATGGTGACGGCCGCGTCCGACGGCAGGCGGAGTTCGAAGATCTCGACTCCGTGCAACCCGGAGCCCGGCGGGATGGTCACCTGGAGGAGATCGGCGTTGAGCTCCTCAAGGGGAGCGGCCTCCACCCCCAGGTCGCGGGCCTCGTCGGGGGCGCTGACGCGCAGGATCCGCGCGAGGTACGGCAGTGTCGGACCCTGCACCATCGTGAAGATGATCACAATGACGAAGACCTCGTTGAACACCCCTTTGGCACCGATGAGTCCCGCCGCCCACGGGATGGTGGCGAGGACGATCGGCACCGCCCCGCGCAACCCGGCCCAGGACAGGAAGGCCTGTTCCCGCCAGGAGAGCCGGTCGGCACGGGCCAGCCGTACGATCAAGGCGGAGATCACGACGGACAGGGGCCGTGCGAGCAACAGCAGGACGAGTCCGGCGATCAGTCCGGGAACGACCGCCTCGGGCAGCTCGCGAGGGCTGGCCAGAATGCCGAGCATGACGAACAGGCCGATCTGCGCGAGCCACGCGGCTCCCTCGGCGAAGCCGCGGGTGGCCGCCCGGTGCGGCAACCTCGTGTTGCCGAGGACCAGCGTCGCCAGGTACACCGCGAGGAAGCCGCTGCCGTGCAGGAGCGCCGCGCCGCTGTAGGCGACGAACGCCAGGGCGAGCACGGCGATGGGGTACAGGCCGGACGAGGGGAGAGCCACGCGGCGCAGGGCGTACCCCCCGAGCCGGCCGACCACGAGGCCCACCGCGCAGCCGACGCCCAGCTCGAAAAGGACATCCAAGACGACGTGCCCCGCGCTGGGCAGGGGTTTGTTCACCTGGCTCAGCATGGTGACGACGATCACTGTCGGCGCGTCGTTGAAGCCGGACTCCGCCTCCAGGATGCCTGACAGCCGTGGTGGCAGCGGGAGGCGGCGCAGTACGGAGAACACCGCCGCCGCGTCGGTCGAGGCGAGGATGGCGCCGATCAGGAGTGCCGTGCGCCAGTCCATGTTGAGCAGCCAGTGCACGGCCCCCGCGAGCGCCAGGATGCTCACGGCCACGCCGAAAGTGGCGAGCACCACCGCGGTCGGTACGGCCCGGCGAACGTGCTCCCAGTTCGTGGTGAGGCCGCCTTCGGCCAGGATGACGGCCAGGGCCGCGAGGCCGATCTGCTGCGCCAGTCGCGCGTTCTCGAACTGGATGCCCAGCCCCGCCTCGCCGATCAGGAGGCCGATCCCGAGATAGATCAGCAGGCTGGGCAGTCCCGTCCGATGCGCCACCCGTACGGAGGCGATGGCGGCGATGACGACGACGGACGCGAGGAGCAACCAGATATTCAGATCCACTGGCCCCCCGTCTCGCGGTTTTTCGATCCATTGTGTCGTATTCGTATAGGCCACTACCACGATGAACTGCTATGAGCTACCGTCACACGCGACACAGGCGGAGCTATATCGACGGGTACCAGGTGACGGAGTGACCGACGAGACTTCCCCGGTTCAGGAGAACGCGAGGAAGGACGAATCCGCCGATGGCCAGGGGGCCATCCCGGCGAAGGCACCCAGGAAGCGGCGGATGGGGCGCCGGTTGCTGATCGCGACCGGGCTCGTCCTCGCCATGTTCTTCGCCGCCGGGTTCGCGCTGGTGATGGAGCGTCAGATCACGCTCAACGGAAACATCGAGCGTATCCCTGGAGCGTTCCCGGAGGAGGCCGACCGGCCGGCCAAGGCCGCCGGCGACGCTCAGAACTGGTTGCTCATCGGATCCGACAAGCGACCGGGCGAGTCGGGCAACCAGCGGGCCGACACGATCATGATCGTCCATGTCCCGGCAGGCCGGGATCGGCTCACCCTCATCGGCATCCCCCGCGACTCTTATGTCCCTATCCCCGGTCACGGAAACAACAAGATCAACGCGGCGTACGCCTTCGGTGGGCCCAAGTTGTTGATCAAGACCGTCGAGAGCCTCACCAAGGTGCGTATCGACCACTTCGCGGCGCTGGACTTCCAGGGTTTCGTCACCATGACCCAGGTGGTCGGCGGCGTCGACGTCTACGTGGCACGCAAGGTGTACGACCCGATGAACAAGGTCACGTGGCCGCAGGGCATGGTGCACCTGGAAGGGGAGAAGGCCCTTCTGTTCGTGCGGCAGAGGTACAACCTGCCGGGCGGGGACTTCGACCGGATCAAGCGGCAGCAGGCGTTCATCGGCGCCCTGGGGCACAAGATCATTAGCAGGAACCTGCTGACCGATCCGTTCAAGCTGAACGACTTCCTCGATGCGCTCACGCGGGCGGTCAGCGTCGACTCGGGCGTGACCCTGACCACGCTGAGAGATCTCGCGCTGGGGCTCAGGAACATCCGGCCCGACACCGTCGACTCCACCACGATCCCGACGCTGGGCACCGCGACGATCAAGGGCGCCAGCGTCGTACGCCTGAACAAGCAGGCCGGCCAGCTGTTCTATGAGGCCGTCAGGAACGACACCCTCGAGCAGTATTTCAAGGACAGCGGCGGTCTCAACGACCTGCAGATCGTCCCCTGACACCAAGTGACACGATGCCGGACGGGAGGGCGGCCATCGACACCGCCTGGTCATGGGGCTCCGAGGGGATGCCCTCGATCAGCTCGCCCTCGTGGAGCAACGCGACCGTCGGCACGTTGGGCCCCACCCGCGCCAGTGCCCGGTCGTACGAGCCGCCGCCACGCCCGAGCCTGACCCCGCTGGACGGGTCGACGGCCAGCGCGGGCACGATCACCAGTGCGGCCGTACGGATGGTGTCCACGCCGCGCCGCGTGTCGACGGGCTCCGCGAGACCGCGCGGCCCGGGGGCCATCGAGTCGGGCCCGTCGTACACCGCCCAGTCGAGGTCGCCGTCCGGCTGGAGTACGGGCAGGATGACCGTGGCGCCGTGCTTCCAGAGGGCGAACACCAGGCCGTGGGTCGCGGGTTCGGTGCCCATGGACCAGTAGCACGCGACCAGCCCGGCCATCTGCGCCCACGGTTGGTCGAGTAGCGTTTCCCTGATCGCGGTCGCCGAGCCGCGCGGATCCGACAGCTCTGCCCGTGCGGCGACGATCCTCCGGCGCAGCTCCGCTTTGTCCACTCGGCCCTCCATTAAGGTGCATCCATGGCTGACTACGATCCAGTGACGAAAGTCGTCATCCCCGCCGCCGGTCTTGGTACGCGATTTCTGCCGGCCACCAAGGCGACCCCCAAAGAGATGCTGCCGATCGTCGACAAGCCGGCCATCCAGTATGTCGTCGAAGAGGCGGTCGCGGCCGGGCTCCTCGACCTCCTCATGGTGACAGGCCGGAACAAGCGTTCCATCGAGGACCACTTCGACAGGGCCTACGAGCTGGAGGACATCCTCGCCGCCAAGGGTGACTCCGAGCGCCTGTCGCAGGTCCTCGAGCCCGTCGGGATCGCCACCTTCCACTACGTACGTCAGGGCGAGCCCAAGGGCCTCGGCCACGCGGTGCTGTGCGCCAAGCAGCACGTCGGCGACAATCCGTTCGCGTGCCTGCTGGGCGACGACCTGATCGACTACCGCGACCACCTGCTGAAGCGCATGATCGAGGTTCGTGACACCTACGGCGGCAGCGTGGTCGCGCTGATGGAGGTCCCCAAGGAGCAGGTCTCCCTGTACGGCTGCGCGGAGATCGAGCCGACCTCGGAGGACGACGTGGTCCGCGTGACCGGTCTCGTGGAGAAGCCTCCGGCGGACGAGGCCCCGTCCAACTGGGCCGTCATCGGGCGTTATGTCATTGACCCGGCCGTGTTCGAGGTGCTGGAGAACACCCCGCCGGGGCGTGGCGGCGAGATCCAGCTCACGGACGCGCTGCGCGAGCTGGCCGGCCGTACGACGCACCAGGGCGGTCCTGTGCATGGCGTGCTGTTCCGCGGCCGCCGGTACGACACCGGAAACAAGATCGATTATCTCCGCACGGTGGTCCAGTTCGCGGCTGACCGGCCTGATCTGGCCCCTGAATTCATCTCGTGGCTGCGCGAGTTCCTGGACGAGCTTCCTCGGTGATGAGCTAACTGACCTCGGACTGGTGGATGCTATGAAATCGGTGGACGCCCATCTGGCCGAGATACTCGGCACTGTACGGCCCCTGGACCCGGTCGAGCTCGGCCTCGAGGAGGCACTCGGCGCCACGCTGGCCGAGGATGTCACCTCGCCGGTCGCCCTGCCGCCGTTCGACAACTCGGCCATGGACGGCTATGCCGTACGCGCCGGGGACGTCGTGGGGGCGACCGGGGACGAGCCCGTGGTGCTGCCCGTCACCATCGACGTGGCGGCCGGTGACACCGCGCCGCGAGCGGTGGGGGAGGGATTCGTCACGCGCATCATGACCGGGGCGCCGGTGCCCGAGGGTGCCGACGCCGTGGTGCCCGTCGAATGGACAGACGGCGGCACCGTCAAGGTCACCATCCGCCGGGCCCCGTCGCCCGGCAACGCCATCCGCAGGTCAGGCGAGGACGTCGGGGCGGGTGACGTCGTGCTGCCCTCGGGCACCGTGATCGGCCCCGCCCAGCTCGGCATCCTCGCCGGGGTGGGGCGGCGGGCGGTCCTGGCCCACCCGCGTCCCCGGGTGGTCGTGCTGTCGACCGGTGCCGAGCTGGTCGAGCCCGGCACACCGCTCGGTCACGGGCAGATATGGGAGTCCAACAGCTACACTCTGGTCGCGGCGGTCAAGCAGGCCGGCGGGGAGGCGTTCCGCAGGCGCGCCGTCGGCGACGATCCCTACGAGTTCTCCGCGACCCTGAACGGCCTTCTCGGCGAGGCCGACGCTGTGATCACCAGCGGTGGCATCTCGATGGGGGCCTACGAGCCCGTCAAGGAGGCGCTTTCCCCGCTGGGCACGGTCCGGTTCGAGAAGGTCGCCATGCAGCCGGGCATGCCTCAGGGCTTCGGCGTCCTGGGAGAACGGCAGATCCCGATCTTCACGCTGCCGGGCAACCCCGTCTCCTCGTACGTCTCATTCCTTTTGTACGTGAAACCGGCGCTCGCGAGGATGCGTGGCCTACCGGCCGGGCCTCCGGTCACCGTGACCGCGACGACGGCGTCGGCGCTGCGTTCCCCGGCGGGCAGGCGGTCCTTCCTGCGAGGGGTGCTCAGCGCGGGCACCGGGGAAGGGCGTGCCGTGGTGACCCCGGTGCACGGGCAGGGCTCGCACCAGCTCGCGGCGCTGGCGAGCGCCAACGCGTTGATCGTCGTCCCCGAGGACGTCACCGACCTGCCCGAGGGGGCGGTCGTGGAGGTGATCCCGATTTGAGTGAGCTGACCCATCTGGACGAGTCAGGTGCCGCGCGCATGGTCGACGTGTCCGCCAAGGACGTCAGCGTCCGTACGGCGCGCGCCACCGGCCGGGTGCTGCTGTCGCCCGAGGCCGTGGCGATCCTCAGATCCGGCGAGGTTCCGAAGGGCGACGCGATCGGCGTGGCCCGCATCGCCGGCATCCAGGGCGCCAAGCGCACTCCTGATCTGATCCCGCTCTGCCATCCGATCGCGCTGCACGGCGTCAAGGTCGAGGTCGTCGTGGTCGACTCGGGGGTGGAGATCACGGCCCGGGTGAAGACCGCCGACCGTACGGGCGTGGAGATGGAGGCGCTCACGGCCGTCTCCGTCGCGGGGCTGGCGATGATCGACATGATCAAGGCGGTCGACCCGGCGGCAGTGATCACCGATGTGCGTGTCGAGGAGAAGACCGGCGGCAAGACCGGCGTCTGGACCCGGCCGTGAGGGCTCTGGTGGTGACCGCCTCCAACCGAGCCGCCGCCGGAGTTTATCCCGATAAATCGGGACAACTCCTGGCGGGGCTGCTCGCCGAGGCGGGCTGCGAGCAGGTGGACGGCCCCCGGGTCGTCCCCGACGGCGAGCCCGTCGAGACCGCCCTGCGCGAGGGCGTCCGCGAGGGGTACGACGTGATCGTCACCACCGGAGGCACCGGGCTGACGCCGCAGGACCTCACCCCGGAGATGACCCGCCGGGTGATCGAGCGGGAGATACCCGGCATCGCGGAAGCCGTACGGCAGGCGAACCGCGAGAAGGTCCCCACATCGGTCCTCTCGCGCGGGCTGGCCGGTCAGGCGGGAACGACCCTCATCGTCAACCTCCCTGGGTCGTCGGGAGGCGTACGGGATGGTATGGCCATTCTTGCGCCAATCCTGCGGCACGCCGTCGACCAGATCAAGGGCGGCGATCATCCTCGCCACTGACGCGAGCGGTCAAAGGGAACGCCTGGCGGCCGGCATGGCGAATTGCGGGTCGGACAGGGGATGATTGACCCGTGGATCGACTTCGCGGCTGGCCGGCGACCCTGAACGAGGGACCGGTGGGCCTCCGGCCGCTGCGTCTGCGTGATGTCACTGCCTGGCGTGAGACGCGACTTCGCAACGCCGACTGGTTACGCCCCTGGGAGCCGAGCAACCCGGAGACCCCGCTGTTCCGCACGGGCCTGGGGCCGTACATCTCGATGGTGGGCACCCTGCGGCGCGAGGCTCGGCAGGGGCTGGCGCTGCCGTGGGTGGTGACCTGGCGGGGAGCGTTCGCCGGCCAGCTCACGGTGGGCGCGATCGTCTGGGGCTCCGCGCGGTCCGCCCAGGTCGGCTACTGGGTGAGCGGCACCCTCGCCGGGCGCGGCATCATCCCCACGGCGCTCGCGTTGGCCGTCGACCACTGCTTCTTCACCGTGGGCCTGCACCGCCTCGAGGCTAACATCCGGCCGGAGAACCACGCCAGCCGGCGCGTCGTCGAGAAGCTCGGGTTCCGCGAGGAGGGCATCCGCCGCCGGCAGCTCCACATCGACGGTGCCTGGCGCGACCACATCTGCTACGCCTTGACGCTCGAAGACGTGCCCCGGGGGCTCCTCGCCCAGTGGAGGCAGACAAGGGAGAAAACAGCCCACGACGGCTCCTCCTAGACGGCCATAGACAGCTTTGACGCAGGCCTGGGGATAAACAGGTTGACGATCTCGCGACACACCGCACCGAATGCTCGTCAATCAGTGACACGCCGTCCTACGGTGCGTGACGTGAGCACATTTGCGACGGCACTGGCCCCGTGGTGTGTTCACGCTGTCCGGAGGTGGGTGCATGAGTAGCGCCTTCCTGTATCTCGGCATCGTGCTCATGTGGCTGTGCGTTCTGGTGCCCATGTGGCTGCGCCGTGACCGGCACACGGTCGACATCGCCGAGCTTTACGACGAGAGCGAGGAGTCCGACGGGGACACCCTCGCCGACCTCCCTGTTTCGGAAGCGCTTGGCACCCCTCCTGGCACGGAGGCTGCCGACCCCTCCGACGACGAGATCACCGTGGAACTCGGCGCCACCGAGTCCCGCGTCCGCCCGCACCCCACCTCGAACCCCGTCACTTCTTCCACCGACGCGCGCCCATCCTCCACAGGGCCGGACGCGTCCCTTGCCAGCCGGGGGGCGACGTCCAATGCCGGCGCCCGCGAGGAGTTCTCCGGCGAGGAGCTGTCGCAGGCCGAGTGCCGTCGCCGGGCCCGGGTGATGGCCCGGCGGCGCCGGTGGCTGCTCTGCAGCGTGCTGCTCCACCTCGCCTCGGTGGTGACGGCGGCCGTCGGCGTCGCGCCCTGGTGGAGCGTGGCTCCCTCCGCCGTCCTGCTGGTGGCGTACCTCACCGTGCTGCGCGTCGCCGTAGCCGTGGACGCGGAGCGGCGGATCTCGGCCGCGAAGGCCCGTGCGGAGGAGGAGCGCATCGAGCGCAACCGCCGTCGCGAGCTGGAAGTCGCGGCCCAGCAGGCCGAGGCCGAGATCATCGAGTTCCGCAGGCGCGTGGAGCCCTTCGACCAGTACGCGGACCGCTCACGCCGTGCCGTAGGCCACTGAGCGCCATCTCGACCGAGGGCTTCGACGACGCCGGACACCATCGATCACGCGGCCAAAGCGATCTTCCTGGGGTGGGTGGCGCGGGTGGTGGCCAAAGTTTGCTAACCTGGTCGAGTCCTAGGGGCTGTAGCGCAGTCCGGTAGCGCACTTCGTTCGCATCGAAGGGGTCAGGGGTTCGAATCCCCTCAGCTCCACCCAG
>JAOPYI010000247.1 GCA_025964675.1 Sphaerisporangium sp. | reverse complement strand
GTCATGGACATCTCATGGTGGGCAGCGGGACGTAAGGTGCTGAAGTTCTCAAAGTCGGGAACAACGACAGCGCCACCTGCGCACGCACCGTCGCCATCTGCAACTCCGCCGCGATCAACCGCAGCTCCCCCACCGCCCGCGTACCACCCGCCGAGCCGTACGACACGAACCCCGGCCGGCTTGTTGTTCCACTCCGCGTACAGGTAGTCCAGCGCGTTCTTCAACGCCCTTTACCGTCGACTCGTCAGCACGAGGAGCGCACTCTCCGGTGAGGGCGGAGGGATTCGTGTCAGGTAACCAAGAGGCGGCGGGTTCTTCGTCGTCCACTGAGGGAGGTTTTCTGCCACGAGCATGGGACCGCCTGGTTGCCAGTGATGGGACCACCCGGCGTGTCGGCTTCGGGGATCTGATCACTTCCGGTTACGAACCGTTCCAGGTCATTGGACTTGGTGGGGGTTCGGGGGAACGGCGTTCCGGGAGGTTTCTGTGATCGAGGTGCGTGAGGTGCTGCGGGCGTGGCTGGCCGGGGCCCATCTGCGCAAGGTCTCCGAGCAGGCGGGGTGGATCGCAAGACGGCTCGCCGGTATGTGGACGCGGCCACCGAGGCCGGGCGCTGAGTGGTGTAACTCCAGCCGATCATGTGGGTCGGCGAGTTTTGCGGTTGTGGTGACTATGACGCGGCTAGAGCGGTCTGCGCCAGTGGTTGGGTTAGATCTTCGGCTGGGGTGGCGAGTTGGACCCGTGAGCGCTACGCAGCGAGAAGAGTCGGTGTCGCGCACATGCAAGAACTCGACGATCGTTGCAAGGACTTGACAGAGTTTCGCCGTCGCGCACGCTCATGAGCCACACCAATGACACCGGTGGGCAGCCGCGATGCGGGAGCATCTGGACCGACTCTGGCCGGACACCGATCCTGCAGGAAGTCTCTAAGTAGCCGCGTACCGTGCTGTTGCCGGGACGCGGTTGATGCGATGATCTTCAACATGACCGAATCCGATCCGAAGGCCGACCTCCATCGCTACCTGCAGGCCGCTCGGGAGGCCCTGCTGTGGAAGCTAGAGGGGCTGTCGGAGTATGACGTCCGTCGCCCGATGGTGCCGACTGGCACCAACCTGTTGGGACTGGTTAAGCACGTGGCCAGCGTTGAGGCGGGGTACTTCGGCGAGACGTTCGGGCGGCCGTTCGACGAGCCGCTGCCGTGGTTCGACGACGACGCCGAACCGAACGCCGACATGTGGGTCACCGCCGAGGAGTCACGGGAGCAGATCATCGGGCTGTACCACCGTGTCTGGGCGCACTCGGACGCCACGATCGACGCGCTGGCGCTGGACGCGATCGGCCACGTTCCGTGGTGGTCAGCGGACCGGAACGAGGTCACCCTGCACCGAATCCTCGTACACATGACCACGGAGACCCACCGGCACGCCGGCCACGCCGACATCGTCCGGGAACTCATCGACGGGGCCGCTGGGCTGCGCGACGGCAACGACAACATGCCGCCGGGCGACCAGGGCTGGTGGGAGAGCTACCGCAGCCGATTGGAGAGTGTCGCGCAGAAATTCGCCTCAGCCTGAGCCGTTCCCGCCGCCATCCCGCTGGCTGCGCACCCAGATCCGACGGCTCGACATTGACATCTACTTCAGCGGTGTCGCCCACCTTCGCGGTTGTTCGCCGCCTGCGGCCCCGCACGGACCGCCCCGTTCACTGGCACTGATCACCGCACATCAATCACAATCGACGGTGGCGCCCGCTCATGCCGCCGAGCGCGGCCGTGATCGCCGTCGGCGACGGATCCGCAGCCGACGACGAGGTCTGGATGCTGCACCAGTCCACCTACCGGCACCACCCGAACTCGAAGGGATCACCGCGATGGCAAAGGTCATCTCCACTCTGTTCATCTCGGCCGACGGCGTGGCCGAGATCGACCCCGATTGGCACTTCCCGTACTTCGACGAGAACATGGGCCGCGCCGTCGGCGAGGACTACGACACCTCCGACGTGCTGCTCATCGGCCGCGAGACCTACGACAGCTTCGCCGGAGCGTGGCCCGACCGCGAGGCGGCGAGTGGGGACGACGCACTGTTCGCCAAGCAACTCGGGGACATGCGAAAGGTGGTCGTCTCGCGCCAGCCGCTGGAGTTCTCCTGGCGCAACTCCGAGCTGATCAAGGGCGACCTCCTCGGGGCCGTCACCACGCTCAAGGCCGATGCCGGCATCAGAGGCATCCTGATCCCCGGCTCGATCTCCGTGGTGCAGCAACTGCTCGCCGCGGGGCTGGTCGATGAGCTGCGCCTGCTCGTGCACCCAGTGGCGGCGCGTAAGGGCCGCAGGCTATTCGACGACGGCGATGCGCCGTACCACCTGAAGATGACGGCGACGGAGGTGTTCCCGACGGGCGTGATCCGCGTGATCTACTCGCCGACCGAGGCACCCACCAAGGCCGGCTACGACGAGGTCAAAGACCAGGTACCCGGGGGGAAGTAGCGGGCTTTCGCGGGGGAGGATCGACACAGTGGCGCCACATCCGTCGGTCGGTAATCGTGTGATCGTCCGATAGAGCCACACGCGCCACCCCCGCAGGGGCACGATCTGCGGACCAGGACCTCACGTCCCGGGCGGCGCAGGACGCATGCTGTCGTACGGCTGCCTACCACGCCGCGCGCTCGCCGGCGGCGTCCTCGCCAACCGGTACGGCCTGGCGTCGCCCTGGATCGTCG
>JAOPYI010000208.1 GCA_025964675.1 Sphaerisporangium sp. | reverse complement strand
CTACGGCGAGATCGGCCTCAAGCACGGCAAGTTGCTACCCCTCCGAGGGGCGATGAGGACACCGGGCGTCACGTTGGTGCGGCCTTTGCCGGTCCCGCTTACTGGTCAGCGGGTGGTGGGTCGGCCGGGCCCTGGTGTGGTGCCGGTGGCGACAAGTCCGGCGGCTGGGGTGATCAGGCGACGCGCGATGAGCCATTGGCCGTCGAACTGGCGGTAGTCGTCTTCGACGAGGCCGATGGTAGTCCAGTCTGCGGGTCTGTCCTGTCCGGTCGGGGTGCGGACGGCGGCCCAGTGCCAGACGGTGGCGTGGCCGGTGAGCCGGGGTTGCCCGGTGGTCCAGTCAATGTCCGGTGGTGCGGAAGTGTGGGCGACGGCGGGTCCGCCGATCCGATGCGGCGGCGCAGCCGGTGGGCGTCCGGCCAGCATGAAGGTGACGAACTCGTCGCGGCTGGCGAAGCGCTGAGGTGGGCCGGGCATGATTCGGTACTCGATCTGGGCGTCGGGGGTGAAGCACTGCCGACCGAGCAACGCGTAGTCGCCGATGTCGGCGAGCCGGAAGAAACGGAAATGGGTCTGTCGGATGGCTCGTTCGGCCTCGAGCCGGTCGAGGGTGGTCGCCACGGCGGTCACGCTCCTTGGCGGTTCTCGACGGCGGCGGGTGGTGGGGGTGAGCCGGCGGCGATGAGTCCGGCGACGGCAGTCACACGGCGGTGGGCGATCAGCCAGTGGCCGTCGTGGTTGCGGTAGTCGTCTTCGACCAGGCCGATGGTGGTCCAGTCGGCGGGCCGTAGTTCGCCACGGTGGGCGTTCGCGGTATACCAGTGCCAGACGGTGGTGTAGGCCGACAGGTGTGGCCGGCCAGCAGTGTCCCAGTCGATGACGGCCAGTCCGGGGACGTGGGCGACCATCTGGGAGCGGGGCGCGACGGCGGCGAGCATGTGCCGGGTGAACTCCTCGCGGCCGCGCAGCCGGTGCAGCGCGGGGACGTGGTAGTCGAGCTCGGCGTCGGGGGTGAGGCATTCGGCGGCGATGCGCTCGTACTGGCGGGTGTCGACGAGCCGGAAGAAGCGGACGAAGGTGTGCTGAATGTCGCGTTCAGCTTCCAGCCGGGCGATCCGGTAGCCGGTGTCGGAAGGTGTGGCGGTGCCGTCGGGTGCGGCGGCGTCGTGGGTTGTCACGGCAGGGTGGCCCTTCGGTGATGATGGCTGTGTTGCTGGTGGGCGTGGCCGCGGAACAGCGCGCTGATGATCCGGACGGACTCGGGGAGCCGCTCGACCCGACCCCGACGCGTCCTCCGCCCGCTGGGCGGTCGCCACCCATTCCTTCGCGCCAGGGGCGGACACGGTGACGAAGCCGAAGCGGAAAGTGCGGGGGCTCATCGGTTCTCCGGCGCTCCGTAGGCGCGCAAGAAGGTATCGACCGCCACGGTGGCGACCGCGTGCATCTCGGCGGTCGAGGCAGTGCGGGTGCCGAGCCGCGAGCGGCCCTCCATCGGGCCGGTGATCAGCGCGAGGAGCTGTTCCGCGGCGGTTGCCGGGTCGCACGCGCGCAGGTGGCCGGAGAGCGACAGGCGCGCCAGCCGGTCGGCCAGGGCTTCACATAGCTGGTCCGACGTGCGGCTCAGGACCAGGTCGATCAGGTCGGGAAACCGGGCGACCTGGGCGTAGGTCAGCCACCGCAACGATCGCGATCGTTTGGTGCAGCACATACGGATCAGCCGGTATGCCACGTCTTCCAGGGTGGCGCGCAGGTCCGGGCCCGGGTTCCGCAGCCGTTCCACGACGGAGAGGTTCTCGGCCAGCACGGCGTCGGTCACCGCTGTCAGCGCGTGCCGGAACAGGGTTTCCTTGTCGTTGAGGTGATTGTAGACGGTCGGCTTGGCGACGCCGGCCTCCTCGGCGATCTCCTGCACACATGCCTGCGCGTAACCCCGGCGAGCGAACACGATGAACGCCGCGTCCAGGATCGCCTGCCGTTTGTCGATCCGCCCTCGCGAGGCCGTCCGCCCGGCTGAGGTTGTCACTGCTGCCACTCCTGCAGTCTAGCGCATTCTCGACGTGATCTTTACCCGCTGGTTTAGTTTCATGAACTGACTTGATGTGTCCACAAGAGAACACTAAATTGAACCAGCAAGTACAAATCACCCTGTTCCCGCTCGGGAGACACCTATGACGCAAGCCCTTGAAGACCGGCTCGATCCCGCCTTGCGACGGATGATCGGCGTGATCCTGCTCGGCGGGATCATGGGCATCCTTGACGGCTCGATGGCCGCCGTCGCGGTGGATACCCTGGCCGCCAGGTTCGGCACCTCGCTCGCCACGATCGGCTGGGTGTCCACCGGCTACCTGCTAGCGCTGACCGTCACCATCCCGATCGGCGCCTGGGCCGTCGACCGCTTCGGCGGCCGCAAACTCTGGCTAGCCGGGCTCGTGGTGTTCCTGGTCGGCTCGGTTGGCTCCGGCCTGGCCTGGACCGTAGGCAGCCTGATCGTGTTCCGGGTGGTTCAGGGCATCGGCGCCGGCATCCTCGACCCGCTGATGCTCACCTTGCTGGCGCGCGCGGCTGGCCCGAACCGGATGGGCCGGGTGATGGGCCTGATGGGCATCGTCGGCTCGACCGGCCCGATCCTCGGCCCGATCATCGGCGGGCTCATCCTGAGCAGCCTCGACTGGCGCTGGATGTTCCTGGTCAATGTGCCGATCGCGATCGTGTCGTTCACGCTGTCGCTGCGGATCCTGCCCGCTGACCCGCCCCAAGGCACACGCACCCGGCTTGACGTGCTCGGCGTCGCGTTGATCGGCCCGGGAGTCGCCGCCGGTGTCCTGGCGTTGTCGCAGGCCGGCCAGCGTGGTGCCTTCGCGACCTGGCAGGTGCTGCTCCCGCTGGTCGTGGCGGTCGTGCTGCTGGCCGTCTACGCCGCGCATGCGCTGCGTAGACGTGCGACACCGCCGCTGATCGACGTGCGGTTGTTCGCCCGCCGCAGCTTTAGTGCCAGCGTGGTCGCGGCGGCCCTGCTCGGACTGGTCACTTTCGCCAGCATTTTCGTGATTCCGCTGTACTACCAACAGGTTCGTGGTCATGGCGCCTTCGAGGCGGGCCTGCTGCTGGCGCCGCTGGGCCTCGGATCGGCGTTCGCAATGCCGTTGGCCGGCCGGCTTTCCGACCAGCTCGGCTCCCGCCGGCTCGCGCTGACCGGCGCGGTAGTGGCGCTGCTCAGTTCCCTCGCGTTCAGCCAGTTCGACGCGCACACCAACCAGTGGTGGACGGCGCTGGCCGCGTTCACGCTCGGCATC
>JAOPYI010000200.1 GCA_025964675.1 Sphaerisporangium sp. | reverse complement strand
GCTGGCCCAGATCATGCGAGGGCCATGTCCGGCGGATCTCCTCGCCGCGTGTCGCCTGGTCGGTCTGGGCCATTGAGCGGTAGACGGGAGAACACGCATGAGGGGTCCGGCTTGAGCCGGACCCCTCATGCGTGCCTACGGAGTGGTACGAAACCCGGTCAGTGCGCGAACACCGGGATCGGCACGTCCTCCTGCCCGTCCTCGCCGGACGAGGCGACCGAGCCGCCCTGGTGGCCGGTGTTGACGAGGGTGATCACGATGACGGCGGCCAGAATCAGGATGCCGACCGCCCACCAGATCGCGGTGGCGTAGCCGTGCACCGCCGCCTGGTTGGCGAAGGCGGCCTTGCCGAGGGTGCGCGCCTGGGTGGCGTGCGAGGTGATCCAGGTGGTGGCGGCGCTGGCGGCGATGGTGTTGAGCAGGGCGGTGCCGATGGCGCCACCGACCTGCTGCGAGGTGTTGACCATCGCGGAGGCCACACCCGCGTCGCGTGGCTGGACGCCATAGGTGGCCAGGCTCATCGCCGGCATGAAGGCCGTGCCCATGCCGAGGCCCAGCAGGATCTGCGCGGGCAGCACCAGGCCGACGTATGAGCTGTTGGTTTCCATCTGGGTCAGGATCAGCATGCCCACCGCGGCGAGCAAGAAGCCCGGCGCCATCAGCAGCCGTGGCGAGACGCGGGTCATGAGGCGGGCGCCGATCTGTGTCGAGCCGGTGATCATGCCCGCGATCATCGGCAGGAAGGCGAAGCCCGTCCGCACCGGCGAGTAACCCTCGACGATCTGCAGGTAGTAGGTCAGGAAGAGGAACAGACCGAACATCGCGATGACGGCCAGGCCCAGCGACAGGTAAACGCCACCGCGGTTCCGATCGGTCAGCACGCGCAGCGGCAGCAGCGGGGCCCGTACCTTGCTCTCGACCAGCACGAACGCGGAGAGCAGCACGACCGCCGCGACGAACAGGCCGATGGTCACGCTCGCGGTCCAGCCGTCGGACTGGGCGCGGGTGAAGCCATAGACCAGGGAGACCAGGCCGAGGGTGGCCAGGACGACCCCGGGGATGTCGAGGCCGCCGCCGTTGCGGCTGCCGGCGGGCTCGCGGATGACAAGGAAGGCGCCGGTGGCGGCGATGGCGGCGAAGGGGATGTTGACGAAAAACGTCCAGCGCCAATCGAGGTATTCCGTAAGGAAGCCGCCGAGAATCAGGCCGACGGCACCGCCGGCGCCCGCGATGGCCCCAAAGATGCCGAACGCCTTCGCGCGCTCCCTGGCCTCGGTGAACATCACCGTGAGCAGCGACAGCGCGGCGGGCGCCAACAGCGCGCCGAACGCGCCCTGTAGCGCGCGGGCGCCGAGCAGCATCGTCTCGTTGGCCGCGGCGCCGCCGAGCGCGGAGGCTGCGGCGAAGCCGATCAGGCCGAGGGTGAAGGCACGCTTGCGGCCCCACAGGTCGGCTATGCGGCCACCGAAGAGCAGCAGCCCGCCGAACGCCAGGGCGTAGGCAGTGATCACCCACTGCCGATTGGCATCGGAGATGCCGAGATCCGCCTGGGCGGAGGGCAGCGCGATGTTCACGATGGTCCCGTCCAGCACGACCATCAGCTGAGCTATGGCGATGAATGCGAGGGCTTTCCAGCGGCGGGGGTCCGGTCGGACCTGGGCCGTTTCAGGCATGGGTTAACTCACTATTCGGTGCGGAGGACGCCAAATGGCGCGAAAAATGTACGTAGTGATCTAGCGCTTGGAAGTACGGGGGACTCAGGCGGTCGGCGTGGTCGTCGTCAGCGGTGCCGCTGGAGGTCCTCGAAGGTCGCGGCGGTCCCGGGTAGCGTGGAGCGCGCCGGAGCGCGCAGTCCGTCGAGGAAAAGCTGCAGATGACGATCTACGAACCTGTCCAGATTCAGGCAGGCGGTGCCCGGCAGCGGCCGGGTGAGCTGTAGCAGTGCGATCAGGATGTCACCGGTGTCCACATCGGAGCGGAGCAGGCCCGAGCTGCGTGCCCGGTCCATGATGCCTTCCAGGGCCCGTACCAGTCGAACGCGTTTTTCGGCGAGCTCGGCGGCGATCAGCTCGCAACCGTCGGACAGAATCGGGCAGAGAGCCCCGATCCGCTCGTTGGCCGCGCCGTGCACGAAGCGCTGCAGCGCCTCGAACGCGTCCGGTGCCTCGGCGAGCGCCGATTCGGCCAGCTCCACGATGCGGTTCATGACCTCCAGGGTCACCTGGCGGATCAACTCCGAGCGGTCGGTGAAGTGCCGGTAGATGGTGGCGTTGCCCACCCCGGCCCGCCGCGCGATCTGGTCGAGGGTCACCTCGGCGCCGAACTCCACGAACGCCTCACGCGCCGCGGCCACGATCCGCTCCCGGTTGCGTGACGCATCCGCCCGTAGCCGGGGAACGCGGCTCTGCTCGGCGGTCGTGCTGCCCACGGCGGCGTTCCTTTCTGTCGTCTGTCGTACAAATCGGGGAGTGACTCCCCGCTTTCCAAGACGCATGTGTAAACGGGGACGCCATCCCCGGATATTTCGCAAAGCCATGTGAACTGAATCACATGCCAGCTCACGCACACCGCAAGGGCTGGTGTCCTGCCGCCCAGGGCGCCTGTCACATCAGGGGGCCGAGACGGTCTGCGGCAAGGACGTGACCATGCCTAAGGGCCCGGGTCGGCTGAGGTCGCCGGCCCGGGCCCTTAGCGTTGTGAAAAGGTCCGCTGGGTGGCCTCCCGACAGTTTCGGGAAGGCCTCACGGCCGATCCGTGACGCCGATCGCTCAGTCGTTGTCCTTGATCTTGGCGGCCTGGTCGTTGGGCACCGAGCCCCACAGCGAGTACTTCGGCGCCGGCATGACGGAGTTGTCGCCCTTGACGCTCTTCCAGATCGCCTGGTTGAAGGCCTGCTCGTTGATCTGGTCTTCCTTGGTCAGGTCCTGCTTGGCGGACTGGGCGGCCATCGGGGCGGTCGCACCGTTCACCTCGGCGAGGGTGGTGGGACGGAGCGCACTGTACGGCGCGAAGCTCGGCCGGTTGGTGAAGGAACCGGTCATCGGCGTCGCGTACGCGTCGAACTGGGTCAGGGGAGGGATGCCCGAGAGCAGTTCGATCGTGCGGAGCATCGAGGCGGTGCTGTAGAAGTTCGAGTCCACCCGGCCGGTCTGCGTGTACGGGCTGATCGCCAGCGCGACGGTGCGGTGCGCGTCGACGTGGTCAGGCCCGTTCTGGGAGTCGTCCTCCGTGACGAAGATGGCGGTCGACTTCCAGTACTTCGAGTGGGACACGGCGTCCACGAGCTTGCCGAGCGCCGCGTCGTTGTCACCCACGTACGCGCGCGGGGTCGGCGCGCCGACCTTGGTACCGGCGGTGTGGTCGCTGGGGAGGCGTACGAACTGCACGGTGGGCAGGTTGTCGTTCGTGACGTACTGGTCGAACTCACGCTTCCACTCGGTGAACCGGTCGGTGGCACCACAGCTGGTGGACAGCGGCTTGAACGAACCGGGGCTGTCGGGGCAGCTCAGGTTGTACCCGGTGAAGGCGTGGTCGGTGCTGGCGTTGAGCACCGGGTCGCCGGCGACGAACTGTCCAGTCGTGTCACGGCCCACGTAGAACCCGTAGTTGCGGAACGACACCCCGGCCTTGCCCAGACGCTGCCAGACGTAGGCGTTGTCGGGCTTCTGCGGGGCGAGGGTCGGGTCGTTGCTCTCCGAGGTGTAGGGGTGGTTGCGGCCGGAGTAGTTCGCCGGCCAGCCCTGCTCGGAGAAGGGGTTCGAGTTGGCGGCGACCACCCAGTTCCAGCCCTGCGCGCTGACCTCGGCGTTTGCGTAGAAGTTGTCCACCGTGCTGAACTGCTTGGCCAGGGCGCGGGTGTTGGGCGCGGACTCGTCACCGAAGAGGTTCAGCGAGGGGTCGCCGTTGCCCTTTCCGATGCTGCCCAGCTCCTGGTCGTAGGTGCGGTTCTCACGCACGATGTAGATGACATGCTTGATGGGCGACGACTCCCCGGCCCGGCGCGGCACGATGCTCGACGCGGCCGCGGAGGACATGTTGCGGTTGTTGTCACCCGCGGTCTTAACCCCGTTGTTGTCGTTCACCTGGTGGGTCCACTTGGCAAGCTCGTCCTGCTTGATCGGCAGGGAGACCCGGGACAGCGTTCCGGCCATCATCGAGCCGGAGTACTGGTCAGGCGCGGTGGACCCGCTGTACGGGTTCGGGTAGCCGGGGCCGTTGTTCGGTCCGGCGCCAAGGCCCTTGGCGTTGGCCACCAGCAGCTGGTCGCCGGTGGTGACCAGCGCGGTCGGGTACCAACCGGTGGGGATCAGGCCCTTGATCTTGCCCTTGTCGGTCTGTACGACGGCCACGTCGTTGTTGCCGGAGTTGGCGACGTAGAGCGTGCCGCCGTCGGCGGAGAGCGCGAGCGCGTCCGGGTTGGTGCCGATCGCCGCGCCCTTGTACGGGGCCAGGCTGATCGTGTTCACCGTCTTGCCGGCCGTGGTGCTCACGACGCTGACGTCGTCGCTGTCACTGTTGGCGACGTAGAGCAGGTTCCGCGCCGAGTCCAGGACCAGCTGGTTCGGGTGGGTTCCCACGGTGATCGTGGACTTGACGGTCGGGTCGGCCGCCGTCAGGTCGAGCACGGAGACCGTTTCGGCGCCCTGGTTGGTGACGTACGCCGTGGTGCCGTCCGGGCTGATCGTGACGCCGTACGGCGTGTGGCCGATGGCCACGGTCTTGCTCGTGCCGTCGGACAGTTTGATCACGGTGGCCGCGTCGGCGAGGTGGTCGGCGACGACCAGCCTGGCACCGTCAGGGGTGACGGCGATCTGGGCGGGATACGGATTGATCGTCTGCCCGCTCGGGTTCTTGGTGGGCAGCGAGATCGAGGTGGTCTCGGTCAGCCGGTCCCCGGCCACGGTGTACACGCGGATCTTGTTGTTGCCACCGGCGCTGACGTATGCCTTCGTGCCGTCCGGGCTGAAGGCCGCGCCCGCGAAGACCGCGGCG
The DNA here is from genome assembly GCA_025964675.1 of Sphaerisporangium sp. Lineage (GTDB taxonomy): Bacteria > Actinomycetota > Actinomycetes > Streptosporangiales > Streptosporangiaceae > Sphaerisporangium. The sequence continues at coordinate 2,806 of JAOPYI010000200.1, read as the reverse complement.
GGCGACTTGTACTCGATGGTCTGCAGGACGCTGCCGTCCTTCGTGGACACCACCTGGACAGACTGGACGCCCTGGCCGGCGTTGACCACGAGCACTGCCTGGCCATCAGGGAAGGGCTTCGCGATGAGCGGCAGGTCGCCGAGCTTGCTCTGGAAGCCGGCCGGCGTGACCCGGTAACCAACGGGGATGACGGCAGTGCCGTCGGCCCGCGGCCCGGCACCAAGAATGCCTGAACCGGCGGTTGCGGCGCCGACACCCAAGAAAGCCACGCCGGCCCCTGCGATGAGGGCGCGCGTCAAAACTTTGCGACTACGCATATCAACTCCCTTTCAAGCGTGTGCATTCGGGAGAATAGGGAGCTATCAATAAGATGAACGGACATGCGGCTTAACAGCTGACTATGAAGCGAAAAACAGCCTACGGAGCCCGAAAGGCCTAAGTTGCCCTAGCGAGATCCCAAAGAATCGCGATTGGGCGCTTGAGCTGCGTTAACAGCTAGTTACCGACTTCCTTCAAGTGAACATCAGGCGGCCGGCCGATGTACATTTCATACCCCCGCGTTTTGCTGGGCAGTTCGCAATTTCTGAAGGGTCATCGAGCTTGAACCGAAGCGATGGGTGGCTCATACGAACAGGATGGTGGCTTCGGTTCAGGAATTGATGTAGCGCTTTATGCGCCGAAGGCGCATCTCGCCCTTGACCTGCCTGTGGGGTCTCACGCGACGACGGCTACGCCACGGCGGCGGCCGGCACGACACCTCTACGACCGCATGACTTGGAACCACATCGAGTAGGTGTGGACCTACCGGCTCCCCATTGGCCCCAGCGTCCGCAACCTCACCAAGGAGCACATGTGCCACGCCAACGTCCAGATCATCACCATGTTAGGCAACGGGCGACGGCGGAGCGGGTCAGATCACCATGAAGCGCACACCAAGCGTCATCAAACAGTCGCCCTTTGTGAGGAGATCTAAGAAGCGGCTCCTAGGCCATTGAGACGGACGCCGTTAATCTGGCGTTGAGGTGGTGTTTCGACATGAAGAAGCTCTGCTTCGTCCTCGAGGACTGTTACCGCCACGACAACATGCCTCTCGCCGTCGCTCATCGCTTGATCGAATGGGGACACGACGTCGACATCCTCGATCCGATGAACTCCATCGCCCGGGTGTCCGACCTGCTCCGCGACAGCGACCACGACGCATGGATCCTCAAGTCGGTTTCGGGCGGGCCGGGGCTGAGCCTGTTGGAAGCGGCTGCGGCCAGCGGCCTGAGGACGATCAACGACGCTCGATCGATCCCCGCGGTCCGGGACAAGGCCGTCGCCGCGGCGGTCGCCCGACGCCACGGCCTCCCGTTCCCGCTGACCTATTTCGCCGCCGCCCCGGAGCTCCTGCACACCGTTCCGCTCGAGCACTATCCGCTCGTCGTCAAACCGGCCAACGGCAGCTCCGGCCGCTGCGTACGCCTGGTGGCCACACCGCATGATCTGCTAGATCTCCAGGCCTGGACCATTGACGACGGCTGGCTTCTGGCTCAGACCTATGTGCCGAATCCGGGTGTCGATATCAAGGTCTACAACACCGGCGACGAGTTGTACGCCACCGTCCAACGCTCGCCGTTGCACCCCGACATTCTGGCGGAGGGCCACCTCATCACGCTCTCGTCGGATCTCGCTCGCTTGGTGACCTTTATCGGAGTCGTGTTCCGTCTCGACCTCTACGGCGTCGACGTCGTGGAGGGGCCGAACGGCTGGGTGGTGGTCGACGTCAACGACTTCCCGAGCTTCAACTGGGTCCCCGACGCGCCGGCACGGGTGGCACGGAGCGTCCTGCGCCTGGCCAACGGGAACGGTTCGGCAGCGGGCCCCGCGCTCGGTGTGGACACCGCCGGAAAACCGAGTCGAGACCGTGAAGCCGACGCACCCGCGGCGACGACAGGTCGTACGGGATATGCGACATGAGGGTCTGCGTAGTGACCGACGATCCGTTCCACCCGCTGCTCGTCGGGCTCGCCGAGCTGCTGAAGACCCGGCACCGGGTCGACATGATCGACTCCGCCGCGAATCCCTGGGCTCCCGCCGAACCCACCGATCCGCCATCCCCGGCGGATGTGTGCCTGCTCAAGGGCCACTCGCCGCGCGCCCTCGCGCTTGCGCGAGCGGCCGAGGAGCGCGGCGCCCTGGTACTCAACGGAGCGGCGCCGACGGAGTTCTGCCAGGACCGTGCGCGCATGGCCGAACGGGCCAGAGCGGGCGGCCTGCCCTTCCCGCACACCTATGGGTTCGCGCGCCTGTCCAGCCTGATCGCCTGCACCACCGGTTCCGGGGCGCTGGGTTTCCCCATGGTCGTCAAGAGCCGACGCAGCGGCCGGAAGGATCTCGTCCGAAGGGTCGACGGTCTCGAGGGGTTGTCCGCGCTGCGGGCGGACTGGGCGCAGGAACCCGTGGTCGTGCAGAAGCATGTGCCCAACGACGGCTGGGACCACAAGGCGTGGGTGGTCGGCGACGAGGTCTTCGTCGGCCTCCGGCGCACCCCACTCGAGCCCGAGGCCACTCGCGCGACGCTCCCGGTCGATGCGGACGACCTCCCTCCCGGCTGGCTCGACATGATCAGGGACGTGGGCAGGTTGTTCGACCTGCAGGTCTACGGGGTCGACATCTTCTCCACGCACCGCGGTCCGGTGATCGTCGATGTCAACGCGTTTCCCGGGTGCCGCGGCGTCCGTGGCGCTCCGGAGGCACTCGCCGCGCTGGTAGGGAGGTCGGACCCGGTCCGGGACGGGCCCGGTGTCGGCCTCTCCGTGCGACC
>JAOPYI010000167.1 GCA_025964675.1 Sphaerisporangium sp. | reverse complement strand
GGACCGGCGCCCACGCCGCACGCCCGAACGGCGGGCGGGCGGCGGGCCGTGCGGCGGCGTGCCGCGCCGCCGCCTTGATCTGGAGGCCGGAACCGTTCGAGTGGAGCGTCAACTGATCCGCATCACGGGCAAGGGCCTGGTCTTCACTGACCCCAAGTCTGCGGCGGGGAAGCGGACGGTCGTGATTCCAGGGCTGATCACCAAGGACCTGGAAGACCACCTCAAGGACTTCGCGCAGGAAGGTGACGACGGGCTCATCTTCGCCGGGCCGGATGACGGGCCTATCTGGAACAGCAACTTCAATCGGCGGTTCTGGGGCCAGGCGCTCGCCGATGCCGGACTACCGAAGATCCACTTTCACGACCTGAGACACACCGGCAACACCCTCGCCGCGAACGCCGGGGCGTCGATCCGCGAGCTGATGGACCGGATGGGGCACTCCAGCACGCGCGCCGCGATGGTCTACCAGCACGGCTCCAACGAGCGTCAACATGAGGTCGCCGACAAGCTCGACAGCCTCGCCAGAGACCAACTCCAGAAGGCATCGGGCACGCAACGGGCACGGAAGCGAAAAGAGGCCGGTTAAAGCGAGAAACCCAGGCAGGGAAAAGCATCCCTGACCTGGGTTTTCTTTTCGGTGGAGCCTAGGGGATTCGAACCCCTGACTTCCTGCTTGCAAAGCAGGCGCTCTGCCAACTGAGCTAAGGCCCCGTGCTGCAGGACAGCTTACCGGGAGCAGGCGCCGATTATTGCAGGGCTCGGCTCGCTGTCGAGGACGAGGCTGGGGAAGTCGGCGATGGAGTCGATGATCTGGGTCGCGCCGCCCCTGATGAGGCGTTCGCGGCTGTGGACTCCGGTCATGACGCCGGCCACGATCGAGGCACCCGCACGGCTCCCGCAGAGCATGTCGCTCTCGGAGTCGCCCGCGACCGCGACCTCACGGACGTCGCCGATGCCGAGCCGGAGGATGGCGGTGAGCACCATGTCGGGCCAGGGACGCCCGCGCCCCGCGTCCTCCGGGCAGATGGCGAGGTCGACCTTGTCCATCCAGCCGAGGGCGCTGAGCACCCGGCCGAGCGTCGCACGGCTGAAGCCGGTGATCAGGCAGATCTTCACCCCGGCGCCGCGTAACTTTTCGAGGGCCTCGATGGTGCCGGGCGCGGGGACGAGACCGGCCCGCTCGATCGCGCCCTGGTAGGAGCGTTCGAACCCCAGGTTGGCGGCCTGTGCCTGGGCCTCGTTGGTGGGGAAGATGCCCCGGAAGACCTCGATCTTCGAGCAGCCCCGGGACCGATGCACGTGGACCATGGCCCGCGCATATGCCCCGGTCCCGGGGACGATGCCCTGTGTGGCGATCGCCTCGGCGAACGCCCGCTCCACCATGGCGATGTCACCGATCGTGGTGCCGGCCAGATCGAGGCAGGCGAGCTTGATCGGTGAGGCGTTGCCCATGCCACCACCTCCGCCTTGATCCAGAATCATTCAGACACCCGCATCGGCAGCCAGGGTGGTCAGTTCTCGCTGCCGGTTGCCTCAGTCCACAGGTCAAGCTCGGCGCGGTCGGCCTGCACCTTGCGCCAGACGAGCAGCCCCCCGAGGGCGACGAGCGCGAGAACGAGCAGCTTCTTCACGGTGTGACCCCACTTCTCAACGGTCTCATCAGCCGGGGATGAGACAACGCCGGGTTCTTAACAGATGCTTGCAGCCTAGCAAGGGATCGGCTTCTTCCCCTGGTCGCGTGAGAAGCGGTTGTCCACAATCTTCTGATACGGAAGCTACTTTGCGACATCCGTTACGAGGCTCGGACCTTCAGGTAAGAGTCGACCAAGGCCCTGATCAGGCGTTTCTTCGTACGGAGCCTGAATGCCTCGCCCCGGAGTTTTCGTCCCACAGCGGACACCGCCTAAAGGGAAGTACCGCCCCCAGGCCCTCGGCGGGCACGTCGGCGAGCGGGGTCTCGTCAAGCCCGGGCGGCAGCCGGGGGAGGAACCCGTAGGCCGCACGCTGGATCGCCTCATCGATGTCGTTGTCGAGGGTGTTGACGTGATAGCGCTTGACCTGGCGTCCGGCGATGTCGATCACGCCAGGTACGCGGAGAAACTTTTCGCTGAAAGCCACATTTGGCCCTTAGTGCGGGCACACTGACACGTATTGTCAGCGACATGCGCGCGAGCCGGCTGCTCTCCATCCTCCTTCTGCTCCAGACCCGGGGCCGGCTGACCGCGCGCCAGCTGGCGGAGACGCTCGAAGTGTCCGTGCGCACCATCTACCGCGACGTCGAGTCCCTGCACGACGCAGGTGTTCCGCTGTACGGGGACGCGGGCCCCGCGGGCGGCTACCAGCTGGTGGACGGCTACCGCACCCGGCTGACCGGGCTGACCGCCGAAGAGGCCGAGGCGCTGTTCCTGGCCGGGATGCCTGGGCCGGCGGCCGAGCTGGGGCTGGGAGCGGTGGTGGCGGCGGCGCAGCTCAAGTTCCAGGCCGCGCTCCCCGCGGAGCTGCGTGACCGGGCGGCCAGGATCCAGGAGCGGTTCCACCTGGACGCCCACGGCTGGTACCACGACGGGGACCAGTCACCACATCTCGCCGCCATCGCCGACGCCGTGTGGAACCAGCGCCGCGTCCAGGTGCGTTACCGCCGCTGGAAGGAGCCGACGGAGGTGACGCGCGTCCTTGAGCCGTACGCCATCGTCCTCAAGGGCGGGAAGTGGTATCTCGTGGCGCGCGGCGGCGACCTCGTGCGCACGTACCGCGTACACCAGGTCCTCCATCTGACCGTCCTGTTTGAGACCTTCGACCGGCCGAAGGATTTCGACCTCGCGGACTACTGGCGGTGCTTCCTGAAGGAGTTCCGCACCCGGCTCTACCAGGGCGAGGCCACCATACGGCTCTCGCCTCACGGCCGGCGGCGCATGCGCGAGCTGATGAGCGCCGCCGTGATCGACGCCGTGGATGAGACCGCCACCGGCCCCGACGAGCACGGCTGGGTGACGGCCCAGGTCCCGATCGAGTCCCTCGATCACGCCCAGACCGAGTTCATGAAGCTCGGTGCGCTGGTCGAGGTGCTCAAGCCGTACGAGCTTCGCCAACGTCTTGAACACACGGCACGCGAACTCGCCGCGCTCTACCCGCCGTCCTGAGCGTCCGGTGTTCCGTACCGGGACAAGACCGAAAGGCATGGGCTGGTCGCTCCTAAGTGCTACGACACGGTCGCGCGCCACAGAATGGACACTCAGAGTTATCGATGATTACTGTGAGCGACGAAGTGAGCACTTCCCGCTCCGGTAGGACGCCTGCCGGGAACCCGCCCGGGGGCTCGCCTCGGGGGGACGGGGTCTATCCAAGGAGAACAGATGCAAGCCAAATGGCTTACGACTCTCGCGCTGACCGCGCTGGTCAGCGGCGTGAGTGTGGCGGCGGTGGCGGTGCCGGCGTCGAACGCGGACTCCACACCGGCACGTCCCGGTGCCGCCGCGGACTTCCGCGGTTACCAGGTACTCAAGCTGCCCAACGCGAACGTCGCCAACTTCGCCCGGCGCACGATCCGGTGCCCGAGCGGCAAGAGGGCGATCGGCGGCGGCGCCGAGGCGCAGGGTAACGACGCCATCCTGGTCGGTTCGTTCCCCACGGACGACGCGGGCGGCTGGGTCGGTATCGGCCGGCAGAACAACTTCGCCACGGTCGGGATCAGCGTCTACGTGATCTGCGCCGACGCGAGCTGACATCGCCGCGAGCTGATGCCGCAGGTCGACGCGCGCGCTGATGGTCTGACGTAGACGTCGACGGCTCGACGTGAGCGTCGGTGATTCGACGTGAGCGCTGACGGTCGGCTCTGGTGGGGCTGGCGGCCCGACCAGAGCCGACCGTACGCCGCGAGCCGGACACGGCGGGCCGTACGCCGGTCCATCGCATGGGCCACAGAGCTCAGCCCAGCTCGTAATCCAGGTGGAACGAGTGCACGCCGTCGTCGTTGACGATCTGTCCCCCGCCCTGGATCCCCAGCAGCTCCCCTGTTCCGGAGTCAGGCAGAACCGTCCAGCTCAGCGACTGCTCGCCGGCGTAACTCGTGGCGGTGTGGTGAAGCACGAAGCTCCCCTTACGCCCGTGGACGCCACCCGTGAAACGCTCGAATCCCACATAGGCCGCCGAGCCTTCGACCTGAGCCATGACGGTGAGGATGTCGGCCGTGCTGGTGCCTTCCAGGTCACCGTGGAAGGTTTTCGTCAGGTGCACCCGGTTGAGCGTGGCCCCATCACGCTCATCGATGGCCTGGGGCTCCCAGCTGTCGATATCGAAGGTGCCGTTCGCACGTGGCACAGTAAGCCCTCCTTGATGGTGGTAAGGCAGCCCATCCTGCTCCTCGTACCTGCCATCTCCTGTCAGGTACCGGCCGAGGGGGCGCCCGAATATCATGTGTGCTCCCCTGCCTTCACGGCTTGCTGACCTCAACACCCCTGGAGCGGCAATGGCCCTGTTCGACCTGCCCTTGGAAAGCCTCCGCGAGTACCGCCCGGAGCGCGACGAGCCCGCCGACTTCGACGCCTTCTGGAAGCAGACTTTGGACGAGGCGTCCAGCCACGACCTGGCGGCGGACTTCGCCGCGTACGACGCTCCCCTGACCGGTGTGCGGGCGTACGACACCACCTTCGCCGGATGGGGCGGTCATCCCATCAGGGCCTGGATGCTGGTCCCTGCGGGTGCCACCCGGCTGCCGTGTGTGGTGCAGTACATCGGCTACAACGGGGGGCGAGGGCTGCCCATCGATCACCTGGCCTGGCCGGTGGCGGGGTTCGCGACGCTCGTCGTCGACACCCGTGGCCAGGGCGCGCATAACCCCTCGAGCCCCGGGGCCACGGGCGATCCGTACGGGGGTGACCACGCGCAGGCGCCCGGCATGATGACCCGGGGCATCCTCGACCCCGAGCAGTACTACTACCGGCGGGTCTTCACCGACGCCGTCCGCGCGGTGGACGTGGCGGCCGCCCATCCGGACGTCGACGCCGACAGGATCGCGGTCGCGGGGGGTAGCCAGGGTGGCGGCATCGCCCAGGCCGCCGCAGCACTTCAGCCCAAGGTCAAGGCCGCGCTGATCGACGTGCCGTTCCTCACGCACTTCCGGCGGGCCGTCGAGATCACCGACTGCGACCCGTATCAGGAGCTCGTACGGTTCCTGTCCTCCCAGCGCGACAGCGCCGACCAGGTCTTCCGCACGCTGTCGTACTTCGACGGGCTGAACTTCGCCGCCCGTGGCCGGGTTCCGGCCCTGTACTCGGTCGCGCTGATGGACCTCATCTGCCCGCCGTCAACGGTTTTCGCCGCCCACAACCACTGGGCCGGGCCGAAGGACATCACCGTGTGGCCCTGGAACGGCCACGAGGGCGGTACGAGCCGGCAGCGTGAGATCCAGCTTCGCCACCTGCGGCAGCTCTTTTCCGTCGTGTGAGATTCACTGGCGGTACGCCTGGGCGATCTCGGCAGCTCCGGCGACCAGGGGCTCGACGAGCTGGGGCAGCTCGCGGGCCCTCCTGGATGCCAGGACGACGCCGATGGCGCCGATCGGCCGGTCGCCCACGATGATCGGCACGGCGGCCGAGCACGACCCGAGCGTCATCTCCTCGTAGGTGAAGGCGTACCCCTGAGCCCGTACGGCGGCGAGCTCGCGCGCGAGCCGTCCCGGCTCCGTGACGGTGTGCGCGGTGGGCCTTTCCAGCTTCCGGGAGAGGTACGACGTGATGAACCACTCGTTTTCGTACGCGAGAAGCACCTTGCCGACGCCGGTGGCGTGCATGGGCAGGCGGCCGCCCGTCCGGGACAGGATCGGCACGGCGCGCCGCCCGTACACCTTGTCTACATAAAGCACCTCAAGACCGTCGCGTACGGCCAGGTGGACGTTCTCCCCCGTATTTCCGAACAGCTCCTGTAGCCAGGGGCGGGCGACCTCCGGCAACCGGCCGGGGGCGAGCTGACCGAGCTCCCAGAGCCGCAGGCCGATGTGAAAGCGGCCGTCGTCGTCGCGGCTCAGTGCCTGTGACTCCTGCAGCTCTCGTACCAGGCGGTGGGCCGTGGTGAGGGCCACGCCGCTTCGACGGGAGATCTCGGTCAGGGTGAGATGCGGGTGAGCGGTGTCGAAGGCGCCCAGGATGGCCAGCACCCGGGATGTCACCGAACGCCCTGGATCACGAGACCCACCCGCCACCGGCGCCTCCTCATCGATGTCTATCGCAATTCTGGCCCATTCTTTCACTGAGTGGAAGGCGAAGCTCGTACCCTCACCGTTCGCCACTGCATGCTCCTCGTATGCGAACTCAGGTCGGGATCATCGGAGCGGGCCCCGCGGGCCTCTTGCTGTCCCATCTGCTCCATCTGCGTGGCATCGAGTCTGTGGTCCTGGAGCTCCGCAGCCGGGACCACGCGGAGAAGCGGGTACGGGCGGGAGTGCTGGAGCAGGGCACGACCGACACCCTCATCGAGGCCGCCGTTGGCGCCAGATTGCTGCGGGAAGGCCTTCCCCACCAAGGGATCGAGCTGCGGTACGGCGGAGCCGGGCACCGCATCGCCTTCGAGAAGCTGGTCCCCGGACGGGCCATCACGGTCTACGGCCAGCAGGAGGTCGTCAAGGACCTGATCACCGCCCGGCTCGCCGACGGGGGAGATGTGAGGTTCGAGGTGGACGACGTGGCGCTGCACGCGATAGACAGCGGCGAGCCCTACGTCACCTTCGGCGGCGAGCGGCTCGACTGCGACTTCATCGCGGGCTGCGACGGCTTCCACGGGGTGTCACGTCCCGCGATCCCTGAGGGGGTGCTGACGGAGTACGAGCGGGAGTACCCGTTCGCGTGGCTCGGCATCCTGGCCAGGGTCAAGCCGTCGGCGGAGGAGCTGATCTACGCGCGGACGGAGCGCGGGTTCGCCCTGCACAGCATGCGCTCCCCCGAGATCAGCCGATTCTACCTGCAGGTCCCCCCGGACGAGGACATCGCCGAGTGGCCGGACGACCGTATCTGGGCGGAGCTGAAGGCACGGCTGGAAACCGTCCCGGGGTTCGTCCTGGCCACGGGGGAGATCATCGACAAGGGGGTCACGCCTATGCGGAGCTTCGTGGCCGAGCCCATGCAGTACGGCCGGCTGTTCCTGGCCGGGGACGCCGCCCACATCGTGCCGCCCACCGGCGCCAAAGGCCTCAACCTGGCGGTGGCGGACGTACGCCTGCTGACCAAGGCGCTCGCCCACTGGTACGGGACGGGCTCTGGCGACCTTCTGGACGGCTACTCGCGGGCGTGCCTGAAAAGGGTGTGGCGGGCCCAGCACTTCTCCTGGTGGATGACGACGCTCCTGCACACCTTCGACTCCGAGGACGCCTACGCCCATCGGCTGCAGCTCTCCTACCTGGACTACGTGACCTCATCGGAGGCCGCGGCGACGACGCTGGCGGAGAACTACGTGGGCCTGCCGTACGGATCGATGGAATAGACGCGAACGCGTCATGCCGCCCCCCGAGCCGAGGCGGTTTCCCCCCGTGTGCTTAACCTGAAATATCAGGAAACGGGAGGGGACTCCGATGCCCGATCCAGCAGAAGCGAGTGTTTTCTTCATCGGAAACGCCACCACGCTGATTCGCTCTCATGGTTTCACCCTGCTGACCGACCCGAACTTCCTCCATCGCGGTCAGCGTGCCTATCTCGGCTGGGGCATCAGCACCCGCCGGCGCACCAGCCCGGCGATGGAGATCAGCCAGCTTCCGGAGATCGACGCCGTCGTGCTGTCCCACATGCACGGCGACCACTGGGACCGCGTGGCACGGGAAGGGCTTGACTCGAGCCTGCCGATCATCACCACCCCGCACGCCGCCGAGCGGCTCAGGCGCCAGGGCTTCCACAACGCGATCAGCCTGGAGACCTGGCAGGACCGCAGGCTGCGGCGCGGAGACCACACTCTCAAGATCACTTCCCTGCCGGCCCGTCACGCGCCGGGCGTGGCCGAGAAGCTGCTGCCTCCCGTCATGGGAAGCATGCTGGAGTTCGGCCACGACGACGGCGAGGTGAACCTCCGCCTGCACATCAGCGGGGACACGCTGCTGGACGACTGCCTCGCGGCGATCCCCCGGCGCTTCCCGGAGATCGACCTCGCCATCGTGCACCTGGGCGGCACCAAACTGCTGGGGACGCTGCTGGTGACCATGGACGGCATGCAGGGCGCCCACTGGGTCGAGCTGATGAACCCGAACTACACCCTGCCCGTGCACTACGACGACTACGAGGCGTTCTCCTCGGGGCTGGACGACTTCCGGCACCACGTCAACCGCCTCGGGCTGTCGGATCGGGTCCGGTACATCACGCGCGGGGAGACCTACCACATCCTCGGCCGGAGGGCCGGACACGGAACCCGGTGACCGTCGCACCTCTCCGCTGCTGCCCGATGATCCGCAGGTCCGTACAGGCGGTGGACATCGCCGGGAAGCAGCCTGCCTATGGTGAGATATGGGAGAGATCCTGGTGGGTACGGCGTCGTGGACGGATAAGACGCTCCTGCAGTCCGGCTGGTATCCGCCGGACGTCACGACGCCGGAGGAGCGCCTGCGGTACTACGCGAGCCAATTCCCGCTCGTCGAAGTCGACTCGACGTACTACGCGCCGCCTGCGGAGGAAACGGCGCGGCTGTGGGCAGAACGGACCCCACAGGGCTTCACCTTCGACATCAAGGCGTTCTCGCTGCTGACCTGTCACCCGACCCGCCCGGCCGCACTGCCCAAGGACCTGCGTGTCGACTCAGGAAAGAACAACCTCTACGTGAAGGACCTCGAGCCCGCGCTGGTGGAACAGGTGTGGGAGCGCTTCGTGTCCGCGCTCATGCCGCTGTGGGAAGCGGACAAGTTCGGAGCGGTGCTCTTCCAGTTCCCGCGATGGTTTCCCATCAGCAAGCGCAACAAGCACTACATCCTGGAGTGCAAACGCCGCTGCGAGCCCCTGAGGATCTCGGTGGAGTTCCGCAACCGGACCTGGATGACCGAGGAGAACCAGGCCGAGACGCTCGATTTCCTGCGCTCGTACGCCATCCCGTACGTATGCCTTGACATGCCTCAGGGCTACCCGTGCTCGATCCCGCCGGTCGTCGCGGCCACGGCCGACCTGGAGATCGTCCGGTTCCACGGCCGCAGCGACAAGTGGACCAGCCGCGACATCTACCAGCGCTTCGGCTACCTCTACTCCACCGAGGAGCTGAAGGAGTGGACTCCGAAGCTGTGCGAGCTCGCCAACGAGACCTCCAGCACGCATGTGCTCATGAACAACTGCTACCGCGACTACGCCCAGACCAACGCCCGGCAGCTCGCCGCTCTGCTCCGGACCATGCCATCGTGCCAGGTACGGCCACCACCCCAGTGACACAGCTATGAGAGGTTACGAACCCAGCTGTCGGGAATCAGGCTATTGACGCTGAATCGGAGAACTGGGGGACCGATCATGGCGCAAAAGCCTGCCAGCCCGGTCAAGGACAAGAACTACGACCTGATCACCGTGCTGCAACGATGCCTGGAGGACGTCTGGCGTCTGGAGACCTACAAGGAGGACGCCAAGGGGGAGGGCGACGCGGAAGTGGTCGAATGGTTCGCGAAACTACAGGACAGATGCAGGGAAGCCGGGGACGAAGGCAAGAGGCTGCTCGCCGATCGCCTCAGCAAAGGCTGATCCTCACCTGCTGACCATGGGCACCCTGTCGAAGGAGATGCCGAAATACGCGTGATAGCCGGCGAGCACGGCGGCGTCGTCATCCAGAAGGCGCTCCCGGCGCTCGCCGTTGCGGACATCGATCCGGACGCGATAACCGTCGTGATGCAACAAACGCATCGGATCCTTCAGACGCCCACAATTCCCCCGCACCACGACACCATGAGCACACCACGGGGACCCCGCCGGCACCGGCTCGGCGGGGTCTTCCTGTCGTCCGCATGGATTCCGTGAATGTCGTCTACGTGTCCAAGTTCAACGTCGTCTTCCACCCATAGGCGACCGATGAATCAGGGGCAGCCCAGCGCCCGGTACTCCCAGCCCGCCGAACGCCAGACGGCCGCGTCGAGCGCGTGCCGGCCGTCCATGATCCGAGTGTGCTTGACCACCTGCGCCAGCGCCGAGGGCTGGATTTCGCGGAATTCAGCCCACTCGGTGAGCAGGACGACCACGTCGGCATCACGGGCCACGTCCAGCGCGCTCGTGCCGTACCTGAGCTCCGGGTAGGCCCGGCGCGCGTTGTCGAGCGCGGCCGGGTCGTACACCCGGACGTTGGCGCCCAGCCCGTGCATGGTCCGGGCCACATCAAGCGCGGGGGCATCCCTGATGTCGTCGGAGTTTGGCTTGAAGGCCGCACCCAGGCACGCGATCTTCTTGCCGTCGAGCCGGCCACCGAGCAGTTCCCGGACCAGGTCGATGGTCCGGGAACGGCGGCGCCGGTTGATCGCGTCGACTTCGCGGAGGAAAGACACGGCCTGGCCGACGCCGATCTCCTCCGCCCGGTGCGCGAAGGCGCGGATGTCCTTAGGCAGGCAGCCGCCGCCGAAGCCGAGGCCGGGCTGGAGGAACCGGCCGCCGATCCGGTCGTCGTAGGCGAGAGCCTTGGCCAAATCGCGGACGTCGGCCCCGGTGGCCTCGCAGACCTCGGCCATCGCGTTGATGTAGGAGATCTTGGTGGCCAGGAACGAGTTGGCGGCCACCTTCACCAGCTCCGCGGTGGCCAGATCGGTGACCACTACCGGGGTACCGAGGTCGAGGATCGGCCGGAACGCCGCGGCCAGCCGCTCGCGCGCCCACTCCGAGGTGACGCCGAACACGAGCCGGTCGGGCCGGAGCGTGTCGTCAACCGCGAAGCCCTCCCGCAGGAACTCCGGGTTCCAGGCCAGCTCCACCTCCTCTCCAGCCGGGGCCAGCTCGCGCAGCAGGCCGGCCAGGCGGGCGGCGGTGTTCACCGGGACGGTCGACTTGCCGACCACCAGGCTCCGCCGGGTCAAGTGGACTGCCAGGCCGCGTATGGCGGCATCGACGTAGCTCAGGTCGCAGGCGTCCGACCCGGGCTGCTGCGGGGTGCCGACGCAGACGAAGTGAATGTCGCCATGCTCGGCCGCCTCCGCGTAGGAGGTGGTGAACCGGAGCCGGCCCGACGCCAGGGTTTTGGCTAGTAACTCAGGTAGGCCGGGTTCGAAGAAAGGCACCTCCCCAGACTGCAGTTTCTCGATTTTCTTACTGTCCACGTCGAGGCCGACCACGTCATACCCCAGCGACGCCATGCAGACCGCGTGCGTCGCCCCGAGATAGCCGGTTCCGATCACAGTCAACCGTGGGAGCTCGGCTCCACCCATGTCCGTCGTTCCCATCTACTTGTCCTCGAGCCCGTGCTCAGGAACAGACATCTTTTTTCGTGAGCATGCCGCCGGTGACCTTGTTGTCACAGGCGATCGTGTTTCCGCCGACCGTGTCATTGACGCCGACGCCGCCCGAATTACCGAGATCGATAATGTTGGCCCGGAACACGTTTCCGGTGCCCCAGCCGTCCACGATCTTGTGGGTCTGGAAGCCGTCTGCGTTGGTATTGCTACCGGTATTGCCCTCGATGAGGTAGCCGTTGCCCTTGACGTCGACCCAGGAATCGTTGTGCTTGGAACCGCCGAGGCCGGAACCGTCGAAGATGTTGCCGACGATGTGACCGTCGGAGGTGCCCTCCTTGATGTCGACAGCCTCGGCGGTGGCCCGGATGACGTTGCCGCGCACGACGTTGCGGTCGCTGCGGTCCATCTGCCCTCCGGAGTAGGCCGCCCAGTTGCTTTCGGCGGTGCCGAGGTAGACGCCCTCGCCGAACTTCTCCCGGCGCTGGCCGGTCGCGTAAATCATGCAGTACTGGACCGTGTTGTCGGTACTGAAGTTGCGCAGGTGAATCGCTTCGTCCCCGATGTCGTGGACGGTCAGCCCTTGGATGATCGTCTTGCTGGTCCGGTCGGCCATCACACCCTTCTGGCTGTTGCGAACGGTGAAGCCGACCAGCCGCCAGTTGCTGACCTGGTCGAGGTGGAAGGCGTAGCCCTTCTTGACCCCGCCGCCGTCGATGATCGCCTCGGGCGGGCCACAGACGAAGATCGGTTTAGTTTCCGTCCCCGAGATCGTAGCCACGAACCGGCCGGCGTAGACACCGGGCTCCAGCTTGATCACCGCGCCGGGCTCGGCCGCCTTCAGAGCCTCGGCGAGCCCGGCGGCGTCACCGACGGTCACCGTGGCCTCGGGGCAGTCGATCATTCCTTTCCCGGTGGGGACGGCGATGGCGGGCGGCTCCTGCGACGCGGTGAACTCCTCCACGACTTTCCCCCTGCCGTCCTCCACCTGTGAGGCGGGCGTACCCGCGCTGCTCGGCCGGATGTCCTCGATCGGGGTGCTCGTGCCTTCTTCGCCGCCGAACAGCCCGCGCAGCAGCATCACGACGATCACCGTGATGGCCGCCCCGGCCAGCAGCCCCACCAGAGTCTTTCGGTCGATGTCCAGGCGCATCGCTCAGGTCCTCTCCGCCGGAGTCCGCGCGGCGGCCATCAGGAGCCGAGCCGGTCGCTCCTCCAGCAGCCTCTGACTCTCGAATGGATGGACGAATCGGCGGCCCACCCGCGGGCCGTCGCCGCGCACCGCCCGTAGCGCCGAGATCACGATCAGGAGGATCACTCCCAGCCAGATCAGGTTCATCGGCTTGGCGATCCGCCCGACCATCGTCCAGAAGCCCGCCGTGTCCTGCCAGCCATCGGTGTTGTTCTGCGCGACGGTCGTGGTTCCCTTCGCCCGGCCAGTGTCGAGCGCGCTGCGGCCGGCGCCGCCCAGGGTGTTGCCGGTGATCTTGGTGCCCTTGGCCGCGCCGAGAAGTGAGATCGCGTGCAGTGAGGCGGACTCCACCGTGTTGCCGGAGATAGTGCCCTCGGAGTCGCGGAGGTAGATCGCGGTCTGGGTGTTCCGTATGATGTTGCCACTGATCCGGGCCGACCGTACCCCGTCGCGCAGCGCGATCCCCTGGTTGCGCTGGCCGGTGAGACGGTTGCCGGAGACACGCACCCCGGTGGCGTCCTTGCTCACCACGATGCCCATCTCCCCCCCGATCACCTCAGTGGTCTGCACGGTTTGTTTGACGCCGCCCTGGATCTCCACGCCGTAGCGGCCGTTGTCCCGCGCCGCGCTGCTGGTCACCGAACTGCCGCCGAAACTGCGCAGCGACTCCCCGGACGCCGATGGCCCCCGGGCCAGCGGCAGGCCACTGATCGTAAAGCCGTTGCCACCGTTGCGCTCGGCCGCCGAACCGGTGATCGTGACGTTCTGCGTGCCGCGGGACAGGACGAACCCATCACCCCTGCTGCCGGTCACGGTGGTGTTCTCGATGGAGGCGTTGCGCGCGAACCGGTGCAGCAGCACCCCATGAACCAGGCTCCCGGTGACCGAGACGTTTGTGATCCGCGTCTCGTCGGAGGCCGTGATGAAGATTCCGTACGCGTTGCCGTTGATCGTGGTGTCGGTGATGTCGCCGGTGACCAGGTTGGCCTGGGGCATCCGGTAGGAGACCCTCCCCCGGCCCGCTCCGTCAGTGATCTCGACCTGGTCGTTGCCGCCCCTGCTCGGCACGAGGAGGCCGTTGGGCAGGAGTACCCGCTGCTTGGAGGCAGTGGGGTCCGCCAGGGGGGCGGGCGACCCCTGCGGGAGGGCGGAGACGGGGACCAGCTGCGCGTTCCGGGTCGGTCGGTCACTGCCGGTCAGCGCCAGCCCGCCGGTCGGACCGCTCCAGAAACCGAGATGCTCCACCACCGCGTGGCTCATCTTGAGTTCCCCGCCGACCGCGCGCAGGTAGGCGCGCCCGTCGGAGACCTTGGTGTCCGCCGTCCTGTCATGCGCATTCCAACTTGTTATCCGCACCGGGTTCTGTGCCGAACCGTTGATCCGGATGCTCGCGCCGAAGCTCACGATCGAGACGAAGGCGCCAGGCTCGCTGCGCATCCGGATCACCAGCGGGCCGGTCGCGCTCTGGAGCACCAGTTTGGCACCTGGGCCGATGAACACGTTGATGCCGAGCACGTAGGAGCCGTCCGACTGCTGCTGGAACTGCTCCTGGCCAAGGCGTTTCAGGTCGGCGACCCGGTACGGATCGCGGCGCTGCGGCAGCACGAGCGTCTGGCCGTTGGCCGAACTGGAGATGTGCGGCACGCGGGCCTTCGCGGCGGCGGGTCCGCCCCGCGCCAGTGCCGAGGCCAGCGTGGCGCGCGTCTGCATGATCCGCAGATCCTCCTGGTCGACCAGGGTCGACTGCTGCTGCGCCTCCGTCTGGGACACCTCGTTGACACCGGGAGGCGGGGCAGAGGGAGCGAAGTAGGAGAGGTATGTCCAGGTGCCGACCGCGGACAGGCCCAGCACCAGGACCGTGAGGAGGGTGCGGCCTCTCTGCCGGCGCGAGTTGCTCATCCCGTGCCCCCTGCCGCGGAGGTCGAGCCGGCGTGCAGCTGCGGCGACGCCTGCCGGTGCCGCGAGGGACGCCCAACGGCGGGCGTCGAGCGCTGGCGCAGCAGCAGGAGTCGCCCCTCGGCGAGCACCTTCTGGTGCTCGTAGGGGTTGCCGATCTGCCTGCGGCCTCGCTGCCGTTCGATAACGCCACCGGATCGGATCGCCGATACGATCACCAGGAAGATCACCCCGGCCCAGATCACGTTCATGGGCTTGACGAATCGCCTGGCCTTGACCCAGAACGACGACGTGTCATTCCACCGGTTCTCGTCGTTGTCGTGGTTGTTCAGCTTGTCGGTGGCCCGTGCGATGCTGATCGCGCTGGTCCCCGAACCTATTACGGTGTTGCGGGTGATCTCGGAGCCTGCGACCTGGCCGACCACGGTGATCCCGTGGGCTTTGGGCTTCAGCAGGGTCGTGATCTTGTTTCCGATTATCATGCCATCGGAGTTGCGCAGATAGATCCCGGTGACGGTCCCCGTGACCGTGTTGCCGGCCACATGCGCGCCAGTCGTTCCGTCGCGCAGCGCGATCGCCTGGCGGCGCTGGTTCGTCAGCCTGTTACCGGAGATCTGCACCCCGCTGGCGCCCTCGCGTACCACGATGCCCATGTCGCCGCCGATGACCTCGCTGGTCTGAACGGCCAGACGGCTGCCACCGAGCACCTCGATGCCGTACCTCCCGTTGTCGCGAGCGATGCTGTTGCTGACCGAGCTGTCGCCGTAGACGGCCAGCGACTCGCCGCTCGCGGACGGGCCGCTCGCCAGCGCCCGCCCATTGAGCGTGTAGCCGTTGCGCCCGTTCC
The DNA here is from genome assembly GCA_025964675.1 of Sphaerisporangium sp. Lineage (GTDB taxonomy): Bacteria > Actinomycetota > Actinomycetes > Streptosporangiales > Streptosporangiaceae > Sphaerisporangium. The sequence goes on along the minus strand of JAOPYI010000167.1, from coordinate 6,135 downwards.
GCTCGGCCAGACAGTCGGTGACCCGTACCTTCTCAGTCGCCCGCGACAGCACGAATCCGTCGCCGCCGCTGCCGATCACCTTGGTCGCATCGATCGTCGCGTTCTTGGCGAAACGGTGCATGAACACGCCGTGCACCTGGCTGTTGAGGATCTTGTCGTCAATGATCTGCGTCTGGTTCGAGCCGGAGACGAAGATCCCGTAGGCGTCGCCGGTGATGACACTGTGTTGGATCGATCCGGACACGAGTTCGTCAGCGAGCACGTGTGAGGCGGTGCCGGGGCCGACCGGAATGGTCTCCACGTCGCCGAAGTTGCTCCCACCCTGCTGGGTCTGGGTCTTCGCCAGCCGTTGCTGCTTGTCCTGATGGCGCTGGTCTTTCGTCCGGTGCCGGTAGGCGCTGGCCGGCCGCTCGGTGCCGGTGAGCGCGATGCCCCCGGTACGGCCGCTCCAGAATCCCAGGTCGGAGACCTGCGCGTAGGTCATCTCGAACTGGCCACCGACCGCCCGGATGTAGGCGCGGCCATCGACCGTGGTCCGGTCCGGCTTCTGGGTCCGCACGTCCCAGCTGGTGATCCGCACCGGCTTGGTGGCAGTGCCCTTGATCTCGATGCCGCCGCCGAACGCGATGATCGAGCTGAACGAGCCGGGCAGGCTGCCCATGCGCAGCGTCAGCGGACCGCGCAACTGCAGGCGCGCCCCGTCGGCTATGAAGACGTGGACGCCGAGCAGGTAGGAGCCGTCCTTCAGCCGCTGCAGGTAGCGGCCGTTCTCAACGGCCGCCAGGTCCTTGACGGTGTACGCGGTGTCGGTGCTGCGCGGTGGCAGCACCAGTGTCCTGCCGTGCGCCGACGCGAAGACCTGGGGCTGCTTGCGCTGGGCGGCCGCGACACCGCCGGTCTGCAGCAGGGCCGTCAGCGCGGCACGGGTCTGCACGATCCGCTGGTCCTCGACGTCCACCAAGGTCGCCTGCGCCTCGGCGTCGCCGGCCGAAACCGTGCCGGCCGCCAGGATCGCGTCGTCCGCCATGACCGCGTCTTCGACCAGAGCCGGGGCTTCCGTAGCCGCGTCCGTCGGAGCTGGGCTGGCTGTCGGAGCCGCGCCAGTCGAAGCGCGGCCGCCTGTCGGAGCCGGGGTGGCTTTGGGAGCCGCAGTGGCTTTGGGAGTCCGGCTGGCTTTGGGAGTCGGGCCGGCTGTGGGAGTCGGGCTGTCCTCCGGAGCCGGGGTGTCCGTCGGAGCCGGGCCGTCCACTGGAGACGGGCCGATCTCCGAGACCACGTCGGACCCGCCCGGCGGGGTGGGAGCCGAGAGCGCCGCGGCCGCCGGGCCGGTCCCCAGCCCGAACGCCAGCGCCGCGGCGGTCAGGAGAGCGGGGATGGTACTCGCCATCTCAGCCCATTCCCTTGAGGGTGGCGGCGCTCTGCCCCGCCCCGCCCACCTGGTCGGAGGTACGGGTGAGCCAGCCCTGCTTGTTCATCGTCACGAACGCCCACAGCTTGATCGGTAGCGCGATCATGATGACCACCAGGCAGAGCAGCGGCAGCAGCAGGATCTCCCCGGGGTGGCGGCGCAGGTGTGACCAGCCGCGGACACCCCGGCCGAAGAGCAGCCAGCCGACGGCGAGCCCGATGCCCGTCGGGGTGAGCTCTAGCCTGCTGAAGAACAGGTAGGCGAGCGTGACGCCCATGGTCACCGGGGTGAGCAGGATCTGTAGCACGGTCACCTTGGTGACCAGCGGAGTCTTCCACAGCCACCCCTTCCACAGCGCGGTCAGGTAGCAGCGGTAAGAGTTCCGGCTCCACCGGACGCGCTGCTTGACGAAGGCGCGGAAGGAGTCGGGGAACATCGAGATGGCACGGGCCGAGGACTGGTGCACGGTCTTGTACCCGGAGGCCAGGATGAGCCAGGTGAGCCGGCCGTCGTCGCCGGCGATGCACCGGCGGCCGAGGAAGAACTCGTTCTCCAAGTGGGTGAGGACCGGGAGGACGGCCGAACGCCGGTAGGCGGCGGTCCGGCCGGACAGGCAGGCCACCCCGCCCCTGCTGCCCATCGCCGGCACGTAGTCGTAGTAGCGAAGGTTGACCAGCCAGTCCGCGATGCGTCGCCAGACGCTAGTGGTCCGCTGGAACACGTTCTGCTGGGTGCCGACCCCGCCGACCGCCGGGTCTTCGAAGGGCATCTGCACGGCGGCCAGCAGGTCAGGCTGCCACCAGGTGTCGGAGTCGGCGAAGACCAGGACCTCGCCCCGGGCCGCCCGGATGCCCACCCCCAGCGCGGAGCGCTTGCCCGCATGCTCGTACACCAAGACGCGCAGCCGAGGGTCCACCACCTCTTGGAGCTTGGCATGGCATTCAGTGTCCGCGACGTCAACAACTATGATCACTTCGTCCGGGTCCTGGGACAGCCAGCTGTCCAGGCAGCGCACCAGGATCTCGGCATCTTCGCGATAGGACGGGACGACTACGGAGACCGTGGTCCGGTAGCTGTTCACGACCGGTTTGGCCAGCCGGGACAGCACCACCCGATATAGCCACAGGCCCCAGACGAGCAGGCCGGCCAGGCCCAGTGGGATCAGGTCTCGCCAGGACCCGTTGGCGCTGGAGCGCACGACCCATTCATAGGCAGCATCAAACCAACCCGAAACAGATGCCACGAATCCTCCTGGGCGAGTGCCCCCACATGCCCACAACCCTGGGCAAATGACCCCTTCACGGACAGAAAGAGACAATACTGGTCCGTTTTCCTGGAGCGGTTGGAACGTTGCAATCGTTACAGGACTGAAGGTCTTGTCACATGATGCGTATGAGACCTATGAGGCGATGGCGGACCTTCAGCAGCTCAACGATCGACGCCAATGCCTCAGCTGCCGGTGTAGCGGAACTCGAGGATGGCGGCCGGGTTCGCTAGCACGTTCGTCGGCAACCCGTTGGCGTCGCGCGCCAATCCGCCTGCGTCCGTGGCCACGTAGAACGTCCGGTTATCCGGGGCGATGGCGATGTCCCGGTAACGGTTGACGGTGCGCCATAGCTCCAGCGGTTCGCCGATGGTGACCCCGTCGGGGTTCAGCGGTAGCCGGTAGACCGTCCCGTTCTTCAGGGACGGCATCAACAGGCTCGGCCCCCAGCCCGGGATGGTTCCCGTAGCCGGGTAATAGTCCAAACTGGACGGTGCTACGGTCGGCCAGCAGACGAAGTAGCTGTCGGTGCAGGCGGGCAGGCGGAAGTCATACCCCTCCGGCACCGTCGAGAACGTCCGCCGTGGAGGGACGAAGGCCGGGTCGTCGAATGTGGACTCACGCTGCAGCGGCACGGACTCCGGGATGGAGAAGTCGCTGTACGTAAGCGCGCCGCAGCGTACGGGCTGCGAGGCAGACCAGTTACCGTACGCATAGGACCGGTCATCCTTGTACCCTGCCACTCGGGGCCACCCGTAATTGCCCCCGGCCACGATCACGTTGAGCTCATCGTCGGTTTTTGGTCCCTGCTCGGAGGAGTACAGCGTTCCATCCGAACCGAAGACGAGGCCCTGAGCGTTGCGGTGCCCGTACGAGTAGACATGGCTACGCACGCCGGCCAGCACTGGATTGTCGGTGGGGATCGACCCGTCCAGGTTCAGCCGCAGCACCTTGCCCTGATACGCCGACCAGTTCCGGGCCTGCACCTGGGCGGCCGTCGGCAGGGTCTGCGACTGGATTTTGAGGCATGTGCTGTCGAACTGGTTGTGCCCCATGTCGCCGATGGAAAAGTAGAGCTTGTTGTCCGGGCCGTACGCAAGTCGCCCGGAGTCGTGGTCGATCCCGGCCGGCAGACCGGTAAGGAGATCCTTGGGACGGACCAGCTTCTGCGTGCCACGGTCGTACTCGTACCTCACGATCTTCATCCGCCTGTCAACCGGCGCGGCCGAGTCGGCGGCATTGTACGTGTAGGTCAGGTACACATACTGATCCGTGTCCTGCTTGAGCAGGCTCGGGTGCAGCGCCATGCCGAGCAGCCCGTCCTGGGCGCCGGTGTCGGCGTATAGATCTGGAAGCACCAATGCGGTAGACGACGTCCCGTCGCCGGGCGACATCCGAGTAACTCGCCCGGCCGCCTTCTCGGTGATCCACAGCATGCCGTCCGGGCCCCAGGTGACCTCCCATGGGTTGGCCAGCCCGGTGGCCAGTACCCGCATCGAGAGACGCGGCGGCGGCGGCGACGCCCGGGGAGTCGAGGACGGTCCACCGGTACAAGCGGTCAGAGCAAACAGCACCGCAGCTGATGCGGCAACTAGGCGCCGGGCACCGTATCTGCGGACTACGAGAGGCATACGTTACTCCTGCTGCAAGAATTTGCATGGTAGCTGCTCGAAATTTAAGCGCAGAAGTAAGTTTGCAGACAAACGACAGGTTGTAAAGTCCGGCCCGACGGCGCCACGGCCGGCCTCTCCCCATTCCTCAACCAAACGGCCACTGTCTCGGCCATGGACCGCATGGCTACGCGCAAGCCCAGGCGGGGTCCTGCCTGGAAGGCCGACTTAAGACAGGGCGAAGATCGTCGATCTATTCGAGGACGAGAAACGCGAACGCCCCGCGGATCCGGGGATCAGCGGGGCGTCGTAGTGCACGCACCGGCAGCGTAACTCACCGCGAGCCGAGGACGTCCCGGATCGCCCGGCCGGCCGGCAGATGCCTGCGTTCGAGCTCGACCACGACGCCCTCCAGCTGCCGGACGGCGTAGGCGTTCACCGCGACCGCGTCCGGCGCGGTGTCCAGCGCCACGGCGGTGGCCTGCTCGGCATCTCCACTCATCGCGTACGCACGCGCCAGACACGCCGCGAACCATGCCCGATCGCGGCGGTATGACGTCGGCAGCCCCGCCAGCCCGCGCACCAGAAAGCCCGCGGCCGCGCGGCCGTCGCCGAGCTCCAGCTCGGCCATGCCCCGCTGCATCGCGAACCACCCGTCGTCGTAGAAGTACATCCACGGGGGTTCGTCCTCGGGTCGCTCGGCCGCGCGCCTGACGAGGTCCTCGGCCTCTCCAAGCAGGGTCCGGGCGGCATCGGCCTCGCCCATCTGCGCATGGCCCCGTGCCGCCATCTGCGCGGCCATCCCCTGGACACCGAGCGTCGTCCGGCCCTGGTGCCACCGCGAAGCCTCCGCGAGGCGTACGCACCGCTGGGCGTCCCCGATGCTCCACGCCTGGTGCGCCCGCATGTTCAGCGTGGTCGCGGCCAGCGCGGCGTCTCCCGCCTCCAGAGCCCATCCATGGGCCCGGTCGTACCAGGCCAGCGCGGCGGCGAGGTCTCCGGAGTCCTGGCACATCCAGGCGACGAACTGAGCGTATTCAGCGGCCATGCCGACCATGCGGTCCCCGAGCGCGCCGGACGCGCCGCGGGACAGGTCGACCACCGTGGAGAGCTGGGCGCGCACCACGGGCAGTAGAGGACGGCCACCGAGCGAGTCCTCGACCCGGCGATGCTCGGCCAGGCACCGCTCCAGCCACTCGATCGATTCGACGTCGACCCGGGCCGGCTCTCTGATCGCCGCGGTGATCCGCTGGTACAGCTCCGGGTCGGGGGCCAGCGAAGGCAGCGACAGCGCGGGCACCGGCATCGCACCCGCGCTGAACAGCTCGGCCTCGTCGAGGGCGAACGCGCGGGCGTACAGCATGGGGTACGGGTCGCTGGGCTTATGCCGGCCTGCTTCCCAGTCCCTCAGCATGCGCACCATGGACTCGCGTGAGGGCAGTCGGGCGCGGGTGTGGTCGTCGGCGGCCTCGGCCAGGCGGCGGGCCATCTCCTTCTGGGACCACAGCCGGTCGCGCCGCTCGGCGCGTAGCCGGGCAGCCCAAGCAGGGACATCGGCGATCATTGCGTGCACCTCTTCGCCGGCCAGGGGAGTCGGGTTCCCCTGGTTTTCCTCTAGTCTCCCCCACCCTCCTCTGCCTGTCCGGACGTCCACGCCGCTGTGATGGATCGTGCACGCTCCGCAACGTCGGACCCGCCGCGGTGGTAGCACACCGGGCGGGCCCTTGATCAGGAAGCGAGGTCCCTGACCCATGGAGAACGATAGAGCCGAACCGTCCAGCGAACACGTCCGCGGCTGGAGGATCTTCCAGAGCGACCAGGGCCGGCTGTGGGCCACCCGCGAGCAGCCGTAC
>JAOPYI010000146.1 GCA_025964675.1 Sphaerisporangium sp. | reverse complement strand
TCGACGTTGGGCAGGGTGGTGACGGCGAGCAGCCGGTCGAGCTGGCCGCGCATCACGTCGTCCGGCGCGAGCCGGTAGCGCAGCACCGCCTCAGGGAGCAGGAAGCGGAACCGCCTCGCCGGGTCGTACAGGATGTCCTGCCTGCGCATGCGGACCCGGATGGCCGCGTCGATGTCGTCGGCCGAGCCGTAGAGCCGCCGGACCTTGGAGAAGATGTTGCGCGCGTATTCCGCGGTCTGCAGCAGGCCGATGACCACGCCCGGCTCGAACACCCGGAACAGCTTGGTGCGTGACTCCAGATCGCGGACGTCCTCCTGGAGGGCGGCCAGCCCGCTCTTGTGCCGCTGGCGCCAGGAGTCCTGCCGCTCCAGCAGCGCCAGTGAATGGGCGATCAGCTCGTCGATGACCTCTCGAGGCGCCTGGACGGCCTGGCCCCACACGACCACGTCGTCCTCGCTGGCGCTCTGCCGGGCGTTCTCGATGCGGGACACCTTGGAGGCCTGCCAGCGCAGGCGCGCCGCGAGGTCCTTGCCGGAGAGGTGGGCCGCCTCGCGCAGGTGCCTGAGCTGCGCGCCCAGGTCGATCCGCGCCTGCTGAAAGCCGCTCACGCTCACCTCCAGTCGGCGTCGACTCGCATGAGGGTAGACCGAGCGCGGCGATCATGCCATAGGGATCTCCTTATTCGTGATCGGGGACACATTCGCCCAGCTCCAGGTCGGACAGCACCCTGCGTGCGATGTCGATGAGAAGCTCCCGAGGCACCTCGACGGCCGACTCCCCGTCGAGAATGTGGCGCAGGTCGGCGTGGGCGTCGGGGTCCGTCAGCGTGAGTCCCTGGACGACGATCGTGCCCCGGTCGGTCTCGTACAGCGAAGGACAGGCGCCGGCCTCCGAGGTGGAGCCAAGAAACCGCAGACGCATGAGAGTCCCTTCCCCCGGATGCGCCAGATATGGTCGTAATTGCGCGCAATAGTAGAGCATCGACTGGGGTAATTCATCCGGAAGAAATGTCATCTGCGGTGCTTTGGCGTTATGTGCCTTCGGGCGCGTCCCCGGACACGAGCCGCCCCAGCTTGGTCTGGGGTGGCCTGCCCGTCAGTCGCCGGTGACGCCGTCCGCCATCTCCCGGAGGATGTCCAGGTGACCGTTGTGCCGGGCGGTCTCCTCGATGAGGTGGTGCAGTATCCAGCGCAGCGTGACGTGCGTGCCGTCCCTGATCGCCTCCTTCGCCACTGTGTCCAGGTCGAGGGAGGCGACCAGCTCGCGGTAGCCGGCGCACTGTGCCTCGTACTCCTCCAGGATCTGGGCCAGAGGCATGTCGACGGCTATCCGCATCTCGCGGTCGGGATCCTCGTCGGTCCACGGCCCCTGGTCCTCCTCGCCCAGCAGTCGCACCTGCATCCAGGAGTACTCGACCCACCGCAGGTGGTTCACCAGGCCACTCATGGTCATCAGCGGTGAGCCCGGCAGGGGGGCGCTCCTGGCGTGGCCCTCGGAGACGCCCTCGCACTTGGCGTGGACGGTGGCGCGGACGTAGTCGAGGAAGCTCGTCAATGTGGTGCGCTCGTCCCAGGCCGCGGGAATGTCTGTACGTGTCATGTGCGCGAGCCTGCTGGAGCGGGCAGCCGCCTGTCCAGCCATTAAGCCGCGAAGGCGCCCCCGCTCACAAAAGGTCGGTGATGTGGTCCCGAGGACCCGTCACCGTGGTGGCGACCGTGCCGGCGGCCAGCAGGACGCCGGCGACCACGAGGGCCGTGCGGTCGCCGGCGGGCAGGACGGGCCAGGTCCACAGGGAGGTCTGGTCGAAGTCCAGCGCGCCGCCGCAGACCACCACATACGCCAGCGGCGTGATCCAGGAGAGATGGCTTCCCAGCAGGCACGCGGTCAGCAGCGCGATGCCGGTGAGCCCGCCCAGGTCGCGCAGCAGCGCGATGGTGTCCGTACTGGGAGCCAGTCCTCCGGCGAGGAGGAGCGTTCCGGCGGCGACCGCGAGCACGGCGACGTGGAGCAGGCGGAGGCGGGGCAGCGGGCGCCCGGCGCGTTCGGCCTCGCCGAAAGGGCTCCGGATGCCGGTGGCCACGATGGCGGCACCGGCGACGCCGACCAGCAGCAGCACCATCTCCGAGAACATCCGCTGTGCCCCGGTGCCGGTCCCTTCGGTCCAGGGCAGGCAGAGTCGTAGCGCCGTCGCCGTCCCGGCGAGCAGGAGGACGCTCCGGCCGGTGGCGCGGCTTCGCAGGTGCAGGCCGATCAGCCGGAGAGATGGCGACGTCATCGGATGTCCTTCACGCTCAGCGTGCCATTGCGAACGGCGTCGAGATGGCTGTGGAGCCATGAACCGCGGGTGGCCGGATCGAGGGCGGCGAGCCGCTTCGCCGCCGCGCGCGCCACCGCGCCGACCGGCAGGAGATCGGGGTTGGGCGCGTTCCCGGCCTGGGTCAGCAGGTAGAGCGCCAGGGCACGTTGCGCCCCGGTGGCGCGCTCGGGAGACGTGGTGGCGGCGACGAGGGCGAGCGCGACCCGTGTCTCCACGGCGGAGGCGAAGGCGGGCGGCGCCAGGGTTCCTCGGATGATGAAGTGCGGGATGGTGAGCACGGCCGGGTCGCCGTGGACGTGGAAAGGCACGTCGCCCTCGCCGCCGGCCCGTTGCTCGGCTCGGGCAGGTCGCCCGGGCACGCCGGCCAGGGGAGCGGCGATCCGGTTGATCATCTCGGCGAGGACCGCGAGCTCTCTGGAGTACGCGGGGTGCACGCAGACCTTCAGCGGGGTCCGGCTGCAGACAGGGGTGTACGGGATGGCCAGGTCGGTGGCGGTGTCGTGGAGGGCGGGTACGACGACACCCTGCGCGTCGCGGTGGCTGGTGGCGACCAGCCCGATGGCGGTTCCGGCGAGCACGACGCCGGCCGCGACCAGCGCCAGGCCCGTGCGGCGCAGCTGGTGACGTGCCGTACGGAACGGAACCATGGAGCCCAGCGCGATCCACGCGACGCCGAGGTAACAGACCATCTGCACCACGGCCAGATCGGGACGGACCGCGTAGAAAACCGCGGAGGCCAGCCCGATGCTGGGGTAGAGAGGGCTGAGCAGCCCGAGCGCGGCTCCGCCGATCGCGGCGGAGGTGGCGGCTGACATGACCAGCAGGAGGCCCACGGCCGCCAGCGGGGCGGTGAACCGGCTCGGGAACCGGTGGCCCACGGCGAACCCGGCCGCTGAGCACGCGACGAGCGCGACAAATCCGACCAGTACGGGCCACAGCACCGGCCCGCCCCAGGTGGCCTGCGTGGCCGTGATCGCGAACACCACGGCGCCCGCCGTCGCGTAGAACAGGGCGGCCCACGCGGTCGTCGCGCCCCAGGTCACCATGGCGCGCACCCAGCGGTTCGTGGGGGTGGACGCGAGAAGGTCGGCCATGCCCCGGCGATGCTCCCGGGAGGCCATCCACGCGGCGGCGCCGGCCACGGCCGGGCCGACGCCCATGATCAGGCTCTGCAGGTCCGTACTCCGGTCCGGCCACAGCGCGACCGGTACCAGGTGCCTCCCGATGGGGGACATCCAGGTGAGCAGCGCGAGCACGGGAAGCAGCGGCGGCACGGCGTTGCGACGAACCTCGATGCCGAGCAGCCGGAGAACGGTATAGCCCCTCATCAGCACGTATCCGTCGCTTCCAGGCGGCCCGTCCCGGCGTGGCGACCCGGTCACGCTCGTGCCTTCGCCAGCACGGCGGCGTAGCCGCGTTCCAGCGGCGCGTCCCCGATCTCGAACCCGGTTCCACGGCTGGTCAGCTCGCCCGGCGTGCCCTCGAAGACGATCCGGCCGTCGAGCATCAGCGCGACGCGGGCGCACGCCGCTCCGATGTCCTCCACAAGATGCGTGCTGACGATGACGGTCGACCGCTCTCCGATCTCGCGGAGTAGCGACCGGAACTCCACGCGTTGCTCGGGATCGAGCCCTGCCGTGGGCTCGTCGAGCAGGAGAAGTTCAGGGTCGTTGACGATGGCCTGGGCGATGCCGACCCGGCGAAGCATCCCGCCAGAGAGGGTACGGAGCTTGGCGCGCGCCCGGTCGTCCAGCCGCACCCGCTCGATGGCCCGCGCCACCGCCTTCTGCGCCCGGTCCGCCGGGACCTCCTTGAGCAGCGCGAAGTACTCGACGAACTCGAACACGGTGAAGTTGGCGTAGTAGCCGAGGGTTTGCGGGAGGTAGCCGAGCCTGCGGCGTATCTCCCGGCGCCCGGCCTGGTCGGCGGGCGTACGGCCGAGCAGTCGCATGGAGCCGGACGTGGGCGGCAGCACGGTGGCCAGCACGCGCAGCAGGGTCGTCTTGCCCGCTCCGTTGGGTCCGAGCAGGCCGAAGACGCCTGGCCCGATCCGCAGGTCGACGCCCGCGACCGCGTGGGCCCGGCGGAACCGGCGAGTCAGTCCACCGGTCTCGACGTTCACGACCGTACTCGTCTCCGGTGGTTCGTCGCCCTTGATGTTCACGACCATCTTTGTCTCCGGTGGTTGGGGAAGCGGCTGGCGCGCAGCACGATGCCGACGCAGCAGGCGGCGAAGATGAGATAGGGCAGTACCAGCTGCTGGCTGGAGGCGGCGGTGTCCATGTGGCCCCCGGTTATCCGGCCACCCAGCACGGCGATGCACCAGCCGGCGAGTCCGAGGGTCACGCCGACGTTCGCCGAGCCGGAGACGGTGGCCGCCGCGAGCGCCAGCGCGGAGACCGCCGTCATCGGCACCAGCCAGGCGAGGGCGACGCCGCCGGCCATGGGCGCGGCGACCGAGGCGACGATCCCGAGCAACGCGTTGAGGCCGAACACCGCCAGTGCCCGGACCAGCAGCACCATCCGGTCGCTGATCGGCATCGTACGGGCGATCTCGTACGCCGGGTCGGTTCCGGGACCGTAGGCGTACGCGATGCCGGCTCCGGCCAGCCCCGGAGCGAGCAACGGGATGAGCGGGGTGTCGATGGAGAGCGAGACGACCACGCCGGCGGCGAGCACCACCACGCTGGCGACCAGCCAGGACAGCAGCAGGGACGGCGTGGTGACAAGGGCCCGCGCCAGCCCTGCCGACCGAAGCACCCTCCGCGCCACCAACTCCGTACGTCCTGGCCGCCCGGCCCATACCTGGGACATGACCCCGGTCCATATCCCGGACAGGTCCACGTCGATCGGGGTGGTCTCAAGGTCGCGACGGCAGGCCGTGCAATCGAGGCCTCTCGCCGGGTCGGACGCGTGATCGTGCATCATGTCTCCTCACGCAGGGCCGCCCGTAGCAGGAGCCTGAGCCGGTGCGCGCGGCTCTTCACGGTGCCCGCGGGGATCCCTAGCCGGGCCGCCACATCGGTGACGGATCGGTCCTCCTCGAAGAGCAGCCGCCAGAGTTCACGCTCCGGACCGCCGGCGGGGCCTAACGAGGCCACCGCCTGCTCCATCTCCATCCGATCCACGGCGACCAGTTGCGGATCGGTACCGGCACCGGCCACGTATGCCATGGAGTCCGTGGGCGGCGGGCGTCCATGGCGGCGCGTCCACAGGGCCGCCTGCCGCCGGGCGATGCCCCACAGCCAGGCTCCCGGACGGCCCTGCGGCCGGTACGACCGGGCGCCGCGCCAGACCGCCACGAAGGTCTCCTGCAGCACGTCCTCGACCACGTCCCTGGAGAGCACACGGCCGAGCCGCGCTGCCAGCCATGGGGCGTTCCGCTCGAAGAGCTCACGCAACGCACCCTCGTCGGCACGCGCGACCGCGGAGATCAGCTCGTCGTCATCCATCACCATCTCTATTGCTCCGCCGGCCCGAACGGTTCACGGTCTCACCGGTCAGGGGAGAGCGGCCTGTCGCATGCCTTCTCGCGGAGCGAGTCGGGGATCGGGACCAGACAGGCCCGTAGTTCCTCGCCGAGGCCCTTGGCCTGGGCGTCCATACGAGGGCTGGCCGCCACGCCCCGGCCGAGCAGGCCGTATACGACGAAGTTCAGCGCGAGCAGGTTGGGCAGGGGATGGCGCTCGACCTTCAGCGCGGAGGTGCCGGGAAGCAGGCTCCGCAGCCGGTCGACCGTGAGGAACCCCTCCAGCCAGGCGTACTCCTCGGCCGTACGGACCCAGACGCCGAGGTTCGCGTTGCCCCCCTTGTCACCGGACCGCGCCCCCGCGATGACGCCGAGCGGAGCGTGCGGCCCTGTGGCCGTGCCGAGCGGAGCCCACGGCGCCGCAGCCGGGCTCGTGCCGGTCGGAACGGCCGGTTGTTCGGCCGGTGACGGGGAAACGGCCGTTGTCACGGCGTGGGCCTGGCCGGCGGGAGTGGTGGCCGGTTGGCGCCAGATCTGTTCGCCGTCGATCCACACCTCGGCCTGTACGGCGTACGCGGGCACGGTGGTGGGCCAGTAGACACCGTACGCGGAGGCGTCGCCCGGAGGGGTGAGCCCGTAGAAGCCGGGATAGCCGGCGAGCCCGGTCTCGACCACGGCGGAGGAGAACGCCCGCCCCGCCTTCCGCTGGTCGGCGTCCATCACGGTGACGCGCAGTAGGGCCAGGGCTCCTGGGCCTTCCGGGTTTGTGAGGGGTGCCAGCTCGACGTGTACTTGGTCGAACGAATCCTTCGGGACGCGAGCGAAGATGGCCTCTTCGGCGAGGCGGGCCTTGGCTTCGATCTCGAGGCCGGTGAGCACGAGCGTCATCGTGTTGCGGTAGCCACCGAGGTAGTTGAGGGCGACCTTCAGCGTGTCCGGCGGCGCCTCTCCCTTGACACCCGACACCCTGACCCGGTCGTCCCCGGCCTGCGCGAGCCGGATGGTGTCGAACCGCGCGGTGACGTCCGGCCCCAGGTAGCGTGGCGATCCGATCTCGTAGACAAGCTGAGCCGTCACCGTGCCGACCGAGACCCGCCCGCCGGTGCCGGGGTGCTTGGTGATCACGCTCGACCCGTCGGAGTGCAGCTCGGCGATCGGGAAGCCGCAGTGCGCCAGGTCCGGCACCTCGGTGAAGAACGCGTAGTTCCCGCCGGTCGCCTGGCAGCCGCACTCGATGATGTGCCCGGCTACGACGGACCCGGCCAGGGCGTCGTGATCTCCGGGCCCCCAGCCGTACCTCCACATGCCCGGGCCGGTGACCAGCGCGGCGTCGGTCACCCTTCCGGTCACCACGACATCGGCGCCGTTCTCCAGCGCGACGGCGATGGGCCTGCCGCCGAGGTAGGCGTTGGCGGTGAGGGCGGTCGCGTCCAGCTTCTCGCCGGTGTCGAGGTTGACCATGTCGCCGAGATCGCGTCCTGTGAGATCGTCGCCCGTCACATGTGCCACTCGCACGGTCAGGCCGAGGCGGTCGGCCAGCTCGGTCACCGCCCGCGCGCATCCGGCCGGGTCCAGGCCCCCCGCGTTGGACACGATCTTGATGCCACGGTCCAGGCAGGTGCCGAGGACCTCCTCCATCTGGGTCAGGAACGTCCGCGCGTACCCGGGCCTGCCCTTGAGCCGGTTTCCGGCGAGGATCAGCATGGTCAGCTCGGCCAGCCAGTCGCCGGTGAGCACGTCGATCGGCCCACCGTCGACCATCTCCCTGGCCGCCGACAGCCTGTCGCCGTAGAACCCGCTGCAGTTGGCGATACGAAGAGGACGGGAACCGCCCTCCTCGGCAGGGACGCTTGGACCGGTTTCTCTCATTGAGCCCGTTTCCCTCATGGGGCCGGTTCTCCTTCGGGGTCCGCCTTCGGGATCCAGGAGGCGGGGCGCTTCTCCATGAAGGCACGGATGCCCTCCTGGCCCTCTGGGGAGGTGAAGCGCTGCGCCGAGAGCTCCGCCATCTGGCGCATGCCCTCGTCCACCGAGAGGCCGGGCACCGTGCGCACGAGCTGCTTGGTGATCGCGAGGGACTCCGGCCCGCCACTCAGCAGCATGCCGGCGTAGTGCGCGACGGTGGCGTCCAGCTCGCCGGCGGGTACGGCCTTGGTGATCAGGCCGATCTCCGCGGCGCGGGCGGCGTCGAACACCTCCCCGGTGAGGAAGTACTCCGCGGCGGCACGCGCTTCGAGGCGCCGCAGCACGGTCACCGAGATCATGGCGGGCACCACGCCGAGGCGTACTTCGCTGAACGCGAACGTCGCCGTGTCAGGGGCTATCGCGAGGTCGCACGCGGCCACGAGCCCGAGGCCGCCCGCACGCGCGGTGCCGTTCAGGCGGCAGATGACCGGCTTGGGGCTTCCCCATATCAGGCTCATGATCTCCGGGAACGACGCGGTCACGGGTGCGTCGTGCGGCATCCCCTTCTGGGCGGGCGCCTGTTCTTTGAGATCGGCGCCGGAGCAGAACACCGTGCCGGTGCCTGTCAGCACGATGACGCGGACGTCGTCGTCGCCGATGGCATGGTCAAGGGCGCGCTCCAGGTCGCCCAGGAGGCGGATCGAGAGGGCGTTCCTGTTGTTCGGCGAGTCCAGCGTGATCGTGGCGATCCCGCCTCGCACCTCGTGGTGAACCAGCGTGGTCACTGCTGCTCCTCGATGACGGCGAGCACGGTCCCGGCCTCGACCTGGCGGCCCGGCGTCACGTTCAGTGCGGAAACGACGCCCGCCGCCGGAGCGGAGATCTGATGCTCCATCTTCATCGCCTCCAGGGTGAGGATCGGCTGCCCCGCGCTGACGGGCGTTCCCGATGTGACGTCGACGCGCAGAACGGTACCCGGCATGGGGGCGAGCAGGGAGCCCGGCGCGACCAGCACCACGGGTTCCGGCAGCCTCGGGAGATGCACGAGGCGTACCGAACCGATCGGCGAGTCGACGTGGACGGCGTCTTCATAGCGGGCCACGGCGAAGGGGCGGGCCACTCCGGCCACGTCGAGGACCACCTCGTCGGGACTGGCGGCGAGGAGCCGCACTCCGTCGAATCCGTCCGCCCCTTCCGCCCGCAGGCCGTCGCGGGTCAGCCGGTAGGCGATCTCGATCCGGCCCTCCGGGCCGTCGAACGCGGTCCGCTGCGGCTGGGAGGGCACGTTGCGCCAGCCGCTCGGGAGCCGGCCCATTACGGTCGCCGCCGCCCGGTTCGCGGAGGCGAGCCCAAGTGCGGCGGCAAGAGCGAGAAGCGGTACGACCGGCACGCCGGACGCGGGCGCGGAGACGGACGTCGACGTGGATGTGGAGGCAAGAGGGGTGGAGGGGCGGGATATGGCCAGGTCGTGCTGGGTGAGGAATCCCGTGTGCGTGTCGCCCGCCAGGAAGGCGCCGTGCCGTAGCACTCGAACCAGCAGGTCGCGGTTGGTGGTGAGGCCGTGGAGGCGGGTACGGGCCAGGGCCGTCGCCAGCCGCCGTGCCACCGCCGCCCGGTCGGGGCCGCAGGCGATGACCTTGGCCAGCATGGGGTCGTAGTGCACGCCGATCTCCGACCCCGTCTCCACCCCGGAGTCCAGCCGCAGGCCGTACGGCGTGGACCGGCTGCCGGTTGCCGGGACCTGGAACCGGGCGTCGACCCCCGGTACCTCGAACATGCGCAGCGTGCCGTTCTGCGGCTGCCAGTCGTTGGACGGGTCCTCGGCGTAGAGGCGGACCTCGATGGCGTGGCCGCTCGGCTCCGGCGGCCCGGCAGGTAGGCGGGCGCCCTCGGCGATCTCGATCTGGAGGCGGACCAGGTCGACGCCGTACACGCACTCGGTCACCGGGTGCTCGACCTGGAGCCGGGTGTTCATCTCCAGGAACGCGATCGTGTCACCTTTGACGAGGAACTCGATGGTCCCGGCGCCCACGTAGTCGATCGCCTTGGCGGCGTTGACGGCGGCCTCCAAGAGGGCCTTCCTCATGCCGGGGGAGATGCCGGGGGAGGGGGTCTCCTCGACGACCTTCTGGTGCCTTCGCTGGATCGAGCATTCACGCTCGCCGAGGGTCCACACCGTGCCGTGCGCGTCCGCCAGGATCTGGACCTCCACGTGCCTGGCGTTCTCCAGGAGCGGTTCGACGAAGACGGTGCCGTCGCCGAAGGCCGAGAGCGCCTCGCGGCGGGCCGCCGCGACGGCCTCGTCCAAGGCCGCCGGGTCGCGTACGACGCGCATCCCGCGCCCGCCGCCACCCGCAGACGCCTTCACCAGCACCGGGAACGCCAGATTCCCGGCACCCGACGACCCCGGGACGGCCGAGGGCAGTACCGGCACGCCGGCCTGGGACATCAGTAGCTTGGCTTCGATCTTGGAACCCATCGCCGTGATGGCGTCCGGGCCTGGGCCGATCCAGGTCAGGCCCGCGTTCAGTACGGCTCGCGCGAAGGCGGCGTTCTCCGACAGGAACCCGTAGCCCGGATGGACGGCGTCCGCCCCCGCCTTCAGCGCCGCCCCGGTGATCGCCGCGATGTCGAGGTAGGTGTCGGCGGGCCTGACCCCGGGCAGCCGTACCGCCTGGTCGGCATCGGCGACGTAGGGCGAAAAGGCGTCGGCGTCGGAGAACACCGCCACGGTCTCGATGCCCAGGTCGCGGCAGGTACGGAAGATCCGGCGCGCGATCTCAGAGCGGTTGGCCACCAGCAGTCGTCTGATCATGTGCTCACATCCGGAAGACGCCGAAACCGGCGGGGGCGGGAACGGGGGCGTTGCCGATGGCGGACAGGCATAGCCCGAGGACGGTACGGGTATCCCGCGGGTCGATCACCCCGTCGTCGTAGAGCCGCCCGGACAGGAAGAAGGGCAGCGACTCGGACTCGATCTGGGTCTCGACCATCTGCCGCATCGCCGCGTCGGCCTCCTCGTCGTACACCTGGCCGCGTGCCTCGGCGGACGCGCGCCCGACGATGGACAGCACGCCCGCGAGCTGCGCCGGGCCCATGACCGCCGACTTGGCACTCGGCCAGGAGAACAGGAAGCGCGGGTCGTACGCCCGGCCGCACATGCCGTAGTTCCCGGCGCCGTAGGAGGCGCCCATGACGATGGTGAGGTGGGGCACGGTGGAGTTGGACACCGCGTTGATCATCATGGCGCCGTGCTTGATGATGCCGCTCTGCTCGTAGTCCTTGCCGACCATGTAGCCGGTGGTGTTCTGCAGGAAGACCAGGGGAGTGCGCGACTGGTTGGCGAGCTGGATGAACTGCGCGGCCTTCTGGGCCTCCTCACCGAACAGCACGCCGCGGGCGTTGGCGAGGACGCCGATCGGGTGCCCGTGCAGGGTGGCCCACCCGGTCACCAGGCTCGCGCCGTACAGGGGCTTGAACTCGTCGAACTCGCTGCCGTCGACGACACGGGAGATGACCTCGCGTGGGTCGAACGGGATCTTGAGGTCCTCGGGCACGATGCCGAGGAGCTCCTCCTCGTCGTGCAGCGGAGCCCGTACGCCCGCGGGGCCGCATGGGGGGTCGCCCAGCTTGCGCCAGTTGAGGCGCCTGACGACGCGGCGGCCGATCCGGAGGGCGTCGTGCTCGTCCTCGGCAAGGTGGTCGGCGAGGCCGGACGTGCGGGCGTGCATCTCGGCGCCGCCCAGCGACTCGTCGTCGGACTCCTCGCCGGTGGCCATCTTGACCAGCGGAGGGCCGCCGAGGAAGACCTTGGCACGTTCCTTGACCATGACCACGTGGTCGCTCATGCCAGGGACGTACGCGCCGCCGGCCGTGGAGTTGCCGAACACCAGGGCGATCGTCGGGATACCCGCAGCCGACAACCGGGTCAGATCACGAAATATCCGGCCGCCGGGGATGAAGATCTCCTTCTGCGTCGGCAGGTCCGCACCCCCGGACTCGACGAGGTTGATCAGCGGCAGCCGGTTCTCCAGCGCGATGTCCGCCGCGCGCAGCGTCTTGCGCAGCGTCCACGGGTTCGAAGAACCACCCCGTACGGTCGGGTCGCTGGCGATAATGACGCATTCGACCCCCTCGACCACCCCGATCCCCGTGATCACGCTGGCCCCCACCGGGAAGTCGGTGCCCCAGGCGGCGAGCGGCGAGAGCTCCAGGAACGGCGAATCCGGGTCGACCAGCAGCTCGATGCGCTCCCTGGCGAGCAGCTTGCCGCGCCGCCGGTGGCGTTCGACGGACTTCGGGCCACCGCCCGCCACCGCCTTGGCCTGCTCGGCGTCGAGGTCGCGGAGCTTGGCGAGCATGGCGTCACGTCTCGCCTTGAAGTCGGCGCTCGCGGTGTCGAGCCGGCTGTCGATCACGCTTCACTCCCGGGGGTACCAGTTGGCCGTGGCCCAGAACGTAGTACATCGCGCCCCACGGCACGTTCTTACCCGCAGTGGGACCAGCCGCTCTTCCATGTGGTGGTGCCGTACCCCCCGCCCCAGATGACGCACACGTTCTTGGCGGCGAGCCGGATCGGGCCCGCGTACGCCGTGTAGGCGCCGGAGTCGCCGCCGGTGGCACCCCCCTTGACCTGGAGCACGGCGCTCATCGAGACCTTCTGCGGCACGACGTACTTCGACAGGGTCACCACGCAGTTCTTCCCTGCCGTGGCGCTGTACAGCAGGTAGACGGTGGCGCTGCCGAGGGCGTGCGAGTCGATGGTTCTGTACCCGGACCCGCACACCCCCGTCGCCGTGTACGGGTTCGCCTTCGGGGGCGTGCTGGGCTTGGGCGTCGAGGTGGGCTTCTTGGTGGGGCTCGGGGTGGGGGTCGGCTTCCTGGTCGGCGAGGCGCTCGGCGTGAGCGTCGCCTTCGGCGTCGGCGTCGAGGTCGGCTTCCGTGTGGGCGTACGCGACGGCGGGAGAGTGGACGGACGCCGCGACGGGGACGCGGAGGCCGGAGCCGGGGAGTTGCTGGTCCTGGGCCTGGCCTGGTGCGAGGCCCGCCGGGACGGCGAGGCGGGAGACGGCGTCACCTCCGCGACCGTCGCGTCCACGGACGGCTGGACGCTCGGTGGCCGCTGGGCGTTCGCGGGCCGCCCTGTGGCCGCGCTCGCATCGGACGACCCGCCGGACAATGTCACGGACCGGGCCAGCGCGATCGAGCCGCCGGTCAGGAGCGCGGCCGTGACCGCCGCCGCCACCGGCAGCGCGACCGCCCGCCCGCGGCGCCGCCTCGTGCCTGCCCTGGTCGCGTGCGGGTTCACCGGGCCGTCCAGGGGGTCAGGCCCTGGTGGAGAGACGGGACGGCCCATGAGGTGGGCCACCACGTTCTCGGCCGAGGGACGGCCAGCCGGATCCTTGGACAGGCACGCGGCCACGAGGTCGCGCAGCGAGTCGTCCAGGGCGGTCAGGTCGGGCTGCTCGTTGAGGATGCGGTTGATCACCGCGGGGATGGAGTCCGCGCCGAAGGCCGGCCGTCCCGTGGCGGCGAAGACGATGGTCACGCCCCATGCGAACACGTCGACGGCCGGGGCCACGGTCGCGCCGCTGAGCTGCTCGGGGGCCAGGTAGGAAGGGGTGCCGAGGGTGTCACCTGTGATGGTCGCGCCCGGCGTGTCCAGCGCTCTCGCGATGCCGAAGTCGATGACGACCGGCCCCTCGGGGCCCATGAGCACGTTGGCGGGCTTGAAGTCGCGGTGCAGGATGCCCGCCCGGTGGATCGCGGCGAGCGCGGTCGCCGTGCTGACCGCGAGGCGGTCCAGCGCCGCGCCCCTGCGCGGCCCCTCCCGGTCCACGAGCTGGCGCAGCGAGGGGCCGGGGACGTACTCGCTGACGATGTACGGCTGGTTGCCGGCGAGGTCGGCGTGGAGCACCGAGGCCGTGCAGAACCTCGCGACCCGCTGCGCGACCGACACCTCACGCAGGAAACGGGCGCGCGCCTCGGCGTCCCCGGACAGCCGGGCGTGCAGCAGCTTGATCGCCACCGGGTCGCCCGAGGCCGACCGGCCGAGGTAGACGACGCCCTGACCGCCCTCGCCCAGGCGCCCGAGGATCTCGAAGGCACCCAAGCGGCGCGGGTCCTCGTCCGTGAGCCCCTGTGCCACCTAGACCCCCGATAACCCGACTTATCACCACTTGTGGTTAAGAACGCTACCAGTGGGAATGGCGGGACCGGTGTGAGTCAGATGGCCTTGCCGGGATTGAGGATGCCGAGAGGGTCGAAGACCCGCTTGATCCCCTGCTGGACCTCGTTCACCACAGGGCCGCTCTCCAGGCCGAGCCAGCGGCGCTTGAGCAGGCCGACGCCGTGCTCGCCGGTCAGAGTCCCGCCGAGGCGCAGCGCGGCGCGGAAGACCTCGTCGGCCGCCGCCCAGACGTTCGCCGGCGGCTCGGGAAGCCCCCGGTCGAAGATGAAGACCGGGTGCAGGTTGCCGTCGCCGGCGTGCGCCACCGTGCAGATCATGGCGTCGTGGCGGGCCGCGACCTCCTCGATGATGGTGATCATGTCGGGCAGCACCGAGCGGGGCACGCAGACGTCCTCCACCAGGCACGCGCCGAGCCGCTCCTTGGCGGTGTAGGCCAGGCGGCGCAGGCCGATCAGCTCGTCGGTCTCCTCCTGGGTCGAGGACACCGCGACGAAGCTGGCGCCGTTCGCCTCGCACAGCCGCGCCATCTCGGCGGCGTCACCCGGCACGCTGCCCTCCGCCTGCGCGATCAGCATGGCGTTGACGCCCGGCTCGAGGCCGATGTTCTTCCAGTCGTCGATCGCCTCGAGCGTGTTGCGGTCCATCAGCTCCAGCAGCGAGGGCTGGCACCCGGCGGCCACGATCGCGGCGACGGCGTCCCCGGCGGCGCGCGGCGAGGGAAACTCGGCGGCGATGGTGACAGGCGGCACGGCCGGCGCCCGGCGCAGGCGCAGGATGGCCGAGGTGATGACGCCGAGAGTGCCCTCGGAGCCGACGAAGAGCCCCGTGAGGTCGTACCCGGTCACGCCCTTCATCGTGCGGCGGCCGGTGTCCATGATCCTGCCGTCGGCCAGCACGACCTCCAGGCCCAGCGTGGAGTCGCGGGTGACGCCGTACTTCACGCAGCGCAGCCCCCCCGCGTTGGTCGCGAGGTTGCCCCCGATGGTGGAGATCTCATGCGACGACGGGTCGGGGGCGTACATCATGCCGTGTTCCCTGGCGGCGCGGTCCAGGTCGGCGGTGATCACACCCGGCTCGACGACGGCGATCTCGTCGGCGGGGGACAGCTCGCGGATCTCGGTCATGCGCGCCAGTGACAGCATCACGCATCCCTCGATCGCCGTCGCACCGCCCGCGAGCCCGGTGCCGGCCCCTCGGGGGACCACCGGCACCCGGTGCTCGGTGGCCCAGCGCATCGTGGCGACCACGTCGTCACGCGTCTGCGCCACCACGACGCACAGCGGCTTGCCCGGCTCGAGGAAGGTCTGGTCACGGGCGTAGGAGCCGGCGACGTCCGGATCGGTCAGCACCCTTCCGGCCGGGAGCGCCTCGATGAGTTCGGCGACAGCGTTCACGCCTGTGACTGTACGTTCTGGCCGCGGGACATGCCGACTCGGGGGAGCTCGGCGCAGCTCCTGGACACAGGTGGATTCCAGGGGCGCAGCCCGCCCCGTAAACCCCGTGTGGGCCGGTCATCCAAGGATGACAATTTCGCAACATCCTGAGTTGACTTTACTTTCACTTTACTTGTTCCTCTAACGTCCGCTTTGCCGATTCTGGGGCGTTTCATGGTAAGCGCCACAGATCTCCACGGTCGGCGCGTTCATCCCGGCGCGCCTTGGACGTCGCCCGGAGAACCCGGGTGGAGCCCGGAGAACCCGGGCGGAGGAGGAAACCCTGTTGTCACGCAGAGTCAGGCGTCTCGCGGCGGTCCTGCCGGTCCTCGGACTGGCGGCGGCGGGCCTAACGGCCACAGGTGCCGCGGCGTCCGGAGACACCACGGTGGCCCGGTACCAGCCGTCGGCGAGTGATTACTACATCAACTACGCGCCCCCGAGGGTCCAGAGCGACACCACGCCGAAGGCCGGGGAGAAGGTGGACACCGGTGCGGCCAAGCGGCCCGGTGCGGCGCCCACCGCGGAGGAGATCGACCACAAGTACGCCGAGGGCAACCCGGTCGCGGCCCGCGAGCTCGCCAAGCACGAGCGCACGGCCGTCCGCACCGGCAAGAACCCCTTCGAGTTCCTGTACAAGAAGGCCAAGACCACGCAGAAGGCCAAGCTGCTCACGCTGCTGGTCGAGTTCAACGACAACGCCAACGACGACTTCTCCGGGTTCAGCCACCCGAAGAGCATCGACGACGCCGACGACTGCGTCACCGAGCCGCCCGGCACCAAGATCAACGGGCCGCTGCACAACAACATCCCGAACCCCGCCCTTGCCGCCGGCGGCGGCAAGGACAACAACTCGATGTGGGTGGCGGACTTCAACAACGCCTTCTACAACGACATGCTCTACTCCAGCAAGGGCATCACCAATCGGGTCCGCACGGACCTGAAGGACCCTCGCGACGGCAAGCCGGGCATCGACATCTCCGGCTACACCATGAAGAACATGTACGAGGAGATGTCCAAGGGCGCCTACACCGTCAACGGTGAGGCGATCGGCTGGCTCAAGGTGCCGCACTCCGAGGCCTGGTACGGCGCGGGGGCCTGTCACGCTGCCGTGCAGGACACCTCCGGTCACCCGGACAACCCGCGCGGCGCCGCACAGCTCGGCATCGACGCCGTGAACCAGCTCGCCAAGGCCAACCCGAGCTTCCCCTGGGCCGACTACGACCAGGAGGACACCTCCGACGCCGACGGCGACGGCAACTACAACGAGCCCGACGGCGTGGTGGACCACCTGGTGCTCGTCCACGCGGGCGAGGACAAGTCCGGCGGCGGCGGCGCCCAGGGCACCTTCGCGATCTGGGCCCACTCCAGTGCCATCGCCGGCGGGTACACCGTCCCGGGGACCAGCGTAAAGATCTCGAACTACATCGTGCAGCCGGAGAACTCGGGCGTCGGCGTGTTCGCCCACGAGTACGGCCACGACCTCGGCCTCCCGGACCTGTACGACGCCACCGGCGCCGGTGACAGCGACGTGGAGTTCTGGGACCTCATGTCGACCGGCTCGCACTCCGGTCCGATCTTCCAGTCGATGCCGATCCACATGGGCCTCTGGGACAAGTGGGTGCTCGGCTGGGCGAACCCGAAGGTGTTCAACCCGGGTGACGGCACCAAGCTGGTGACCGTCGGCCAGGCCTCGCGCACGCCCAAGCTGACCGAGGACGGCGTCCGGGTGAACCTGCCCGACAAGGCCGTCACCCTCACCACCCCGCACAGCGGTTCCAAGGTGTGGTGGTCGGGCAACGACCAGGACTGGGCCGACGTCAAGATCACCCGTGACATCGCGGTCCCGGCCGGCGCCGACAGCAGGTTCTGGTTCTGGAACGACTTCAGCATCGAGCCGGACTGGGACTACGGCTTCGTCGAGGTCTCGACCGACGGCGGCACCACCTGGACCGAGCAGAAGATCTACGGCGCGGACGGCTCGCTCGTCTCCACCGCGGACGACTACGCCGACCCGAACAAGCGCATGCGCGACTACGGCAACAAGAAGTACGGCCTGACCGGCGACTCCGGCGGCTGGCAGCACCTCTACACCGACCTCGCGCCGTTCGCGGGCAAGAGCGTCAAGCTGCGCCTTCGGTACGCCACCGACGCCGCAGCCGAGGAGCGCGGCTGGTTCGCCGACGACTTCTCGGTGACCAGCGGCGGCAGCACCGTCTGGAGCGACGACGTCGAGTCGGGCCCGGCCGGCTGGACCCCCACCGGTGGCACCTTCACCGACACCAAGGGCACCGGCTGGGTGCAGCACAGCGGGACGCTGCAGAGCGCCCAGTACTACCTGGCCGAGTGGCGCAACCTCGACGGGTTCGACAAGGGCCTGAGCTACACCTACGACACCACCTGGAGCCACGACGGCGCCTGGAAGGTCGAGAAGGTTCCCTACAACGCCCCTGGCATGCTCGTCTGGCTGCGTGACACCTCGCTGGGCTACAACAACGCGGCGTCCAACATCTGGTCGCTGCCGTCGGCGGGTGCCAAGGGCCAGCTCCTGCTGGTGGACTCCCACTTCGACCCGCTGCGCCGTACCGGCAAGGCCGCCGAGGTGGACCCCAGCGTGCTGAAGAACATCCCGTCGCGACCACAGGCGTCGAACGTGGCGTTCGGCTTCGACAAGACGCGCACCTTCAAGGAGTGCATCGAAGGCGAGTCGTTCATCGAGTACTGCACGAAGTTCGCGCCGCAGGACGGGATCAAGACCTTCACCGACGCCAAGACGTGGTACCCGGGCCTGGAGAGCCGTGAAGACGGCCTCTACTACCGGTTCCGCGACGCCTCGGTGGTCGTCCCCTCCAAGGGCGACCAGCCGTACTCCCTGCGGGTCGTCAACCCCGACGGCACCCCCGCGACCGACCTGTACGGCCAGTCGGTCAACGGCTTCACCCTCGGATCCGGCAACCCCGGCGACGAGGGCAAGCAGCTCGGCACGCAGATCAAGCTGATCGCCCCGCTTCCCGGCAACCTCGGTGTGATCGCCCAGATCACCCCGCCGAAGAAGTAAGCGGTAAGAGCCGCAGATAACCGGCGGTAGCTCCACGCGGGACGGGTACGGGGACGCCGTACCCGTCCCGCCTGCGTACGGGGACTGCATAGCATGTCTCCGAGACCATCTACGGGACAGGGTGATCGGTGAGCGAGCTGCGGAGCAAGGCGGACCACACAAGGGCGATCCGCGATCTGCGCAGAGTGGTCCTGGTGGTCAACACCCGGTCCCGGCGGGGCCGTCACCGCTACTTCGAGGCGCTGCGGCTGCTCCAGGCCGACGGGTTCCGCCCGCTGCGCACCCACGCGGTCATGGACCCCTCCCGGCTCGCCGAGATCATCAAGGAGGCTCTCGCCCTCGAGCCCGACCTGCTGGTGATCGGCGGGGGCGACGGCACCCTGAGCGAGGCCGTCAAGCACGCGGCCCACCGCGACGTGGCCCTCGGCGTGCTGCCCCTCGGCACCACCAACAACTTCGCCCGCAGCCTCGGCCTCCCGCTCGACCTCGCGCTCGCCGTCAAGGTCTTCAGCCGGGGCAAGGTCGCCGACATCGATCTCGGCATGGCAGGCGACCGCCCCTTCGCCAACCTGGCGAGCTTCGGGGTGTCGGTCGAGGTGGCGGGCACGGTGAAGCCGTGGCTCAAAAGGGCGCTCGGCCGCGCGGCCTACCCCCTGACCGCGCTGACCATCCTGCCCGGGCACAGGCCGTTCCGCGCCTTCATCACGGTCGACGGCCGCCGCCACGAGCTGCTGACCCATCAGCTCAACATCGCCAACGGGCGCTACCACGGCGGCTGGCAGATCGCCAGCGACATCAGCATCGACAACCGCCGCCTGGTGGCCTACCAGCTCGGCTCGGGCAAGCGTCTGAGGCTGCTCGCCGAGACCCTGCTCCGCGCCACGAGCGGGCGCTGGCAGAGCCTCGCGGGCGGCCCGTTCGTGACCGGCACCGAGATGCTGCTGGAGACCGAGCCGACGATGTCCGCCGACGTGGACGGCGAGGTCTTCCTGCGCACCCCGCTGACGATCCGCACGATCCCGAACGGCCTGCGGGTCATGGTGCCCCCGAGCTTCGTCGACACCTGATCCCGCTCGCCGCTACAGCGCGTGCAGCGCCGTGGTGATCCCGGCGCGCTGCCTGCTGTTCAGCGACGCGGCCATCTGGCGGACCGCCTCGCCAACCCGCTCGGGGTCGGTGGCGAAGTTGAACCGCGCGAACCCGCATCCCGGCGCCCCGAATTTGCGGCCAGGGAACAGCGCCACCCCGCCCCGCCGGAGGAACCACCCGGCGGGGTCGTCGCCGAGCCCCAGCGCGCGGAAGTCCAGCCACGCGAGGTACGTCGCCTGCGGCGGCTGGTAGCCGACCTCGGGCAGGTGCTCGGCTAGCAGGTCGCCGAGCAGCGCCCGGTTGGCGGTGAGCCCGGCCATCAGCTCGGCCAGCCACGGCTCCCCGGAGGTGAACGCCACCTCCGAGGCGATCACGCCGAGCAGCCCGGCGCTCTCGCTGACCTCCACGTCGATGGCGGCGACGTCGGTACGGGCCTCAGGCCCCGGCACGGCCAGCGCGGCCTTCAACCCGGCGAGGTTCCAGGCCTTCGACGCCGAGACGAGCGTGATCGAGCGGGCGGCGGCGGGGGCGTCCAGCGACGCGAACGGCACGTGCGTGGCACCCGGATAGACCAGCGGCGCGTGGATCTCGTCCACCACGACCCGAACCCCGTACCGGTCTGCGAGCCGGGCGACGGCCAGCAGCTCGTCGTCGCCGAACACGAGGCCCGTGGGGTTGTGCGGGCTGCACAGCAGGTACGCGGCCGCCCCGGCGGCGAAGTCGCGCTCCAGCGCGTCGAGGTCGAGCCGGAACCCCCGGGCGTTGAGGGTGAGGGGGCTCTCGACGACCTCGCGGCCGATGCGGGGCAGCCAGTAGAAGTACGGCGGGTACGCGGGAGTGTTGACGACCACCCGGTCTCCCGGCTTGGTCACCAGGTGCAGCACCTCGACGATCCCGGCCATCACGTCCGGCACCAGGCGAATGGCCGCCGGGTCGGTGCGCCATCCGAACCGCCGGGCGGCGAACCCGGCGAACGCCTCCGGCAGCCCTCCGGCGACGGCGTACCCGGTGTCGCCCCGGCCGATGGCCTCGACCAGCGCCGCCGCGATCGGCTCGGCGAGCGGCGTGTCCATCTCGGCGACCCATACCGGCAGCACGTCCGGCGGGTACTCCCGCCACTTGGAGCTGTGCCGCTCCCGCAGCTCAGCGAGGCTGTACGCGGCCAGGGGATCCGCGTGGCCACGGCCGTGGCCGGTACCGGTGCTGGTCAAGGTCGTCCTTTCGCCGAGGGACCGCCGAGCTCGGAAAGGATGCCGGGCACTGTCCGATTCACTCATCAATCACGTCATAGCACATGATTTGATGCTTGTGCCGGGTGCGTGAGGCCGTAGCGGGGGAAGCCGCCGGTCCACCACGTCGCGCCCGAGGCCGTGATCGCGAAGACCTCGAGGCCCGGCAGGCGCTCGGCCCACTCCCGGGCGCCCTCACCCATGGCGAACGCCGCCGTGGCCATCGCGTCCGCCCTGGTCAGGGTACCGGCGACCACGGTGACGGACGCCAGGGCCGTGGCGGGAGCGCCCGCGTGCGGGTCGATGATGTGCGGGCCCCGCTCCGCCGTGCCGGAGGTCGCCACCGCCAGGTCGCGGCCGGAGACGACCGTGGCGAGGGCGCCCGGGCGCAGCGGGTGCGCCACGCCGACCCGCCACGGCCGGCCCGGCTCGGGCTCGCCCGAGACCCGTACGTCACCGCCGCCGTTGACGCTGTGACGGGTGGCGCCCGCCTCCCGCAGCACCGCCGACGCCCGCTCCACCGCCCATCCCTTCACCATGCCGGACGGGTCCAGCCGCCCGCCGGGCGTGCTGGTGAAGTATCCGGAGCTCACCGAGGCCGCCTCGTCGCAGAGCGCCAGCACCTCGGCGACCTCCCCGGGGCAGCCGGCCAGGGTGATCTCGCCGCGCCCGAGACGGCTGACCGGGCTGTCCGCGCGGTAGGTGGAGAACACCTCGTCCACCCGGTGGAGCAGGGCCACCGCCGTGGCGAGGGCGTCACGCAGGACCTCTGAGGGCTCGTGCCGCACGTCGAAGGAGAAGACCGTGCCCATGACGTGCTCCACGTGCCGCACCTACACGCCTGCCTTGTCAAGGGCGCTCTGCAGGGACCCGGCGTACCCCTCGCTGGTGTAGGTCGCGCCCGACACGGTGTCGATCTGGGCGCTCTGCGCGGCCAGCGCCTCCTGGGTCAGGATGGGGACGGCGAAGGAATTGATCTCCTGGTCGCGGCCGTTGGAGTCCGGCACCACCAAGGTCTCCACCTTGGTGATCTTGCTGCCCGTGAGGGTGACCCTGACCTGCACGGGGCCCCAGCGGGTGTCGATCGCGTCGCCCGTCACCGTGCGGGGGGCGCTTTCTTTGGCCTGGCTCGCCTGGGTCTTCTTGGCCTGGCTCCCCTGCGTCTTCTTCGGTGCCGTGGAGACGGCGGCTGGCGGGCGAGCGGCCGAGGCGACCTCGTGGGGTTTGAACGACAGCAGCAGCACGAGGCCGACGGCTGTGACCAGGACGGCGAAGATGGCTCTGCGCATAGGGGGGACTCCTTGGATCGGCCGGGCGATATCAAGTCAGAACTCGAACGATTCATGGTGGATACGACGGCGAGGCACCCCCGCGCGGCGCAGTGCCGCGACAGCCGTCCCGGTCATGCCTGACGGGCCGCAGAGGTAGACGTCGTGGTCGCGCAGCCGGGGCACCAGAGAGGTGAGCACCTCGGCGGTGAACGGCTCGCCGACCTCGGCCCGGGGGCCGACCAGGTAGTGCAGCGCCGCGCCTCGCCTGGCCGCGATGGCCGACAGCTCGCGCTGGAACACCACGTCCTGCGGCCTGCTCGCCCGGTAGAGCAGGGTCACCTCGCCCGGCACCGTCTCGAAGAGCGCCCGTATCGGGGTGATGCCCACCCCGCCCGCGATCAGCAGCACCTCGCGCCGGGTCGCGCGGCCCGCCGTGAACGCGCCGTACGGGCCCTCCGCGGCGACGCGGACGCCCGGCCGCAGGCGGCTCAGCGACCGGCTCTGGTCGCCCAGGTCCTTGACCGTGATCCTCAGCTGATGGGTCGCGGGCACGGCGGACAGGGAGTACGGGTTCGCCGCCCACCACAGGTCGCGGGTGAGGAACCGCCACCGGAAGAACTGACCGGCCTCGGCCTTCAGCTCGCCCAGGTGGCGGCCGGTCAGGTACACCGAGACGACCCCCGGGGCCTCCGGCACGACGCGCGTGACCCGCAGACGGTGCCGGAACGCCTGCGCCACGGGCGTCACGAACCTGTACCACGCCAGCAGGGCCCCCACCGCGCCGTACAGCGCGTACCAGGCGAGCTGGGCCGGCCGGTTGTCGACGAACTCGGCGCCGTTGCTGAGCTGGTGGCTGAAGGCGAGCGCAGCCGCGAGGTAGGTGTAGAAGTGCAGGTAGAACCAGGTCTCGTATCGTATACGCGATCGTACGGCCTTGGCCGAGACGGCGCCGACGCCGACCAGTAGCAGCACCGCCACCGTGGCCATCAGCATGTCGGAGTAGGTCAGCACCATGTTCACGCTCTCGTGGACCACGTCTGTGCGGGCCGTGACGGCGTAGCCCCAGATGATCAGCAGCGTGTGGGCCACGGCGAGCCCCACGGTGTAGCGGCCGCCCATCGCGTGCCAGCGGGCCAGCCGGTCGGCGCCGACCCCTCGCTCCAGCGCCGGGATCCGGGCCATGAGCGCGAGCAGCACGGCGATCGCGTAACCCGCCAGCAGCCCCGTGATCCTTCCCGCGTCGGTCAGCCAGCCGCCGAGCCCGGAGACCGATGTGGTGTCCGACCACCACAGCCCGAGCACTGCCACGGCTCCGGCGGCGATGAGTCCCTGGGTCACCACCGGCACCGCGCGCGGCCTCCTGCCTGGCGCCGCGGACGTGTGCCGCCCGTTGGAGCGCGGCCGGTGGCCGGCGTGCGTGGTGGTCACAAGGTGCTCCTTTCGTCGAGTCACCGCTCACCGTGCCAGCGCAATCTCTGCTTTTCCTATGAGGACGGCCGTTCAGAGGAAGCTCAGAAGAATCACATAGGCTGCGTTGCACTACGGATAGGACCCTCGAAACATCATGGTGGAAATTACCTCTTCCCTGGCCACCGGCCTGCTGCGTCCCGACGGAACGCCGGTCCGCGTGCTGGTCGTCGACGACGAGCCCGACCTGGCCGAGGTCCTGAGCGCGGTGCTGCGCTACGAGGGCTGGGACGTACAGGTGGCCGGCGACGGCGCTTCGGCGCTGAGGCTGGCCCGCGAGTTCATGCCCGACGCGGTCGTCCTCGACATCATGCTCCCCGACGTCGGCGGCCTCGAGGTACTGCGCCGGCTGCGCGCGGAGATCCCCCAGGTCTGCGTGCTCTTCCTCACGGCCAGGGACTCGGTAGAGGACAGGATCGCGGGGATCACGGCGGGCGGCGACGACTACGTCACCAAGCCGTTCAGCCTGGAGGAGGTCCTCGCCCGGCTGCGGGGCCTGCTGCGGCGGGCCGGCATGACCCGCGCGGGCACCGGCGACAAGCTGTCGGTCGGTGATCTGATCATGGACGAGGACGCCCGCGAGGTGACCCGGGCGGGGCAGCTGGTGGACCTGACCCCCACCGAGTTCGAGCTGCTGCGCTTTCTCATGCGCAACCCGCGCCGGGTGCTCAGCAAGGCGCAGATTCTCGACCGCGTGTGGTCGTACGACTTCGGAGGGCAGGCGCACGTGGTCGAGCTGTACATCTCCTACCTGCGCAGGAAGATCGACGCCGGGCGGGCGCCGCTGATCCACACGGTGCGCGGTGTCGGCTACGTGCTCAAACCGGTCCCCGCGTGAGGCCCCCCCGGGTGCGGCGGCGCGGTCCGATGCCCCCGGTGTCGCTGCGGGGCCGCCTCACCGCCGGGCTGCTGGTGCTCCTCGCCTGCGCGTGCGCAGCGGTGGGGGTCGCGAGCGTCCTCGCGCTCGACAGGTTCGTGCTGGACGGCCTCGACCACCAGCTCTACGCGTCGGGGGGCGGGTACGCCGCCAGCCTGGAGCACTCCCAGGGCGACACGCGAGGCCAGTCCCGTGGGACCTTCGGTGCGAGGCTGGTGGCAAGCACGATCACGCAGGCCGCCGTGGTCGCCCCGCAGCGGGACGCCGACGACACCTCCGCGAACGGTGCCACGCTGACCCTCTCGCCCGGGGACACGTCGGCTCTCGCGGCGCTTCCGGCCGACGGCAAGGGACACACCGTCAGACTGTCCTGGCTGGGCGACTACCGCCTGATGGCCGTGCCCGGCCAAGACGGCGACACGCTCGTCACCGGTCTTCCCCTGGTAGCGGCGGAGAACACCGTGCACCGCCTGGAGGCCGTCGACGCCGTGGTCTTCGCCGCCGCCCTCCTCGTGACCGGCGTCGCCGGGGCGCTGTGGGTAGGGGTGTCGCTCCGTCCCCTGCGGAGGGTGGCCGCCACCGCACGCGGGGTGACGCAGCTGCCGCTCGCCGACGGCGAGGTCGCGTTGCCACGGGGAGTCCCGTACACCGACCCGCGCACAGAGGTGGGACAGGTCGGGGCGGCGTTCAACCGGATGCTGGAGCACGTCGGCGACGCGCTCGCCCGGCGGCACGCGAGCGAGCAGCGTCTGCGGAGGTTCGCCGCCGACGCCAGCCACGAGCTGCGCACGCCGCTGGCCGCGATCCGAGGGCACTCCGAGCTGGCCCGGCGCCACCCGGGACCCGTGCCGGCCGAGGTACGGCACGCGCTCGACCGCGTCCAGGCGGAGTCCGTGAGGATGGGCCACCTGGTCGACGACATGCTCCTGCTGGCCCGCCTCGACGCGGGGCGCCCGCTCCGGCGCGAGGAGGTCGACCTGACCCGTCTCGTCATCGACGCCGCAGGGGACGCCCGGGTCGCCGGGCCCGATCATCGCTGGCGGCTCGAACTTCCCGAGGAGCCGGTCACGGTACCCGGCGACGCGGACCGGCTCCACCAGGTGCTGACCAACCTGCTGCACAACGCCCGCACCCACACCCCGGCGGGCACCACCGTGATGGTGCGGGTGGGCCCCCCGGCGGACGGAGAGCCGTGGTGGGAGCTGTCGGTGGCCGACGACGGGCCGGGCATCCCCGAGGAGGTCCGCGGGGAGATCTTCGAGCGGTTCGTGCGGGCCGACCTCGGCCGGTCGCGTGCCTCAGGGGGAACCGGCCTCGGGCTGGCCATCGTGCGGGCGGTGGTGGGCGCGCACGACGGCTCGGTGGAGGTCGAGAGCCGTCCGGGGCGCACGGTGTTCCGGATCCGGCTGCCCGCCGTCGACGGCGGCGTGCCTTCACACTGACCGGGCACTTCTACTCGATCGGGTGATGTGGCCCGGTCACGGGCTCGTCAAGCATGGTGACGACGCGGCCTTGCCGGGCTGTGGCCGGTGAGAGGGGCCATGACATGGATCAGGAGCGGCCGGAGCTTCCGCGTGAGGAATGGCGTGAGTTCTTTGACGCGATGACGCGCAACTATGAGGGGGCCGATGCGACCGTCGAACTGGTGACCAAGGAGTTCGGCGACCTGTTCGAAGCGGAGAGGATCCCGCTGGCCTACCTGGAGTACGACCCCAAGGACGACCAGTTCTCCGTCGGGATGGGAGGCCGCGACGGGCGCTATCCGGTGGTGTTGCGTCATGCGATCGACCGTCCGCAGAGGATCCTGGCCGACACGGTCAACGGCACGATCCGGGCGTTCGACGTCTTCGACGCCGAGGGGAACCAGACGATCGTGACGCTCCACCTGGCCCCCGCCTCGGGCTGAGCCCCCTGTCCCTTCCCACCCGGCCGCGACGCCTGTCCGGGACGCCCCGCGAAGTCCAGCGGCACGGGTTTTTCGCTCTCGTGGATCGCCACCCCTGGCCCGGCATGGATCCGGGCACGGGGCCATGCTTCAATGTCACGGCGAACGTGAGAGAGGTGGCGGCGTTGACCGTGCAGGAGGCCCACGCCGGATCGTGCCTGTTCTGCGGGATCGCCGCGGGCGCCCTGCCCGCGCACGTCGTGCTGGCGGACGATGTGGCATTCGCCTTCCTCGACGCCCGCCCGGTGTTCAAGGGGCACGTGCTCGTCATCCCGAGGGAGCACGTCGAGACCCTCGCCGACCTGCCGGCGGAGGCGGTCGGGCCGTACTTCGCGCGGGTCCAGGCGATCGCCCGCGCCGTCGAGGACGGCCTCGGGGCGGCGGGCACCTTCGTGGCGATCAACAACCGGATCAGCCAGAGCGTCCCGCACCTTCACGCCCACATCGTCCCCCGCAACCGGAAGGACGGCCTGCGCGGCTTCTTCTGGCCCCGCGTGAAGTACGCCGGCGAGGCCGAGGCGGAGTCCTACGCCACAAAGATCCGCAAAACCCTCGACGACGCCGTGGACTAGGCCGGGCGGGGCCGGGTTCGGAGGGCTCTCGAGATCGGATTCGTGGAGTAGGCTCCGGCGGCGTGGAACCGCTGCTGGCCGTGCCCGTGCTCCTCGTTCTCGTCGGGGTGCCCGCGGTGGTGCTCTGGCGCGTGCTGCGCGGGCGGCGCGAGCTCGGCACCAGCCCCGCCGAGCGCGCCACCTTCGAGACCCTCCACACCGCCTCACTCGCCGCGCCGCCGCTGCGGGCCGGGCTGACGGCCGCCGGGGCGCTGAAGGCCTCGCGCTACCTGCGGGAGCTGCTCGGCTCACCTGCCATCGCGATCACCAACGGCGAGGAGTTGCTGGTCTACGACGGCGCCGGTGACCACCACGCGAGGAACGCCTTCGCCCACGCCGCAGCGACCCTCCGAGACGGCCGCATCCAGGTGCTCGGCCCCGACGCGGTCTCCTGCGACCTGCCCGAGTGCCCGGTGAGGTACGCCGTGGTCGTGCCGCTGACGACCGACGACCGGGTGGTGGGCTCGCTGGCGGCGTACGGCGACCACGCCTCGGCGGGCCTGGTGCGCGCCACGCAGGAGGTCGCCACCTGGGTCGACTCGCAGCTCGAGCTGGCCGAGCTCGACAGGTCGCGCACCCTCCTCATGGAGGCCGAGGTACGGGCGCTGCGGGCGCAGATCTCCCCGCACTTCATCTACAACTCGCTGACGACGATCGCCTCCTTCGTCCGCACCGATCCCGAGCGCGCCCGTGAGCTGCTGCTGGACTTCGCCGACTTCACCCGCTACTCCTTCAGGCGGCACGGCGAGTTCACCACGCTCGCCGAGGAGCTCCGCTCGATCGACCGCTACCTGACCCTGGAGCGCGCCCGTTTCGGGGACCAGCTCCGGGTGACGCTGCGCATCGCGCCGGAGGTCCTGCCCGTGGCCGTGCCGTTCCTCTGCCTCCAGCCGCTGGTGGAGAACGCCGTGCGGCACGGCCTGGAAAGCAAGGACGGGGTCGGCCGCATCTCGATCATCGCCGAGGACGCGGGCGCGGAGTGCCTGATCAGCGTGGAGGACGACGGCATCGGCATGGACCCCGAGCGGCTGCGGCGCATCCTGTCCGGCGACCCCGACGAGCGCTCGGGCGCGGGCGGCGTCGGCCTCGCCAACGTGGACGAGCGGCTCCGCCAGGTCTACGGCGACGAGTACGGCCTCGTGGTCGAGACGGCCCAGGGAGCCGGAGCCAAGGTCAGCGTCCGCCTCCCCAAGTACCGCCAAGGCGTCTCCGTATAGTTACCACCGCGGACCACGCGACCCGTTGACTTCCACCGCCTGATTCATCACTCTCGAGTGGATTCAGGAGTGCGATCGGGCGAATGGACGTGATGTGACCGGCCTGCGCGTGCTGGCGGTGGATGACGAGCAGCCGGCGCTGGAGGATCTGGCGTACCTGCTGCGGGCCGATGCGCGCATCGGCGAGGTGGCCACGGCCCGTGACGGCGCGTCGGCGCTGAAGATGCTCGACCGTGCCATGGCCGACGGCAGGCCCGTCGAGGCGGTGTTCCTCGACATCCGGATGCGCGGCCTCGACGGCGTCGTGCTGGGGCGCCTGCTGGCCCAGTTCTCCCGGCCGCCCCGGGTGGTGTTCGTCACCGCCTACGAAGAGCACGCGGTGGACGCCTTCGAGATCAAGGCCGAGGACTACCTGCTGAAGCCGGTACGGCCTGAGCGGCTCGCCGAGGCGATCCGCAGGGTCTGCGCCGCCGTACCGGACGCCCTCGAGTCCGTGGAGGACGCATCCCGTACGGGGCCGGACGCGGAGACCATCCCGGTCGAGCTGGCCGGGGTCACCCGGTTCGTCGCGAGCTCCGACGTGCGGTACGTCGAGGCCCAGGGCGACTACGCCCGGCTCCACACCGCCACGGGCAGCCACCTGGTGCGCATCCCGCTCGCCGCCCTGGAGGAGCGCTGGGCCGCCGGGGGGTTCATCCGGGTGCACCGCAGCCACCTGGTGGCCGTCAAGCACATCGACGAACTGCACATCGACTCCGGCCGCTGCACGGTGCGCATCGGCGACACCGAGATCCCGGTCAGCCGCCGCCACACGCGCGAGCTTCGCGACCTGCTGGTACGCCGCGCCAGGAAGGGCCGCGCGGAATGACGCCGAAGACGCCGGAGCGGCCGAGGCGGCAGGTGGTCACAAGCCCCCGTACGACGGCCGCCCGCAGGCCCCGCTACCCGGTCACCATGGAGATCGACGAGCAGACGCGCCTCGGCGAGGTCTACATGCGCTCGCTGGTCCGCACCCAGTTCCGGCTGGCACTGTTCGTCTGCACGGTGCTCGGCTGCGTGGTCGGCGGCCTGCCCATGCTGTTCCTGCTGGTCCCGGACCTGCGCGAGGTTCGCGTCCTCGGGCTGCCGCTGCCCTGGGTAATCCTCGCCGGGCTGCTCTACCCGGCGTTCGTCGTCGGCGCGTGGCTGTACGTACGGCAGGCCGAGCGCAACGAGCGCCACTTCGCCGACCTGGTCGAACGCCAGTGAACGCGGCGCTTGGGCTCACGGCGGTGCTGGTCGTGGTGGTGGCGGCGATCCTCATCGGCGCGTTCGGCCTGCGGCTGTCGCGGACGACCTCGGACTTCTATGTCGCCTCACGCACGGTCTCACCCCTGTGGAACGCCTCGGCGATCGGCGGGGAGTACCTCTCGGCGGCGTCCTTCCTCGGGATCGCCGGGCTGATCCTCGCCTACGGGGCCGACATGCTGTGGCTGCCGGTGGGCTGGACCGGCGGCTACCTGGTGCTGCTCGTCCTGGTCTCGGCCCCGCTGCGCCGGTCGGGCGCCTACACCCTGCCGGACTTCGCCGAGGCCCGGCTGGAGTCGATGGCCGTGCGGCGGATGGCCAGCGTGCTGGTCGTGCTGATCGGCTGGCTCTACCTGATGCCGCAGTTCCAGAGCGCCGGCCTGGTGTTCCGTACGATCACGGGGGCGCCCTCCTGGGTCGGCGGGCTGCTCGTGGCCGTCGTCGTCGCGGTCAACGTTCTGTCCGGCGGGATGCGCTCGATCACCTTCGTCCAGGCGTTCCAGTACTGGCTGAAGCTGACCGCGCTGGCGCTGCCCGTGGCGTTCCTGCTGTTCGCCTGGCACGGGCAGGGCAGGCCGGAGCTGGGACGTGACGCCCCTCCCGTCTTCACCGACCCGGTCACCGTGGCGGTGAGCGCCGACGTGACCGTCCGTTTCGAGCAGCGGGTCGAGGTAACGGCGACCGGTCGCGTGGACGGCCGTTCGGTTAGCGGCGAGCGGCTCACGCTCCAGCCCGGGAACCACTCGATAGCGCACGACACCACCGTCAGCTTCCCGGCGGGCGCGCGGGTGCCGCACGTCGAGAGCCTGCCCGTGCTCACCGACCACCAGTGGGCGCTCCCGCTGCACGGCCGCGAGCACCCGCTGTACGCGACGTACTCGCTGATCCTCGCCACGTTCCTCGGCACCATGGGGCTGCCGCACGTGCTCGTCCGGTTCTACACCAACCCCGACGGACGGGCTGCCCGCCGTACGACCCTCGTGGTGCTGACCTTGCTCGGCGCGTTCTACCTGCTCCCGGCCATCTACGGCTCCCTCGGCCGTCTCTACACGCCCGAGCTGCTCATGACGGGCCGTACGGACGCGGTCGTGCTCACCCTGCCAGGCCGCCTGGTCGGCGGGATGGCGGGGGACCTGCTCGGCGCCCTGGTAACCGCCGGGGCCTTCGCGGCTTTCCTGTCGACCTCCTCCGGGCTCGCGGTGTCCGTGGCCGGCGTCATCGGGCAGGACATCCTGCGCGGGGGAGTGCCGTCGTTCCGGGCGGCCACGCTGCTGGCCGTGACCGTGCCGCTCGTGCTGGCGATGATGGCCCGGTCGATCGCCGTCGCGGACGTCGTGGGGCTGGCGTTCGCGGTGGCCGCCTCGTCCTTCTGCCCTCTGCTCGTGCTCGGCATCTGGTGGCGGCGGCTGACCACCACGGGGGCCATGGCCGGGCTGGTCGTGGGCGGCGGCCTGGCGGGCGTCGCGGTGATCGCGGTCATCACCGGCGGCCCGTACACCGGCTGGACCGGCGCGCTCCTCGCGCAGCCGGCGGCCTGGACGGTCCCGATCTCCTTCGCCGTGATGATCGGCATATCGCTGCTCACCCCCGGCCGCGTGCCCCGGGGGGTCGCGCGCACGATGGTGCGGCTCCACACGCCCGAGACGCTCAACCTCAACAGGGGTGACTGGCGGCCACGCTCGACCTGAGCGCCGCCCGACCACTCGTCGCGCGGATCGGGCCATTCGGCGCAGGGCTCTTCCACGTGAGCGACCGGTCGGGGCGGCTTGGCGACGACCGTGCCCGCACCTCTCCGCGACGGCCCGCCACCTCCTACGGTTAGCGTGATCCAGATCACAACGTGGGAGGTCTCGTGACCACTCAGCAAGACGAGTCATCGGCGTACGAACAGGTGCAGGCCAGTGCGGAGTTCCAGGAGCTGCGCAGGCGCTACCGCAACTGGGTGTTCCCGGTGACCGTCGCCTTCCTTGTGTGGTACCTGCTGTACGTGGTCCTGTCCGGCTGGGCACGTGGCTTCATGGGCACCAAGGTCTTCGGTGAGATAAACGTGGCGCTGATCTTCGGCGTCCTGCAGTTCGTGTCGACGTTCCTGATCGCGTGGGCGTACGCCCGGCATGCGGGCAAGAAGCTCGACCCGCTGTCCGGCAGGCTTCGCGGTGAGATCGAGGGGACGTCCAATGAGTAATCACGCGCTTTCGATCACGCTGTTCGTGATCTTCGTCGCCGCCACCCTCGGCATCACGTTCTGGGCGAGCCGTCACACCAAGAACGCCACCGACTTCTACGCGGGCGGCCGGTCGTTCAGCGGCCTGCAGAACGGCATGGCCATCGGCGGCGACTACATGTCGGCCGCGTCGTTCCTCGGCATCGCGGGCATCATCGCCCTGTCCGGCTACGACGGCTTCCTGTACTCGATCGGGTTCCTGGTCGCCTGGCTGGTGGCGCTGCTGCTCGTGGCCGAGTTGATGCGCAACTCCGGGAAGTACACGATGGCCGACGTGCTGGCCTTCCGGATGAGCCCGCGCCCGGTGCGCACGGCGGCGGGCGTGTCGACCATCACGGTCAGCATCTTCTACCTGCTCGCCCAGATGGTCGGCGCGGGCGCGCTGGTCGGCCTGCTCTTCGGCATCACCTCCCCGGCGGGCAAGGCCGGCACCATCGTGGTCGTCGGCCTGCTGATGATCGTCTACGTGGTCGTCGGCGGCATGAAGGGCACCACGTGGGTGCAGATCGTCAAGGCCGTGCTGCTGATGACGGGCGCCGCCCTGGTGACGCTGCTCGTCCTCGGGCACTTCGGCTTCAACCTCTCCACCCTGCTCGGCACCGCCGCCCAGCAGAGCGGCAAGGGAGACGCGTTCCTGAACCCGGGGCTGAAGTACGGCGTCGAGGCCAAGGGGCTCACGAGCAAGCTCGACCTGATCAGCCTCGGACTGGCCCTCGTGCTCGGCACGGCGGGCCTGCCCCACATCCTGATCCGCTTCTACACCGTGCCGACGGCCAGGGAGGCCCGCAAGTCGGTCATCTGGGGCATCGGCATCATCGGCGTGTTCTACCTGCTGACCCTGGTCCTCGGCTTCGGCGCCGCGGCCCTGGTCGGCAGCAAGGCCATCGCGGAGCAGAACAAGGCGGGCAACACGGCGGCTCCGCAGCTCGCGCAGAAGGTGGGCCAGCTCATCTTCGGCGACGTCGGAGGCACGATCCTGCTCGCGGTCATCGCCGCGGTGGCGTTCGCGACGATCCTCGCGGTGGTCGCGGGCCTCACCCTCGCGTCCTCGTCGAGCTTCGCCCACGACCTCTACGCGCACGTCTTCAAGAGGGGGAACACCACCGACCAGCAGGAGATCAGGGTCGCGCGGATCGCCGCCTTCGCCATCGGCGCGGTCTCGATCGTCCTCGGCATCTTCGCGCAGAACCTCAACGTGGCATTCCTCGTGGCCCTGGCCTTCGCGGTCGCCGCGTCGGGCAACCTGCCCGCCATCCTCTACAGCTTGTTCTGGAAGCGGTTCAACACCGCGGGAGCGGTCTCGGCGATCTACGGCGGCCTGGTGTCGGCCGTGCTCCTGGTGATCTTCTCGCCCGTGGTCTCGGGCACGCCGACCTCGCTGTTCCCGAACGCGTCCTTCAACTGGTTCCCGCTGGAGAACCCCGGCCTGGTGTCGA
This sequence comes from Sphaerisporangium sp., assembly GCA_025964675.1. Classification (GTDB taxonomy): domain Bacteria; phylum Actinomycetota; class Actinomycetes; order Streptosporangiales; family Streptosporangiaceae; genus Sphaerisporangium. Next base: position 118,737 of record JAOPYI010000146.1, on the reverse strand, counting down.
TCCCGATCGGCTTCCTCGCCGGGTACCTCGGGACGGTGCTGAGCAAGGAGTTCAACGCCCAGAAGTACGCCGAGATCGAGGTCCGCTCGCTCACCGGCGCCGGCGCCGAGAAGGCGGTCTACCACTGAGAAGGCGTCGCCCGACGTCGTAGGTGACGCCCGCCGTCAGCCGCCCGGTCGCGGGCCACCCTCACCTCCAGAGGCCCCGCGGCCGGGCTCGGGCGACTCTAGGCGGAGGCCTCGTCCAGCAGCCTGACCTCTTCCGGGGCGAGGACCAGGTCCGCGGCGGCGACCAGCGCGGGAACCTGCTCCGGCGTCCTGGCGCTGGCGATCGGCGCGGCGACGGTGGGCCGGGTCAGCAGCCACGCGAGAGCCACGGTCGCCGGCTCGGCGCCGTGGGCCGTGGCGACCTTGTCGAGGGCCTCTAGCACCTGGCGGCCACGCTCGGTCTGGAGGTACGGCGCCGCGCCGCCCGCGCGCGGGGAGTCGACGGAGACGCCCGGGCGGTACTTCCCGGTCAGGAATCCCTTGGCGAGGGCGAAGTACGGCACGCTGGACAGGCCATGGCGGGCGACCACCTCTTCCAGCCGCCCCTCGTACTTGTCGCGCTCGACGAGGTTGTAGTGCTGCTGGAGGGCGACGTACCTGGCGAGGCCCAGGTGCTCGGAGACGGCAAGCGCCTCCTTCAGCCGGTCGGCGTCGTAGTTCGAGGCGCCGATGTGGCGCACCTTGCCCTCGCGCACCAGATCGTCGAAGGCGGTCAGGGTCTCCTCCAGCGGGGTGTCCCTGTCGTCGGAGTGGGCGTAGTAGAGGTCGATCCTGTCGGTGCCCAGCCTCCGCAGTGACCCCTCGGCCGAGGTGCGGATGTTCGCCGCCGACAGCCCCTTCGCGCCGGGCTGCTGGCCGACCTTGGTGCCGACGACCATGGAGTCGCGGTTGCCGCGCTCGGCCATCCACTCGCCGATGATCGTCTCGGACTCGCCCCCGCGGTTGCCGGGGATCCACGCGGAGTAGGAGTCGGCCGTGTCCACGAAGTTCCCGCCCGCCTCGTGGTAGGCGTCCAGCACCGCGAAGGACGCGTCACGGTCGGCCGTCCAGCCGAAGACGTTGCCGCCCAGGCACAGCGGGAAAACGGTCAGGTCCGATTTATCGATTCTTCTCATGACGTAAACCTATGACTGGTTGGGGCGGCACTTGCCGCTCGGCCGAGGCGTGCGCCCGGATCTCCATCTTCCTCCTGGCGTCCTACCGGACCCCGCCCCGGGGCGCCGGCACGGGGCGTGCGCGATGGCCTCACGGGACCACCGTCACCGGGTGGCGGACGACGCCGTCGAAGTGGTAGCCCAGCCTGTTGTACCGGGCCTCGATGGGCTGGGTCGCGCCGGTCTCGTCGGTGGCCCGCGCCATCAGGACGTACGGGCCCGGGCGCTCGGGCGCCCACGCCACGTGCCAGGGCGCCCAGGCCCGGGCGAGCCGGGGGCCACGGGTCTGGGCGGCCGGCCAGGTCCGGCCGCCGTCCACGCTGACCTCGACCTTCACGATGTGTCCGCCGCCCGACCAGGAGCGCCCGCGCAGGACGTGCTGGCGTCCGGCCTGGAGCGTCGCCTCCCATGGCAGCTCGAAGGCGCTCTTGACGACCTGGCCGGTCAGCGGGTCGCCGCCCTCGGCGGGATACCCCGGCCCGTGCATGCGGTAGAGGCGCGTGCTCCACGGCGAGGACAGGGGGGCGGCGGAGACTTCGATGCCGCCCAGCCACTTGATCGAGGCGATCCCGCTCCACCCGGGCACCACCAGGCGGGCCGGAAAGCCGTGGTCCGGTGGCAGCGGCCTGCCGTTCATCTCGTAGGCGATCAGCACGTCGTCCAGGGCCTTCGCGATGGGGAGCGGGCGCCTGACCGGCCCGAGGTCGACGCCGTTCTCCACGTAGTGGGCGTCGAGGCCCCGTGGCATGACGTCCACGGCGTCGGTCGTGACCCCGGCCAGGCCGAGGACCGTCGACAGCGGCACGCCGCGCCAGCGGGCCACCCCGACGCCCCCGAGCCGCCACGGTATGCCGGGGGTGCGCTCGCCCTGCTGGGACTCGAAGAACGCGCGCCCGTTGCCCGCGCACTCGATCGCCGCGTCCACGGTGGTACACGGCAAGGCCAGCAGCTCCTCGTACGACAGGCTCCTCGGGGTTCGCAGGCCGGACCCGTGCAACCAAAGCCGCCAGGTGGGGGCGTCGATGAGCGGGGTCGCGGTGTGGTTGCGGACGAAGAACCGGTCATTGGGGGTGTGGTAGCCCTGCCCCTGCATGGCCTCCCAGCGGGTCTCCGCGCTGGTGCCGTGGACGACGAACAGGCCGGGCGGCAGCGGTTTGACGATCGGGGACGGCGTGATGGCCGCGCGGCGCGGGCGCGGGACAGAGGCTTCCCGGATGGCGTCATCGAGGTCCATGCGGCACCCCCAGGGTCCGGTCGATCCTTCTATATATTTCCTACCAAGAAAACAGGTTACTTGGCTAGGGTACTTCCTGATCCCTTTTCGCGGTGGGCCCCGTCAGCCCCGGCCGAGGAAGGCCAGAAGGCGCTCGAGCGGCCAGGCGTTGATGACGTCGTCGCGGGTCAGCCAGGCCCGCTGGGCGATGCCGACGCCGAAGCGAAGGTTGCCGAGATGCGGCACGGCATGCGAGTCGCTGTCGATGGAGAACTTCACCCCGTGGTGGCGCGCGAGCCGCACCAGATCGGAGGGGAGGTCGGCGCGGTCGGGGTAGGCGTCGATCTCCAGCGCGGTGTTCGTGCGCGCCGCCGCCTCGAAGACGGCCTCCCAGTCGGCGTCCACGGGCGGGCGCTTGCCGATCTTGCGGGTGGTGGGGTGGCCGATGATGTGGACGTTCGGGTTCTCGCATGCCGTGATGAACCGGCTGGTCATCTCGTCGCGGGGCTGGGAGAAGTGCGAGTGCACGGATGCCACGCAGACGTCGAAGCCCTCGAGGATTTCCGCCGGCCAGTCGACGGAACCGTCCGGGGCGATGTTGAGCTCGGTGCCGTGCAGCAACCGCATGTCCGGATATTCGTCTTGAAGTCGGTGTAGCTGTGCTCGCTGCTCCAGGGCCTTCTCCAGGGTCATGCGCTGCATGAACAGGTTCGGCGCGTGGTCGGTCACCGCGTAGTACGCGTAGCCGTGGCGGGCGGCCGCCTCGACCATCTCCTCAAGGGTGGCGATGCCGTCGGTGAGGTTCGTGTGGGTGTGCAGGTCGCCCTGGAGATCGGCGAGGGTCACCAGCTCGGGAAGCTCGCCGCGCAGGGCCGCCTGGACCTCGCCGCCGTCCTCCCGCAGCGGCGGAGGCACCCACTGCATGCCGAGAGCCTCGTAGATCTCCTCCTCCGTCTTCGAGGCGATCACGGTCTCGCCCTCGAACAAGCCGTACTCCGACAGCTTCCAGCCGCGCTTCACGCACATCTCGCGCAGCCGCACGTTGTGCTCCTTGGAGCCGGTGAAGTACTGCATCGCCGCGCCCCACGACTCGGCCGGCACCACGCGAAGGTCCACCTGCAGGCCCCGCGTGGTGCGGACCGACGTCTTCAGCCCACCGCTAGCGATCACCTCGGCGACGTACGGCAGGCCCTTGAACTCCTCCATGATCGTCGCCGGCCCGACGGCCAGGATGTCGATGTCGCCGATCGTGTCCTTCATGCGGCGCAGCGACCCGGCGTAGGCGATCTTCTCGGCCGGGAGCGAGGCGATGATCAGCTCGGCGAGGTTCATGGCCACGCCGAGGTGCACCCGCTCGCTCGCCTGCTTGAGCTGCTCGATGCCCTTGAGGAGGTTCTCCTCGGTCTTCGCCCCGAACCCCCTGAGCCCGGCGAGCCTGCCCTCGCCGATCGCCTCGGCCAGCGCCTCGGGGGAGTCGATGCCCAGCTCGCGGTAGAGGAAGACGGCCTTCTTCGGCCCGAGGGAGGCGATGCGCGTGAGCATCCGCACCCCCTCGGGCACCTGCATCCTCAGATCGTCGAGCTGGCGGAAGCCACCCCGCTGGAGGAATTCCTCGACCTTCTTCGCGATGGCCTCGCCTACGCCCGGCACCTTGCGCACGTCGGCCCGGGAGATGTCCTCCGGGTAGCCCGCGATGGCCTTGGCGGCCTTCTGGTAGCTGCGCACCCGGAAGGCGTCACCGCCGGTCATCGCGAAGAGATCGGCGTACTCCTCCAGCGCCGCCGCCGCGTCGTCGTTCGCCCGCCCCATGAGGATCAGCTTACGGAAACCGCCGCGTATCCCGCTCAGTGGGCCACGAGGCGGTCCACGTACGGCTCGGCGAGGGCGGCGAGCTCCTTGTCGGACAGGGAGAGGCCCACGGCGGCGACGGCGTCGTCCAGGTGGCGCTCCTTGGTCGCCCCGACGATCGGCGCGTTCACGCCCGGCTGGGCGAGCAACCAGGCGAGGCCCACCTGCGCCGGGGAGACGCCCAGCTCGGAAGCGACCCCCGCGACCCGGTCGAGGATCGCCGCGTCACCCGGCCCTCCGTACAGCGAGGTGATCCGGCCGTCGCTGCTCGCGCGGGTCGTCCCCTGGTCGTCCGAGCCCGCCCGGGCCACCAGGCCACGCGCCAGCGGGCTCCACGGGATCAGCCCCACCCCCTGGTCAAGGCAGAGCGGGACCATCTCGCGCTCCTCCTCCCTGTACAGGAGGTTGTAGTGGTTCTGCATGGAGACGAACTTGGTCCAGCCGTTGACCTCGGCGACGTGCTGCGCCTTGGCGAACTGCCAGGCGTACATCGTGGAGGCCCCGATGTAGCGGGCCTTGCCCGATCTGACGACGTCGTGAAGCGCCTCCATGGTCTCCTCGATGGGGGTGTGGTCATCCCAGCGGTGGATCTGGTAGAGGTCGACGTAGTCGGTGCCCAGGCGCCTGAGCGAGGCGTCGATCGCGGCGTGCACGTGCTTGCGAGACAGGCCGCTGTCGTTGGTCGCCTGCCCCACGGGGAAGAAGACCTTGGTGGCCAGCACGTAGTCTTCCCTGTTGGGGAAGATCTTGCGCAGCAGCCGCCCGGTGACCTCCTCGCTGCTGCCGGCCGAGTAGACGTCGGCGGTGTCGAAGAACGTCACCCCCGCCTCGGCGGCCCCGCGCACCAGGGGCTCGCTCTGTGCCTCGTCGAGCACCCAGTCCTGCCCCCTGGCCGGGTCGCCGTAGCTCATCATGCCGAGGCAGATCCGTGACACCTTCATACCGGTGGAACCAAGCCTGACGTAGTCCATTTCAATACCTCCCGCAGACCATCCCATCACGTTGCCCGACGAGCCCCGACGAGACCCCGTGGCCGGGGACCTCGCCGAGCCGCGCACGCCTGCTCGAACTACGCCCTACCGTGATCAGCGGCCGCGGACACACACCCACCTTCTACACCGCGCCACCGGCGATCCGAGGGCGCGGGAGCGGGGCTCAGAAGTGGTACGGGCCGAAGCGGCCCCAGGCGACCAGGGCGGAGAGGACCAGCAGGACGATGTTGACGACGAAGCCCTGCGGCTCGTGGCGCCGCGCGTGCACGATGATCGCGCCGATCATGGTCACGACCAGCCCGGCGGCAGCGAGCGGCGTGAGCACGGGCGCGATGCCGGTGACGGCGGGCAGGATCAGGCCGAGCGCGGCGAGGAACTCCACGCCGCCGATGAGCTTCACGGTGCCGGGCGAGAAGTCCTCGACCCATCCCATGTTCGTGGCGAGCTTCTCCTTCGGCTGAGTGGTCTTCAGGACACCTGCCATGCCGAACGCCAGGGCGAGAAGCACCTGAAGTATCCACAGGAAGACGTTCACGGGGGTCTCCTTCTAGGGCCGGGACTGGCGGGGGAGAGTGGGTCCAGGCGGGCCCGGCCGTCACCGTCTGGAAAGTCGTGTCGACACGGCTCTGACCTGGTACGGGATACGTCACCAGTAAGTCGAGGGCCACCTCGAGTTGGGAGCGTAGCACAAAAGTCGAGGGCAGTCTCAAGTTCGTTACACTGGAAGGATGCCGTCCGAAGAGCTCACGCCCACCAGGGCCGCCCGGCCCCTGCGCCGCGACGCGCAGCGCAACCGTGACGCCGTCGTGGCCGCCGCCCGGGCCGTCTTCGCCTCAGAAGGGCTCGACGCTCCGCTCGAACAGATCGCCAGGAAGGCCGGCGTGGCCATCGGCACGCTCTACCGTAATTTCCCGACCCGGATGGACCTGGTCGAGGCGATATTCGTCGACAAGCTCCGCACCTGGCTGGAGCGCGCGGAGCAGGCCCTGAGCATGGACGACGCCTGGGAGGCGTTCGCCTTCTACCTCGAGAAGCTGTGCGAGCTCCAGGCCGACGACCGGGGCTTCAACGATCTGGCCTCGATGCGCTTCCCCCACGCGGAGTGCATGGAGCGCACCCAGGGCAGCATCAACGAGTTGAGCCGCCGCATCGTCGAACGGGCGCAGGAGGAGGGCGCGGTCCGGTCCGACGTCACCGCGGAGGACCTGGCCTTCGTGATCTGGTCCCACACCCGCATCACCGAGGCGACCAGCGCCGTCTGCCCCAACGCGTGGCGCCGCCACCTCGGCCTGATGCTCGACGCCTTCCGCGCCGGCCGGGCTCACCCGCTGCCCGAACCCCCCATGCGGCCCGAAGAGGTCTACCAGGCGATGGTGAGCCTCGGCGGGTCCAGCACCTGCACCGGTTGAGTCGCGCCGGCGCACTGGGGGTCCGGCGTCCCGGCGCCCCGCTCCACCCGTTGCGCGCCCGCCCGTTCGGCCGCGAGAGCGGCTTCGGTGCTGTCGACGCAGATCTCGTACGTCAGGCTCATCTGGTTCTCTCAGTGGCTAGCGTGGATCTCGCCGACGGGACGGCCGCCACCGAGGATCGGGACCGTGGTGAACGCCTCAGTGCCGGTGAGGTCCGCCCCCAGCTCGGCGAGCGCGGCAAGGGCGATCGCGGACGTCGCCCTCGGGCCGCCGTCGATGACCTTGACGGCCACCGTGTGGCCTCTAGGCGTGGCGGCGACGAGAACGCCCTCCGCGCCGCCCTTCACGATCGACCCCGGCAGCGCGCGCATCAGCTCGGTGTTGAGGTGCCCGCTGCCCCCGACGTACTCGGGGAACGACCGCATCGCGTCGGCCACCGCTCGCTCCGGGGTGTCCTGCGCGGCGGTCGCGAGCGCCCGCACCGCCCGCGCCAGCCCCGTGAGGGACAGCGCGAACAGCGGAGCGCCGCAGCCGTCCACGGCCGTGTGCGTGCTCTTCTCGCCGGACAGCCTCTGGATGACCGAACGGACGCGGCGCTGCAGCGGGTGGGAGATGGTGAGGTAGGACGCGGTCTCCCAGCCCGACGCGACGCAGGCGAGCAGCATCGCCGCGTGCTTGCCAGAGCAGTTCATTCGCACCGGGGTCCGGTCCTCACCCGCCCGGATCAGCGCGTGCCGCGTGGGCTCGTCCTCCGGCCAGTCGGCGGGGCAGCGCAGCGCGTCCGGGCCGAGCGCGGCCTCCTCCAGCATCTTGCCGACGAGCGTGGCGTGGAAGTCCTCCCCTGTGTGACTTCCCGCCGCGATCGCGAGGCGCGAGCCGTAGAGGGCCGCGCCGGAGGCGAGGCAGGCGACGGCTTGGAAGGGCTTCGCGGAAGAGCGCGGCAGCATCGGCTCGTCCACGGCGCCGCGCGAGAGCGCCAGGGTCCCGTCCGGCGCCAGGCCGGCGACGCTGCCGAAGTGGACGCTCTCGGTGAAGCCTGACCGGAGGACCTCCGCGAGACGCGCGTACATGCCGTTGCCTTTCTTGATCATGGAACTGTGGCCGGGGCCCGCTGAGCCGTCAGGCATGGAGCGTCGCCTCCGGAGCCGCCGGGGGACCCGGTGGCGTCGCGGCCGTGGCCCCGGCGCGCCGCTCCGCTCTCGCCTAGCGGGCTTCCAGCGTGCGGGCGAGCTTGGACAGCGACGCGTTCACCACCAGATAGATCAGCGCCACGACGATGTAGGTCTGGATCAACAGGTGGTTGTAGTTCGCCAGGACCTTGCCGCTGTAGAGCAGCTCGGCGTAGCTCACTACGAACCCCAGCGAGGTGTCCTTGAGCAGGCCGACCGACTGGCTGACGATCGACGGCAGCACGCGCCGGGCCGCCTGGGGAAGCACGATCGCCCGCAGCGTCTGGCCGCGCGTCAGTCCGACGGCGAGGCCCGCCTCGGTCTGGCCGCGTTCGATCGACAGGATGCCCGCGCGGAAGATCTCGGCGAACGACGCCGCGTTCGACACCGAGAGCGGCACCGTGAGCTTCCAGAACAGTGGCAGGTCCAGGCCGTACCTCGGCAGCGCGAACAGCACCACGTAGACGAGCAGCAACGCCGGGATCGTCCGTACGATCTCGACGTACGCTCCCGACGTCCAGCGCACCGGGCGCCGCGGGGACAGCCGGCCGAGCGCGAGTCCCAGGCCGCCGGCCATGGCCAGCGCGGCGGAGACCACGGCCGCGAGGACGGTCGACCAGAGCCCGTTGAGCAGGTAGCGCCACATCGGCCAGGTGGCGTACGGCTGCCACCGCGCCGCGTCGAGCTGCCCGTTGGCGGCGAACTGGCGTACGGCCAGAGCCACCAGGCCGAGCGCCACGAGCGAGAAGACGACGGTGGCGACGCGGATACGGCTGCGGGCGCGCGGCCCGGGCTCGTCGAAGAGCAGGCGGCCGCCGCTCACCGGGCCACCGCCAGCTTTCGCTCCAGCACGCCGGTGACGAACCCGACCACCGACGACAGCAGCATGTACGCCACACCTGCTCCCACGAAGATCGGGATGGGCTGTGCCTCGATGAGGTTGACCCGGTTGGCGGCGGCGGTGAGCTCGACGACGCCGACGGCCGCCGCCAGGGAGGTGTTCATCGTGAGCATGATGAAGATGTTGCCGAGCGGCTGGACGACCGTGCCGAGCGCCTGGGGCAGCACCACATGCCGCAGCGACCCCGTGAAGCCCAGCCCCATTGCCCGGGCCGCCTCGCCCTGCCCGGCGGGGACCGAGTTGATCCCCGACCGCAGCGCCTCCGCCACGTAGGCGGCCTGGTACAACGCGATCACCATCGCCGCGGTCGTGAACAGTTCCGCCTGGACACCGATCTCCGGCAGCCCGAAGACGGCCAGGATCAGCAGGACCAGGAGGGGGATGTTCTGCAGCGTCTCGACGTAGAACGTCCCGGCGGCGCGCAGCACGGGGACCGGGCTCACACGCGCCGTGGCCACGAGGATGCCGACCACGAACGCGCCCGCGAAGGCGAGCAGCGTGAGCTGCAGGGTGACGACCAGGCCCTCACGCAGCGCCGGGAGGTTGCCGAGCAGGGCGTCCATCGGGAGTGACGACCTACGAGCCCGGGACCGAGCCGATGGCCGGCGGCGCGGGGGCGTCGCCCTGCACGACCGTGCCGATCGAGTTCTTCCACGCCTGCTGCCACAGGCCGGCGTCCTGCGCCTTCTTCAGCCAGTCGTTCACGAACTTCTTCATCTGGTCGTCGCCGTGCTTGAGGCCGATGCCGTACGGGTCCGTTGTGAACGGCTCGCCGACCACCTGCAGCTCGGGCTCGGTCTTGCCGTCGGCGACGAGAAGCGACTGGTCCTGGACGTAGGCGACGCCCCGGTCCTGCTTGAGCGCCTGGACGCACTCGGGGTCGCTGCCGAAGGTGACGATCTTGGCGTTCGGGGCGACCTTCTTGATGGCAGGGATGGCCGGGGTGTTCGCGCCCGCGATGACGGTCTTGCCGTCGAGGTCCTCCGGCTTGGCGATGCCGGTGGTGCCCTTCTTGACCGCCACGGCGAGGCCGGAGGTGTAGTACGGCCCGGCGAAGGCGACCTGCTTGGCGCGTTCCGGCGTGATCGTGTAGGTCTGGAACACCACGTCGACGGTGCCGTTGGACAGCAGCGCCTCCCGGGTCTCCGACGCCGAGTTCACGATCCTCACTTTGGGCTCGCCGATGATGTACTTCGCCAGCAGCTTGCCGAGGTCGGCGTCGAAGCCCTCCACCTGGCCCGTCACCGGGTTCTGCTGGGAGAGCAGCGGCGCGTCGAGCGAGCCGCCGACGATGAGCTCGCCGCGCTTCTTGATCTTCTCCATCGTCGAGCCGGGCAGGATCTCGGACGCCGCGGCGACCGGGGCCTTTGCGAAGGCGTCGTCGGCCTTCTTGCCCGAGTCGCCCGGAGCACCGGGAGGCACGGCGGCCGAGCCGCCGCTTCCCGAGCAGGCGGCCACACCGGCCAGCGACAACACGGTGACCACGGTCAGCGCCGCGCGGCGCCTGCGTGACAGTGCGGGAGCGTGCACCATCACCAACTCCATTCTTTGATGAGCGTTGCTGGGGCCGGGCCGGCGCGCCTCGACCATCGTTTACCATCCGACTTCATTCGGATTCGAATTTTTTACGGACGATAGAGGTCGATGTCGGCTTAAGTCAATTGATTGCCGCACTAAGTGGGGACGTGGTATGCATCTCCCTGTGTCAGGCAAAGGTGAGCTCATCCGTCTCGTCGCGCGGGGCCACGCCGAGTCGCGAGCCGAACTGGCCAGGCATTCCGGCCTCGCCCCGTCGAGCGTGTCGCTGCGGGTCGAGGAGCTGATCGACGCAGGTCTGCTGCAGGAGGAGGGCGCGGGGCTGTCCAGGGGCGGTCGGCGCCCCCGGCGTCTCAAGCTCGCCCCGGAGGCGGGGCTGCTCGCGGTCGCCGACCTCGGCAGCCACCACGCCCGGCTGGGCCTGGTAGACCTCAGCGGCACGCCGGTCGCCATCGTCCAGCACGCCTGCGACATAGGGGGCGGAGCCGAGGCCACGCTCGACTGGCTCGCCACCCGGCTGGAGGAGCTCGTCGAGACACGCGGTGGCGGCCTCCCGGTGCGGGGAGTCGGCATCGGCGTCCCCGGCCCGGTCGACCCTGCCGACGGCACGGTCATTTCGCCGTCGCGCATGCCGGGCTGGAACGAGTACCCCGTCGGCGCGCACCTGGCCACCCGGTTCGACGTCCCGATCCTGGTGGAGAACGACGCGAACCTGATGGCCGCGGGGGAGTACCTCGCCTGGCCCGGCTGCGAGAACCTCATGGTCCTCAAGGTCGGCACCGGCATCGGCTGCGGCATCATCGCGGGCGGCCGGCTGCACCGCGGGCGCGGGGCGGCCGGCGACATCAGCCACGTCCGCGTGCGTGGCGACCGTTCGGTGATGTGCTCGTGCGGGCATTCCGACTGCCTGGAGGCCTACGCCAGCGGCGCCGCGCTGATCGCCGCCCTCGCCGAGCAGGGCATCGAGGTCCAACATCCCGCACGTATCGTCGGGCTGGTGGCCGACGGCGTTCCGCAGGCCACCAACCTGGTACGCGGAGCCGGACGGCTCATCGGCGACGTGCTTATCCCGCTGGTCAACTTCTTCAATCCGGACGCGGTGGTGATCGGGGGCAGCCTGTCGGCCGCCGAGCAGCTCATCGCCGCTATCAGGGGCGCGGTCTACGAGCGGTGCCTGCCCCTGGCCACCCGCGACCTCAAGATCGACGTCACCCGGGCCGGGCCGAACGCCGCCATCCTCGGCGCGGGATCTCTGCTGCTCGACGCGGTGCTCGCCGGCGGCTGGGTCGACGAGGCCGTCGGCCGCTCCTGAGTCATCTGGATACCGGGCCCTCTCGCGAGCGTCAGATCCAGTCCTTCTTGCGGAAGACGACGTAGAGGATGGACGAGGCGACCAGGATCAGCAGGCTGGAGGACCAGAAGCCGACCGTCTGCGAGAAGCCGGGGAACGGGATGTTCTGCCCGTAGAAGCCGGTGATCAGGGTGGGGACCGCGATGATGGCGGCCCAGCTCGTCACCCGCTTCATGATGTCGTTCATCCGGTAGCCCTGGAGGTTCAGGTGGGTCTCGTAGACGTTGCCCACCAGGTCGCGCAGCGACTCGGTCCACTCTGAGACCCGGAGCACGTGGTCGTAGACGTCCTGGTAGTAGGGCGACATCTCCTCCTCGACCACGCCCAGGTCCCGGCGAAGGAGGCTGTTCACCACCTCGCGCATCGGCACGACGACCCGGCGGAACCGCACCGTGGTGCGGCGCAGGTCGAACATCTGGCGCTGCATCTCGCGGCCGTTGCCCGGGTGGTCGGTGAAGAGCTGGTCCTCAAGCGCCTCGACCCGGTCGTCCAGCATCTGGGCGACGTCGAAGTGGCCGTCCACCACGTAGTCGAGCAGTGAGTGCAGCAGGAACGACACCCCGTGCTTGGTGAGCCCCGGGCTGGCGTCCCAGCGCGCCACGACCGCGTCGATGTCGCACGTGTCGTCCGAGCGGACGGTCACCACGGCGTTGCCGGTGACGAAGATCGACACCTCGGTCAGTTCGAGGGCGGAGGCATCCTCCCCCTCGCCCAGCCTGACGGCGTACACCGTCAGGAACAGGTGGCTGTCGTAGACGTCGAGCTTGGGCCTCTGGTGCGGGTGGAGCACGTCCTCGACGGCCAGCGGGTGCAGCCCCAGCTCCTCGCTGATGACGGCGAGCTTCTCGGGGCTCGGGGCCAGCAGGTCGAACCACACCGTGGCCGAAGGGTCCTTGATGTGGTCGGAGACGTCGGCGATGGGAAAGCCCTCGGCTTCCAGGACACCGTTGCGGTAGAGGCGGGTGCGGGCCATAGCTGCCAAGAATAGTGGCCCGTCTCACCCGCCATGACGGCGTTCCGCGCGGCTTCCTGAGCGGAGCCCGTACATGATCAGGGCGAGCCCGCAGAGGATCTGGCCGCCCAGCACCATGCGGGTGACGTCGATGGCGGGTTTCCACGACACCTTGCCCTCCCTGATGACGTACGCGCCGACGGGGCGGGCTATCGCGCCCCCGCCGCCTCCCGTGCCGCTGGGCGTCTCGCCTCTCACCTCGCCCGTGCCGAACCCGCCACCGGCGTACACCGTGACCGCCGGGATGATCGTGGCGCCGTCCTTCTCGTACGGGTCGCCGTACACCCGCCGGGCCCCGGACAGGTTCTCGAAGAATTCGCGTAGTTCCATGTCGGCCTCCGTTCAGGAGTCGTGTGATCGACGCCATCATGCCTCAGTCGGCGGGCGCCAAGTGCCGGCCCAGTGCCCGGCAAGTGGCCGCCGCTAGAACGAAGACATGAACGCAATCATGAACGCATACGACGTCAGGCGGCCGGCGATGGAGGACGTCCCTGCCGTCTACGGGCTGGTGTCCGGCTGTGACACCGAGGTACTCGGCCACCCTGACATGACCGAGGAGGACGTGGCCGACGGGCTGGCCGCGCCGGGGTTCGACCTCGGGCGTGACGGCTGGCTGGTGTACCGGCGCGGCGACGACAGGGCGCCGGTGGGATGGGGTTACGCCTGCCGGCAGGGCGACACCCCCGACGTCGAGATCGAGGTCTGTTCCAGCGAACCCGAGGTGACCCCCTGGCTGTGGGACGCCGTGCTCGAGCGCGCCCGGGAGGTCGCCGGGGAGCTCGGCCACCCGCACGCGGTGGCCGGCATCGGGATCTACCGCCAGGACCACGCCAAGCAGGCGCTGGCCAAGGAGTACGGCTTCGAGGCGGCCACCAGCTTCCACCGCCTGAGGGCCGACCACGCCGAGGTGGACCCGGGCTCCCTCCCCGGGGTGACCGTCCACCAGGCGGCCGGGTCCGAGGAGATGACGCGTGCCGCCCACCGGATCCACCAGGAGGGCTTCGCCGAGCACTTCGGGTTCGTGCCGAAGGAGTACGACCGGTGGAAGGAGGACTTCGACTCCTCTGGCACCCACGACTGGTCGCAGCTCCTTCTGGCCAAGGTGGACGGCCGGCCGGCGGCGATGCTGCTCGGCAGCGACATGTTCGTCTCCGATGAGAACTGCGGGTATGTCCGGATCCTGTCGGTGCTTCCGGGGTTCCGCGGGAGGGGCCTCGGACGGTTGCTGCTGAAGAGGGCCTTCGCCGCCGACGTGAGCCGGGGGAGGGCCGGTACGTACCTGCACGTGGACGCGGGCAACAGCTCCCCGGCGCTGGATCTCTACCTGTCGGTCGGCATGCGTCCGGTGCAGGCCATCGATGTGTGGCGCCGAACACTCTGACTTTTCGTGGGAAAAACAGGTAGATCATCCGAAATGTCCGCGTCATGATCTATGTACCTAGAAGAAATGATCTCTCCTTATCATCTCGCCAGACGTGCTGGGGTGTCGACGGGTCAGCGCCCGGCGGTGCCCCTGTCGCGTGCGAGAACCACGGCAGAGATGAGGTACGGACGTGGGGCAACACGATGACGCGGGCCAGGCCGGAGAGATCACCGAGCGGGCCGCTCGCGTCGACCGGATCACGTTGAGCCGCCGATCCCTGATCGGCGGCGCGGGCACGGCGGCCGCCGGCACGGCACTGGCCGTGACGCTGGGCGGCGGAGTGGCGAGGGCGTCGGCCGCCGGCACGCCGAGCGGGTCCGGGTCGGGCAAGGACGACCTCGACCGGGCGTCGCTGCCGTCGGTGAGGGACATTCCACGCCGGTCACGGCTGGTCGACTACGAGATCTTCGAGCTGGCGGCGCTGCTGCGCGCCGGGAAGGTGTCGAGCGTCGAGCTGACCCAGGCGTACCTGGACCGGATCAACAAGTTCAACGGCCCTTTCGACACCTATGGGAACAACGGGCTCTACAACGCCTTCGTCCGCGTCGACCAGGCGGGCGCGCTCGCCGCCGCCAAGGCCGCGGACAGCCGGATCGCGGCGTACCGCCGCAACGGCGATCCGGTACCGCTGCTGTGCGGCGTGCCCATGGGAATCAAGGACTCGGTCGGCATCCAGGGTCTCAACGCGCAGAATGGCACGCCCTTCTTCGCAGGGAACCTCGCACTCCAGGACGCCACCGTGGTGTCCCGGCTGCGTGCGGCCGGCGTGGTCCTGCTGGGCAGCACGATCTGCTCGGCCTTCTCCGGATCCATCACCGGCACCTTCGCCGGCAACGCGTGGAACACCGCCTACGTCCCCGGGGGATCGAGCCAGGGCTCCGGTGTCGCGCCGGTCGCCCGGCTCGCCGCGGCCTGTATCGGCGAGGAGACCGGCGGCAGCATCATCATGCCCTCGGCCGCCAACGGAGCCTCCGGGATCAAGCCGTCGCTCGGCACCGTCTCGATCGCCGGAGTGATGCCGCTGTCTCCGGGCTACGACGTGCTGGGCCCGATGAGCCGCAGCGCCCGCGACTCCGCGTTGATCCTCGCCACCATCCTCGGCCCCGACCCCGTCAACGACCTGCAGACGCTGTCCGCGCCTGACCCGTTCCCGAGGATCCCGCTGAGCCCGCGCCGAGGCCGCGGGCCGCTGCAGGGCGTGACCATCGGCATCCCGCAGACCGACTGGATGAACGTCAACGGATCGATCAAGGTCGGCGTCAGCCCGCAGTCGACGTACGGCGCCGGTCACCTGGCGGCCTTCAACCGACTGGCCGGCCAGTTGCGGAGCCTGGGGGCCCAGATCATCGACTTCCCCGGCCTGGACATGACCGACCGCACCCAGAATCCCTACTTCGCCTCGTCCGACGTGCTGGCCACCGTGGACGGCTCACCGGTGTCGCCCTCCGCCGCGGTCGTCAACTCCAACCGGTACGAGGTGCGCTACGCGGCGGCGGTCGCCGACTTCTGCGCCAGCGGCATACCGTCCGCCGCCGCGGTCGCCGCCCTCACCAGCCAGTACGGCCGCCGGGCCCCCGGCGAGCCGGTGGCGAGCTTCGCCGCCGCGGACCGGTTCAACGGCGGGATCTCCGGCGCTGTGCGGTACGAGGGCGAGCAGCGGCGCCGGCGGCTGATCGGCAACTACGCCAAGGCGCTGCGCGACCACGGAGTCGACTTCATGCTCGTCATGGCGATCGGCGACGTCGTCGGGCAGCGGTCCGGGGGGCCGGGCTTCCCGGTCTACCGTGCCTACTACCAGGTGCCCAACGCGCTCGGCTGGCCGATGGTGAGCTTCCCGATCGGTTACGCGCAGGGGCTAGCGGTGTCGGCGCAGTTCTGGGGTCCCCGGTTCGCCGAGGCCGACATCACCCAGGCGATGATCGACTACCAGGCGAACTACCCGGAGTATCACAACGCGGCTCCCGGCGACCCCGCTCCGCCGCCCGTCCCCTCACCCAGCGCGCGGGCCGTCCCGTCGTTCGAGGACAACGGCCCGAGCAACGATCCCCTCGTCGGCGAGGAAGAGGTAAAGGCGGCGCTGCGATGAGCCTCAACACGCCCGCCCCCTTCCTCACCGTCGCCTTCGGCACGCCGATCGACATCGGCTTCCTCCCGCAGGCTCCGGACGAGCGGAACGGGAGGCTGCTGACGGTCGGCTGGCAGGCGAAGCTGGGGACCTCCTTCCTGCCCTACGACCCCGACGACGAGCTGCCCACCTCCCCGCAGTCATCGACCTGACCGTCCGCGCCGCCGTAGCGGGAGCAGGCGGGCTCCCGCGACGACGGCGAGTACCGCGAGCCCGAGGCCGGTCACGCGGATCGCGTGGGTGGACGGGGTCGAGACCCACCCCGCGCGCCCGCCACCGTCCACGAGCACTGACAAGGCCTGCCCGATCCGGATGATGCGTCGGATTTGTCCGTGTTTACCCGATCGTGACTTGACGATGGATGTGTCGTACAGGTTACATGTTCTTACTCCGTAAACGTTTACAGCGGCTTGACGGTACTTTCTGTAAACGTTTACAATTTCGGACGACCGGGGTGACACGTGAGTGACGGGCCGACGATCACGACGATCGCCCAGCGCGCGGGCGTATCGATCGCCTCGGTGTCGCGCGTGCTCAACGGGCTCCCCACCAAGGCGGAGACCGAGCGCCGCGTGATGAGCGCCGCCCGCGAGCTCGGCTACGTGCCGAACTCGGTCGCCAGGTCACTGAAGTCGCGGCGCAGCAACCAGCTCGGCTTCGCGATGGCCGACATAGGCAACCCGGTGTACCTCGCGATGATCCGCGAGATCCAGCCGGTGTTCAAGGCGGCCGGCTACCGGCTCGTCCTGCACTCCACCAACGTGGACGCGGCCGACGAGATCGACGTGCTGCGTGGCCTCGGGGAGCGGTACATCGACGGGCTCATCATGATCCCGCTGCGCGTGACCGACGAGCACCTGAAGACGTTCGCCTCCGCCCGCGCGCCCATCGTGATCATCGGCACCGTGCCGGACGGCACCCATGTCGACAACGTGCGCGCCGACTCCCGCAGGGGCGTGCGGCTGGCCGTGGAGCACCTCCACGGGCTGGGCCGGCGCCGCATCGGCTTCGTGAACGGCCCGCTCGACACCGTGCCCGGCGCCCACCGCTCCGCGGGCTACGCCGAGGCGCTCCAAGCACTCGGCCTGCCGTACGACCGGGACCTGGTCGAGGTGGGCGACTTCTACCGCGCAGACGGCGGCAGGGCGACCGCCCGCCTGCTGGAACGCGCGCCGGACCTCGACGCCCTGCTGTGCGCCAACGACCTGATCGCGCTCGGGGCGCTCGACGTCCTGCGGCGCGAGAGACGGCGGGTGCCGGAGGACGTCGCCGTGGTCGGCATGGACGACACCGACCTCGCCACGCTCGCCTGGCCGCCGCTGACGAGCGTCTCGCTGGGCTCCGCCGAGCGCGGGCGCGCCGCGGCCGAGCTCCTGCTCGACCGCCTGCGCCACGGCGAGCGGCCGCCCCGGGTGGTCACCGTCGAACCCCGGCTCGTGACCCGCGCCTCCACCATGGGGGAGGAGACTCCATGACCCTGACGGCCGAAAGAGCTCGAAGGCCCTCCACGGATCGCCCTCGCAGGGGAACGAAGGGCCGGCAGGGGCGCGAGACGCTCATCCTCATGCTCCCCGCCCTCGTGCCGGTGCTGGTCTTCAGCGTCGGCCCGCTGCTCTACGGCATCTTCCTGGCCTTCACCGACGCCAGGTCAGGGCGCAACGCCGTGACGTCCTTCGTGGGCCTGTCCAACTTCGGCGACCTGCTCACCGACGGCGACTTCTGGGCGTCGTTCCGCATCGGGCTGATCTGGGCGGTCTCGGTCACCGTGCTGCAGTTCCTCGCCTCGCTCGGGCTCGCCCTGCTGCTGAACGAGAACCTGCGGTTCCGGTCCTTCGCGCGGGTGCTCGTGCTGGTGCCGTGGGCGATGCCGCCGGTGGTCATCGGCCTGATGTGGCGGCTCGTCTACCACCCCAACGCCGGGATCCTCAACAGCGTGCTCCAGCAGCTGGGGGTGATCGGCCACAACGTCGACTGGCTCAACGACTTCTCCATCGCGCTCCCGGCGATCATCGTCGTCGGCATCTGGACGGGCATGCCGCAGACCACGGTGGTGCTGCTCGCGGGACTGCAGACCGTCCCCAAGGAGCTGTACGAGGCCGGTCACATGGACGGGGCCACGACGTTGCGCCGCTTCTGGAGCATCACGCTCCCGCAGCTCCGCCCGGTCATCGTGACGATCACCTCGCTGGACTTCGTCTGGAACATCAACCAGTTCGGCCTGGTGTACGTGCTCACCCAGGGCGGCCCGGGCGGGCAGACGCGGCTGCCGATGCTCTTCGCCTACGAGGAGGCCTTCCGCTACGGCTTCTTCGGCTACGCCGCCACGCTGGGCGTCGCCTTCGTGATCGTCGTGCTCGCCGTGCTGGGTCTCTACATCGGGCGGCAGCTGCGGGAGGCGAACTGACATGCGCAGGCCACTTCAGTACCTCGCCCTGCTCGGGTACGTGATATTCCTGGCGTTCCCGCTGGTCTGGCTGCTGTCCACGGCGCTCAAGACCTCGCAGGAGATGGCGAGCCTGACCCCCACCTGGATCCCGCGCCATCCGATCCTCACGAACTTCACCGACGCCTTCGCCGAGCAGGACCTCGTCGGCAGCGCCCTGCGCAGCCTGGTCGTCGCCGTCGCGAGCTCAGTGCTCACGGTGGTGCTCGCGCTGCCGGCGGCGTACGCGATGGCCCGTCACCGCTCGCTCGTCAGCAGGCTCGCGGTCGGCTGGGTGCTGGTCAGCCAGGTCTTCCCGTTCATCCTGATCATCATCCCGCTGTTCATGGTGCTGCGGCGCCTGGACCTCGTGAACACCCTGCCCGGCCTCACCATCGTGCACGTCACGTTCGTGCTGCCGTTCGCGCTGTGGATGCTCCAGGGGTACGTCCGCGCGGTGCCGCGCGAGTTGGAGGAGGCCGCGGCGGTCGACGGCGCGGGCCGTGTCCGCTCGCTGGTGAAGGTGGTGGCGCCGCTGCTCGCCCCCGGCGTCGTGGCCACGTCGCTGTTCGCCTTCATCTCCTCCTGGAACGAGTTCCTGTTCGCGCTGGTCGTCCTCAAGGACCCCGGCGTGGCGACCCTGCCACTGACCCTCGTCAAGTTCACCGGCGCGGAGGGGGTCGTACGTCTAGGCCCGCTCGCGGCGGCCTCGCTGCTGGCCACGATCCCGAGCCTGGTGTTCTTCGCGATCATCCAGAGACGGCTCAGATCGGGCCTGATGACCGGCGCCGTCAAGGGATAGCCCCCTGGCCACAGCACCCCCGATTGGAGAATCTCTTGCGTACAAGAACCGCACTCGCCGCGGCGGCGGCGATCGTCGCGCTGGCGGCCGGCTGCTCGTCGGCGGCCACCGGTGGTGGCGACAAGGCCGGCGGGCCGGTGACCCTGAAGTTCCTGAGCCTCGCATGGCAGAAGGAGTCCATCGCCGCCAACAAGCAGATCGTCGACGAGTGGAACAAGTCCAACCCGAACACCAAGGTCGAGTACGTCCAGGGAAGCTGGGACAACGTCAACGACCAGCTCGTCACGTCGTTCGAGGCCGGTGACCCGCCGGACGTCATCCACGACGACTCACCGGCGCTCGCCGGGTTCGCCTCCCGCGGCTACCTGGCGGACCTGTCAGGAAAGCTGCCCGCCGACCTGAAGAGCGACATCCCGCAACCCGCCTGGGACACCGTCACCTTCGGCGACGGCAAGGGCGGCAAGGGCGTGTACGGCGTGCCGTTCCTCCAGGAGTCGCAGGTCATCATCGCCAACAAGAAGCTGCTCGACGCGGCGAAGGTGCGCGTCCCGACCCCGGACCAACCGTGGACCTGGGACGAGTTCGCCCAGATCAGCAAGAAGCTCACCAAGGACGGCAGCTTCGGGGTTGCGTGGCCGCTGAAGTCGCCGGTCAACAAGGTGCTCAACCTCGGCCTGAACTTCGGCGGCACGTTCTTCCAGACCGACGGCGCCAAGGCGACGGTCAAGGTCGGCCCGGAGGAGCGCGAGGTGCTCCAGCGGATCCACGACCAGCTCTACAAGGACAAGTCGGCCGACCCGTCCGCGCTCGGCATGGGCACCGCCGACCCGCTGCCCGGCTTCTACGCGGGCAAGTACGCCCTGCTCCCGGCGGGCGTCTACCTGCGCCAGCAGGTCGTAGAGCAGGCTCCTCCCGGCTTCCAGTGGATCACGATCCCGCCGCTGAAGGGCACCAGCACCAATCAGGGCGCCACCTCGCAGACGCTGTCGGTCGCCGCCGACAGCAAGTACCCCGACCAGGCGACCAAGTTCATCTCCTTCTTCCTGAACAGCGCCAACCAGGCCAAGCTCGCCAAGGGCGACTGGCTGCTCCCGACCAGTACGAAGGCCGCGAGCGACCCCTCCATGACGACCAAGGAGAACGGCTGGGACGTGGCGACGGCCTCGGCCAAGAACCTGGTGGTCGCGCCCTACCTCCGGGTGAACGGGTTCGACGAGTGGAAGAGCAAGGTGGCCACGCCCACCCTCCAGCAGTACTTCGCCGACAAGATCACGCTCGACCAGGCGGCCAAGACGCTCGTCGAGGAGGGCGACAAGGTTCTGGCGCGGTACACCAAGTGAAACCGACCCGCGCCCGGGGGTGCCTGCTCGGACTGGCGGCCGGCGACGCCCTCGGGCGGCCCGCCGAGAACCTGCCCCCGGAGGAGATCGCCCGGCGCTGGGGCCGCCTCACCGAGATCGAGCCGGGCAAGGGTGGCACCGACGACACGGAGTACACCATCTTCGCCTCCTCGCTGCTGTGCCGGTACGGCGCGGCGATGACCTCCGCCGACGTCGCCAGGGAGTACCGCGAGCAGATCATCCCCATGATCGACGGCCCGATGCGCGGCGCCGGCTTCTCCGAGCTCGGCGCCGTCCAGGCGCTCCGCCGGGGCATCGATCCGCCGCTGTCCGGCCTGTGGCACCAGCACGGATGGTCGGACGGCCTCGCCATGCGCGCCGCGCCGTACGGGATCTTCGCCGCGGGGGACCCGGGCGAGGCGGCGCGGCTGGTGGCGGTCGACGGCGTGGTCAGCAACAGCGGGGAGGGCGTGTACGGCGGCCAGGCCGTGGCGGCGGCGGTGGCCGTCGCGATGACCGGTGCCCTGCCCGGCGAGGTGGTCGAAGCCGGGATCGCCGCGGTCCCCGGGGACTCCTGGACCTCACGCAACCTGCGGGCAGCCGTCGCGGCCGTGGCGGCGGGCTCGGTCGAGGAGCTGTACGAGGCCGTGGTGGTGCGCCACTACCCATGGACGGACCTGGCCCCCGAGGCGGTCGCGCTCGCCTTCGCCGGATACCTCATGGGCGCCGGCGAGGTGGAGGAGTCCGTGGTCTCGGCGGCCAACCTCGGCAGGGACGCCGACACCACCGCGGCCATCGCCGGCGCCCTCGCGGGGGCGGGGCGCGGCGAGGCCGCCGTACCGGAACGCTGGGCCAGGGAGATCGGCCCGGTCACGGGCAGATGCCTCCCAGCGGTCGCCGGCCGTCACATACTCGACGCCGCCACCGAACTCGTGGCGGCGAGCCCTTCATGGAAATCGGCATAGCGGATAGAGGAGGGACATGTCATCGGGGGACAGGATCCGGGGCGCCTTCATCGGCCTCGCGATCGGCGACGCGGCCGGCTGGCCGTCGGCGCGGCACCGCTCCAGGCTGCTGGCGCCGTGGAGCAGGAGGCTGGAAAGGGAGCTGGACGGTTTCGCCGAGGAGCACCGGGTCACGACGCTGCCCGTGCCGTTCTCGCTGAACCAGCCGGTCGAGCCGCTGGCCATCGGCCCGTCCGATGACGCCGAGTGGCTAGCCTGGACCGCGCTGACGATCCGCGACGACCGGGCCGAGGCGTTCGGCAGGCTGGCGGGGCGCTCCGACCTGCGGGTACGGATCTCGGTGCGGTCGGCGCTCGACAACCTGGCGGCGGGCAAGCTCCCTCCGGCCAGCGGGCACGACAACCCGCACTTCTTCGACGACGCGGCCGCCGTGCGGGCGGTGGCCTTCGGGGCGATCGGGGCCGACCCTAGGGCCGACGCCTCGGTCACCAACGCCGGGGACGGCGTCCACGCCGCGGTCGCGATGGCGGCGGCGGTCGCCAAGCTGGTCGCGGGCGGCCCGATGACCTCGGCCGTCGAGGCGGCGCTGGCGGAGCTGCCGGAGGACACCGCGATCGGCCACGCGACCAGGACCGCGCTCGCGGTGGCGCGCGAGGCGGGTGACCCCTTCGCGGCGGTCCCGGCCCTTGACGCGGCCCTGCTCGACCACGTCTACAGCTACGGCGTCGCCGCCGCGCAGACGGTCGCGGTCGCCCTCGCGCTCGCGGAGGTGTCGGGCGGCGCGCTGAGCGCCGCCGTGCCCGCCGCCGCGTGCCTGCCGTCGCTCGCCGACTCCGCCCCCGCCCTGACCGGGGCGCTCACGGGGGCCTTCACCGGCTACCAGGCCATCCCCGAGGGCTGGCGCGCCGCCGCCCGCACGCTGACCGGCTGCGGCCTGCCCGACCTGGCCGGAACGGATCTCATCGACATCGCTGGAGGACTCGTATGACGCCGCTGGACGACCTGCTGACCGACAAGGCCGTCGGATGCGTCACGGGCGCGGCGGTCGGCGACGCGCTCGGCGGCGCGACCGAGGGCTGGACGCCCGAGCAGATCCAGGAACGCTACAACGGGTACGTGACGGGCATCGTCCCGCCGTACTTCGAGGACTGGCGCAACGCCAGGCCCATCGCGCCGTACCACAAGGGCGACGGCCACGTCACCGACGACACCCTCATGACGCACGCGCTCATCCGCGTGTACGAGAAGGTGGACGGCCACCTCGACGCGTACGCGGCGGCCGAGCACCTGGTGCCGCAGATGATGGGGGAGAAGCGCTGGATCCCCGAGCTGGAGGCCGAGGCCCTGCCCCTGCACCGGGTCTTCCTCGCCGAGAAGTGGCTGGTCCTTCGCCTGCACTACGGCCACGTGGACCCGCGTGAGGCCGGCGTCGGCAACATCGTCAACTGCGGCGCCGCGATGTACATGGCACCGGTCGGCATCGTGAACGCCGCCAACCCCGACGCGGCGTACGCCGAGGCGATCGACCTGGCGGGCGCCCACCAGTCCAGCTACGGCAGGGAGGCCGCCGGGGTGCTCGCCGCCGCCGTCGCCGAGGCCATGCGCCCCGGCGCGACCGCCGACTCGGTGGTCGCGACCTGCCTGCGGCTGGCGCGTGACGGCACGCGGGCCGCCATTGAGGCCGTCTGCGAGCGGGCCCGCGGCCTCGGCCACTGGGATGGGTCCTTCGGCGCGCTGCGCGAGGCGGTCGCGCCGTACGACACCGTCGCCGATACCTACCGTGACCAGGGGCTCGGCGCCCGGCGGCCGAGCCGCCTGCACAGCATCGAGGAACTGCCGCTGGCGCTCGCCTTCCTGCTCATCTCGGGTGGCGACTACCGCGACACCGTCCTTGGAGGCGTCAACTACGGCCGCGACGCCGACTCGATCGCCAGCATGGGCGGCGCGATAGCCGGGGCACTCTCCGGCGCCAAGGGGGTGCCGTCCGAGTGGCTCGACCCCGTGGCCGAGGCCAGCAGGATCGACCTCGTCGCTCCGGGCGTGTCCATCGCCGAGGTCGCCCGCAGGGTCCACGCCGGCGACCTCGCAACCCGCCGCGCCCACGAGGCCGCCTTCACCTCCCTCACCTGGGACACCTCGACAGGGGAAACGGCATGACCGGCCCCCTTCACGCGCCTGACGGTGGACATCTCGGCGTGCCCGACGGCCTCATCCGGCTCACCTGGGTACAGCCGGAGGACCTGGTCGGGCACGAGCTGCGCCAGGCGGCCGAGGACGGCCGTTCCCCGGAGGTCGCCGGGATCGCCGCGCGCTGGCACGCCGCCGGGGGACATGACGCGCCACCCCGGGCGGGCGCCTCCCCCGAGCCCGTCACGCCGCGGCTGCGCAGCCTGGCGGGGGAGCTTCTGGACGAGCTGGCGCTGATCAAGTCCTCCCTTCCCGAGCCGTCCGACCTTCCCTCGATCTCCGCGACCGCCGCCGGGGGATTCGCGGCGGTGGCCATCGACCGGGAGCGGCTTCCTGACCGTGTGGATTTCTTTGGCAGGCTTCCTGATCGGCTGCTCGGGGCCTGGCTGGGGCGCGCCGCCGGGTGCGTGCTGGGCAAGCCGGTGGAGAAGATCCCACGCGAAGGCATCAGAGAGATCGCGGAGACCACGGGGAACTGGCCGATCCGTGGCTGGTTCACCGCGATCGGCCTGCCGGGCGACGTGGCCGCCCGCTGGCCCTGGAACAGGCGTAGCGCCGCCAACTCGCTGGCGGAGAACATCGACGGCGTGCCCGAGGACGACGACCTGAACTTCCCGCTCCTCGCCCTCTCCCTGCTGGAGCGCTTCGGCCGTGACTTCACCACCGCCGACGTCGGCACGATGTGGCTCGACGAGCTACCGGCCGGCCGCGTCTTCACCGCCGAGCGGGTGGCGTACCGCAACCTGCTGGACGGGATGGAACCGCCACGCACAGCGACATGGCGCAACCCGTTCAGAGAGTGGATCGGCGCCCTGATCAGGGCGGACGTGTACGGCTGGGCCAACCCGGGGGACCCGCGCACGGCGGCCGTGTTCGCCTGGAGGGACGCCCGCCTCAGCCACACCGCCAACGGCGTCTACGGCGCGATGATGGTCGCGGCCATGTGCGCCCGATCTCTCGTGGCCTCCTCGGTAGAGGAGGTGGTCGCCGCGGGCCTCTCCGTCGTGCCCGTGGAGTCCCGCCTGGCGCGAGCCGTGCGGGAGGCCGTGGCGCACGCCGAATCCGAGCCGGACTTCGAGCGGGTCGTGGACCGGTTGTACGAGCGGCACGGCGGCCTGCACTGGGTCCACACGATCAACAACGCGGCGCTCATCGCGGCGGCCCTGACCCACGGGCGGGGCGATTTCACGGCCTCGATCGCTGGCGCGGTGGCCGCGGGCTGGGACACCGACTCGGCGGGGGCGACGGTGGGTTCGATCGCGGGCGGCCTGCTCGGCGCCTCGGGCATCCCCCGCGAATGGGCACTGAAGAACCGGCTGTCCAGCAGCATGCGAGGCTTCGACGGCATCGGCTTCGACGAACTCACCCGCCGCACCCTGGCGCTAGCGGACCGGTGATGGCTGCCAGGGACAGGCCGATGATCTCGGTATCTTGGCGATCCGGACTCCGTGACCGCCCCAGGGCGACAGGCAAGCTAGGCGACAGGCCATCATCTTGGTGCCTCAGCGGTCGCGGGCCATTGGTGGCCGCCGGGTGGCGGGCATGCGAGAGGACATACGATGATCTCGGTTTTCGGCAGCGCCAACATGGACCTGGTCGCCTACACAGCGAAAGCCCCCAAGCGGGGTGAGACGGTGACCGGACGGGCGTTCAGCACGATCCCCGGCGGCAAGGGAGCGAACCAGGCCATCGCCGCGGCTCGTGCCGGTGCCGATGTCTCCTTCGTCGGGGCGGTGGGGGACGACGCGTTCGGGCCGGTCATGCGCGCGTCGCTGGAATCGGCGGGCGTCGACGTGACCCGCCTCCGGGTCGTACCGGGATCCTCCGGCGTCGCGCACATCGTCGTCGACGACGAGGGCGGCAACTCGATCATCGTGATCCCCGGCGCGAACGGCACCGTGACCGGAGTCTCCGAGGACGACCTCGCGGTCATCCGCCGCTCCGGCGCATTGCTGCTCCAGTTGGAGCTGCCCATGGAGGCCGTGGTGGAGGCCGCCTGCCAGGCGAAGGTCCCCGTGATCCTCACCCCCGCCCCCGCTCAGAAGCTGCCGCGCGAGCTGCTCGCCGCCGTGGACCTGATCGTGCCCAACGAGCACGAGGCCGAGGCGATAACCGGCCACGCCGACCCTGGCGAAGCGCTCGATGCGCTGCTGGACCTTGTTCCCGAAGCGGTGATCACGCTTGGCGGGGAGGGCGCGTTGTACGGGTCGCGTTCCGGCGAGCGGCTGCGCGTGCCGGCCGTACCGGTGAAGGCCGTCGACACCACGGCCGCGGGGGACACCTTCGTCGGCGCGCTCGCCGTGGCCCGCGCCGAGGGGAGGCCCCAGGAAGAGGCCCTGCGTTTCGCCGCCATGGCGGCTGCCCTGTCGGTCCAGCGAAAGGGTGCCAGCACCTCCATGCCCGGCCGTACCGAGATCGACAAGGCTCTCAGATGACCTCTGCCCGCCTGGCCCGGCAGGGCGGGGCCACGATCATGGAGGAACACCGATGAAAGCCCTGGAGGGCGTCCGTGTGCTCGACCTTGCCACGCTGTTCGCGGGGCCGATGGCGGCGATGCTGCTCGGTGACTTCGGCGCGGAGGTCGTCAAGGTCGAGCATCCCGCCAAGCCGGACCCCTCCCGAGGGCACGGACCCGGTGGTCTGTGGTGGAAGATGCTGGGCCGCAACAAGCGGACCATGACCCTCAACCTCTCGGCGGCCGAAGGCCAGGACCTGCTCCTCGCACTGGTACGTGACGCCGACGTCGTGATCGAGAACTTCCGTCCGGGAACCCTGGAACGATGGAACCTGTCCTACGACCGGCTCCGCGAGGCCAACCCGCGCCTGGTCCTAGCCCGCGTCACCGGCTTCGGCCAGTTCGGGCCGTACGCGAAGCGGCCCGGCTTCGGCACGCTGGCCGAGGCGATGAGCGGGTTCGCCGCGATGACCGGCGAGCCGGACGGGCCGCCGACCCTGCCGCCGTTCGGCCTCGCCGACGGCATCTGCGCCCTCGCGACGGCCTACGCCGTGATGGCGGCGCTCCGCGCGCGTGAATCCACCGGCACGGGGCAGGTGGTCGACATGTCGATCATCGAGCCCATCCTCACCGTGCTCGGCGCCCAGCCGACGATCTACGACCGGCTCGGGGTCGTGCCGCCGCGCACCGGCAACCGTTCGGTGAACAACGCGCCGCGCAACACCTACCGGTGCGCGGACGGCTCCTGGGTGGCCGTCTCGACCTCGGCGCAGAACATCGCCGAGCGCGTCATGCGCCTGGTCGGGCGGCCGGAGTACATCGCCGAGCCGTGGTTCGCCACCGGCGCCGGACGGGTGGAGCACGTCGCCGAGCTGGACGGGGCCGTAGCGGCGTGGGTCGCCGCCCGCACCCGCGAGGAGGTCCTCGCCGCGTTCGAGGAAGCACAGGCGGCCGTGGCGCCGATCTACGACGTGCGGGACGTCCTGGCCGATCCGCAGCTGACCGCCCTCGACGCCGTCACCACCGTGGAGGACCCGGAACTCGGCCCGCTGCGGATGCAGAACGTCATGTTCCGCCTCTCGGACACACCCGGCGACATCCGCTGGACCGGCCGCGCCCACGGCGCCGACACGGCCGACCTCCTCTCAGAACTGGGACTTTCCCCCGCCGACATGGAAGCCCTGCGCGACAAGGGAGTGATCTGATGCCGACCTCGCCGCACGCGCCTGCAGACGGAGTGATCTCATGCTGACCTGGCTGTACGCGCCGGCCGACAGGCCCGCGCTCGTGGCCAAGGCGCTCGCCGGGCCCGCCGACGTAGTGATCGTCGACCTCGAGGACGCCGTCGCGCCGGACAACAAGGGCATGGCCAGGGCCGAGGTGGTGGCGCTGCTCGCCACCCCGCAGCCGCGCGTCCAGATCCGGATCAACGACGTGCGCACTGCCTGCGGCCAGGTGGACCTGCACGCCATCAGCGGCCTGTGCGCGGGCACGGCCGGAATCCGGGTGCCGAAGGTCCAGTCGGCCGACGATGTCCGTGACGTCGCCAAGGCCGTGCCCGGCGTCGAGCTGCACCCGCTCATCGAGTCCGCTCTCGGCCTCGAACGGGCCTACGAGATCGCCTCGGCCGATCCGGCGGTCGCGAGCATCGGCTTGGGCGAGGCCGACCTGCGGGCCGACCTCGGCGTCAGCGACGAGGCGGGGCTCGCCTGGGCGCGTTCCCGTCTCGTGGTCGCCGCCAGGGCGGCAGGGCTGCCCGCGCCCGTCCAGTCGGTCTACACCGACTTCCATGACCTGGAAGGCCTCGCCGAGTCCTGCCGGGTCGGCCGCACGTTGGGCTTTCGCGGCCGGGCCGCCATCCACCCGGCCCAGCTCGCGGTCATCGAGGCGGCCTACCGTCCCACCGAGAAGGAGGTCACAGCGGCCAACGAGGTCGTGGCGGCGGCCGGAGTCGGCGCCGTCGCCCTCCCGGACGGCCGCTTCGTCGACGAGGCCGTGGTCCGCCAGGCCAGAAGCGTCCTCACCGACGCCGTCCGCACCCTGGCCACCACCCCCACGACGACCAGCTGAACCGCTCGTCGCCCTCGAGCCAGATCAACATCGGGAACCGCTCGGTGAAGTCGGGGGCGACCTCCTGGAGCAGGGCTGGACGGGAGATCGGGCTCTCGCCGGGAACCTGGTAGAGCTCCAGCGCGGGCAGGTGGCCGTGGGGAATAGGGTTGCGCAAACCTGTACTCGACGACGTCTTTCTCAAGATGACCGGTAATGCCGCCGGTGCCCCCCGAAGGAGCATGAATGCGTACCCGAGCGTTGGCGGTGGACCGGACAGCCGTTCCGCCCTTACAGGGACTGTCCCGATGAGCGCCGGGCAGCGGCCGGCCGCGGACGCCCACGACCTGATCGAGGTCCGCGGCGCCAGGGAGAACAACCTGGCCGACATCTCGCTCGACATCCCGAAGCGCCGGCTCACCGTGTTCACCGGGGTGTCGGGGTCCGGGAAGTCCTCCCTCGTCTTCGGCACCATCGCGGCGGAGTCGCAGCGTCTGATCAACGAGACCTACACGGCCTTCATCCAGTCATTCATGCCGAACCTCGGCCGGCCCGACGTCGACGGCCTGCGCAACCTGAGCGCGGCGATCGTCGTCGACCAGGAGCGCATGGGCGTCAACTCCCGCTCCACGGTGGGCACGGCGACCGACGCCCACACGATGCTTCGCATCGTCTTCAGCCGGCTCGGCACCCCCCACGTCGGCACCTCGAGCGTATTCAGCTTCAACAGCCCCGAGGGCATGTGCCCGGAATGCGAGGGGCTCGGCCGGGTGTCGGAGATCGACATCGCCCAGCTCGTGGACGTCGATCGCACGCTCAACGATGGAGCGATCACCGTCCCCGGGTACACCGTGGGCTCATGGTACTGGCAGACACTGGCACACTCCGGGTTCTTCGACCCCGACGTCAAGCTGAAGGACTACACCCCCGCCCAGTGGGAGGACTTCCTGCACAAACCCGCCACCAAAATCAAACTCGGCACCCACAACATCACCTACGAGGGGCTCGTGGTGAAGGTGCAGCGGTCCTACCTCGCCAAGGACCGCGAGTCGATGCAGTCCCACATCCGGGCGTTCGTGGACCGGGCCGTGGCCTTCACCGGCTGCCACGCGTGCGGCGGCAGCCGGCTCAACCCCGCCGCGCTGTCCTCCACGATCGACGGCCGCAACATCGCCCAATGCTCGGCCATGCAGATCAGCGACCTGGCCGGCTTCGTCCAGGGCATCGAGGACGCGTCGGTCGGGCCGCTGGTCGGCAACCTGCGCAACACCCTCGACTCGCTGGTCGAGATCGGCCTCGGCTACCTGAGCCTGGACCGCGAGTCCGGCACACTGTCCGGTGGCGAGGCCCAGCGGGTGAAGATGGTGAGGCATCTCGGCTCCAGCCTGACCGACGTCACCTACGTCTTCGACGAGCCGACCGTCGGCCTGCACCCGCACGACATCCAGCGGATGAACAACCTGCTGCTCCGCCTGCGCGACAAGGGCAACACGGTCCTGGTCGTCGAGCACAAGCCCGAGGTGATCGAGATCGCCGACCACGTGGTGGACCTCGGCCCGGGGGCGGGCTCGGCCGGGGGCCAGGTGTGCTTCACCGGTGACGTGGCCGGGCTCCGCAGGTCGGGCACCCTGACCGGGCGGCACCTGGACCACCGGGCCCGCCTGCGGGAAAAGGTACGCCAACCCGAGGGACACCTGTCCATCACGGGCGCCACCCTGCACAACCTCAAGGACGTCAGCGTCGACATCCCGCTTGGTGTGCTGACCGTGGTCACCGGCGTCGCGGGATCGGGCAAGAGCTCGCTGGTCCACGGCTCCCTCCCTCGCCGTGAGGGCGTGATCGTGGTCGACCAGTCCGCGATCCGAGGGTCGCGCCGCAGCAACCCGGCCACCTACAGCGGCCTGCTCGACCCCATCCGCACGGCCTTCGCCAAGGCCAACGGGGTCAAGGCCGCACTGTTCAGCGCCAACTCCGAAGGCGCCTGCCCCAACTGCAAGGGCATCGGCCTGGTCTACACCGACCTGGCCATGATGGCCGGGGTGGCGTCCGTCTGCGAGGAGTGCGAGGGGAAGCGGTTCACACCCGAAGTGCTGACCCACAAGCTGCGCGGCAAGGACATCAGCGAAGTACTGGGCATGTCGGTGACCGAGGCCCGCGACTTCTTCCCCTCGGGCGGGGCCAGGGCCATACTCGATCGGCTCGCCGACGTGGGCCTCGGATACCTCCGCCTGGGCCAGCCGCTCACCACCCTGTCGGGGGGCGAGCGTCAGCGGCTCAAGCTGGCCATCCACATGGCGGAGAAGGTCTCGACCTACGTGCTCGACGAGCCGACCACCGGCCTGCACCTCGCGGATGTGGACCAGCTACTCGCGCTGCTGGACCGGCTGGTCGACGACGGCAACACGGTCATCGTCATCGAGCACCACCAGGCGGTGATGGCCCACGCCGACTGGCTCATCGACCTAGGGCCGGGCGCCGGCCTGGACGGCGGCCGGGTGGTGTTCACCGGCACACCCGCCGACCTGGTCGCCCACGGGGACTCGCTCACCGCGCGGCACCTTCGCGGCTATCTCGAGCCCCCGGGAGCCTAGCCCTCGACCCGGGGCCCACCACCCTCGGCGCGACCTGATCGACATCGACTTCGTGCCGCACGGCGACGCGGGCCCGGCGACACCCTCGGCGTGCTACCGGTCGGCCGGGTCGACGTCGGGGGCGCGCATGGTCTAGGCGGCCGGGCACAGGCCGGCCGTGGAGCGGCCGTTGGTGGTCGGGCGGGGGACGCCTGTGGCGGCGGAGGCGTTCTTCATGGCCTGGAAGTTGCCGGAGTAGGCGCCGAACACCGTGTCGTCCTCGACTTGGAGCATCGCCTCGTCGCTCTGCCGCAGGGAGTTCGTGCTGAGGTTGTGGCTGCCGGTCCAGACGATCTTACGGTCCGGGACGCCGTAGTACTTGCCCTCGACCGTCAGGTACTTCGAGTGGACCCATTGCCGGTCGACGTTCGGGTCGCTTGTCACGCAGAAGTAGTACACGATCGGGCCGCCGTACGAGCTGCCGGTGGCGGCGAGGAGCTTCGACATCGCGCTCACCTCACCCGCGCTGGACGGGTTGTAGCTGTCGATGACCTGCACGTAGCACCCCTGGTTGTCCAGGTCCCACAGCTTCTGGGCCAGGTACGCCCGGCTGAAGATCATCGTCGCGACGCGGATGATCGTGCGGTGCGTGCCGTCGCCGGTGCCGACCACCGAGTTGCCCTTGCACTCGATGTGGTCGAGGACCGTCGCGATCGTGTCCTCGCTTGGGTCGGAGTAAGGCAGGCCGTTCGACTCCTTGCGGGGATAGAAATGGATCTTCGCGTTCCCCGATGTGACCGGGGCCTGCCCGCTGTCGTAGTAGTTGTCCTTCCACGCCGCCGGCTGTTGCGCCGGCGGTGTCTTCAGAGCGTCGAAGTAGCGGCTGTAGGCGTTGTAGATGCCGTCGTTCCCGGTGAGGATCAGGGCGTTGTTCCACCCCTTGGTGCCGTCACGGCCGACGTGCAGGTTGGCCGAGGACTGCACCACCACGTCGGGGGTTCCGCCGGTGCTGGAGAACAGGAAGAACTTGTTGTGGTTGATCGACGTGACGGTGCCGAGCGTGCGGTTGCCGACGCAGCCCCGGCCCGGGGGGCACTCCAGGATCCAGGACGGCTTGCTCAGGTCGGTGCCGAGCGCGGAGGCCAGGACGTTCCAGTGGGCGGCCCTGTCCGTGCTCATCCCCGAACTCACGACCACCTGGACCCGTACGTTCGCCCGGGAGGCCTCCGCCAGCGCTGCCGGGATACGGTCGTCGTCCCAGTAGAACATCGCCATGCGGATCAGCGAGCCGTCCCCGGCTCCATGGATCAGATCGATGACCTTGTTGACGATCGCGTCCTGCTCGGCGGCGGCGCCGTTCGGGTTGTTGAACACGGCCTCGGTGCCCACTCCGGAGGCCGACGCCGACCCGCCCCGCGCTCCGACGGACAGCAGGCAGATGATCAGGATTGAAATCACGAACGGCCGGCGGCGCACATCACTGCTCAAGCTGTCTCCAGGACGAGGGGTGACTCCATCAAGGCGGCTCACGCATTGAATCTTGATCGATCGAGTACACCACATGGCCGTCCACTCGGCCATTGACTCTCGTCATCTGATCCGGTGGGCTTTCCGTACGCGGGTCAGCTCCGCAGGTAGGAGGCGCCGTTGAGGTCGATGATGGTGCCGCTGGACCATTCGGCCGCGGGGGAGGCCAGGTAGAGCACGGCGGTGGCGATCTCCTCGGGGCGTGCCACCCTGTCGAACGGGCTCTGGGCGCGGATCGCGTCGCCCCTTGGCGGCTTGAGGTGGTCGCTGGTCATGTCGGTCTCGACGAAGCCCGGTGCCACGGTACCGACGGCGATGCCGTGGGGGGCCAGGGCGATGGCGAGCGACTGGCCCAGGGCGTTCAGTCCAGCCTTGCTCGCTCCGTACGCCGGACCGTCCGGCTCCCCGCGGAAGGCGCCGCGCGAGGAGACGTTGACGATCCTGCCGCCGTGGGACATGTGCCGTACGGCGCACCAGGTGACGTTGGCCGCGCCCACGAGGTTGAGGTCGAGCGTCTGGCGCCATGCCGCCTGCCAGTCCTCGTACGAGACCTCGGTGATCGGGTGCTCGAAGAAGACTCCGGCATTGTTGACCAGCACGTCGATCCCGCCGAGCGCGTCCGCCGCCTCGTCCACCATGCGCCGGACCGCATCGGGATCGGCGATGTCGGCCTGGACGACCGTGTGACCGTCTCCTGGCAGCTCGGCGCGGAGCCGTTCGGCGATGTCCGCTGACCCCCGGTGGTGGATCGCGACGCGGTCTCCCTCGGCGGCGAAGGCGGTCGCGACGGCCCGTCCGATTCCCCTGGATGCTCCGGTGACCAGCACCGCTCGTGCACTCACCAACCGGACAATAGCAGGACGGATGAGGACATTACTGACGGGTCCTCGCACCGGGGTCGTCGATGAATAAGCAAGCCTGTCACCTTCAGGCAACCTTGTGCTCAAGATACGGATCATCCCGTTTGCGATGATCTGCGGCGTCTTGGTTCACTTACCGGAAGAGATCCCATGTCCCAACCGAGTGGCGCGAGGACCGTCGCCGGCGACCTGACGTCCGCGTTCGACTTCACCTCGAGCGGTCCGCGGCCGGCGCCGGCGCGGCCCGCGGGGGTCCCGGCGTTCAGTGGCCGCTGGCGCCCCGCCCCGCCGGCCGACCAGTCCATGCCGGTCCAGGAGGAGGGCACCCGCCCGGCCAGGCCGCTGCCGTACCAGCCGAACGCCTGGGGCCGCGTCGCCGGGGGAAACCTGAAGCTGACGCTGGCCAACACCGGGTCCGCGAGCGTTCACATGGCGCTCTACCCGTACGCGGGGGAGTTCGCGCTGCCCGTCCACGTCGACGTCCACGGGTCCACCACGCTGGACGTGCCGGTGCAGAAGGGCTCCTACAACCTCACCCTGACCGGCCCGAACGGGTTCCGCCGCGAGTTCGCGGGCGCCCTGTCCGGCGCGGCGTCCGGCGTCGTCGTCGAGCCGGAGATCGAGGCGAGGCAGCGGAGCCTCAGGCTGACCGTCACCAACACCGGCGGTGTGAAGGCCGACATTCGGATCGCGCCTCTCGCCTACGGCGATCCGGGCGACGAGCGGAGCTTCACCCTCAAGCCCGGCCGGTCCAAGCACGTGACGTGGCACTGCGAGGACCATGAAGGCTGGTACGACCTGCGCGTCACCTGCGAGCAGGACCCCTCGTACGGACGGCGGCTGATGGGGCACATCGAGAACGGCCGGCCCAGCGTCACCGGCTGACGCCCGGGACTTCATCGGCCGGTCGGGCCCGCGTGCCGTCAGTCGCGCTCGACGGTGTCCTCCAGCACGACGCGGCCGATGATGTCGTACTTCAAGGGGTCCTTGGCCTTCAGGTACAGCGCCAGGGCCGCGCCCATCGCAGCGAAGGCCACCACGATCCACGGGATGAGCTTGAAGAGCAGTGACTTGGACGCGTCCCCGGCGGCGGCCTCCTGGTTCTGGAAGAGCAGGAAGACCACGTAGAGCATCGCCAGGCCTCCGGCCAGCGGAGCGATCAGCGTGCGCCAGACGTTGGCCGTCTCCGGGTGCTTCTTCTTGACGTGGAAGTAGCCGATCACGGAGAACGAGCAGAGGGACTGCACGATCAGGATCGCGAGGGTGCCGAGCACCGCGAGCAGGGTGTACATGTGAACGTAGGGGTCCATGCCCGCGAAGAAGAACGCCAGCACCAGCACGACCGAGATGGCCGTCTGCACGAATCCGGCGATGTGCGGGGAGCCGTGCCTGGCGTGGGTGCGCCCGAGGGTCCTGGCCGTGCCGGGCACCAGGTTCTCGCGGCCGAGGGCGTACAGGTAGCGCGATGCGCAGTTGTGGAACGCCATCGAGCAGGCGAACGACCCGGTGAGGATCAGGATCTTGAACAGGTCGACGGCCCACACGCCGACAAGCTCCCTGGTGGGGTTGAAGAAGACCCCGGCGAACTCCTTGGCGGCGATCTCGGGCGCCTTGACGCCGCTGGCCGCGACGGTCATCCAGGAGACGAAGGTGTAGAACAGCCCGATTCCGACCACGGAGACCAGCGTGGCCTTGGGGACGATGTTCTTGGGGTCGCGCGACTCCTCGCCGTACATCGCGGTGGACTCGAACCCGACCCACGACCAGAAGCACATGAACAGCCCCAGCCCGACGGCGCCGGCCGTGAGGCCGTTGGTCCTGAAGGCGTTCACCGGATTGAGCGAGTCCGCCATCAGCCCGTCGGGGCCGCCGCCGTGGAACAGCGTCACGGTGGCGGTG
This sequence comes from Sphaerisporangium sp., assembly GCA_025964675.1. Classification (GTDB taxonomy): domain Bacteria; phylum Actinomycetota; class Actinomycetes; order Streptosporangiales; family Streptosporangiaceae; genus Sphaerisporangium. Next base: position 83,481 of record JAOPYI010000146.1, on the reverse strand, counting down.
AGCCCCAGCATGAGGATCTCGGTGACCAGGAAGACGCCGAGGACCTTGGCGGTGAGGTTGATGTCGAAGTACGTGAGGGCGGCGTTCAGCGCGAGGCCGAAGAAGGCGAACCACAGCCAGTGGACGTCCACCTTGGCCAGCGACTTGAATGTGTCGTTGGCCGAGTAGGCGAAGAAGCCGATGATCGAGGCCTCGAACACGACATACGCCATGGTGGCCAGCAGGCCGGCGACCATGCCGGCCACCTGGCCGAGGCCATGGGAGATGTAGCCGTAGAAGGCGCCCGCCGAGGTGATGTGCTTCGCCATCGCGACGTACCCCACGGAGAACACGGTGAGGACGATGGTCGCGACCAGATAGCCGGCGGGGACGCCGAGGCCGTTGCCGAAGCCGAGCGCGATGGGGACGTTGCCGGTCATGGCGGTGATGGGGGCGGCGGTGGCGACCGCCATGAAGATGACGCCGAGCAGTCCGACGGCGTCCTTGCGCAGGCGGTTCACCCCCGGGGTCTGAGGGGTGGAGGTCGCGGCCGGGTTATCTGTGGTGCTCACAACTGTGCCCTTCCGGGGAACCAGCGTCGTACAGGGATGCCGTGGCCTCCTGCGCCGGACGCCCTCGACGTGGGGTGGAGTCACTCGAGGTGCGCAAATGCTGCCATTCAACGGCTGATCCAAGCAATACCTTTCGTGTTTCCGAATCCTCACAAGTCGGACCATTGACGCATAAGGTCGACCTGGTGAAGTATTCGGTCCTACCGATTACTAGACCGAACCGATGGGACCGGGATGCTGGACTACGGGTTGTTCTCCTACGCGTCCAAGGACGAGGTTCTCGAGAAGTCCTTGACGTACTGGAACCCGGGGAAGACGCAGTTCTGGATCGACTCAGGGGTTCCTCTGGTCATCGACCGCAGGGAGGGCTACTTCCTGTACGACGTCTCGGGGAAGCGCCTGATCGACGTCCACCTCAACGGCGGCACCTACAACGTCGGCCACCGCAACCCCGAGGTCCTGGCCGCCCTGCGGCAGGCCATGGACCACTTCGACATCGGCAACCACCACTTCCCGTCGCTGGCCCGCACGGCCCTGGCCGAGGCGCTCATCACCACGGGACCGGAGGGGCTGAGCAAGGTCATCTACGCCAGCGGCGGCGGCGAGGCCATCGATATCGCGCTGAAGACCGCCCGCCACGCGACCGGGAAACGCAAGATCGTCTCGATCGTCAAGGCCTACCACGGGCACACCGGACTGGCCGTCGGCACAGGTGACGACCGGTTCTCCAAGCTGTTCCTCTCCGACCGGCCGGAGGAGTTCGTCCACGTGCCGTTCAACGACCCGGAGGCCATGGAGGCGGCGCTGCGCGGTCGGGACGTCGCCGCCGTGATCATGGAAACCATCCCCGCGACGTACGGCTTCCCGCTGCCCGAGCCCGGCTACCTCGAGACCGTCAAGCGGCTCAGCGAGACCTACGGCGCGCTGTACATCGCCGACGAGGTACAGACCGGGCTCATGCGCACCGGCGAGCTGTGGGCGATCAACAAGCACGGCATCCTCCCCGACATCCTGGTCACGGGCAAGGGCATCTCCGGCGGGCTCTACCCCATCGCGGCCGTGCTGGTCAGCGAGCGCTGCGCGGGGTGGCTGACCGAGGATGGCTTCGCGCACATGGCGTCCTTCGGCGGCGCCGAGCTGGGGTGCGTGACCGCGCTGAAGACCCTGGAGATCTGCAACCGCGCGGAGACCCGCTCCATCGTGCACTACATCAGCGACCTCATCGGCCGGGGCCTTGAGGCCATCCGCGCCGACAACCCCGGCTGGTTCACCGGCATCCGGCAGAACGGTCTGGTCATCGGTCTGGAGTTCGACCATCCCGAAGGCGCGAAGTACGTCATGAGACACCTGTACGAGAACGGTGTCTGGGCGATCTTCTCGACCCTGGACCCCCGGGTGCTTCAGTACAAACCAGGCATCCTGCTCGACCCGTCGCTGGCCGAGGAACTGCTCGATCGTACGGCCGTCGCAATCGCGCGCGCCGCGAAGGAGGCCCGGTGAACACCCCGGTCAGCACGAGTAACCACGGGAACATCGCCGCGACCCGGTCGGCCGATCGGGGGCCGGTCATGCTGGAGCGGGCCCGGTGGGCCGCCCGGGCGTTCGCCGGCTACGACAAGCCGTCCGTCGACCGCATCGTCACGGCGGTCGCCCGCGTGGCGGCGGAGAACGCCGTCCGCTACGCCGAGTGGGCGGTGCGGGAGACCGGGTTCGGGGTCGCCGAGCACAAGGCGCTGAAGAACGTCGCCTGCTCGACCGGCCTCGCCGGCGCCTACGCGGGGCACGACTACGTGTCCCCGCGAGCCGACGCGGCCGAGAAGATCCTCTCGATCCCCAGGCCCGCCGGAGTGGTGTTCGCCCTGACCCCCTCCACCAACCCGGTCGCCACGGTGTACTTCAAGATCTTGCTGGCTCTGATGACGCGCAACGCGATCGTCATCAGCCCGCACCCGATGGCAAGGGAGTGCTGCGCCGACGCCGCCAGGACGCTCGCCGCCGCCGCGGTCGCCGCGGGCGCCCCGGACGGGGTGGTGCAGGTGGTCGAGGAGCCGACCCTGCCCCTGATCGAGAGCATGATGGCCGATCCCCGCGTGGACGTGATCGTCGCGACGGGAGGGACGCCGGTCGTCCGCGCCGCCTACCGGTCCGGCAACCCGGCGCTCGGCGTCGGCCCCGGCAACGTCCCCGTGCTCGTGGACCGCACGGCCGACCTGGAGTCGGCCGCCCGGCAGATCGTGGACAGCAAGAGCTTCGACAACTCCATCCTGTGCACGAACGAGTCGGTGCTCATCGCCGAGGAAGCCATCGCCGACCGGCTGGTCGCGCTGATGCGCGGCGCCCACCTGCTGACCCCCGACGAGCGAGATCGGGTGCGTGACCTGGTGTTCCCCGGCGGCACGTTCGACACCCGGTTCGTCGGCAAGGACGCGTCATGGATCGCGCAGCAGGCCGGGGTCCGGGTGCGCGCCGGGACGAAGGTGCTGCTCGCGCCGTTCGACATGGCCGTCCCCGAGGAGCCGCTGGCCCACGAGAAGCTGTGCCCGGTGCTCGGCCTGCTGCGCGTGCCCTCGGCGCGGCGCGGCATCGACGCCGCGCGAGCCGTGCTCCGCATCTCGGGAGCCGGTCACTCGGCGGCGATCCACAGCACCGACCCGCAGACGATCATGGAGTACGGCGCGGCCGTGCCCGTCCTGAGGGTCTCGGTGAACGCGGGCAACAGCACGGGCAGCTCGGGGATCGACACCAACCTCCCGATCTCCATGACCATCGGCACCGGCTACGTCGGCGGCTCGTCGGCGGGGGAGAACCTCCAGCCGGGCAACCTGGTGAACTGGACCCGGGTCGCCTACCACGTGGACGCGCCGTTCGGCGACTTCGACCGGCTCGATCCGTGGTCCCCTCCCGCTGGGCCGGTGCCGCCCTACCCGGACGCGTCCAACGCCCGTACGGCTCCCGTACCCAACGCCCGTACGGCTCCCGTGCCCGCCCTCCGTACGACGCCCGCGTCGCCGGCCTCGGACACCGGCGAGCTGCGGGACGAGATCCGGCGGCTGATCCTCGAAGAGCTCGCGTCGCTGGTGAGGTCCTGACCATGGCCGAGCTGCGTTCCTTCATCTTCATCGACCAGTTGCAGCCACAGACCATGTGCTACCTCGGCACCTGGATGCGCGGCGCGCTGCCCCGGCTCAACCAGGCGGCCCAGATCATCGAGATCGCCCCGGGCCTGGACATCGAACCGCTGACCGACGTGGCGCTCAAGCACGCCGACGTGAAGGCGGGCGTCCTGGTGGTGGAGCGCCAGTTCGGCTACCTGGAGTTCCACGGGCAGATCGGCGAGGTGCGCGCCGCCGCGGGCGCGGTGCTGGACCAGCTCGGGGCCACGGCCGCCGACGCCGTGCCGCCGCGCATCCTCGCCTCGGAGATCGTGTCCAGCCTGGACGGGCAGCACGCGTTCCTGATCAACAGGAACCGGGTCGGATCGCTCGCGCTGCCGGGCGAGTCGCTGTTCGTGCTGGAGTGCCAGCCCGCCTCGTACGCCATCCTGGCGGTCAACGAGGCCGAGAAGGCCGCCGAGATCAAGGTGGTCGACTACCGCATGATGGGCGCGACCGGGCGGGTCTACCTCTCCGGCCGCGAGTCCGATGTGCGGCAGGCCGCCGAGGCCGCCCGCCGCGCGCTCGAAGGCACCGCCGCGTCATCCTGGAGCCGGGCGTGAGCATCTCCCGAGACGAGCTGCGCGGCCTGGTCCGCGAGGTACTCCGCGATCTCCTTCCTTCGCAGGCGGGCGCCGAGCCGGTCGTCATGAGGAACGACGACGACCTCAACGCGTTCGCGCTCCGAGTTCTGGAGCTCGCCCAGGACCCGGGGGCGGGCGCCGACCTCCGCGCGGGACGGCTGCGGTTCCGCCTCCAGAGCCCCCCTGCCCCGCCGCCCGACGTTCACGACGCGCGGGCCGTACGCCGGCACGAACAGACGGCACCCGGGACTGAGGCGGTACAGGCGCATCCGGCCGAGGCCGTGCACCGCTACGAGAAGGGCGCCGTGACGGAGCGGCACGTCGGCGCGGCCGCCGAGGCGGGAGCCCGGCTGGTGCTCGGACGCCGTGCCGTGCTGACGCCCCTGGCAAAGGAAAGGGTCCGGGCCTCCGGCGTCGTCGTGGAGAGGGAGGGCTGATGCTGCGCGGCACCGTCAAGTCCAGCGTCTGGGCCACCAGGCGGATCGAGGGGATCCCCGGCGGCGCGTTCCTCGAGGTAGAGCTCGAAGGGGGATCGCGCCTGATCGCCTTCGACGTGCTCGGCAGCGGTATCGGCGAGCGGGTCCTGGTCGTCCAGGGGTCGGTGGCCGCGTCCTGGTTCCCCGTGGACAAATCCCCGCCGATCGACGCCCTGATCATCGGCTCGATCGACGACATCCCGACATAAAACACATGTAACGACTTAACGATATAAGGAGTAGTAATGGCGAACAACGCGATCGGCCTCATCGAGACCAGGGGGTACGTGGCGGCTCTGGCCGCCGCCGACGCCATGGTCAAGGCCGCCAACGTCACCATCGTCGGGCGCGAGCAGGTCGGGGCCGGCCTCGTCGCGGTCACGGTGATCGGTGACGTCGGCGCGGTCAAGGCCGCGACCGAGGCCGGAGCCGAGACCGCCTCCAACATCGGCGAGCTGGTCTCCGTGCACGTCATCCCGCGCCCGCACGCCGACCTGGCGCGCGGCTTCAACCTCTCCATCAGTGAGTAGCACCCCCCGACCGGTGAGCAGCACCCCGCCCTCCCCAAGGCCGCGTACCCGCGTCACGAAGACCGCGCCCAAGCCCGCGCCGGAGGCAAGCCGCACGGCCGAGCTCCGGGTCTACCTGCTCATCGAGAACCTCCGGCGGCAGTTCGCCGCCGCGATGGCGGCGCCGACCCGGGCTCGGGGCTACCCCCCGTACGAGGGGCAGCACGCCCTCATCGTGGAGGTGGCCCCCGGCCTCGCGATCGAGCGGGTCATCGACCTCGCGTTGCGCGCCGTGCCCTCCGTCGAGCCGGGGATCCTGTTCGTCGAGCGGCAGTTCGGCGTGCTGGAGGTCCACGGCTCCTCGCTCGGGGACGTACGGCTGGCAGGGCAGGCCATCCTCGACGGCATCGGCGCCTCGCCCTCCGACCAGCTCAGGCCGCGCATCCTCTACACCGACGTCATCGAGGACATCACCGACCAGCACGCCGTGCTCATCAACCGCAACCGGCAGGCCTCGATGGTCCTGCCAGGGGAGACGCTCCTGGTCTGCGAGATGACCCCGGCGCTGTTCGCCACCGTGGCCGCGAACGAGGCGGAGACGGCGGCCCCAGACATCACGCTCGTCGACGTGCAGATGATCGGATCCGCGGGCCGTCTGTACATCAGCGGCCGTGCGGAGTCAGTACGGACCGCTCGCGACGCCATCGTCGCGGTCCTTTCCGCGGTCGAAGGCCGTGACCACTAGGAGAGCTCATGGAGGTCCATGACCTGTCGGGCGGCGACGCCGTGCTCGCCCGCATCGAGCGGGTCGCCCGGCGGGCCCTGCGGCACTACGACGTCTCACCGGACGCCCATGTCGCGCTCATCAACGTGTCGGAGAACGCCACCTTCCTCGTCTCGGACGCCGGTGCCCACACGATCCTGCGCGTCCACCGGCTCGGCTACCACTCGGCCGAGGCGATCGGCTCCGAGCTCGACTGGCTCTCGGCGCTGCGCGACGAGGCCGGCGTGCGGACCCCGGCGGTGCTCCCCGCCCGGGACGGATCCAGGGTCGTCACCGTCGACGACCCGGGCTCCGCGCCGCGCAACTGCGTGATGTTCGAGTACGTCCCCGGTGCCGAGCCGTCCGAGGACCACCTGGTCGAGCACTTCGAGCCGCTCGGCGCGATCACCGCCCGCATGCACCTGCACGCCCGCCGCTGGGCGCGGCCGGCCGCGTTCACCCGGTTCCGCTGGGACGACGACGCCGCGTTCGGCCCCGAGCCCCGCTGGGGGAGGTGGCAGGACGGCGCCGGCGTCGACCGGGAGGCGCGCGCCGTGCTTTCCACACTAGAGCGGGAGCTGCGCGACCGGCTGGCGCGGTTCGGCAAGGGGCCCGAGCGCTTCGGGCTCATCCACGCCGACCTCCGCCTGGCCAACCTGCTCGTCGACGGCACGGCCGGCACCACCGTGATCGACTTCGACGACTGCGGCCTCGGCTGGTACCTCTACGACCTCGGCGCCGCCGTGAGCTTCATCGAGCACCACCCGCGGGTCCCCCAGATGGTCGACTCATGGGTCCGCGGCTACCGCACGGTCCTCGACCTGCCCCGCGACGACGAGAACGAGATCTGGACCTTCATCATGTTCCGCCGGCTGCTTCTCGTGGCCTGGATCGGCTCCCACTCCGCGGTCGACGTCGCCCGTGAACTGGGGGCGGGCTACACACGGGGAAGCTGCGAGCTGGCCGAGCGCTACCTCAGTGGATCACTCTAAAGGAGTCGCATGTTTACCTCAGTGGCTGGACGGTCGGTCATCGTCACCGGTGGCACCAAGGGCATCGGCAAGGGCATCGCCAAGGTCTTCGCGGGCGCCGGCGCGCGTGTGCTGATCGTCGGCAGGGACGCGGAGGCCGCAAGTGCGGCCGCCGACGAGTTGGGAGTCTCCTATCTGGTCGCGGACGTCTCCAAGGCGCAGGACTGCGTGCGGATCGCGAGGACGGCCGTTGAGCGGCACGGCGGCGTGGACGTGCTGTGCGCCAACGCCGGCATTTTCCCCGACAAGCGGCTCACCGACATGACCGAAGAGGACATCGACAACGTCCTCGGCGTCAACGTCAAGGGCACCATGCTGTGCGTCCAGGCGTGCCTCGCCCCGCTTCAGGCCTCCGGGCGCGGCCGGGTCATCCTGACCTCCTCGATCACCGGCCCCTTCACCGGGTACCCCGGCTGGTCCCACTACGGCGCCAGCAAGGCCGCCCAGCTCGGCTTCATGCGCACCGCCGCGATGGAACTGGCCCCGAAGGGCATCACCATGAACGCCGTCCTGCCGGGCAACATCCTCACAGAAAGCCTCGTGGAGCACGGGGAGGACTACCTGCGGGGGATGAGGGCCGCGATTCCGCTGGGCCGCCTCGGGAGTGTCGAGGACATCGGCAACGCCTGCCTGTTCCTCGCCACCGACGAGGCCGCTTACATCACCGGCCACTCCCTGGTCGTGGACGGTGGTCAGATCCTTCCCGAATCGCAGGAGGCGCTGGGCCTCATGTGATCTAATCGGGCGATCCGTCAGGCTCTGCTCTGGTTCGGCACCATGGCGAGAAAGGTGATGACGTGTCACGCGACCAGGGAGATGAGAGCGCGGTGGAGGCCGCCAGGCGGGAGATCCTCGCGCTCATCTCGGCCGGCGAGCTTGAGCCGGGCCAACGGCTCGGCTCCGAGCGGGAGCTCTCGACCCGCCTCGGCGTCAGCAGGTCCACGTTGCGCCAGGCGCTCGGCGCCCTAGAGGGCCTCGGCGCGGTCCGCCGGGTCCCGGGGCGCGGCGGTGGCACGTTCGTCAGCAAGGCCAAGATCGAACGCGACCTCTCCAGCGTCATCGGGGTGCCCGCGCTGCTTCGCGAGCAGGGGTTCACCGCGGGCTCGCGGGTGGTGAGCGCGGGCATCGTCACGGCAGAGGAGGCGACGGCGGCGGCGCTCGCCGTGGACCCCGGCGACCTGGTCACCGAGATCGTGCGCATCCGCCTCGCCGACGGCGAGCCTTTATCCCTGGAGAACGCCCGGTTCCCGGCGCTGCGCTTCCCCAGCCTGCTGGAGATGCCGCTCGGCGGTTCGATCTACGATCTGCTGGCCGACCAGTACGGCGTGCGCCCCGTGCAGGCGATCGAGGCCATCGAGGCGGTGCCGGCGGGGCCCGACGAGGCCGCGGTGCTCAACGTGCTGGTCGGCATACCACTGCTGGCGATCACCCGTACTACCTTCGACCAGGCCGGAGACCCCTTCGAGTTCTCCCACGACCTGTTCCGCGCCGACCGCACCAGGATCCTGGTCCGTACCAAGGGAGCCTCCGGCACCGCCGACTCCGCCCGCGCCCGTGGCCGCCTCATCGACCTGCACCACATGCCGGGCTGAGTCAACGCATCAGGCGCGCCGGCCAGGCGGTAAGGACGTGAAGCAGGAACTCCAAAGGCCCGCGCCGGAAGAAGCGGGACCAGACGGTGGCGAAGGCCGTGGTGGCCACGATCAGGACGACGAGCACGGCCACCGTGGATCCCAGCAGTCCTTGCAGGTCCACGAGCCTGATCATGAGGATGTGGGCGACGTAGGCACTCAGTGACATGGTCCCGAGGGCGATGACCGGACCCGAGATCCGGCGCAGGCGGGGCAGCGCCGCCATCGCCGCGACGGCGGCCACGATGACGATGACGGCGACGCCGATGTTGCCGGCCAGCTCGAACGCCGTCCCGCTGTGCGGGGAGGCCACCAGCAGCCGCTCGGTGAGGGAGCCCTCGTGGTCGGCTCCGGAGGCCGGCCCCCGCGCCGCCGCCGCCGCGTCGACGGCGACGTGAAGGTCGGTGAACACGTTGAGGACCAGCCACGAGCCGCCGTACCCGGCCAGGCCGAGCACACAGCCGAGCGCGGCCAGCCGCCTTCGGACCGGCGCCGCCTCCAGGTCGATCCGGCCGAGCGCCATGCCCGCGAGCACGTACGACATCCAGGTCACCGCCGGGTAGGCCCCGACGAGCACAAGGTCGATGAAACCACGGCCGTCCAGCCTGTTGACCGGGTCGTACGCGGCGAAGGTGTCCAGCCAGGACCCGGGCAGGACCATGGGGGCGAACGTCAGGAACGGCCCCGCCAGCGCGACCGCGGCGGCGGCGACGGCGAGGGTCCCCGCGCGGCACCGCAGCAGGGGGAGGGCAAGCAGGAAGTACACCCCGTAGTAGGGGATGATCACCGAGATGTGGGTGCCCAGCATCGTCATGGCCGTGCCGAGCACGATCAGGATGACGGCGCGAAGCGCGATGCGCACCCTCACCCGCCGTCCCTCACGACCGCTCTTCGGCCGCCCGCGCCCGCTGATCAGGACCAGCGACAGCCCTGCCAGCGTGGCGAAGAGGGCGGAGGAGCGGCCCTGGAAGAGCGCCAGCAAGCCGCCGAGGATCCCTCCGACGTTCGAGGGATCGGGGCCGACGTGGACGGCGAACATCCCGAAGACCGCGAGCGCGCGGGCCAGGTCGACTCCGGCCAGCCGCCCCGTGGCGGGCGAGAGCGGCGGCTCGGCGCCTGATCGACCGGCTTCCAGAGGCGGGGAGTCCGTGACTTGTGCGAGCGGAGGGATAATCTCGGTCACGGAATTCAGCATCTTAAGACTTGCTGTGAGCCTTTACCAGGCTTTTTTCTGAAATAGCCGCGTCAAGTCCGTCGCTCCGCTCTCCGTCTCGGTGACGCGGCCTCGCAGGGGACCTGCCCTGACTGATGAATCTGCGGACATCTCCCGAATGGCCGTCATGGTGATTACTTAATGTGATAGCTATGTGACGGCATGCGATCGGTAACGAGCAGGGTCCCCCTGTCATGACAAAGCTATGGAGATGGTCATGCTGGTCTGCGTACTCGCAATGGCCGCGGCGATCGGCGTGGTGGCGACAGCCGCCTTCCTGTTCCGCAGGCTCGGCAACGGCACCGATGACCTCGTCCCGGACGGGCCGTCCGCGAGTCACGCGGGATCGATGCTCTCGTCGTTGTTTTTGCTCGTGTTCGCCATCGCGATCGTCGTGCCGTGGACCACGGCCGACGCCGCCCGGCAGAACACCTATGCCGAGAGCCAGGCGGCCGTGGAGACCTACTGGGCCGCCGCACGGCTTCCCGCTCCGGCGGGCGCCCAGGTGCAGCAACAGGTACGCGACTACGTCGGCACCGTGCTCGACAAGGACTGGCCTCTCATGGCGGCGGGCCGGCTCAGCCTCGAAGGCGCCTCGCGCCTGGACGCGCTGCGCACACAGGTGGCGGGCCTGACCGTGAAGGGCGACGACGCGAAGGACGCCAAGACCCAGGTCCTCGACGAGGTGAAGGCCCTGTCGCAGGCCCGCCGCCAGAGAGAGGCGGACGCGCGGTCCACGCCTCCGGCGGGCGTGCTGCCACTGACGATCCTGACCGGCTCGATCGTCCTCGTCTTCCCGTTCCTGGCGGGCGCCCGGCCTCGTGGCAGGACGCTCGTGCCTCTGCTGGTGATGGCGGCGCTGCTCGGGTTCGGCGTCTACCTCACCTGGCAGATCTCCCATGTGTTCGCCAGCGGCCTGTCGGTCGGGCCCGACGCGTTCCGGGCGGCGCTCACGGAGTTCCAGCGCATTCCATGGGGCGTATGACCGTGACCGCTCCACGCATGGGGGCGCTCCTCACGGGTTTGGCGCTGGTCGCCCTCGTGGCCGGCGCCCCCGCCTCCGCGGGCACGGCGGACGACCCCACCCCGGTCAGGGCCGAGGCGGTGGCGGTGGGGGCGGCGCCGAGTCCTGATCGCGCCGCCCTTCGCCTGACGGATGCCGACCGGCAGAGCCTGGCCGTCGCTCACGGCGTCACCGTCTGCCTCGACGTCGACGTGGTGGTGAGCCTGCGCCTCGGGATCAGCTTGGGGGGACACCCTCCGATCTGCCGGCGTCAGGCGAACCCCCCCGCGGCACCCGCGCCGGCCCCCACACCAGCTCCGGCCCCCGTTCCCACACCGCCCGCGATCCCCACGGTGAAGCCGACACCCGTGCCGTCTGTCACCCCGTCCCGGACACCGGCGCCTGCGCCTTCTGCCCGGCCCGCCGTCCCGGGCGCGGCCCGCACACAGCCGCGGCGGAGTACACCGAAGCCGGTGCCGCCTCCGGTGGAGCACCAGCCGCCACCATCGGCGGACTCGCCGACGAGCCGCGCCCGTCAGCTCCGGGCGGAAGGCCCGCTGTCCCGCCGCCGGAACCCCCTGTCCACGGTCATGGTCCTCATCGTGCTGTCACTGGTGATCGCCCTCGTCGCGAGCGTGGCGTTCGGCGCGTTCCGGTAGCCGTGAACGAGCCGGCCGCTCCCGGAGAATCGCCGGGCGTGACAGGGGGAGGACACCTCGCCGGGCGGGATGTCCGAACAACCGAAAGCCGGCTGCGGGGCGCGCCACCCCGCAGCCGACTTCCGCTCATTCGGGCGGGTCGTGTCGTTCTTCAGGAAAGATGGTGAATCCTCGGTTGGAAGGAGCCCACAAGAGAGCGGCTCGCTGGTCGCCCACCTCCCTTCTGCTAGTAGGAGTTCGAGTTGGACGTCGGTGACGCGCTCGGCTTGGCGGACGCGCTCGGCGAGGCGCTCGGCTGGGCCGTGGTGCTGGCGGCGTCGGCCGGCATGATCAGGCCGACCAGGCCGTGCTGTGCCTGCTGGATGCCGGCGGAGAACCAAAGGGCGTTCTCGCCTCCGCTCGCGGCGGTCCCCTGCTCCAGGTCCCACAGGCCCTCGATCGCGATGGCCTTGCCGTCGGCCTTGCGGAGCGGGCCGAGGTAGCGGCCGTTCCTCGGGTTGTAGGCGTTGATCCAGCCGTCGCCGAAGTTGCCGACGAGCAGCGCTCCGGCGTAGGCGCCGAAGCTCTCCGGCGCGGCGATCATCGCCCACGGCGCGTTCAGCGCGCCCCGGGCCGCGACGCGCCCGGAGAACCGGCCGGAGGCGGTGAACCGGCTGATGAAGCCGAGACCCTTGCCCGCGATCGACTTGCCGGTCTGCGGGTCCCGCTTGGCGTACGCGACGTAGACGGCGTTTCCGATGATCTCGACGTTGTAGGCGGAGTAGGTCTGGGGGAGGCCGCGGTCCACGAACGCCCAGCGCGACAGTCGTACCCGGCTGAAGCCGTCGTCGAAGACGTGGACCCGGTTGTGCGCGAAGTCGGCTGCGAGGAGGAACGACCCTCGGTTGGTCCGCATCATCGCGAGGCCCTTGTAGTCCGCATTGCGGGTGAAGGCCGCGATGATCGCGCTGCCCGGGTTGACCTCGGCGTTCCAGCCGGTGATGGCGCCGCTGGGGCTGGCGAAGATGAACGTCGCCGGGCCCGACACGCCCTTGCTGGAGATCTCGAAGCCGTCCTCACCGTTGAAGATCTGCCCGGTGGGCGTGCCGCCGGGGATGGCGACCTCGGTCTTCTCCTTGGTGAGCTGGCTGGCGCCGCCCGAGTACACGGTGGCCGAGCCGGTGCCCGCGTTGGAGACCCACAGCGTCTTGCCCATGGCGAGACCCCAGGGGTTGACGAGTTTGGGGTCGGTGACGTCCGCCTTGCCTGCCACGTCCGAGATGAGGGGGACCTCGGCGAATCGCGTGCTGGTGAGGGTCGTTGACTTGGTGGACTCCTTGGACTGCGCTGACTGCGTGGACTCTGACATCGCGTGCGCCGGGATCGTGCCGGTGGAAATGCCCAGGACGAGTGCCGCAGCGCAGAGCGTGACGATGCGTGGCCGCATCAGGCCTCCTATGTCGTCTGCATGTGCGTACGGACGGAGGTACGCGGCAGTCCCGGACCCGGTTCAAACCGATTCGAGCGCGGACGAACGCGGCCGGCAGTCCGTCCGGCATGGAGACCGTTGAGGGATACCCGCCCAGTACCGCGACCGCGTGGCCGTCGGATGCCCGTTTCTATGGGCACACGGAAATGACTGGTGTGTTGATATACCAGACATCAACAGTCACCGATGAAGGGGAGATCTCGATGCTGGAGGACGTCAGGCAGGCGCTCGGTGGCGTCATTGCGCACGGTGCCGGATGAACGACCCGGCCGAGCACGAGGTCGGGCAGAAGGTGTTCGAGGCGCTGCGGCGGGTCTCGACGGCGACGGTCACCACGCAGTTGTTCGCCCGCGGGCTGCGCAACACATTCCTGGCGGGACTGCGTCCGCTCAACCACGCGCGCACCCGGATGGTGGGGGAGGCGTTCACCTTGCGTCACATCCCCGCGCGTGAGGATCTCGACGTGTTGTCGGTCTTCAGGGACTACGACCATCCCCAGCGGCTCGCGGTCGAGTCGGTCGGCCCGGGGCAGGTGCTCGTCATGGACTGCCGGGGCCAGACCCGGGCGGCGTCGATCGGCGGCATCCTCGCGACCCGCCTGCTGCGGCGCGGCGCCGCCGGGCTGGTCACCGACGGGGCGGTCCGCGACTCGCCGTTCTTCGCCGAGCTGGACCTCCCGGCCTTCGCGGCCGGGGTCTGCGCGACCACCAACCTCGCGCGCCACCATGCGGTAGACCTGCAGGTGCCCATCGGCTGCGCCGAGGTGCCCGTCTACCCCGGCGACATCATCGTCGCCGACGCCGAGGGCGTCGTCTGCGTGCCCCGCCATCTCGCGGCGGAGGTGGCCCGCGACGCGCTGGAGCAGGAGCGCCTGGAGGAGTTCATCCAGGCCGAGGTCGAAGCGGGCGCCCCCCTGCGGGGCACGTACCCTCCGGACGAGAACACGCTGCGCCGCTACCGATCCTCACTGAACCAAGACGAGGCCACCAGCTGAGCCGGCACCCCGCGGTTGGGACTGATCACGACAAGCCCGGTGGAGCCAGCCCGATCAGGGCCTCGCGTACCGCATCGGCCACAGCTTGAGCCGATCTATTCCGTGTCGGGTTCGGGGGCGCCGCCCGCGCCGGTGAGGAAGTCGAAGTCGCAGCCCTCGTCCGCCTGGAGGATGTGGGCGTCGTACAGCGTGCCGTACCCGCGCCGGAACACCGTCTCGGGGGCCTGCCAGACCGCGCGCCGGCGGGCCAGCTCGTCCTCGGGCACGTCGAGGGACAGCCGGCGTGCCTCGACGTCCAGGGTGATCGGGTCCCCGTCACGTACGAGGGCGAGCGGCCCGCCGACGTGGGACTCCGGTGCGACGTGCAGCACGCACGCGCCGTAGCTCGTGCCGCTCATCCGGGCGTCGGAGATCCGCAGCATGTCGCGCACCCCCATCTTGAGCAGCCGGTCCGGGATGGGAAGCATGCCGTGCTCGGGCATCCCGGGGCCCCCGCGAGGCCCGGCGCCGCGTAGCACCAGCACCGAGTCGGCGGTGATCGGAAGGTTCTCGTCGTTGATACGCCGCATCAGGTCGCGGTGCCCGTCGAACACCACGGCCGGCCCGGTGTGCTTGAGTAGCCGGGGGTCGGCGGCGACGTGTTTGATGACCGCGCCGTCCGGTGCCAGGTTGCCGCGCAGCACGGCGAGGCCGCCCTCGGCGGACACGGGGTCCTCGCGCGTCCGGATGACCTTGTCGTCGTACACGCCCGCGCCGTCGAGCACCTCGCCGAGACTGCGCCCGGTCACGGTGGGCCGGTCGAGGTGGAGCAGGTCGGCGATCCGGTGGAGCAGGCCTGGCAGGCCACCCGCCAGGTAGAAGTCCTCCATGACGTACGTGCCGCTCGGCCGGAGGTCGGCGAGTACGGGCACGCGCCGTGACGCCTCGTCGAAGTGGTCCAGCGTGAGGTCCACGCCGCTGCGGCGGGCCAGGGCGACGAGGTGGATGACGGCGTTGGTGGAGCCGCCGAGCGCGAGTACGGCCGTGACGGCGTCGGCGTAGGCGTCGTCGTTCAGGATTCCGGACGGGCGCAGGTCCTCCCACGCCATGTCGACGGCGCGCCTGCCGGTCGCGGCGGCCATCCTGTTGTGGGCGGAGGCCACCGCGGGGATGGAGGCGGCGCCGGGCAGCGTCATGCCGAGCACCTCGGCGACCGAGGTCATGGTGGAGGCGGTGCCCATCGTCATGCAGTGGCCGGGGGAGCGGGCGATGCCCTCCTCCACCCCGCTCATCACGGCGTCGTCGACGAGGCCCGCCTGCTTGTCGGCCCAGTAGCGCCACATGTCGCTGCCGCTCCCGAGGACCTCGCCGCGCCAGTTGCCGGGGATCATCGGACCCGCCGGTAGGAAGATCGCCGGAAGGTCCATGCTGATGGCGCCCATGAGGAGGGCGGGGGTGGTCTTGTCACACCCTCCCATGAGCACCGCCGCGTCCACGGGGTAGGACCGCAGGATCTCCTCGGTCTCCATGGCCAGCAGGTTGCGGTAGAGCATGGTCGTCGGCTTCTGGAAGGTCTCGGAGAGTGACATCACCGGCAGCTCCACTGGATACCCGCCCGCCTGCCAGACACCGCGCTTGACGTCCTGCGCGCGCTCGCGCAGGTGGATGTGGCAGGGGTTGAGCTCGCTCCAGGTGTTCAGGATGCCGATGACGGGACGGCCCATGTGCTCCTCGGCGGACAGGCCGAGCTGGCGGGTCCGCGCACGATGGCTGAACGACCGGAGACTCTCGGTGCCGTACCACCGGTGGCTTCTCAACTGCTCAGGGGTCAGACGCTGCACAAGGCCTCCTCGTATCCTGATATATCACGAGATCGGCATCATCAGCCCTCTGGAGGGTGACGCTCAGGCGTCCGGCAAGGTGCTCGGAGAGCAGCAGACGACTCCAAGTAACGGGTTGTCGCGGGGTCAGGGGGTCATGGCGGTTCGGGTGGCGTCGGCGAGGAGGCCGTGGCGGGAAGGCCCGGCCAGACCAGCGTGGTACAGGTGGATCTCCTGCGCCCCGGCCTCGACCAGACGCCGTACGTGCGCGGTCGTCTCTTCCGGCCGTACCGGGGGAAGCACGGTCACGTAGGCCCCGAGCGCCACCGGGTCGGGGAGCATGTGGCGCGCGAGCCGCACCCGGTCGGCGGACTCCTGCCCGGTCGGCCAGCACTGCACGACGACGGCGTCCACGCCTTTGCCGGTGTGCGGGCCGAGCCCGGGGTTGGCGCCGGTGGCCCAGGGGTCGGGGCCGGCGTGCAGGCTGACCCGCAGCCCTGGCAGCGCGTCGATGACCTGGTGGCGCAGCTCGTCGGTCGCCTCGTGGCGTACGGCGAGGAGCGTGGCGGCGATGGCGGGGTCGAGCTCGTGCTCGCGGGACCGCACGGCCGCACGCAGGTCGCGCACCGTACGCTCCGGGTCGACACCGCTCGCGGCCCAGCTCGCCTGGCAGGCCTGGCAGCAGCACACCGAGAGCATGCGCCGCGCCCGCGCGTCGTAGGCTCCGTCGGTCTTGTCGTGGTGGCCGCCGTGGTCGGCCCCGAGCTGCCCGCAGGCCTCCAGGAGCACCCCGGCCAGCGGGAGGCCGCGTACGGCCTCGGCGGCCAGCGTCGCGGCGTAGTCGCGGACCTCGGCGTGCGAGGGGCACAGAGCCCAGGGGTAGGGCTCGCCGAAGCAGTTGACCACGCTGACGCCGGGGTTGGCCTCGCCGAGGCGGGAGTTGTGCGTCAGCACGATCCAGGCCGTCACCGGAACCCCGGCGTCGGTGAGGACCCGCGTGGCGGTGCCGAAGGAGTCGGGCTCGTCCATCCAGCCGGCCTCGGCTGGCACGAGGGGCCTGCCGGCCCAGGCGTCCTCGCGGACGGGGCGGTACAGAGCGGCGTGCCGGGCGTCGAGATACGCCCGCTCGGGGTGCCAGGGGGTCGGGGCCCTGACCGTGTGGTAGCTCGCGGCGAGGTTGACCCCGTGGCAGCCGAGCGCCTGTACCCGTCCGGTGAACAGGGGATCACCGATCACATCCCACGGGTAGGCGTGCACGAGCACGCGCATTTCCACCGCCTCCCCAGGAGGGCCCTCACCCAACAAATGGCGTTGTCCAGACATACCGACTCGGCCGGGCGGAGTCAATGGTTTCGGAGCCGTCGTCCCCGTCCCTGATGGGGGCGCCTCCCCTCGAACCGGACAGGTGCCAAGAAAACGTTCGCGTTTGTCGCTTTCCTGGCCTGTCAAGAGGTCTTCGACTCCAAGAACCACGTACCTTTCTGTCGATCATCCGATTCGCCTTCGGGCCGATCAGGAGGATGGTGTGGTGTAGCCGATTCGAGGAGGCGCACGTGGATTTCCGGCTCGAGGACCGGTACGGCCGTGAGGATGGCCGTGTCCACCTGACCGGCATCCAGGCCCTGGTACGGCTGCCGCTCGACCAGCGGCGCCGCGACCGCCGGGCGGGGCTGGACACCGCCGGGTTCGTCTCCGGCTATCAGGGCTCCCCGCTGGGCGGCTACGACCTTGAGCTGGGCCGCACCCGCGCGCTTCTGGACGAGCACAAGGTGATCCATCAGCCGGGTCTCAACGAGGAGCTGGCCGCGACCTCGGTCGGCGGCACGCAGATCGCCGCCACCCTCGACGGGTTCCGCCATGACGGGGTCTTCGGCATCTGGTACGGCAAGGCCCCTGGGCTCGACCGGGCGACGGACGCCATCCGGCACGCCAACCTGGCGGGCACCCACCGCAGCGGCGGAGTGCTGGCGCTCGTCGGCGACGACCCGGTGTCGAAGTCGTCGACCGTGGCCTCGGCGTCCGAGGCGGCGCTTGCCGACCTCCTGCTGCCGATCCTCTACCCGGCGGACCCGGCCGACATCCTCGAGCTGGGGCTGCACGGGTTCGCCATGTCCCGGCACAGCGGCCTATGGACCGCGATGAAGGTCGTCACCAACGTGGCCGACGGGTCGGCGACCGTGGACCTGCCCGCCGTGAGGCCGGAACCGGTCCTGCCCGAGGTCGAGTTCGACGGCCGGCCGTACCGCCACGTGCCGACCGCCCGCATGCTCGCCCCGGTGCCGCTGGAGCTGGAGCGCTCCGCGTACGACGCCCGGCTCGAGATCGCCCGCGCCTACGGTCACGAGAACCGGCTCAACCGTGTGACGGCGGGACGGCCGGGTGACGTGATCGGGCTGGTCGCCGCGGGGAAGACCTACCTCGACCTGCGGCAGGCCCTCGCCATCCTCGGCCTCGGGGACGACGAGCTGGCCCGCAGGGGGATCCGCCTGCTGCGCCTCGGCATGCCCTGGCCCCTCGACGGCCGGACGATCAGGGAGTTCGCCGAGGGCCTGCGCGAGATCGTGGTCGTGGAGGAGAAGCGCCCGTTCGTCGAGCAGCAGATCAAGGACCTGCTGTACGCGGTGCGGGAGCGCCCGGCCGTGCTCGGCAAGTCGGACGAGAACGGCCGCACGCTGTTCCCCACGGGCGGGGAGCTGGGGCCCGACCTGATCGCGCGACGGCTGGCCCGGCGCCTCGGCGCGGAGCCGCCCCGGCGCACCAGCAGGGAAGTCATCCCGCTCATGGCGCGCACGCCCTACTTCTGCTCCGGGTGCCCGCACAACCGTTCCACCAAGGTGCCCGAGGGCACGCTGGTGGGCGCGGGGATCGGCTGCCACACCATGGTCGTCTACATGGCGGAGTCCCAGGCCGGCGAGGTCAGCGGGATCACCCAGATGGGCGGCGAGGGCGCGCAGTGGATCGGCATGGCGCCCTTCCTCGACCGCGACCACCTCGTGCAGAACATCGGCGACGGCACCTTCCTGCACTCGGGGAGCCTCGCCGTACGGGCGGCGGTGGCGGCGGGGAGCCGCATCACCTTCAAGCTGCTCTACAACTCGGCCGTGGCCATGACCGGCGGCCAGCGCGCCGTCGGGGGGATGCCCGTGCCGGAGATCACCCGGCTGCTCGCCGCTGAAGGCGTAAGGAAGATCATCGTCACCACGGACGACCCGGCCCGCTACCGGGGCGTGCGGCTCGCGCGGGAGGCAGAGGTCTGGCACCGCGATCTGCTGCTCGAGGCGCAGGAAACGCTGGCCGCCGTCGACGGGGTGACCGTTCTGGTGCACGACCAGGAGTGCGCGGCGGAGAAGCGGCGCAAGCGGCGGCGCGGGCAGGCGGTGGCCCCCGCCACGCGGGTGGTCGTCAACGAGCGGGTCTGCGAGGGCTGCGGCGACTGCGGGGCGAAGTCCAACTGCCTGTCGGTGCAGCCTGTGGACACCGAGTTCGGCCGCAAGACCCGCATCCACCAGGCGAGCTGCAACGTCGACTACTCCTGCCTCGACGGCGACTGCCCGTCGTTCCTCACGGTCACCCCCGCGGCACGTGCGAAGGGCACGGCCGGCTCCGGCCGTTCCGAGGTCAGCGCGCCGGATCCGGAGCGCTGGGAGCGGGACGAGCTGCCCGAGCCCGTGCTGAGGGTCCCGGCCGACCGGTTCGCCATGCGGATCACCGGGGTCGGCGGCACGGGCGTGGTCACGCTGGCGCAGATCGTGGGGGTCGCCGCGATGCTGGACGGCAAGCATGTCAGGGGCCTCGACCAGACGGGCCTCGCGCAGAAGGGCGGAGCGGTCGTCTCCGACGTCAAGATCACCGCTGAGCCTGCCGAGGTGTCCAACAAGATCGCTGAGCGTGGCTGCGACCTGTACCTCGGCGCCGACCTGCTGGTGGCGGCCGACGCCGCGAACCTCGCGGTGGCCTCGCCCGAGCGGACCATCACGGTGCTGTCCACGGCCGAGGTCCCCACCGGGCGCATGGTCGCCGATCCTGGTCTCGCGTTCCCCGAGGCGGGGGGCGTGGTGACGCGGGTGCTGTCGGAGTCCCGGAGCGACGGGTCTGTGGTGCTCGACGCGCAGGAGCTGGCCGGGCGGCTGCTCGGCGACGACCAGTACGCCAACCTGCTCCTCCTCGGCGCCGCGTACCAGATGGGGGCGCTGCCCATGTCCGCCGCGTCGCTGGAGCGCGCGATCGAGCTCAACGGTGTCGCGGTGACGGCGAACATGCGGGCGTTCCGGCTCGGCAGGTACGCCGCCCACACCCCGGAGGGGCCGGGCGCCGGTTCACAGGCTCGGGCCGTCGCCGGTCCTGGCCACGTTGGGACGCGACAGCAGCCGCAGGACGGGACCCGGTCGCTCATCGACATGATCAAGGCGGAGCCGGGGAGCGAGCTGGAGCATCTCGTCGCCGTACGGGTGCCGGAGCTGGCCGCCTACCAGGACATTCGCTACGCCGCGCGGTACGCCGGGATCGTGGAACGGGTCCGGGAGGCCGAGGCGGGGGTGACGGGCGAGACCGCGCTGGCCGAGGCCGTCGCGCGCCACCTGTACAAGCTGATGGCGTACAAGGACGAGTACGAGGTCGCCAGGCTCTGCCTGGACCCGGCGGTCCTCACCGGCATCGACGAGCGCTTCGGCGCCGGAGCGAAGGTGCGCTGGCGCCTGCACCCGCCGGTGCTGCGGGCGCTCGGCATGCGCCGCAAGATCTCGCTGGGGCCGTGGTTCCGCCCGGTCTTCCTTCTCCTCTACGCCATGCGGCGCCTCCGGGGCACCCCCTTGGATCCGTTCGGCCGCGCCCGGGTCCGTAGAGTCGAGAGAGAACTGGTCGACGAGTACGTCGCCGTGATCGACGAGTGCGTCGCCGGGCTCACCGCCGCCACGCACGCGCGGGCGGTGGAGTTCGCCGGGCTTCCCGACCTCGTCAGGGGGTACGAGCAGGTGAAGCTCGACAGCGTGGACGGCTACCACCGGCGGCTCGCCGAGCTCCGCGACCCGCACGGGCCCAAGGACGAGGTGGTGCGCCAGGCCAGGCCGTAGGTATGAAACGGGGCCAGGGGGACAGGGAGGGGAAGCCGGAAGACCAGCACCTGTGGGGGACGACACGATGGGACAGCAAGTAGCCAAGGAGCGGTTCTCCGAGGCGGAGTACGGGCGCTTCGGCGAGCGCCTGAAGGACTCCCTCGTCGCTCTGCGCCAGCTGCTCGGCCGGCCGGGGTTCGGCGCGGGGCCCGCGACCGTCGGCGCCGAGCTGGAGCTCTTCCTGATCGACGAGGACGGCCGCCCGCTTCGCCGCAACAAGGCCGTCCGCGAAGCCGCGGGCGACGACCGGGTGGTCCTGGAGCTCGGCAGCTTCAACCTGGAGATCAACCTGACCCCGCTGCCGCTGGCCGGCCGGCCTTTCACGGCCCTCGCCTCCGAGGCGCACGAGATGATGCTGGCGGTCGACGAGGCGGCGCGCACCGAGGGCGGCCGGGTGGTGCCCATCGGCATCCTGCCCACGCTGTCCGAGTTCGACTTCACGCGCGACGCCATCAGCGACGAGACCCGCTACCGCGCGCTCAGCCGGGGGATGCGGCGGGTGCGGGCCGAGCCGTTCCGCGTCCAGATCCACGGGGTCGAGCGCCTGGAGCTGGAGGTCGAGGACGTCATCCTGGAGAGCGCCAACACCTCATGGCAGATCCACCTGCGCACGCCTCCGGCCGGCTTCGCGCGCGTCTACAACGCCGCCCAGCTCGCCATCGGCCCGGTGCTCGCGGTCAGCGGCAACTCCCCGTCGTTCCTCGGCCGCGACCTGTGGGAGGAGACCAGGATCGCGCTGTTCGAGGCCTCGGCGGACGACCGTGACATGGAGCGCCCGTGGCGCGTGGACGGCCGTGTGTGCTTCGGATCCGGCTGGGTGGAGAACGGCGCCGAGGAGCTGTTCGAGCAGAGCGTCCGCGAGTACGAGCCCGTCATGCCCGTCATGGACGACGAGGACCCGCTGGCGGTCGTGCGGGAGGGCGGCCTGCCGAGGCTGGCGGAGCTGCGGCTCCACCAGGGCACGGTTTGGCAGTGGAACCGGCCCGTGTACGACCCGGCGGACGGCGGGCACCTCCGCGTCGAGCTGCGCGCCCTTCCGGCCGGGCCCACCTGCGCCGACATGGCCGCCAACGCCGCGTTCCTGCTGGGCCTGGTGGTCGCGATGGCGAGGCGGCCCGGGTGGATCGATGCCTTCCCGTTCGCCGACGCCTACCGCAACTTCTACCGCGCCGCGAGGAGCGGGCTGGACGCCATGCTCGCCTGGCCGGGCCGTACGGACCCCACCTCGGCGGCCGGGCTGGTCCTCGACCTGCTGCCGGTGGCACGCGAGGGGCTTGAGTCGGCGGGGGTGGACGAGGCCGAGGCGTCCGGGCACCTTTCGGTCATCCGGGATCGCGTCCGGCTGCGCCGTACGGGAGCGGTCTGGCAGCGCGAGGCGCTGGCCGCCCGGGGGGACGACCCGAGCGCCCGCGCGGGCATGCTGGCGCGGTACCGCGAGCTCGCCTTCACCGGCGACCCCGTGCACATCTGGCCCGGCCCGTTCCCGGGGTGATCCGGCTTATGAGTTGTCGGGGTCGACGCTGGTGAGGGAGCTTCCGTAGCTCAGGGCGACGAGCTGCGCGACCGCGCTGTGGGCGCCGAGAGGCTCCGCGCATCCCGCGCCGACGGCCTCGGCCGCCGCCGTGATCTTGTGGATGTCGATCTCGGGGCCGATGAGGAACGGTGCCAGGGCCAGGCGTGAGGCGCCGATGTTGCGCAGCCGCTGGGCGGCGTCCCCTACGCCCGGCGAGGCGTCAAGCGAGGCGGCCACCACCGGCAGCGTGAGCCGGGCCGCCAGCAGGACGACCGTGGCGTCCGCGGCCCGTACGGCCTCCTGCCCGCCGACGGTGGCGACGATGATCCCGTCCACCGGAGCCGCGATGTTGAACAGGCGCATGCGGTCGGCACGCGCGAGGCCGCTTTCGGACAGCTTGACGTGCAGAGCCTCGGCGAGCAGCGGGTGCGGCCCGAGCGGGTCGGCGATGGTCGTCATGACGTCGCTGTCGGCCACGGCCTCCCGGATGGCGCGGTAGACCTGCTGGTGCGGCCCGGTCACGAGGGGGACGACGATGGCCGCCGGCGAGTCCTTGGGACGGTCGGCGGCGCATTCCGTCAGCGTCTCGGCCAGGCTGGTCTTGCTGTCGCCGAGGTGGACGAGGCGCACGTCGAGTTGCGGATGGTCGACGCAGACAATGGTCTTGATGGCCGCGGCGATGTCGCCGCCGGTGCCGGGCGCGGCCAGTACGAGCGCCGGCGCGTCCGGAGGCAGCTGCGCGGGCACCGGCCGCCGGTGCCGGCCGGAGCTGGTCCGGAACGAGCGTTCGCGGACCGGAAGCTCCTGTGGAGCGTGATGACCATCGTTCACATCGGCGGATTTTACGGGGTATGCGGCAAAAGTTAAGTCTGATTCGCGTTGACGCGCGGACCGAGACCGTTCCGGCTTCCATGAGATCACTGACATATTCAGTCGCGGACAAGTGGACGGTACCAACGGTCCGTAATCATTCGAGATCATGGCATGGCCCACGAGTCCGCCGTCCCTGCCGCGCCGTGGCCGACCGCTGACATGTGCCCGGCCGAAACCCGTAAACTTTTTTCGCCCGGGGCCGCCGCGGCGGCGGAGGTCTCAGTGCACAGGGTGCGTGACCCTCAGGACCTCGAAGCTCGCGAAGAGCAGGATCGAGAGCCCGATCACGGTGTAGAGCAGCGCGTGGGTCCTCAGCTGGGAGATGAGTGCCCGCTGCCGGGGCACCGGGACGGGCGTCACCTCGACGTCCCCCGCCACGGGCGCCGGGTCGGGCGCCGCCGGGCGTACGGGCACCGGGGGCCGTATCTCCGGATGCCGGGAGAGATAGCCCCGGGGGAAGGTCTTCACCCCGAAGTCACCGCATGCCGGGCAGCGGGCGCCCGACCACGGTGGCTGCACGTGGAGCTCGGCGTGAAACCAGACGTCGACGTCGTTGCCGTGACTGTCGCTCAGATGGCGGACGACGTAATCCTCTTCCCAGATCATCAGGCAACGAGGACATTCGAACGGCCAGGTCTCACGAGTGCTGAAACCGTCATGCACCAGGACCACCCCCCGGGCGCACCTTGTGACAGGGCGTCGCCCGATTCGAGTGTGGAGCGTCACTTGGGTTGATCGCAAGACCTCATGCCGATACGTTCGGCATTCATCCGCTCGCGCGGGGTCACCTTCAGGGCGTCGCGGGTGAGTGCGAGGATCAGCACCGCGAGCACCGCGCAGCCGTCCATCACCAGGGCCATGGGCACGGCGCTGCGGTCGCCGCGCAGCCCGGACAGCGGTGCCACGATCGCGCCGAAGGTGAACTGCAGGGTGCCCAAGAGCGCCGAGGCGGTCCCGGCGGCGTGCGGGGCGCGCGCGAGGGCGAGGGCGCTCGCGTTGCCGAGCACCAGCCCGAGGGAGGCGACGGCGGCGAACAGCAGGAGGACGCAGGCGACGACAGACAGCGATCCGGTCACGGCCAGCACGCACAGCGCGGCGGCGGCCACGAAGAGCACGGCGAGCCCGACCTGCAGGAGCCGGTGCGGCGAGAAGCGGTACACGAGCCTGGCGTTGACCGTGCTGACGACGAGCAGCCCGAGCGCGTTGACCGCGAACGCGAGCGAGAAGGTCGCCGTGGACAGGCCGAAGAGGTTCCGCAGCACGAACGGCGACCCGCCGACGTACGCCATGAGGGCGCCGAAGGCGAAGGTGAAGGCCAGGGTGTAGCCGAGGTAGGGCCGGTCGAGAAGCAGGGCGCGGGAGGTCCGTACGGTCTCCGCGAGGCTTCCTGCGCGACGGCGATGCTCGGGCAGGGTTTCGGGCACGGCGACCAAGGCGGCCAGGAACATCAGCAGCGACAGCAGCGCGAGCGCCCAGAAGACGGCGCGCCAGCCGACCGAGCCGACGAGGACGCCGCCGGCGAGCGGGGCCACGACGGGGGCGGCGCCGAGTACGCCCATGAGTATGGTGAACACGCGGGCGGCCTCCCGGCCCCTGGCCGTGTCGGTGACGATGGCGCGGCTGATGACGACGCCGGCCGATCCCGCGAACCCCTGGACGAACCGCAAGGTGACCAGCACCCCCAAGGCGGGGGCGAGGGCGCACAGGGCCCCCGTCACCGTGGAGACGGCCAGGCAGGCGAGCAGCGGTGTGCGGCGGCCGAAGCGGTCGGACATCGGCCCGAGCGCCAACTGGCCGGCCGCCATCCCCAGCAGGAACGCGGTGATCGTGAGCTGCACGCCCGTGGCGGAGGCGCGCAGGTCGCGCGCGATGGGAACGAAGCCCGGCACGTACATGTCGGTGGCGAACGGCGGGAACGCCGACAGCAGGGCGAGCACGGCGATCAGCAGGGGCGAGGGGCCTGTCGCCCTGGGGGCGCTGACGGTGGTGGTGGCGGGCATCTCGACTCCATCAGGTGCGACGACCGATGCCGTTCCTGGCCAGGGTACGCCTGTGACCTGGGGATGCTCGAGGCCGGGCGCGGGGTCTCAGCCGCCGCGGCCCGGAGGCACGGGAGAGCGCACAGGCGTCCTTGCGCCCGGCTGCCGGATTCGCCTTGCCGCCTATGAAGCAGTCGTGCGTGCGGGCTTCATTGGGGTCGTGGGATCCGAGAGGTTCGGGCGGCCCGTTCCGCTGAATCCCATGCTAACGCCGGCTTGGGACACGATATCCGTATTCCGGAAAGCGTCGGCTGGCAACCTTTGTAACGGGGTTAAAACGGCTTATTGCTAATGGCATATCTCCAGATGCCGCACCGGGCTTGGCGTACTGCCCGGCAGTGTGAAACCGGCCCAGACCGCCTTGCCTGGGGAGCCCAGTGGGGCCCATCCCCATCGGTGGCTGACTCCCGCGACCACCTGCAGGCCGCGTCCGCCCTCGGCGCCGAAGTCGGGATCGCGCGGCGTCGGGCACTCGTCGCTGGGGTCGGTGACGACGCATATGAGAGACTCGCCGGTCAGGGCGAGGATGATCCTGACGGGGTGGCCGGAGAACACGGCGGCGCGGCTGCTCATCCCGTGCCGCAAGGCGTTGATCACCAGCTCCCCTATGACCAACTCGGCGTCGTCGAGAAGCTCGGCCAGTCCCCAGCTCACCAGGGTGGTCGTCGTGAACCGGCGTGCGGTGCGTGCGGCGTACGGGTCGTGACGGAGCTCACATAACGCCAGCTGTAACCGCTCGGGGTTCTCCTCACCGCCGCCGACCGTCCAGGCACCGGAGGGGGACACGACGCGGTCGAGTGCCGCAAGCCAGCCTTCCCACCTGTCGTCCCCCACTCGAGTGGGTTTAGTCCGTTGTGTCCCGTACCCAGTCATTGGCGAGCCCTGTGAGGTTAGGTCGATACAGCATTGAGTTGAACTGCTTGCCCATATTGCCCCCTTTTGGTGTGCAGGTGCAAGTACCGATGCACGTGCAAACGCACAGAGGTATGCTGACGCTTGAGGTTGGAAGTTCCCTTGGGGGGCCTCGCCGTGGTGAGGGGCCTACAGAGACGGACCTGGGTGTTCGTCGCTTTTCGGGGATGTGTGAAGAGGCGAGATGGACGAGATCTCCAACGGCATGGCCGTGTCCGGCCTTGCGGGAGCGCGCTGGAGGAAGAGCTCCTACAGCAACCCGAGCGGCAACTGCGTCGAGTTGGCCCCGCTGCCGGACGGCGGTGTCGCCGTACGCAACTCCCGGCATCCGGGCGGTCCGGCACTGGTTTACAGTCGAGGCGAAATTGCCGCCTTTATCCAGGGCGCGAAGAACGGCGACTTCGATGACCTGGCATTTTAACGGATTTCCAGGCTACGGAGGGTTTAAAATCGTAGCCTAAGGGTGATGTTGGGGTATATCCGGATTAGAACGCCGGGGGTATCGTGAACTTCTCTGTGACGCGAGAAGTGAGACACCGCTGTTCTAAGGACGTGCCATGATCACAGCCCGGGCTGAAGGGGACGAGACCCCGCTCAACATGATGGCCCGGGAACGCGGCAGCTCGACCGTCCTGCGCATCCTTCTGGGGTCCCAGCTCCGCCGGCTCCGGGAGAGTCGCGGCATCACCCTCGAAGCGGCCGGGCACTCCATCCGCGCCTCGCATTCCAAGATCAGTCGAATGGAGCTCGGGCGGGTCAGCTTCCGGTCGCGGGACGTCGCCGACCTGCTGACCCTCTACGGCGTGACCGAGGAGAGCGAGCGCGAGTCCCTGCTGGGCCTCGTGGCGCAGGCCAACCGCCCCGGCTGGTGGCACAACTACGACGACGTCCTGCCGAACTGGTTCGAGGCGTACGTCGGCCTTGAAGAGGCCGCCACCCGCATCCGCAGCTACGAGGTCCAGTTCATCCCCGGCCTGCTCCAGACGGAGGCGTACGCCCGCGCGGTCGTCCTGCTCGGGCACCCCGGCGGCACCGAGGACGAGATCCAGCGGCGGGTCGACCTGCGGATGGCCCGGCAGAAGCTGCTCGGCAGGCTCAACGCCCCCCATCTGTGGGCCGTGGTCGACGAGGCGGCCCTTCGGCGCCCCCTCGGCGGCGTCGAGGTGATGCGGGCCCAGATCAGGCACCTCATCGACACCATCGCGTACCCCAACGTAACCGTGCAGGTGATGCCGTTCAGCGCCGGCGGGCACGCGGCGGCGGGCGGGCCGTTCAGCATCCTGCGGTTCTCCGAGCGCGACCTGCCCGACGTGGTGTACCTGGAGCAGCTCACCAGCGCCATCTACCTCGACAAGCGCGACGACCTGGACCGCTACCAGGCGGTCATGGAACGCCTGTGCATCGACGCCGTCCCGGTCACCGACACTAGGAAGGCCCTCACCCGCATCCTCGGCGAGATCTGTTGAAGCGCACTTTCCTGAGCCGGCCTCGACAAACGAATGCCCGGAACTCCCGGAGGGTGTTGAGATCAAGACCGCCGACCCGTGCCGAACTACGAGCCGCTCGGGCCCCGTATCGCCGGCTGCCGGCCGCGTAGACCCGGCATCGCGTCACTCGCTGGTGTGGTCTCCGTAGGCGGTGACCGACAGGAAGCGGATGGGCAGTTCCAGCAGTTCCTGCGGACCGTGGGTGCCCTCGCCGTCGAGTTGGAGAGCGTCGCCGGGACGCAACGTGTACTGGGCCTCGCCGTGCCCGTAGACCATGGTGCCTTCGAGCATGTAGATCAGCTCGGTGCCGGGGTGCTGGAAGAGGGGGAAGACCTCGCTGGACTCGGTGAGGGTGACCAGCACGGCCTCCATGCGCTTGTGGGGGCCGCGCAAGGCGCCGAGCAGTTCGTACAGGTGGCCGACGCGGCTGCCGCGGCGGACGATCCGCGCACCGTGTCCGGCCGGGACGTAGACCGCCTCGCGCTCGGCGTCGACGCCGCGGAACAGGGCGGTGACCGGGACGTCGAGGCCGGTGGCGAGGCGGCCGAGGGTGGCGAGGCTGCAGGAGGTCTGAGCGTTCTCGATCTTGGACAGCATGGCCTTGGAAATGCCGACACGGGCGGCCATCTCGCCTACCGACAGCCCGGCCGCGTTCCGGTATCGCCGCACCTGGCGGGCGATGCCGGCCTCCAGATCCACCGGTTCGCGCGACCGGCCGGGATTCATCTCCTCCGGCAGGTCGGCGGCACGGTCGTTTGACTCGTGATCGGTGGCCATGCCGCTCATTCTGCCGGATTCGATCGCGTCTCCCCTCAAGAGACGCCTGCCGGCCCCAGCATCACGAAACCCTGCGCCGCAGGGCGAAGCGCGGGTGCGGCTCGGCCTCGCCCAGGGCGAGCTCGGCGGCCATCCGGCCGATGAGCGGGGCGAATTTGGCGCCGTGGCCCGAGCACGGGGAGGCCACCACGATCGGGCCGGCCCGGTCCAGGATGAAGTCCTCGTCAGGGGTCGTGGTGTAGAGGCAGGTCGCCTCGGCGACGGGCACCGGATCGAGGCCGGGTAGCCACCGCGCCACCCAGGACCCGACCCTGTCCCGCGCGGCCGGGTCCACGACGCCGCTACGGGTGGCGGCGGTCGTGAGGGTGCCGCCGTCGTGCTGGGCGACCTTGAACGCGGGCGCCGGCCCGCCATCGCGGCCGGAGGGCAGGCCGAAGATCTGCGACTCCTCCTTGGAGACCAGGATCGGCCAGGCCAGGTCCGGGTCGCGCTGCCGGAAGTGGAACACCTGCTGCTGGGTGACGCTCAGCGGTGGCAGGCCGAGGGGAAGGCCGATGGTCTCGGCAAGCTCCGGCAGCCACGCCCCGGCCGCGACCACGACGGTGTCCGCGAGCAGTTCCGCGCCGTCGCTCGTACGCAGCGACGCCCGCCCGTCGCCGCGTACCTCGATGCCGTCGACCCGCGTGCCGGTGAGAACCTCGGCACCGAGATCGGCGGCGCGGCGCGCGCTCGCCGCCACCGTGGCGTCGGCGTCGACCACGCCCGCCTCAGGGTGGTACAGAGCCGGACCGGCGAAACGCATGTGCGGCCAGCGTTCGGCGGCGGCGCCGGCGGTCAGGAGTTCGTAGGGCACACCGGCCGCGCCCAGGATCCCCGCCAGCCCTTCCGGGTCGCGCCGCGCGCCGAGGTCGAGGCCGCCGGTCGTGCGCAGCAGAGCGGTGCCGGTGTCGTCCTCGAGCTCGCGCCAGCACGCCTTCGCCCGCCCCGTCAGCTCGACGTACAAGGGGTCGGCGTAGGCGCGCCGGTAGATGCGGGAGCTGCCGTGCGAGCTTCCATGGCGGTGGCCGATGCCGTACGCCTCGATCAGCGCCACCGTACGGCCGCGCCGCGCGAGCTGCCAGGCGGTGGCGGAACCCATGAGGCCCGCGCCGACGACGGCGACCTCGACGTGAGGGGTCACGGGTGGGCTCCGGGGATCCAGTCGGTGCCGGCCAGCGGGACGCGGGCCATGGCGGCGGACTCGAGGGTGAGGGCTACCAGATCCTCGGGTTCGAGGTGGTGGAGGTGGGCCTTGCCGCAGGCGCGGGCGATGGTCTGGGCCTCCATGGTGAGCACCCGAAGATAGTTGGCGAGGCGGCGGCCGCCCTCCACCGGGTCGAGGCGGGCGGCGAGCACCTCGTCCTGGGTGGAGATGCCGGCAGGGTCGCGGCCGTCCTGGAAGTCGTCGAAATAGCCTGCCGCCGAGCCCAGCGCGCGGTACTCGGCGTCGTGGCGGGGGTGGTTGTCGCCGAGCGCGATCAGGGCGGCGGTGCCGATGGCGACCGCGTCGGCGCCGAGAGCGATGGCCTTGGCGACGTCGGCGCCGGTACGGATGCCTCCGGAGACGATCAGCTGCACCTGGCGGTGGACGCCCAGTTCCTGGAGCGCCTGCACGGCCTGCGGTATCGCGGCGAGGGTCGGGATCCCGACGTGCTCGATGAACACCTCCTGAGTGGCGGCGGTGCCCCCCTGCATGCCGTCCACCACGACGACGTCGGCTCCGGCATGGACCGCGAGCTTCACGTCGTAGTAGGTGCG
This sequence comes from Sphaerisporangium sp., assembly GCA_025964675.1. Lineage (GTDB taxonomy): Bacteria > Actinomycetota > Actinomycetes > Streptosporangiales > Streptosporangiaceae > Sphaerisporangium. The sequence continues at coordinate 53,139 of JAOPYI010000146.1, read as the reverse complement.
GGTCGCGCCGATCTTGACGTAGACGGGCTTCTCCCAGTCGGTGATCTCGCGCAGTTCAAGGATCTTGATCGTGAGGTCGTCCGGGCCCGTCCAGTCCGGGTGGCGGCAGGCGCTGCGCTGGTCGACGCCAACGGGAAGGGTACGCATGCCGGCGACCCGGTCAGTGATCTTCTGGCCGAGCAGCATGCCCCCGCCGCCAGGCTTGGCACCCTGGCCGAGGACCACCTCGATGGCGTCGGCCTTGCGCAGGTCGTCGGGGTTCATCCCGTACCTGGAAGGCAGGTACTGGTAGACGAGGGTCTTGGACTGGCCGCGCTCCTCCGGCGTCATCCCGCCGTCGCCGGTGGTGGTGGAGGTCCCGGCCGTAGTGGCGCCACGTCCGAGGGCTTCCTTGGCGTTGGCGGACAGGGATCCGAAGCTCATGCCGGCGATGGTGACGGGGATGTCGAGGTGGAGAGGGTACCTGGCGTTTCTGGTGCCGAGGATGACGTCGGTGCCGCAGCGCTCGCGGTAGCCCTCCAGCGGGTAGCGGGACATGCTCGCGCCGAGAAATAGCAGGTCGTCGAAGTGCGGCAGGCGTCGCTTGGCGCCCCAGCCCCGGATGTCGTAAACGCCCGTGGTGGCGGCCCGCTGGATGCCGTGGATGGTGGCGCGGTCGAAGGTGGCGGACTCCCGCAGGCCGAGCGCCGACAGGTCGTCGTACATGGTGTCCTCCGTATTCTTGGGCGGGGGTGGCGTCAGTACGCGCCCGCGTTGTCCACCTGGAAGTGATAGAGCCCGCGTGCGGAGCCGTACCGGCGGAAGGCGGCCGGGTCCTCGTCGATCTCGGCGGCCTTGAGCAGCTCCGCCAGCTCCGCGAGGTGCTCTTCGCGTACGGGCTTCTCGACGCAGTCGGCGCCAAGGGACTTGACGGTGCCCTTGACGTAGAGACGGGCCTCGTAGAGCGAGTCGCCGAGCCCGTCGCCCGCGTCGCCGCAGACGACGAGGCGGCCGGCCTGGCCCATGAAGGCGCTCATGTGGCCGACGCTGCCGCCCACCACGATGTCGACGCCCTTCATGGAGATGCCGCAGCGAGCGGCGGCGTCCCCCTCGACGACGATCAGGCCCCCGTGAGCGGTGGCCCCGGCGGACTGGGAGGCATTGCCGCGGACGCGGACCGTGCCGGACATCATGTTCTCGGCGACGCCGACTCCGGCGTTGCCGTGCACGGCGACGGTGGCGCGCTGGTTCATTCCGGCGCAGTAGTAGCCGACGTGGCCCTCGATGTCGACGGACAGATCCTCGGTGAGCCCGCAGGCGACGCTGTGGGCGCCGCGCGGATTGAGCACCCGCCAGTGCGTGGCACGGAGGGCGGCGTCGGGTGCGTGCAGGGCCTGGTTGAGATCACGGACAGAGGAGGAACCGAGGTCCACGACCGTCGCGGGAACGGTGGCCTCCGGCGGGGTTCCGGTCAGCGCTTCCATACGTAGACCTCTTCCGGCTCGGGTTCGAAGATGCGGGCGGACTCGACCCCGGGCAGCACGGACAGCGCCCGGTACTCCGAGGCCATCGCGACCCAGGCGGAGGTCTCCGCGACCAGCGCGGGCTTGCAGGCGATGGCGTCGCGGACGACCGCGAAGGAATCGCCCGTGGCGACGAGCAACGTGTAGAAGCCGTCGAAGCGCTCGCACAGCAGGCGCAGCGCCTTTTCCAGGTCGGCGCCGTGGGCGAGGTGATGGGCGACGAAGCGGGCGCCGACCTCGGAGTCGTTCTCGCTGTCGAAGGCGACACCCTGGGCACGCAGTTCGCGGCGGATGGTGGCGTGGTTGGCGAAGGAGCCGTTGTGTACGAGGCACTGGTCCGGGCCTACCGAGAAGGGGTGGGCGCCTGCCGGCGTGACGGCCGACTCGGTGGCCATCCGGGTGTGGCCGACGCCTTGCCACCCCTGGGCCCGCGCGAGGCCGAAGGAGGCGGCGAGGTGATCGGGGTGACCGGTGCCCTTCATGACGGCGACGTCGGTGCCCGAACCGATGACGGTGGCCTGCGGGAGCGCGGCGGCGACGGCGGCGAGCAGCACGTCGGCGGTCACCGGCGCGTGTACGACGGTGGTGGCGTCGGCGGTGATCGTCACCACCTCCGGGATCCGGTCCCGAAGCGCGGCTTCGACCACGTCGGAGTCGGCCTCCAGCAGCGAGACGGTCGCCCGGCCGGGCGGGGTCAGCTTCGGGTCGCCGTACACCGCGACGCCCGCGGAGTCCGGGCCGCGTTCGACGACCTGGCCGAGCATGGCGGTGAGCAGCTCACCGAGCCGGGGGTAGAGGGCGGGCTCACGCAGGTGAAGCCCGACGATTCCGCACATATCCTGTCTCCTCGTCAGAAGGCCGTGAGATAGCGGTCCAGCTCCCACGGGCCGACCGTGCCGTGCCAGTCGAAGAACTCCTCGCGTTTGACGTCGCCGAAGTACCGGCTCACACCGGGGCCGGCCACGTCCAGGGCACCGCAGACCACCGGGTCGGCGGCCAGGGCCTCGACGGCGTGCAGCAAGGTCGGGGGCAGTTCGGGGCGAACGGCGGTGGCCGCCGCGTCGCCCGGCTCGCCCGGGTCGAGGGCGCGTTCGACGCCGTCGAGCCCAGCGGCCAGCGCGGCCGCCGCAGCGAGGTAGGGGTTGGCCGAACCGTCGCCACCACGCAACTCGATGCGGTTGCCGTCAGGGACGCGGACGAAATGGGTCCGGTCGTTGCCGCCGTAGCCCGCCCTGCGCGGGGACCAGGTGGCGCCCGAGCGGGTGGACACCGCACCGGTGCGCTTGTACGAGTTGACGGTCGGCGCGATCACCGCTTGCAGGGCACTGGCATGTTCGAGGATGCCGGCGACGAAGCCGTACGCGAGCGGAGACAGGCCGAGCCCTCGCGGGTCGGAGGCGTCGGGAAAAGCGGGCTCCGGGCCACGCCAGAGGGACAGGTGCAGGTGCATGCCGGAGCCGGTTCGATCGGTGAAGGGCTTCGGCATGAAGGTGGCGGTCATGCCGCGCCGCTCGGCGAGTACGGAGATGAGATACCGCAGCGTGATCACTCGGTCTGCGGTGGTGAGAGCGTCGGCGTACTTGAAGTTCTGCTCGAACTGGCCGTTGCCGTCCTCATGGTCATTGGCGTAGTTGCCCCAGCCGAGGGAGTTCATGGCCTTGGACACGGCGGTGAGGTGTTCGTACATCCGGGTGAGGCCGCGGGCGTCGTAACAGGGCTGGGCGGCGGTGTCGCGCGGGTCGGCGATGGAGAGGGTGCCGTGCTCGTCTCGGTTGACCAGGAAGTACTCGATCTCCGCGCCGACGGCGAGCGACAGGCCCAGCTTGCGGGACCTCTCCAGGACGCCGCGGAGGATGACGCGCGGCGCGTACGGCCATGGCTCTCCGTTGACATGCGGGTCGCAGTGCACGAGGGCCAGGCCGGGGCGTACGAAGGGCAGCGGGGTGTAGGAGGAGACGTCCGGCAGGGCCATGACGTCCGGGTCGCTCGGCTGCTGGCCGAGCAGGCCGGCGGCGTAGCCCGCGAACCCCACGCCCTCGTCCCGGAGTTCCTCCACGGCCTCGACGGGCACGAGTTTGGCGCACGGCTTACCGGCCAGATCGACGAAGACGGCCAGGATGAACTCGACGCCGTCCGCCCGGGCCAGCTCGGCCAGATCCGGCACCTCGCCCGCGGGCGAGGTGCCGGCTTCGCGGGGGACCGGATCCAGGCCGGTCGCCGTGGCCGGTGCGGTCGCGGTGTCAATCGCCATGGGGGGCTCCCGCCATCTGGGGTTTCCTAAGGTGAATCAACGTTGCCCATCAGTGGACAGCGTGATTGTTGCCACAGGATTTCCACAGCGAAAGCACCCTGTTGCGAACCCGAAGTGGCCGAGATGGTGCTCGCCACCTCGCCGATGCTCGAAGGCGTCGGCGGACGCTACTCCCTGCCTGTGGCTTATCAGGCCGGGAGTGGCGTGCCCTTGGTCTCGGGTCCCGCTATGAGGGTGACCGCGATTCCGAGTACGTACACCGATCCGATGATCAATCCGGCGATCCCGATGCTGCCGAACACGCTGACCAGGTATCCCGACAGCAGCGCGAACGCGGCGGCCAGGAAGCGCGTCAGGTTGAAGATCACGCTGATCGCCGTGCCCCGGGCGTAGGTGGGAAACAGCTCGATCGGGTACGTCGCCATCCAACCCATCTGCCCGAGCGTGAAAAATCCGTTGACGAGGACGAACGCCCCCAGAATTGGGATCGATCCGTACGGTACGGCGAACAGCAGCCAGACTGTGGCGAGCGCTCCGACAAAGTACGCCCAGATGGTCCAGCGGCGGCCGACCGCGTCGGCCACCACACCGAACGCCAGCCAGCCGACGACACCCGCGAAGTTGTATCCGAGGATGATCCAGGTCGCCGCCGAAGGGCCGGCGGAATGCTGGGTAACCGCGGCGCCGACGAAGCGGGGGAGCCACGTGGAGACAGCCCACCACCCGATCAGGCTGGCCGAAGACATCACGAGCAGGCGTACCAGCCGACGACGCAGCGTGGGGTCAGCCAGGATCCCCCACAGCGTGAAGCGGGTGAGCAGCCGATCACGGTCGGCAAGAGCCTCCCCGCGTCCGGCGCGGGCGTGCGCCTGACGCCGGGCGTCGTTGGTGTCGAGCCACAAAGATGACTCCTTCACGTGGCGGCGAACGAGAATTACCAGCAGGGCAGGAATGGCGCCGACCAGCAGGACGTACCGCCATGCGTTGGGCCCGGTGTCCTTGAGCAGCCAGAACACTCCCGTGGCGAGCAGGAATCCAACGCCGAACCCCGACTGCAGGAGGGCGACGCCCTTGCCTCTGCTGCGGTCCGGCCAGATCTCCGACACCAGTGCGCTACCGGGCCCCCACTCCGCGCCCATACCGAGGCCAGTGACGAACCGCAGGACAATGAAGATCCAGTAGTTCGGCGACAGGGCGGTCAGGCCGGTGAAGGCGGCGTACACGAGAATCGAGTAGGTGAGGACACGCTTGCGGCCGAAGTAGTCGGTGAGCACTCCCGCGAACAGGCCGCCGATCGCCCAAGCGACGAGTTGGACGGCCAGCAGGCCGCTGAAGTACAGCGGGGACGCGTCCCGCCCCACCAGTCCGGCGACGACCTGGCTGCCGATCAGCACGAGCGCGTAGGTCTCGAATCCGTCCAGCATCCATCCCAGGAACGCGGCGCCGAAAGCCACGCGCTGGTCTCTCTTCCCGGCATGGCGCCGTGCTGGGACGGCCGATACCCCGCTGAGCGCCATCACAGTGCGTCGATTTTCGACTCGATCGGCGCCTCGGCCGGGGTCTCGCGCCCGCTCTCGGATCCGTGGCCTGGGCGGTTCTCGATCCAGTCGACCAGCCGTCGTACGGCGTGCTCGCCGTACTCCGCCCGTTCGGCGGGCGGGGCCTGGTCGACGGAGTCGCTGAACTCCTTGATGAGCCGCAGGGCTGACTTGTCGCGTTCGGCGAGGTCCGACAGGATCTCGTCGCCGGCGTCTTCGAGTTCGGTGTCGGCGACGACGCGGTTGACCAGGCCGAGTTCCCGGGCCTCGTGGGCGCTGACGGACCGGCCGGTCAGCACCAGTTCGCGTGCGATCTTCGGTGGCACGTGCCGGGTGAGGTACGCCAGGACCACCAGGGGCGGGAATCCGTGCACGATCTCGTTGAAGCCCAGCACTGCCGTGTCGGAGGCGATGCTGATGTCAGAGTGCAGGGAAAGGCCGGTGCCGAACCCCAGGCATCTGCCGCGGATCAGCGAGATCGTGACAGCGGGGATGCTCAGCAGCGTCTCGTTCACGCGGAGGATCTGGGAGAGGTTCTCCACGCGCCCGACCCCTGGCACCTGCTCTGACTGGTCGCGGCCGGCGGTGAAGTCGGCTCCAGCCGATCGCAGGACGACCGCCCGGAGATCCTGCTGGCGTACCTCGCGCAGGACCTCGACGAGCCTGGTCATCATCAAGAAGGTGAAACGGTTGGAATTCGACGGGTTGTTGATCGTGATCGAGGCGATATCGCCTCGTATAGCCAGTTTGATCAAGTCGGATGGTGACATTTCATACCTTAAAGGTTCGGAAGTTCGATCGGAGGTGGAGAGCGGCAGGGTGGCGACTGCTTGCCGGCGGGGCTCGTGAGAGGGCGTCAGTGACCGTCCGGGAGGGGGAGGCCCAGATTCGACCGCAGGGTGTCCCCCGTGTAGTCGTCACGGAAGATCCCCTTGCGCCGCAGCAGCGGGACGACATGGTCGACGAAATCGGACAGTCCGTCGGGGAAGACGTCGATCATCAGGTTGAAACCGTCGGCCGCGCCCTCGCTGAACCACGTCTCGATGAGATCGGCGACCTGCTCCGGCGTGCCTACGACCTGCCGGTGTCCGCCACCGTTGCGGTACAGCAACTCCCGGACGGTGAGGTTCTCCGACTCGGCGAGCTGTACGGCCGCGTCCCGGAAACCGTGCGAGGCGTTGAAGCCGGCGTTGGCGCGGATGAGGTTCAGCGGCAGCGGCGCATCGAGTTCCAGGTCCTCCACGGCGACGCCCACCCGGGCGGCCAGCTTGCGCAACTCGGGCTCGTGCCCGCTCAGCTCGTCGAGCTCCGCCTTGCGCTCCCTGGCCTCCGCCTCGGTGCCGCCGAGGATCGGAAGGAGGCCGGGCAGGATCTTCACGCCATCCGGTTCGCGGCCGTGGGCCAGGGCGCGCCGCCGTACGTCGGTATAGAACGCCTGGGCCGCGTCCAGCGTGTTCTGCGCGGTGAACACCACCTCGGCCTGCCGTGCCGCGAGTTCCCGCCCGCGCTCCGACGAACCGGCCTGGAACACGACGGGCCATCCCTGGGGCGAACGCGGCAAGGTCAGCGGGCCCCGTACCGAGAAATGCTCCCCTTGGTGGTTGATGGCGCGCACCCGTGAGGCGTCGGCGAAAACCCCTGCCTTCTTGTCGCCGACCACGGCCGCCTCGTCCCAGGTGCGCCACAGTGCCCGCACCACCTCGACGAACTCCTCGGCCCTGCCGTACCTCCGGCTGTGATCCAGGTGTACGGCGGAGCCGAAATTCGCGGAGACGTCGGGAACGAAGGTCGTGACGACGTTCCACCCGGCCCGGCCGCCGGTCAGGTGGTCGAGCGCAGCGAAGCGGCGGGCGATGTTGAAGGGTTCGTTGTAGGTCGTGGAGGAGGTCGCGACCAGGCCGATCGACCGGGTGGCCGCCGCGATGCCGGCCAGCACGATGGTCGGGTCCATCGCGCCGAGGCTCGGACGCTCGAAGTTCTCCTCGCCCACGGTCAGCGTGTCGGCCAGGAAGATGGCGTGCAGCGTGCCCGCCTCGGCGATCCGGGCGATCTCCAGGAAGTAGTCCAGCTTGAGGAAGTCGTAGGGCTTACCCGAGCGGTACCGCCAGGCGCCGGGATGCATTCCCAGGCCCATCACGGTCACGTTGAGGATGAGCGTTCGTTTCATCGTGCCCCCCCTACAGGCGCAGTCCCGCGGCCTTCAGCCGGGGCAGCACGTGCTCACCGAAGAAGTGCAGTTCCGGCAGGTAGTCGTAGAAACCGATCTGGATTCCGTCCATGCCGGCGTCCCGAAGCCGGGCGATCTGCGCGGTGACGGTGTCAGGATCGCCGACGATCTGGATGTGCCCGCCGACGATGCGGTCGGCCGGCACGTGCTGCTGCCAGCCCTTGGCGTCGCCCCCCTGGTGCCGCCGCGCGTACGCTTCGATGGAGCCCATGTCGGCGTGCGAGACGATCGAGTCGTAGTAGGCCTTGGCCTCGGCGTCCGTCTCCCGGCAGATCACCGTCGGGTTGATGATGACCTTGACCTCACGGCCGGCGTCGCGGGCAGCCTGCTTGATCTTCGCGACGTGGGCCGGAAGTGCCTCAATGGCGCGGTCGAATTCGGCGCCCGCCGGGCTGGACGTGAAGACGATGTCGGAGTGCCTGCCCGCGTAGGCGAAGCCCGCCGGGGAGCCGCTCGCGGACACCAGGATCGGTCTGCCGTATCGGGGGCGGGGTGAGACGTAGGCGTCGGTCAGCCGGTAGTAGCGCCCGTCGTAGGTGAGGTTGTCCTCGCCGGCCCACAGGTCTTCCATCACGGAGACGAACTCGTCCGCCATGTCGTATCGGTTGTCATGCTGGATACGCTCCATGCCGAACATCAGCGGCTCATTGGCGGCGTACCCGGTGACGATGTTGAGGCCGTACCGGCCGCCGGAGATGTGGTCGGCGGTGGCCGCGAAGCGGGCGAGATGCAACGGATGCCAGTTGCCGTACAGGACGTGGACCGTGGAGATCGTCAGAATGGACGAGGTCGATGCGCTCAGTGCCACCGTTGACATGAACGGGTCGAGGAAGTTCTCTCGGTAACGCGTCTCGCCGCCGAACCCGCCCTTGGGCACCCATTGCTGCAGGCCGAAAACGAACTCGAATCCGTATGACTCGGCGACCTCGGTCAGGTGCCGGTTGTAGGGGAAGTCCCAGCGGGTGCCCCGTGGAAGAGTCGACTGGGAGAACGCTCCAGTCTGGAGGGGCAGGAACAGGCCGAGCATCATCGGCTGCCGTACGGCTCGCCCGAGAGGGCTGTCAGGGAAATCCAGCGGCCCGGGGCCGGTGTGCAAGGTTGGCAGATCGGATGACATCACGGTGACTCGCGTTCCGGAAGAGGGTGGACATCAGCGTTTGGGAAAAGCGCGGACATTAAGGGTGGGCGTATCGCCAACATCGGGGCGGCCACGTGTCAGAGCTCCGCCACTATCCGGGCGGGGCCCGCGTCGGCGCCTTTGATCGCGAGCGGGAACGCGCGGAGTGTGACTCGCCGCCCTGTCAGGGGGGCGAGGCCCCGGAGATTCTCGGCGATGAGCACGCCAGAGCCCAGCAGCGTCCGGTGCACCGCGAAGTCAAAACCCGTGTGACGGCGGCTCACCGGCAGGTCAGGCGTGAGGGTGTCGGTCCCGACCAGCGGAATCCCGGATTCCACGGCCCACGTCGCGAGGTCAGGACTGAGGCTGGGGAAGTCGTCGTACTCGGCGAAGCCGAACTTCTCTCCCCACCCGGTGTGGATGATCAGGAAGTCGCCGCGTTCGGGGGCGGGGCCGCCGCCCAAGACGTCCTCCACCGTGATTTCCTCCCCCGGTTTCCTGTGCACGCCGGCGACGACGGCCCTGCCGGCGAAACGGGACAGCGGGATCTGGTCGATCGACTCCCCGCCGGGAACGATGTGCACCGGCGCGTCGACGTGCGTGCCCACGTGTAGCGCGAGCCGTACCGCGCTGATGTTCATGGGTGCGCCGTTGTCGATGGACGTCACGACATCGACCTCGACATCCGGCAGCACGGGGATCTTCGGCATGCCCGGCCAGATGGGGTGGGAAAGATCAAAAAGTGTCATCACTTCACCGATTCCTCGTAGCGGAAGCCGCCCGGCCTGGTGAACGCGTCGAGCAGGTCCCATTCGGCCAGGTAGTCCCGCAGTCGCCTGCGGGAGTCGTCGTCGAGTCCGGAGTACGGCCGGACCGGATCGCCGACATCGCAGCCCATGAGCTCGGCGGCGGCCTTGGCGACGGGCAGGAAGCCAAGTTCCATCCACCGGCTGGGGAACTCGGCGAAGAACAGTGCCAGCCGGGCGGCGCGCTCGTGGTCTCCCTTGAGGACGAGTTCGGTCAGGGCGGTACCGACGGGGAGACCGGGGGTGGGCAGCATCGCGCCGTTGCCCCCAAGCAGGAGCGTCGAGAACAGCAGCTCCATGTTGGTGAATACGGCGCCGCTGCCACTCACCCGCTTCATCAGGCCGAGCAGCTTCGACTCATCACGTGAGGTTTCCTTGAGCGCGATCACGTTCGGCAGTTCGCAGATACGCGCGATCGTCTCGACGCTCAGATCGACGCCGAGACGGGGGTTGTTGTACAGCACGACCGGCAGCGGGCTTTCCCCTGCCAGCGTCGCGAACCACTCAACGGCCTCATCGGGAGTCGGCGCGGAACCCCAGGGCTTGGGGGCCGCGACCGCGAGGACAGCCGTGGCGCCCCGCCTGGCGACCTCCTTCGCAAGGGCGACGGACTCCGCCAGGTCCGCGCTCGACACCCCGGCGATGACCGGCACATCCGGCAGCGTTTCCACGGCGACCTCGGCAAGCCTCAGCCGGCTCCTCTTACTGAGTACCTGGAACTCCTGGCTCTCCACCGCCCCGACGGTCACGGCAAGCGGCTGATACGCGGCGATCGCCCGCAATTGATCATTGAATCGACCGTAGTCCACCCGGACGGTGCCCTTGCCGAACGGCGTCAACGCTGCCGCGATCAGCCCCTTACCTGCCGCAATGCGCTCGTTCACGGATCTCCTTGATGCCTCTCCACTGAGGGCACTCCCGGCCAATAGCCGAGTTTTCATGCTGGTTTAATAGGTTTTAGGGCCGACAAAAGCCCCTTGCCGGACATCGAGGTGTAACCACGTAGTTCCGCAACATAACACACCCTGTCGACGCGTGTCGACGCGCGTTAACCGATACACTCATGGACGGGCCATCACGGGCCCGCTACACAGTCCAGGAGCTCATCGTGGAACCCGGGACCGGGTCGTCCGTCACACGCAAGCAGGCAGTCGGCTCGTCCGACGCCGTGCAGGCGCAGTACCTCCGATTGCAGGAAGAGATCTTCAGCGGTGCCCTTCCTCCAGGGTCACCGGTGCTGGAGACCGTTATCAGCACGAGGTACGGCGTCGGCCGCGCCCCCGTGCGCGAGGCGATCCTGCGGTTGGAGTCCGACGGGCTGCTCCATCGCGGCCCGCGTGGCGTCGAGGTACGTGTGCGGTCCATCGAGGAGGTCGCCGAGATCTACCAGGCCAGGATCGCCCTGGAGGCCGAGGCCGCGGCACAGGCCGCACGGGTCCGGTCTCCACTGGACCTGGAACGGCTGCGTCACGTGCAGGAGCGCGCATCCTCGGCCTCCGATCCGGCCGAGGCCCGGGCGTTGCACGCCCGCTGGCACATCGTGCTCGCCCAGGCATCCCGGAACACCACGATCGCTGAACTCCTGGAGCGGCTGGCCTGGCAACTGGCACCCTACGAGACGGCATCACTCGCCGACTCGCCGAACCTGAACGCCACCGACGGCGAGCATCCCGTAATTCTGGACGCCATCTCCTCGGGAGATGTGGATGCCGCCCGTTCCCTGCTCACGACGCACCTGGAGCGCACTCGCGACGTGCGCATCGCCGCGCTCGTCCGGGCGGAATGATCGTAAAGGAAGCGATCGAGAACTTCCGTTCGACGGGTGCCCCGGCTACGGCACGACGGTGACGGGCCAGCGGCCGGCACGGACCAGGCGGATCGCCACTGAGCCGATAAGACGGTGACCGACCTGGGCCGAGGCGCCCACGACCACCGCGTCGGCCCTGACCTCGTCGGCTACCCGGATCAGGACGGACGCGGCGTAACCGCGATCGGTCCGGAAGGTGTGCGGGACCCGGGGATGGGTCGACTCCGCGACCTTGGCGATCCGCTCGCGCAGCTCGGTTCCCACCTCCTCCTGCGCCTTGATGGCGGACACGGTGGCGTCGGGGAGGAGTGAGGTGATCGGGCTGGTGCCGGCGACGAATACGAAGATCAACTCAGAGCCCTGGCGGCGAGCGAGCCCCCAAGCATAGGCGGCGGCGCGGAGCGAGGTGTCCGAGCCGTCGATCCCGACGACGATCACCCGGGGACCGTCGGTGCCTATCTCGAAGCCGCTCATGCCGCGAGCCTATGGCCATCCCGTCAGGCGGGTCGCGCCGGTCAGGTCTGGGTCAGCTCCACGAGCTTGGCGACGGTGTTCCAGTTGCGGCTGGTGGCGATGACACCATCGGTCGGCGCGGATTTCACCAGGGCTTCCGCGAGCTTGGACCGGCCAAGGCCGTTCGGAAGATAGAGGTAAAGCGCACGGTCGCCGAACCGGAACTCCTCGGGGAGATGGCTCGCCGCGTCGAGGGACGCGAAACGCGACGCGGTGACCGGCTCGGAGAAGTACGTGACGTGCAGTTGCTTGCCTTCAAGCGAGGCTGCCGGGAACGGGCAGGCGTCGGCCACGGCCTTCAGGTACGCGTGATCACGCACCAGGACATCGACGCCGAAGCCGAAGCGCTCCTCGATGGCCTGCCGCAGCTGCGCTGCGAGCGCCTTCTCATCGCCCAGAGCACTGGTGAAGATAGCGTTGCCGCTCTGCAGATACGTGCGTGCGTCGCTGTGGCCGAGCTCGGTGAGCAGCGCCCGCAATTCGGCCATCGGGACCTTGTTGTGACCGCTCACGTTGATGCCGCGGAGGAGCGCCGCATACGCCTTCGTCGTCATTAGCACACCTTAGAACGCGATCCTAGGCGGGATATGCGGCGGTCTTGACCGTCACGACATCGTCGGGGCTGACTTCCTGGCCGCGGTCGTCGATGAATCCCACGTGGACCGGACGGCCGCCGTCTCGTGTCCGCCGCTGGACGGTGGGTCCGTCCGGCCACGGAAGGTACGTATCCCCCCACTGCTGCAGGGAGCCGAGCGCGATGTGCAGTTCCCGGCCGGCCGGCGTGAGGTGGTACTCGTAGCGGGTTCGGCTGCTCGGTTCCTGGTAGGGCTCGCGGGTCATGACGCCGTGCCCGACCAGTGTTGCCAGCCGAGCGGTGAGGATGTCGGGCGCAATGCCCAGGGCGTCGCGGAACTGGGCGAATCGGGTGGATCCAGTGAGGGCCTCGCGCAGGATCAGAAAGGCCCAGCGCTCGCCGAGCACGCCGAGACTGCGTGCTATGGAACAGCTGGAGTCCGTCATCTTCGGAGTCGCCATGGGGCCAGTTTACCCTGAGTTGTGTTCTCCCACCCAGCGGTCTAGATTGGAATAACCAACTCAGCGAGATGGACTCAGGAGAGTGTCATGGAACTTGCAGGAAGCACCGCATTCGTGACCGGTGCCAACCGGGGCCTCGGCCGGCACTTCGCCGAGCAACTGCTCGAGCGGGGCGCCGTCGTGTACGGAGGTGCCCGCAATCCCGACTCGATCGACCTTCCCGGCGTGATCCCGATCGCGCTCGACGTCACCGACGCCGACTCCGTCGCCGCTGCCGCGAAGGCCGCCTCCGGAGTCTCGCTGCTGATCAACAACGCCGGCTCCTACACCGGCGCGTCGGTCACGGACGGCTCCATGGACGACATCCGCCTGGAGATGGACACGCACTATTTCGGACCACTCGCCGTGACCCGCGCATTCGTTCCGCAGCTGGCCCAACACGGCGGCGGCGCCGTGCTCAACGTCTTGTCGGTCCTGTCATGGATCACGTACCCCGGTTACAGCGCGTACTCGGCCGCGAAGGCTGCGGCATGGTCGCTGACCAACGCGCTCCGCAACGAGCTCGCAGCTCAGGGCACGCAGGTGAGCGCCCTGCACGTCGGCTTCATGGACACCGACATGGCAAGCCACGTTGTCGACTCTCCGAAGAGCGATCCGGCGAGCGTCGCCAGGCTTGCGCTGGATGCCGTCGAGGCCGGTGACGTCGAGATCTTGGCCGATGCCGGGAGCCGCCACGTCCAGGTCGGCCTGGCCGGTGGAGTTGTGGCGCTCTACCCGCAGTACGCATGACTGCGCGGGCCCGAGGCCATCCTCGACGACCCGAAGGTCACCGGGCACATCGACTTCGACCGGCCGGTGGGCCTGGTCTTGCTCGCCGTGCTGCATTCATCCCGGAGGACGATGTCGCCGAGCGGATCAGGCCGCCCGGCCATACCGGAACCTTAGGTGGCGGCTCCGGCTTTGGGGACGCCGGCCGGGGTGCGGCTCACCGGCCACCCCTCGGCGCGGGCCAGCTCTGCGAAACGTATGGCATTGCGCACGGCGGCGCCGCCCGGGTCGTTGTTGAAGTAGACGTACATGTCGGACCCGCTGTCCCAAGCCTGGCCGATGCGGTGCAGCCAGGACCGCAGTGACGCGTCGCCGTACGACGGCCACGGGCTGGCGCGGCCCTGGTGGAACCGCATGTAGCCCCATCCGGCGGTGCGCCACAGGGGGCTGCGCGGCCGGCCGAGGACATCGGCCCAGCACAGGGTGGCACGGTGTGAGGTGAGAACCTCCCGGATGGTGTCGCTCCACCAGGAGGGGTGCCGGGGCTCTACGGCCACGCGCACGTGGCCGGGGAAGCAGCGCAGGCACGCGTCGAGCCGTTCGGTGTCCGCCCGCAGGGTCGGCGGGAGCTGGAGCAGGACGGGCCCCAGCTTGGGACCGAGGCCCTCGGCGGCGTCTATGAGCCGCTGGACCGGCTCCTCGGGGTCCTTGAGCCGCTTGATGTGGGTCAGGAACCGGCTGGCCTTGACCGCCATCACGAATCCGTCCGGGGTGCGCTCACGCCAGCTCTCGAACGTCTCGCGCGGCGGCAGCCGGTAGAAGGCGTTGTTGTTCTCCACCGTGTCGAAGCACTCGGCGTACCGCTCCAGCCACACCCGCTGCGGCAGCCCGGGGGGATACAGCACCCCCCGCCAGTGAACGTACTGCCACCCGGACGTCCCCACGAACAACATGCGGCATCGGCCCTCCTTCTGACAGGACCTGCCCGTATGGCCAGGATGCATGCCCGGACCTCGGGGGCACCACACTGGGCCTCCCCATCGGGCGCTCAGCAATCCAGGTGGCGCTCGCGGCGTTCGGCGATCGCTGTCTCCAACTGTCGCAGCGGCCCGCTAGTGTCCTCGATGAGGTGCCGCACATGATCCCCGGGAGGCTACGGTGACCGTGCTCGCGAAGCCGTGCCTGACGGGCCTGGAGGCCTCCGTCGAGCAGCTGGTGTACGTCCGCGACGACGAGTACACGGTCGCCCGCATGAGCGCCGAGGGCCTGGCGGGGTTCGTCGCCTCGGGCCGCGCGCTGGCGGGGGTGCAGCCAGGCGAGACGCTGCGGCTGGCCGGGGACTGGGAAGTACACCCGCGCCACGGCAGCCGCCTGGTGGTCAGGCAGTGCGAGCGGGTGGTCCCTTCAACCGTGCGGGCCATCACGTTGTATCTCGGCTCGGGCCTGATCCGGGGGATCGGGCAGCGGCTCGCCCACGCCATCGTCAGCCACTTCGGAGAGCAGACGCTCACGGTCATCGACACCGAGCCGGAGCGCCTCAGGGAAGTCGTCAACATCGGCGCCGGGCGGCAGGCACAGATCGTCCAGGCCTGGGCGGAGCAGAAGGCGGTCGCCGCGCTGATGGTCGTCCTGCAGGGCTTCGGGATCAGCCCACTGCTCGCGGCCAAGATCTACCAGGTCTACGGGAACGACTCGGGCGACGTCCTCATCTCCGACCCGTACCGGCTGATCGGCCAGGTCAAAGGCATCGCCTTCCACACCGCCGACCGGATCGCCCTGCGATCGGGGGTGCCGGAGCACAGTCCGCAGCGCATGAAGGCAGCGGTCCTGGACAGGCTGGAGGCGGCGGCCGCCCGTGACGGGCACTGCTTCCTGCCGCTGCCCGCCCTCGTCGCCCAGGCGGTGAGCCTGGTCGAGCAGGAGGAGGAGCTGATCCGCCGGGCGGTCGACGCGCTGGTCGCCGATCGCCGGGTGGTCGTCGAGGCGTCGCCGGCCGACCCGGGCCAAGCGGTGGTGTACGCCAAGGAGCAGCACAGCCGCGAGATCGCGCTGGCGGCGCACCTGGCCAGGCTCTGCCGGGCCCGCTCGACGCTGCCGCTGCGCGCGTTCGCGGAGGACGAGGCGCTGGACGAGGACCAGCGGGTGGCCGTGAACCTGGCACTGACCAGCACCGTGTCCGTCCTCACCGGCGGTCCCGGCTGCGGCAAGAGCCACACACTGAAGGTGATCGCGGCGACCGTGCGGGCGATGGGCGGCACGGTGACCCTTACCGCACCGACGGGCAAGGCGGCCAAGCGCCTGTCCGAGCTCACCGGCCTGCCCGCGACGACCGTGCACCGGATGCTCGCCCAGCAGCCAGAGCGGGAGGAGGGCACGCTGTTCCAGCAGTCCCCCGCGGAGGTGGATATGGTCGTGGTGGACGAGGCGTCGATGCTGGACCTGCATCTGGCCACCAGGCTGACTGCCGCGATACCGACAGGCAGCCACCTGCTCCTGGTCGGCGACAGCGACCAGCTGCCCAGCATCGGGCCCGGAAGCGTGCTGGCCGACCTGCTACGTGTGGAGGAGATCCCGCGCATCCGGCTGACCCGCGTCTTCCGGCAGGCGCAGGACAGCGGGATCGTCCAGGCCGCCCACCGCATCCGAGGTGGTGAGCTTCCCGTGCTCCCCGGCCGGGGCGGCTTCTGGTTCGAGGAGATCGACGATCCAGAGCAGGTGGCAGAGCGGGTGGTCCACCTGGCGACAGAGGCGATCCCTCGCAAGCAGAACATCGGCAGTGATCAGGTGCAGGTCCTGTGCCCGATGCGCAAGGGCGCCACGGGAACCCTGGAGCTCGGCCGCAGACTGCAGGAGCGACTGAACCCCCCGCGCGAGGGCACGGCCGAGCACTGGTCGGGCCCGTCGGTCTTCAGAGTGGGCGACCGCGTCATGCCGATCCGCAACAACTACGACAAGGGCGTGTTCAACGGGGAGACCGCCACGGTCACGGTGGTGCGCCCGCAGGACCGGCTGATCGAGATCCGCACCGACGACGGGGAGAGCGTGGAATATGCCTTCGGCGAGCTGGACGAGCTGACCCACGCCTACGCGATCAGCGTGCACCGCTCCCAGGGCAGCGAGTATCCATTCGTGGTGGCGCCGATCGTGACCGAGGCCCAAGGCGTGATGCTGCGCCGCAGGCTGCTGTACACGCTGGTCACCAGAGCCAAATCGTGGGTGGTCCTCGTCGGCCAGCGCGAGGCGCTTGAACTGGCGGTACACCGGCTCGGCTACCGCAGGAACACCGGCCTGGCCCCCCGGCTCGCGCTTAGTTTGGAGAGCTGACAACGGCCCCGCCGCGGTAGCTGTCTTCCGCGACGCCGCCCGGCGCCTGATCACGCCCCCCATCGCCCGCGGCCCTCCTTGACCACGGACGACAGCGTCCCGGAGCCGGCCCGCGAAGTACGATCGATGAGTGACCGAAATGACCGAAACCACGCCCGGCTGGCTCACTCCCGGCGAACTGGAGTCAGCCCGCGCACGGATGCCGATCCTCTACGTCGACGCCGTGCCGGTGCGAGCCGACGACACGGGAGTGGTGACGCATGTCGGCCTGCTGCTGCGCATCGGATCGGACGGTACGGTCACCCGCGCCCTTGTCTCAGGCCGCGTGCTTCACCGGGAGCGTGTCCGTGACGCGCTCATGCGCCACCTGGAGAAGGACCTCGGCCCGACGGCGCTGCCCCGCGTCCCGGCCTCTCCGCAGCCGTTCACCATCGCCGAGTACTTCCCGACGCCTGGCGTCACGCCGTACCACGATCCACGGCAGCATGCGGTGTCCCTCGCCTATGTCGTCCCGGTCGCGGGTGACTGCCGTCCCCGGCAGGATGCCCTCGACCTTGTATGGTTCACGCCCGAGGAGGCCTCGTCGCCGGTGGTGCAGCAGGAGATGGCCGGCGGACAGGGCGTTCTGCTGAAGCAGGCCCTCGCGCACGTCGGCTGCCTTTTCTGAAGCCGGGACTCTGTGCTTTTCAGATTTGGGCGAGCACGTCGAGAAGCGTGGTGGCGGTCTCGACGTCCGGGGTCAAGGATCGGTCCTCGCCCCTCGGGTCGAGCCGCGGCGCAATTGCCGTGAAGGCGGATCCAATGGGCGTGGAGGAGGCGGGGGTGAGGTTTTGTTGGCGTAGGGCGCGCATCACTGCCACAAGTTCGCAGGCGAGGATCAGTCGGTAGGCCGTGGCTGCCTGGAGGGTCTGGCGTGCTGACTGTGAGGCGAAGCTCGCGTGCTCCTCCACGCCCCGGGAGAGAACGGCGTGGCCGAGCGCGGCGGGATAGGCGGCGTTGCGGAGCTGGGCCAGCGCCGAGTTCGCGGAGTATTCCAGGATCATCACGCCCGAGCTGGCGGAGGCGCCCTCGGCAAGGAAGGGGCGAAGGCCGGTGAACGCGGGCTCCACCAGGGTCGCCAGCCGGGCGGTCGACAGGTGCGCGGTGTGGAGCAGCGCGACCCGCAGGTGGTCGAGGGCGAGCCCGAGGGTCGCCTGGTGGAAGCCCCCGTGGTGGTGGGCCGTGCCCTCCGCGGCGGAGATGAGCGGGTTCTCCGAGGCCGAGTTGATCTCGACGCCCAGGACGCGTTCGAGTGCCTCGGCGGCCTCGACGGCCGGGCCGTGCACCTGCGGAAAGCAGCGGTAGCCGAACGGATCCTGGACGCGGGGCGCCGCCTGTCGTGGACCGCCGAGTAACCGCCGCATCTCGGCGGCCACCGTGACGTTGCCCGGGTGGGGGCGCCCGGCGTGCACCTGCTCGTCGTACGGCTCGGTGCCGCCGTCCACCGCGAGCAGTGACAGGGCGGTGATCACCTGGGTAGCCCGCAGCAGGCCCGTGATGTCCGACCAGGCGAGCGCCGCCTGACCGATCGTCAGGGCGCTGCTGCTGCAGAAGGCGAGCGCGTCTCCCGTCTCCAGCGTGATCGGCGCGGGCGCCGTTCCGTGGCCCGAGGTCCACGGGCGCTCTCCGATGAGGGTGAGGCCTGCCTCCGCCAGCGCGGTGAGGTCCCCGGTGCCGATGGCCCCGATCTCGTGGATCTCCGGCAGGTGACCGGAGTTGAGGGCCTGGACGAGCACTTCGGCGAAGGCGGGCTGAAGTCCCGCGCCGCCGGCCAGGAGCTGGTTGGCCCGGACAGCCAGCATCGCGCGCACCTGGCTCGGGGGAGCGAGCGGGCCTACGCCGCCCGCGTGGCTGCGCAGCAGGCGAAGGCCGTGGGTGTCGCTGTCGGCCGCCGCGACCCCCTCGCCGCGGTTCGCCCCGACGCCGGTATTGCGCCCGTAGACCGGCCGCCGGGTCGCGATCTCCTTGGCGGCCTTGTACGAGGCGGCGGCCCGGTCCAGGCCCTCGGGGGTGAGGGAGACGACGGGAGAACCGGCACGCTCAGCGGCGGCCGGGACCACGGGGGAGAAGTCGGCCGAGGCAGGGGGGATCAGGGCACCGGCACGTGCGATGTCCGTGATATCAGCTGGACGGGTTCGGCTCCCGTCCAGGGTGATCGTCCGCGACGTCATGAAAGAGAGCCCCTTACCGCGCACCTTACCCGGCGTTTCGCCCGAGTTTGTGCCATAGGTCTCCCTGGCGGCAATTTTCGCTTTCATTTGCGTTCCGGGGACTGCGGCCAACGGCGGGTCATCCACAAGCCACCGGCGGCGCGCCGCCTACCCGCTCTCTTCGGATACCTTGCGGGCAGGGCGCTGTCCGGTTCGCCTCCGGGTCCCCGGCGGCGCCGGACATGCCCTACACGGCGCCGGTCACCATGCCGCGAGGTCCAGAACGGGCCCCCGGCGGCCGAGCAAGGAGAAGGACACCGATGAGTGACGAGGTCCGGCGGATCATCCGGTCTCCCCGGGGCACGGAGCTGTCCTGTCAGGGGTGGCAGCAGGAGGCCGCCTTCCGCATGCTGCACAACAACCTCGACCCCGAGGTGGCCGAGCATCCGGACAAGCTGGTCGTGTACGGGGGGACGGGGAAGGCGGCACGCGACTGGCCGTCGTTCGACGCCATCGCCCGCACGCTGCGCGAGCTGAAGCAGGACGAGACCCTGCTGGTGCAGTCGGGCCGTCCCGTCGGCGTGATGCGCACCCACGAGTGGGCGCCCCGGGTGCTGATCGCCAATTCCAACCTGGTGCCCGACTGGGCGAACTGGGAGGAGTTCCGGCGCCTGGAGGCCGCTGGGCTGACGATGTACGGGCAGATGACGGCCGGCTCGTGGATCTACATCGGCACCCAGGGCATCCTGCAGGGCACGTACGAGACCTTCGCCGCCGTGGCCGCCAAGCGGTTCGGCGGCACCCTCGCGGGGACTATCACGCTCACCGCCGGGCTCGGCGGCATGGGCGGAGCCCAGCCGCTGGCCGTCACCATGAACGACGGTGTCGTGATCTGCGTCGAGTGCGACCCCTCGCGCATCGCCCGCCGGATCGAGCACCGCTACCTCGACGTCGAGGCCCGCGATCTCGACGACGCGTTGCGGCTCGCGACCGAGGCGCGGGACGCCCGCCGCCCGCTCTCCATCGGGCTGCTCGGCAACGCCGCCGACGTGCTGCCGAGGCTGCTGGCCATGGACGCCCCCATCGACATCGTCACCGACCAGACCTCGGCGCACGACCCGCTGGCGTACCTGCCGCTCGGCATGGATTTCGACGACATGCCACACGAGGCGGTCAAGGATCCCGCCGCCTTCACCCTGCGCGCCCGCGACGCGATGGCCAAGCACGTCGAGGCGATGGTCGGCTTCATGGACGCCGGGGCCGAGGTGTTCGACTACGGCAACTCCATCCGCGGCGAGGCGCGGCTCGCGGGCTACGCGCGGGCCTTCGACTTCCCCGGCTTCGTCCCCGCCTACATCCGCCCGCTTTTCTGCGAGGGGAGGGGCCCGTTCCGCTGGGCCGCGCTGTCGGGCGACCCCCGCGACATCGCCGCCACCGACAGGGCGATCCTGGAGCTGTTCCCGCAGAACGAGTCGCTGGCCCGCTGGATCAAGCTGGCCGGGGAGCGGGTCGCCTTCCAGGGGCTGCCCGCCCGCATCTGCTGGCTCGGGTACGGCGAGCGCGACAAGGCCGGTCTGAAGTTCAACGAGATGGTGGCCTCCGGCGAGCTGCGCGCCCCGCTCGCCATCGGCCGCGACCACCTCGACTGCGGGTCGGTCGCCTCGCCGTACCGCGAGACCGAGGCGATGCTCGACGGCTCCGACGCCATCGCCGACTGGCCGCTGCTCAACGCCATGGTCAACGTCGCCTCCGGCGCGTCCTGGGTGTCGATCCACCACGGCGGCGGCGTCGGCATCGGCCGTTCGATCCACGCCGGCCAGGTCGCCGTCGCCGACGGCACGGACCTCGCGGCCCAGAAGCTGGAGCGCGTCCTGACCAACGACCCGGGCACGGGCGTCATCAGGCACGTCGACGCCGGGTACGACAGGGCCGTCGAGATCGCCGCCGAGCGGGGCGTGGCGATCCCGATGGCGGCGGGGGGAGCACAGTGACCGAGTGGGCCGGGCCCACGCCGGGCAAGTCACAGCCGGGCGACGCCACGGGAGTGTCCGGCGATTCTCAGGGGTCGTCGGGTGTGCCGGGTGGTCCTCAAGGGCCGCTGGGGGTGTCCGGCGGTTCACAGGGGTCGCTTCGCGTCCGGTTCGAGCGGACATGGGAGGCGCTCGCCGGGATCGGCGACGAGGGCGCGCGCGGGTACCGCCGGTTCGCGTGGACGCCGCTCGACCTGGCCCTGCGCGGCTGGTTCCAGGAGCAGGCGGCGCTGCGCGGCCTGGCGTACGAGTGCGACCGCAACGGCAACCAGTGGGCCTGGTGGGGGACCCCCGGGCCTGGGGCGGTCGTCACAGGCAGTCACCTCGACAGCGTGCCCGGCGGCGGTGCCTTCGACGGCCCGCTCGGCGTGGTCTCGGCGTTCCTGGCCGTCGACGAGTTGCGCGAGCGCGGCGCCGTCCCCGTGCGCCCGATCGCGGTGGTCAACTTCGCCGACGAGGAGGGCGCCCGCTTCGGCGTGGCCTGTGTCGGCAGCCGCCTGCTGACTGGCGTCCTCAGCCCGGACGACGCCCGCGCCCTGCGCGACGGCGACGGGGTGAGCCTGGCCGAGGCGATGCGGGCCGCAGGCGCCGACCCTGCCGCGCTCGGCCGTGACGAGGAGGCCCTGGCCCGTATCGGGGCCTTCGTGGAGCTCCACGTCGAGCAGGGCCACGCGCTCGCCGACCTGGACTCGGCGGTCGGCGTGGCGAGCGCGATCTGGCCGCACGGCCGCTGGCGCTGCACCTTCCACGGCGAGGCCAACCACGCGGGGACCACCCGGCTGGCCGACCGGCACGACCCCATGCTGCCGTTCGCCTCGGCCGTGCTCGCCGCCAGAGAGGTGGCGCACCAGATGGGCGCGCTGGCGACGTTCGGCAGGGTGCGCGTCGACCCCAACGGCACCAACGCGATCCCCTCGCGGGTCGACGCCTGGCTGGACGGCCGCGCGCCCGACTCGGCGACGGTACGCAAGATGGTGGGCGAGATCACCAGCGCCGCCGAGGCCGCGGCCGCCGAGCACGGCGTGCGCGTCGAGGTGGTCGCGGAGTCCTCCACCCCCGTGGTGCGGTTCGGCGACGAGCTGCGGGACCGGATCGCGGGCACGCTCGGCGGGGTCCCGTCCCTGCCCACCGGGGCGGGTCATGACGCGGGCATCCTTTCGGCGTACGTCCCGAGCGCCATGCTTTTCGTACGCAACCCCACCGGAGTCAGCCACAGCCCTGCCGAGCACGCCGAGACGGCCGACTGCGTCGCCGGGGTGGCCGCCCTGGCGGCCGTGCTTGAGGACCTCGCATGCCGGTGACCCTCATCTACGCCGACCACGCGTGGCTGGGCGGCGACGGCATGGCGAGAGGTGTCGTCATCGAGGTCCGCGGGGAGTGGATCACGGCCGTACGCCAAGGGGTTCCAGCGCCGCCGCCCGGTGCCGTCCACCTGCGGGGGATCACCGTGCCGGGGCTCGCGAACGCGCATTCGCACGCCTTCCACCGGGCGCTGCGCGGGCGCACGCAGCGCGAGCGCGGCACGTTCTGGACGTGGCGCGAGCAGATGTACGGCGTCGCGGCACGCCTCACGCCGGACACCTACCACGCCCTGGCCCGGGCGGCCTACGCGGAGATGGCGCTCGCGGGGGTGGCATGCGTCGGCGAGTTCCACTACGTCCACCACGACACCGGGGGACGCCCCTACTCCTCGCCCAACGCCATGGGGGAGGCGCTGCTGGCCGCCGCCGCGGAGGCGGGGATCCGTATCACCTTGCTCGACACCTGCTACCTGAGGGGCGGCTTCGGCATGCCGCTGGAGGGGCCGCAGCTGCGGTTCGGCGACCGCGACGCGGCGGCCTGGGCGGACAGGGCCTCGGCGCTGAAGGGCGGCGGGCACGCCCGGATCGGCGCGGCCGTCCACTCGGTGCGCGCCGTGCCGTCGGAGGAGATCGGCACGGTGAGCGGCTGGGCCCGCGAGCGCGGCGCACCCCTGCACTTCCACCTGTCCGAGCAGGTCGCCGAGAACGAGGCGTGCCTTTCCGCCTATGGCCGGACCCCGGCGGAGCTGCTGGCCGAACACGGCGCTCTCGGATCGCTCTCCTCGGCCGTGCACGCCACTCACCTCAGGCCGGAGGACGTCGCGCTGCTCGGCGGGTCCCGTACGGCCGTCTGCATGTGTCCCACCACCGAGCGCGACCTCGCGGACGGCATCGGCCCGGCGCGGTCACTGGCGGACGCCGGATCGCCGCTGTCGCTCGGCAGCGACAGCAACGCCGTGGTCGACCTCTTCGAGGAGGCGCGCGGTGTCGAGCTGGACGAGCGCCTGGCCAGCCGCCACCGTGGACACTGGCTCGCGGCCGACCTGCTGCGGGCCGCCACTTCGGACGGCCACGCCTCACTCGGCTGGCCGGAGGCGGGGCGCATCGAGGCGGGCGCGCCGGCCGACCTGGTCACCGTCACCCTCGACTCGGTACGGATGGCCGGCTCGCCCTTGGGCGCCCTGGTGGAGTCCGTGGTGTTCGCCGCCACGGCCGCCGACGTCCGCGAGGTGTTCGTCGGCGGCCGCCACGTCGTCACCGGCGGCCGGCACCAGTTGATCGAAGACGTCCCCGCCGCGCTCACGGCGGCGATCTTGGAGCTGACATGAGTTCCCTGGACGGGCGGTATCGGCCGGCTCCCGGAGTCGACGTGGGTTTCCTGCCGACGGGTGGCATCGGCTCGCCCTTGGAGTTGATATGAGTTCCCTGCTCATCGACAACATCGGCTCCTTGGTCACGAACGCCCCTGATGTCGGCCAGGGGGCGCTCGGTCTGCTGGAGGACGCCGCGCTGGTCATCGAGGACGGTCTCGTGGCATGGGCGGGACCGCGAGCCCTGGTGCCCGAGGGGGCCGCGCGTGAGAGGTTCGACGCCGGGGGACGGGCGGTGATCCCCGGCTTCGTCGACAGCCACGCGCACCTGGTGTTCGCCGGGGACCGTACGAGCGAGTTCGAGGCCCGGATGTCCGGCCGCGCCTACACCGCCGGTGGCATCCGCACCACCGTCGCGGCCACGCGGACGGCGACGGACGACGAGTTGCGGGCCGGGGTTCGACGCCTGGTGGGTGAGGCGCTCCGGTCGGGCACGACCACGATCGAGTGCAAGTCCGGGTACGGCCTCACCGTCGAGGACGAGGCGCGGAGCCTGCGCCTCGCCGCCGAGCAGACCGCCGAGGTGACCTACCTCGGCGCCCACGTGGTCCCGCCTGAGTACGCCGGCGACCCGGACGCCTATGTCGATCTGGTCCGGGGCGCGATGCTCGACGCCTGCGTCCCCCACGCCAGGTGGATCGACGTCTTCTGTGAACGGGGCGCCTTCGACGGCGACCAGACCAGGGCGATCCTCACGGCGGGCAAGGAGCGGGGCCTCGTGCCGAGGGTGCACGCCGGCCAGCTCGGGCCAGGCCCCGGCGTGCGGATCGCGGTCGAGCTGGGGGCGGCGTCGGCCGACCACGTCACGCATCTCAGCGACGCCGACGTTGAGGCGCTGGCGTCCGGTGGCACGGTGGCCACGCTGCTGCCCGGCGCGGAGTTCTCCACGCGCTCGCCCTACCCCGACGCGCGCCGCCTGCTCGACGCCGGGGCGACGGTGGCCCTGGCCGCCGATTGCAACCCGGGGTCGAGCTACACGACGAACATCCCGTTCTGTATCGCTCTGGCCGTGCGCGACATGAACATGACGCCCGTGGAGGCCTTGCGGGCGGCCACGATGGGCGGCGCCCAGGCCCTGCGGCGTACCGACGTGGGCCACCTGGCCCCGGGAGCCCGCGCCGACTTCGTCCTCCTGGACGCCCCGTCGCACGTCCACCTGGCGTACCGCCCCGGCGTCCCCCTGGTCGCCCGCGTGTGGAAGGACGGGGTGCCCGGATAGATCGGATATTGGCCGCTGTACGGCCATGTGGCGCGTGGTTCTCCGCGCCTTTCTCGGCTCCGCAGTCGCACGTGTCGAAGACGCCGTGAGGCTCTTGCGAAGCGTCGTGAGAACGACCGGCGGCCTCGTCGATCAGCCGACCGCCAAGACGATCTTGCCGACGTTCGCCGACTGCTCGACGAGCCGGTGGGCTTCGGCGGCGTTCTCGAGAGGCAGGATGCGATCGACCACGGGGTGTACCGCACCCGAGGCGATCAGGGGCCACACCCGTTCCTGAACCTCGGCCACGATGCGGGCCTTCTCTTCCAGTGATCGGCTGCGCAACGTCGTCCCTGTGACGATCGCACGCTTCCTGAGGAGCATGCCGAGGTCCAGCCGCGCGTCGGTCCCGCTCTGGAGGCCGATCACGTGCAGCCGCCCGTACTCCGCGAGGACCTCGACGTTCCGGTTGAGGTACGCGGCGCCGACGATGTCCAGGACGACGTCCACGCCCCGCCCACCAGTGGCTTCGCGAACTGCGGCGACGAAGTCCTCCTCTCGGTGGTTGACGAGGATCTCCGCGCCGAGCTCACGACACCGTTCGAGCTTGTCAGCCGTCGAGGCGGTGCACGCGACCCGACCCCCCCGAGCCCTGGCGATCTGGATCGCCATGGTGCCGATGCCTGAGCCGCCGCCATGGATAAGGACGGATTCGCCTGGACGGAGCCCACAGGGTCCGAACAGGTTGCTCCACACGGTGCACGCGACCTCGGGAAGGGCCGCGGCTTCGACGAGATCCACGTTCTCCGGAACCGTCAGGAGCTGGCCGGCCGGGACGGCGACCTTCTCGGCGTACCCGCCGCCGCCTAGAAGGGCGCACACCCGGTCGCCGACGGACCAGCCGCTGACCTTGTCGCCGACCGCGGCAATGGTGCCCGAGCACTCCAGGCCCAGGTATGGCGAAGCTCCCGGCGGAGGGTCGTAGAAGCCCTTGCGCTGACTTGTGTCGGCGCGGTTCACGGCCGTGGCCTTCACCTCGATCACCACCTCGTCGGGCCCGAACACAGGGTCCGGCACCTCATGGAGCGACAGGACCTCGGGCCCTCCCCTTCCATCTGCGACGATGGCCTTCATCAGGGCTCGAGCCTTCCCCGCCGTAGGTCGCCCGCCGGCACCGGGCGAAGAACCTGGATCCGCGACGGACCTGCCAGCAGACCCGCGATGGCGGTGCGGAAGGCGGGCATGTGCGGTTGCGTCCGGTGGGCCGCGAGGGCCTCCTCGTCCGCCCAGTGCTCGACGACGACGACCTGATCCTCGCCGCTGGTGTGCGGCGCGTACAGGTGACAGCCCTGCTCGGCGTGCACCTTCGGGACCAACTCGGTGACGAGCCCGAGGAGCTCGTCACGGTGGCCGGGGACGGCTTCCAGGGTGGCGACGACGACTATGGACATCTGGTGAACTCCATGGATGGTAAAGATAGCCATTCTTGACATCTTCACGGTATATGTTTCTCTAACTGGGCGCGAGCCGTGGGAACCCCCAAAGGAGTGTGAGCTGGAGTAGTGGGCGAGCGTTTCGTCCCGATCGTGGCCACCGGGGTCAAGCCGGCAGGACCCCCGGCCGGGTGGCGTCTCGCCGACGCGGCGCACCCACCCGGTGCCACAGGGCGCCCCCGGTGAACGGTTTCTCCCCGACTCCGGCCGATCGATACCGGCCCGCCCGAGCGGCCACAACGCAAGGAGAGGAAAGCATGGACCTGCGGCTGAACCCGACCCAGCAGGCGTTCCGTGACGAGGTCCGCGGCTGGCTCGCGGAGAACGTGCCGAGGGGACCGCTGCCGCCATTGGACACTCGCGAGGGTGTCGAGGCACATCGGGCATGGGAAAGACGGTTGTACGACGCCGGGTTCGCGGCGGTGCACTGGCCTGCCGCTCATGGCGGCCGTGGGATGGATCCGTTGGCAACGGCCGTCTTCTACGACGAGTATCTGCGGGCAGGTGGCCCGGCGCGGCTCAACCGTCTCGGCCTCGGCCTGGCGGGACCGACGCTCATCGACCTCGGCACGCCGGACCAGCAGGACCGCTGGCTGTCGAAGATCCTGACGTCCGAGGAGATCTGGTGCCAGGGCTTCAGCGAGCCCGGCGCCGGCAGCGACCTCGCCGGCATCCGGACCCGCGGTGAGGTCCACGACGACGGCATCCTCGTCAACGGCCAGAAGATCTGGACATCGCACTCCCGCTGGGCGGACTGGATGTTCGCGCTGGTGCGCACGGACCCGCAGTCGAGCCGACACGCCGGGCTCACCTTCCTGATGATCGAGATGACCGATCCGGGGGTCGACGTCCGGCTGATCCGGCAATTGAACGACGCCCGCGACTTCGCCGAGGTCTTCCTCACGGACGTGTTGGTGCCGAAGAACAACGTCATCGGCGAGATCGGCGGCGGTTGGTCGGTGGCCATGGCGACGCTCGTGCACGAGCGTGGCAGTAGCCTCAACACGGCCGCCCACTTCCACAGGATGCTCGCCGAGCTGGTCTCGATGATCCCTGAGGAAAGCCGGCGCGACACGCGGGTGCAGGAGGAGATCGGCTGGCTCTACGAGCACATCGAGGCGTACCGGTACATGACGCTGCGGACCTTGTCCGAACTGGCGCAGAAGAAATCCCCGGGGCCGCAGGGCAGCATGGGCAAGCTGTGGTGGTCGGAGCTGCAGGTTCGGCTCTACGAGCTGGGGCTGCAGGTGCTGGGGCCACGGGCGGAGCTGTTGGACGGTCACGACGACGGCGCCGGCCCACCGGCGTGGCGGCAACGCTACTGGCTGGCTCGCGCCGCACTCATCTACGCCGGTAGCAATGAGATCCAGCGCAACATCATCGCTGAGCGGGTGCTCGGCCTGCCCAAGGGGAGCCGTCGTGCTGTTTGACCTGTCCGACGACCAAGCCGAGTTCCGTGACAGCGTGCGCGGTATGCTGAGCCGTCAGATGACGCCCGCGATGTTGCGTGCCGTGTGGGACGCCGATGGCGCCGGTACTCGTGACCTGTGGCGCCGGCTCGCCGAGATGGGCGTGCAGGGCATGGTGGTACCGGACCAATATGGCGGCGTCGGTGGCTCGCATGTTGAGCTGGCGCTGGCCATGGAGGAGATCGGCTACCACGGCGTCCCCGACCCGGTGCTGGAGACGGCGTTCGTCGCGGCCTCGACTCTCACGCACTGTGGTGACCAGACCGTACGTGACCGCTGGCTACCCGCGATCGCCGCGGGAGAGGCCGTCGTCAGCCTCAGCCTCGACGAGCCTGCGCTCGTGGTGCACGGCGCCCAGGCCGATGCCGTGCTGGTGACGCGTGGAACGCAGACGCACCTCGTACCCGCGGATCGTGCCGCGTGGCGGCCGGTCGCCACTCAGGACCCGACACGCCGCCTCGCGCTTGGCGATTTCCAGCTCGACGACTCGACGCTGCTCGCGGACGACGCGGCCGTCGTGGACCGCGTCACCACGGCGGCGCGGACGGCGTCGGCGGCGGTCCTGGTCGGCGTCTCGCGCCGGCTCGTCGACATGACCATCGGGTACGTGCTGGAGCGCGAGCAGTTCGGCCAGGTCATCGGCTCGTTCCAGGCACTCAAGCACCGGCTGGCCGACTCGGCCGTCATCGTCGAGGCCGCGCGGTCGCTGACATGGTACGCGGCTTACGCATTCGGCCATGAGCCGGCAGCGGCGACGTGGGCGGCGCGGGTGGCGAAGAGCGCCGCGAGCGATGCCGGTGCGACGGCGAACGCCGCCGCGCTCCAACTGCACGGCGGGATCGGTTTTACGTGGGAGCACGACCTCCACCTGTGGCTGAAACGAGGCCAGGCGCTGCAACACGCGTACGGGTCGGCCACCGATCACCGTGTGGCCGTGGGAGCCCGGATTCTTGACCGAAACGCGCCGGCTCTCGCCGGTTGAGCAGAACAAGAAGGGCGATGATCTTGATGGCGACAGACGCGGCGGCGGCGGGTACGAACCCGGCCGGAGCCGGCGGGGAGACCGTTCTGCCGAGCACGGAGGGCGCTTCGGATGCCACGTCGATTGCCGAGTTCGCGAACAGGAACCCGTCCAGGGAACTGGATGGGCAGGTCGCCCTGGTCACAGGTGCGGCGCGGGGCATCGGCCTGGCGACCGTGGCGGTCCTGGCGTCGCGCGGCGCCCGGGTGGTGTTGACCGACCTGGATGCCGACGAGGCCGAGGCGGCCGCCGGGCGACTGCGGGCCGACGGTGGTGATGTGACGGCTCGCCCGCTGGACGTGCAGGACGAGGACGACGTGCAGCAGGTGATCTCGTCGGTGCTCGAAGAACTCGGCGGCATCCACGTGCTGGTCAACAACGCCGGCACCACGGGCCCGGCGCGCCCGGTCTGGGAAACGCCGACCCGGCACTTCGAGACGATGCTCCGGGTGCACCTGCTGGGCACCTTCTTCTGCGTCCGGGCGGTCGTGCCCTCCATGAAGAACGCGGGTTACGGCCGGATCGTCAACGTCGCCAGCGTGGCGGGGAAGGAAGGTAACCCAGGCTCGGGGGCGTACTCGGCGGCCAAGGCCGGCGTGATCAGCCTTACCAAATCGCTCGGCAAGGAACTGGCGACGACAGGGGTCACTGTCAACGCCGTGACCCCCGGAGTCATCGACACCACGATGATCCGGCAGACGAGCCCTGACCACATCGAACGGCTGATCTCGAAGATCCCGATGGGCCGCCGGGGACGGACCTCCGAGGTGGCGGAGATGATCGCGTGGGCGGCGTCGCCTCGGTGCTCCTTCACGACGGGTTCGATCTTCGATGTCAGCGGCGGAAGGACCACCTACTGATGCGTCCGCTCACTGTCTTGACTCCGGCAGAGGTCGTATCCCGTCTCCTGCACGCACGCAGCGTCGCGGTGGTGGGGGCGTCCAACGACGGCAACAAAGCCTCCGGACGGACCCTGCGGTACCTCCTGCGCTACGGCTACCGTGGCGCCATCTACCCCGTCAACCCGCGGCGCGAACGGGTCCAGGGCGTCCAGGCGTACGCGAGCCTCGCCGACCTGCCCGAGGCGCCCGAGCTCGCCGTGGTCGTCCTCCCGGCGAGCGGGGTGCCCGACGTGTTACGCCAGTGCGGTGAGATAGGCACCCGTGTGGCCATCGTTTTCGCTTCCGGCTTCGCCGAAGTCGGCCCGGCCGGAGCACTGGCACAGGAAGAGCTCGTCGCCGTGGCGCGCGAGGCCGGCGTCCGGGTGCTCGGGCCCAACTGCGTGGGTGCCGTCGGCGCGTCCGCGGCCCTGACCGCGGCTTTCATGACCGGGCTGGACCAGGACCGCTTCGAGCTGAAGGACGACGGGGTCGCTTTCGTGACTCAGAGCGGAGCCATGGGGGCCTTCATCCTCAACATGGCGCAGTCCACCGGGCTCGGGCTCGGGCGGTTTGTCAGCACGGGCAACGAGGCGGACATCTCGCTGCCGGAGGTGATCGAAGGCCTGGTGGAGGACGAGAGCACCCGGGTGATCCTCGGTTACGTGGAGGGCATCAGGGAGGCGTCCAGTTTCCGTGCCGCGCTGCAGCATGCCCGTGACCGTCAGGTCCCCGTCTGCCTCATGAAGGTCGGGCGGTCACCGCGTGGAGCAACCGCGGCCCAGTCGCATACGGGTTCACTCGCCGGCGAGGACACCGTGTACGACGGGTTGTTCGAGCAGTACGGGGTCTTCCGTGCCACCGACGTCGACCACCTGCTCGACCTCGGGCGCATCCTCGCGTCCGGCGAACGGCCCTCCGGGCCCCGGGTCAGCATCGTCACGCTGTCCGGTGGTGCGGGTGTGCTCATGACCGACGCCGCGGATGACTTCGGCCTGGAGGTCCCGCGCTGGGACGACGAGTGGGCCGGTCGCATGGCCGCGGTGCTGCCCGCCTTCGCCTCTGTCCGCAACCCGATCGATACGACCGGCGTCATCGCCTCGGATCAGCAGGTGCTGCGTGACGCGATCGACGTCTGCGTGCGGCACCCGGGCACGGATGTCGTGATGGTGATGCTCGGCAACATGGAGCGGGAGGAAGACGCGCTCTGCAGGATCCTCGTGGAGGCGGCGGCCACCAGCACGAAGCCGATCATCGTGGTCTGGGTCGGTGGCTCCGGGCGGCCGGTCGAGTCGCTTGCCGCGCACGGGATTCCCACGTTCCCCGAGCCGGTCCGGGCAGTACGGGCGGTGGCCGCACTCGTGCGGTGGAGCGCCCGGTGCGGTGGCGCTGGGCCTGAGCTGAGGAGTCTCGACGAGGCGGGAGACACCTCGGCACACGGTGGCGCAGACGCCGATGGGGCGTCGGCCCTCAGGATCCTCGACGAGGTGGCCGCCAAGAAGCTGCTGCACGATCACGGGATCGCGACCGTGCCCGAGGAGGAGGCCCAGGATCCGGCCGGGGCGGCCGACGCCGCGGACCGCATCGGCTATCCGGTGGTCCTCAAGTTGTTGTCCGTGGATGTCCCGCACAAATCCGACCACGGTCTGGTCAAGGTCGGCCTGCCCGACCAGGAGTCCGTACGCAAAGCAGCCGAGGAGATCCTCGGCATCGCCGAGACGATGGGGGTGGGGGACCGCAGACTGGTCGTCCAGGCGCTCGTCCCGTCCAGCACCGAGCTGATCCTCGGGATGCGGCGCGACCCGGTCTTCGGTCCGGTAGTGGCACTGGGTATCGGGGGAGTCCTGACCGAGCTGGCCTCCGATGTCCAGGTGCGCGTCCCGCCGCTGACCGCGGCCGACGTCGACTCCATGGTGGACGGGCTTCGGTACCGCGCCCTGCTCGAGGGCGCCCGAGGCCGCACCCCGGTCGACCGGAAGGCGTTGGTGGAGACCGTACTGCGGTTCGCCCACCTGGTGACCGAGCACGGGGCAGGCCTCGACTCACTGGAGATCAATCCCCTGCTGGTGGACCGTGACGGGCGACCGGTGGCGGTGGACGCTCTGGCAGTGTGCGGCGTGGATGGGCGACACTCTACTGAAGTATAATCTGGCAGTGATCACGGATGCTGAGCGGGCTTCGGGACGATCCGATGAGCCACACCGTGGTGGTGACGGGCGACGTGCGGTAGATCAGAGCACTCTCACCAGCGAACTGCTCGGGCGGCACACCTGGTCGTGGCGTCGGCGCGGCGGCGCACGGCGAGTCGGCGTGCCGTCTGCATATCGTGCTCTGCGTACGCCGCTGCGTACCGATGTCGCCAACGCGTCGGACGGCGCCCCGCTGGGGAGAGCCACCAAATACGGGTCGGGGGGCTCGGTGACTCGCAGATTTCGCGGACATCAGCGTGTTTTTCGCCACTGAAGGCCGAGGGGCCTAGCGTGTGAGACCGTCGATGCCAACGGAGGTAGTTTTGTTGGCTGAGTTTCTCGAAGGGCTCTACCCCTCACATCACGTGCGAAACATGGGGCACCTCGTGCGCCGAATCCGACAGGTGGAGTAGTTGTGGCAGTGAGCAGGCGCCTCCCGAAGGCTTCTGACCTAGTGGTAAGCGCTGTGAGCCAACGCATTCTGGCCGAGCGGTTGCCCGTGGGCCACCGACTTCCCTCAGAACCGGAACTCATGGAGCAGTACGGTCTGGGCCGGGTCACGGTGCGGGAGGCCCTGCGTCTGCTAGAGCGTGATGGGCTGATCGAGATCAAGCGAGGCCCGGGCGGTGGTATCTATGTCCGGCACCCGGACATCACCCAAGTCAGCGAGGCGATCTCCTTGCTGTTCAGTGTGCAGGAGGTGACGCTCCGGGAGTTCCTCGCGTTTCGGCAGATGGTGGAGCCTGGTGCGGCGGCGCTCGCCGCGGTGCACGCCACCGATGAGCAGCGAGAGGCGATTCTGCGGGCCGCGGAGGCGGACCAGCCCGAGTTCGGTCCGGTGGTAGACCTGCACGTCCTGATCGGTGAGTCCACCGGAAACGGCGTGCTGAGGTTGGTTCTGCAGGCTCTGCACAGTCCCATGGCAGCGCATTTCCGCAGCGACAAGATTCACGAGCATCATCGGGAGGAGACGATGAAGGCGCACCGGAAGATCGCGGCGGTCATCACTTCCGGTGACGCCGCGGGTGCTGAGCGCGCGATGAAGCGCCACCTGGATGCCTACGCCCGCTACTTGGAGGAAGTGGGCCTGATCGACGAGCCCATCGTGCCGCAGCCGAGGTGGCGGACGGTGCGATGACGGCTCCGGCCAACGGAACCACCACGCATGACACCGAGGTCCGGGCAAGGCAGGCCCGGCCTCGGCACCGGACGGCCGCCGCCCGAGCTGGACGACGACATCACGCGTCCCCCCACCTCGAAAGGCGTTCGCCGATGTCGCGACGGTGATCGAGGGTTGTTCCAGGGCGGGTGGTCAACGGACCGGATGGCCCGCGTCGGCGCCGGCTCCTCAGCTGACGCCTCGCCGACCGGTCCGCGGCGCCGTGGCCGTGAAGCGTCCACCCGGTCCACCGGTCTTGGCCGCCATTCCCTTTTCCGACGCGTCCGATCCTGTTTGACGCGTCCGCGGTGATTCGGTGTCCCGCGCCTGCGCCATCGGTTCGCACTGATCAAGGTATGTCCGTCATGGTCGTCGAACGCGCGGCGTCGGCCGCGCCCGCCGCGGTGGCGGTCATCGGGGTGCGCGGCGCGACCTGAGTCCTGCTCGTCCGGTGCGTCGACGCAACGAAACGTCGGCCGGCCGACCTCAAAGCTTGATCGAATCGCCTGGCGCCGACGGGTGGTAGGGCCGGTTCATGTCGCGTGATCTCACCCGCGCAGGAAGAGCTCACCATTCAATTAAGTGCAAGGATAGTAATCCTTGACAAGGAACCGTGTGTGCGTCACAGTCGCAGGAGCTTGGAGAACGGGCCGCGCATCTCGTTACCCCGCTACGCGGCAACGGCTCAACCGGAGCCTCCTGCTCGCGCTTCTGAAACCGCTACGAACTCATAGGTCGCGCGGAGCAAAAGGCACTCCGTAGGAGCGCGCGTCGACACACAGGTCGTTCGCCCCCGACGGACATCGGAACATAGAGAAAGTCGGATTCCCATGACTAGGAACTCAGGTTTTCGCGCCCTGCTCGGGATCGCGTCGATGGCCCTGATCGGCGCTACAACCGGATGCGGTGGCGACACCGGCGGCGCGACGACCACTGGACCGATCAAGGTTGGTGTGCCGCTGGCGCTGACCGGACCCGCCGCGGCCGTAGCCTCCTGGGCGCGCATGGGCGTGGAGATGTCGGCTGCTGAGATCAACGACGCCGGCGGCATCAACGGCCGCAAGGTCGAACTGATCTTTGAAGACACCGCGCTCGACCCCACGAAAGCGGTGACGTCCATCAACCGCCTGATCAACCAGGAGAAGGTCGAACTGATCGTCGGGCCCATGACGAGCGACGAATCGCTCGCCACGCTTCCGGCGACCACCAGGGCCAAGATCCCTTCCATCAACGGGTCCGGCAGTGCGATCACGCCCCAAGTGGCGCCCTACAGCTTCGCGATGCTCATGAACGCCGAGCACCAGGCGCAGAAGATGGTCGAGGTGGCGCTCGGCAAGTACGGCGCCAAGTCGGTCGCCACGCTTAACTACAGTGGCACGCAGGGCAAGATCGGCGGCGCTGCGTTCATCAAGACGCTGCAGTCCCACGGTATGACGCCGACGGCGACTCAGGAGTTCAAGTTCCCGGTGACGGACCTGACCCCGCAACTGCTCACCCTGAAGAAGAGCAACCCCGACGTTCTGCTCAGCTTCAACAACACCGGAGACGACACCGGCCGGCTGGTTCTCGGCCTGCGCCAGCTCAATTGGAACGTGCCCGTGGTCGGCAGCTACGCCACCACTTTCGCGACGCAGGCCAAGGGAGTCGCTGGTCCCGACACCTTCGCCAAGCTGAAGTCCGTGACGTGGTCGGCGTTCAGTGCCTGCGACAAGGCCCAGATCCGCCCGCAGGCGACGGATTTCATCAAGCGTGCGCGGGCGCGCTTCGACGCCACGCGCCTGAAGGACGCCTCGTATGACTACATGGCGGTGTACCGCGACGCCCTGTTCATCCTGAAGGCGGGCGTTGAGGCGACGAAGAGCACGGACGGGCCGAAGGTCGCCGACTGGATCGAGACCAAGGGCGCAGAGGCCTTGAAGTCGCTTCCTGTCGTGCACCAGGGCTACGCCATGAGCAAGACGAACCACTTCCTCATGGACACGAGTTCGCTCGCCCTGGTCGACGCGGGGGAGGAGATCGCGCCAGGCATCTTCCGCCGGCTGGACTGCGACAAATGATCGGCCAGGGGCTGAGTCGGAAGGTTCGTCATGGATGAAGCCGTGATCATCCTCATCCGGGGTATCGGATCCGGTGCCGTTTATGCGCTCGTCGCCATGAGCCTGAACGTCATCTACAACGCGACCGGTGTCCTGAACTTCGCCCAGGGGCAACTCCTCGTGGTCGCCGGGGTGCTGACCTATCTCTGGTACCCCGACTCGAGTGGCGCGGGGAGCCTCCCGTGGATCGCCGTACTGCTGGCCGTCACACTGGTCGTGACGCTGGTATCGGCACTGCAGGGGTGGCTGACCCTGCTGCCGATGCGCTCCGGCTCGGACCAGCACTCCTGGATCATCACCACGATCGCCGCCTCGATCGTGATCGGTGCGGTGATGGTCTTCGTGATCGGGCCCCGCACCCTGGCGCTGAAGAACCCGTTCGGATTCTTCCCGCTCGCCGGCACCCAGATGCCGTACGTGTACCTCGCCATCAGTGTGCTGGCGGTGGTGGTACACGTGGCCCTGCGCTGGTTCCAGCGTCGTTATCTGGTCGGGCTGGCGTTGAACGCCCTGTCCCAGGACCTGGACGCCGCCAAGACCGCCGGAATCTCCACGCTGCCCCTGCAGATTCTCAGTTTCGCGATCGCCGGCGCCATCCTGGGCTTGACCGGCTATCTCGGCGGTCACGTGATCGGGATCGCGGAGAGCAGCGCCCTGCATTACGTGATCTTCGGATTCATCGTCGCGGTCGTGGGCGGCCTCGGCAACAATACCGGCGCCCTGGTCGCCGGCCCGGTGTTCGGCGTACTGCTGATGTTCGTCTCCTTCCAGGTCGGCGGCAGTGTCGAGATCCCCCTGGCGCTCGCTGTGATCGTCGTCGTCCTCATGCTCCGGCCCGAGGGCATCTTCGGCCGGCTCCACGCAAGGCGGGTCTGAGATGGCCAGTAGAGCGACCACCGAAAGGGTGCCGACGCGAGTCCCACGGACACGCCGTCTCGTGCGGCCGGAACTCAAGCGCGAGTTGTGGCTCAGCATCGCGATCGTGACCCTGGCGGTCGCCGTTCCGCTCGTCTCCGGCAGCACCTACTGGCTGCAGGCCATGCTGCTCGCCAACGTCTATCTGATCGCCGCCTCCGGACTCAACATCCTTCGTTCGCAGGCCGAGCAGATGTCCTTCGGGCAGGGCGCCGTCCTCGGTGTCTCGGCCTACACGATGGCGCTGGCCATCGGTGTCTGGGGCTTCTCGCCCTTCAACGGCGCGCTGCTCGGGTTCGCGGCGGGCATGATGGCGGGGCTGCTCATGTCCCTGCCCTCTCTCAGGGTTCAGGGGTACTACCTCGCGCTCGTCACCATGGCAGGAGCGCTGGCCCTGCCCGAGGTGTTCTTCCTCTTCGAGGACCAGACACGGGCGACGACGGGGGTGAACGTTCTCCCTTCGGGGATCAATGACATCGCGTTCTGGCGGCTCGATTGGCTGACCATCGTGATCCTCGCCTGTTCGATCGGCTCGCTCGTGTTGACCGGTGTCGTGCGGTCATCGCGATTCGGCCGCCAGCTCCGGGTCGCCGGCGCGAGCCCGGAGGCAGCCGCCACGCTGGGCCTGAGGCCGGGGCGACTGCGACTGCTGGCTTTCGCGCTGGCCTCTGTCTGCGCCTCGCTGGCCGGCGTTCTCTACGTCCTGCTCATCCAGTACGTGGCTCCG
Organism: Sphaerisporangium sp.; assembly: GCA_025964675.1. Classification (GTDB taxonomy): domain Bacteria; phylum Actinomycetota; class Actinomycetes; order Streptosporangiales; family Streptosporangiaceae; genus Sphaerisporangium. Next base: position 16,216 of record JAOPYI010000146.1, on the reverse strand, counting down.
GGATCTTTCACCCTGGCTCTGTCGATCCTGCTCTATTTCGTGGTCGTCATCGGCGGGGCCGGAACGATCGCGGGGCCGATCGCGGGTGTCGTTGTGCTGTACATCGTTCCGGAGGTGGGGTTGGTAAGCCTGCTCGACTACCGGCTCCTGATCTACGGCATGATCGCATATATCGTGATCTTCCTGATGCCCGACGGCGTCGTCGGCGGGCTACGGCGCGTTGCCTCGTCGCTGCGGAAGAAGGCCGAACCCGGCGGGGGCATCGCCCTGGCGGCGCTGCTGATGAACGCCCCCCCGGCCGGGGCTCGGGCTCAGGCCGGAGCCCGCGAGACCGGTGCGGCCCTGCTGAAAGCCGAGAACCTCACCGCTCGCTTCGGGCGGGTGCAGGCGCTCGACGGCATCTCGATCGAGATCGGGCGGGGCGAGATCCACGCCATTGTCGGGCCCAACGGCTCCGGTAAGACGACATTGCTCAACGCGCTGTCGGGCCTGGTCACCGTCGATCAGGGCACGGTCTGGTTCGACGGCGAGGACATCACCCCGGTCAACGCCGGCGGCCGGGCCGCCCGCGGCCTGGCGAGGACCTTCCAGACCCCTCGGGTCTTCGGCGACATGACGGTCTGGGAGAACGTGGACTGCGGCCCCTCGCGCAAACGGTCGTCGACGGACTGGATCGAGAAAGCCCTTCAGGGCGTGCGCGCGCAGTGGGACGGCATCGCGGCTCATACTTTGCCGCACGGCCAGCGCCGCTCCCTGGAGATCGCGCGGGCCTTGCATCGCGCCCCCACGCTGCTGGCGCTCGATGAGCCGGCTGCGGGCCTGTCGCCCGCCGAACGGCAGGAGCTGAGCTCGCTGCTTCGAGCCGTGGTGGCGGCGACCGGAGCCTCCGTCGTGATGGTCGAGCACGACTTGGAACTGGTGTGGAACGCGGCCGACTTCATCTCCGTCGTCGACGCCGGCAAGGTCCTCGTCACCGGCCGACCGGCCGATATCCGTCATATGCCGGAGATCAGGCAACTGTTCGCGGGAGTCACCGATGTTCCTGGCTAAGAACCTCCACGCCGGCTATGGGCGGATGACGGTGTTGCGTGACGTCAGCCTGAGCGTGGCCCCGGGAGAGATCGTTCTCGTACTCGGGCCGAACGGAGCGGGCAAGAGCACTCTGATGAGAGCTCTGTCCGGGCTGATCCCGCTACAGCAGGGGCAGCTCGAGCTCCAGGGGAACGTTGTCACCGGCCGGAGTGTGGAGCAGCTGGCCCAGCGTGGCCTGCGGCATGTGCTGGAAGGGCATCGCGTCTTTCCGGGACTGTCGGTGCAGGACAACGTGAGGCTCGGGCAGATCGCTCGTCGGCGCGCCGATCGGCTGCCCGACGCGGACATCCTGGAGCGGGCGTTCGAGATGTTCCCGATTCTGGGCGAGAAGCGGCGCCTGCTCGCGCGCAGCCTCTCCGGCGGCCAGCAGCAGATGCTGGCTCTGGTCCAGGCATGGGCGGCCCAGCCCAGTTTCCTGCTCTGCGACGAGCCGTCGCTGGGGCTGGCGCAGTCCTTGATCCCCGAGATCCTGCGCTTCTTCCAGCAGCGCGCGAGCGAGGGCATGGGGATCGTTCTCGTGGAACAGCTCATCGAGCAGCCACTGAGAGTGGCCGACACGGTCGTCGTGCTCCGTCAGGGGCAGGTCGTGGGGCAGGGCAAGGCTGACGGCTTCACCGATGCCGCCGCTGTCGCGGAACTCATGCTCGGAGACCGTCTTTAATTCCTTGACCGTCTTTTACCGGTCAGAAGATCGAGGAGGAAAGATCATGGTCGGGACGAACACGGCACCGCGCTGTGCGGTGGTGACGGGTGGTGCCCGCGGCATCGGAGCGGCGATCGTGCGTGAGCTCGGCTCCCGTGGCCTGAACGTCATCGTGGTGGACGTCGACGATCAGGCGCTGAAGGCATGCGAAGCAGAGGAACGGCCGGCCGGGAGCAGCGTCCGATGCGTCAAGGCCGATGTGTCCCAGGAGGCCGACTGGAGGCGGGTGCTGGAGCTGGCCCGGTCGGCTTTCGGGCCGATCGGCGTCCTCGTCAACAACGCAGGAATCTCCCCCAAACGGGACGGCAAGAAGATCCCTGCGAGCGAGATGCCGCTGGAGGAGTGGCATCAGGTTCTGGCCGTCAACCTCACCGGTGCCTTTGTCGGCTCGAAGCTCGTGTTCCCGGACATGCGTGACATGGGATGGGGCCGGATCGTCAACATCGCCTCGCAGGCGGCCAGGACGGGCGCGAGGGTCGCGGGTGTCCACTACGGCGCCTCCAAGGCCGGGCTTCTCGGCCTGACCCGCACGCTGGCCTACGAATACGGCCCGTACGGCGTCACCGTGAACGCCGTGACGCCGGGGCGAATTCTGACCCCGATGGCTCTGAGCGTCGCCGACCATGTCAACCAGACGATGCTCGCGGACATCCCGATCGGACGGCTCGGGACCCCGAAGGACGTGGCGAGCGTCGTGGGTTTCCTGGCGTCGGACGAAGCAGGCTTCGTGACCGGCGCGACGATCGATGCCAATGGCGGCAGCTACATGGGTTGACCGCTTTCCCGGCGGCCGTGACACGCCGCCGTCGTAGTCCGCGACGTCCACGTCCGACGGGCCCGGATCCTGACATACCACCTGAGATGGGTAGACAGCGACCATATCGCCACGTAATCATAGCAATGATTAACAGGATAGTCGCCGATGCGTGGTGAGTCATCGATGGGGTGACGGCGCAGATCGCGGAGCCCGACAGGCGGATGTGCTGCTCGGGAACCGGCCGTGCTCTACCCACGACTGCTCGATTCCGATTTACGGAGGAACAGGTGCAATTGACCGACAGGCTGGACGAGGCGACTATCCGTGCATCCCTTGACCGCGCCAATCTGAACGTCCTTCGGATGGCTCTGCTGCAGGCCACCGGCGATCCCGCGTTGGCGAAGATGAAGGTCGACCAGGTCCCGATGCGAGGGGGGGCCTTCGTCGGCTACATCCTGGCCGAAGAGCACCATCAGGAGGTACGGGACAAGGCGCTGAGGTTTCTTCTCAACCGTCAGCCCGTGGCGTCGTCGCCCCGGCCGAGCGACGACGAGCTACGTACGATGATGGGCCTGCTCACGGGTGATGAGCTCACCGAGCGGGCCTACCGCTTCGGCCGGGAGGAACTGGCGCTCGATGACTTCCCGCGCGAAGCGAGATGGACGGGCGAAAGGCCGGATGCGGCATCGGACTTCAAGGTCCTGATCGTTGGAGCCGGAGCGAGCGGCATCTGCGCGGGCATCCAGTTCGAGCGCCTCGGCATCCCTTACGCGATCGTCGAGCGACAGGGCGACCTAGGCGGTACCTGGAACCTCAACCGGTACCCGGACGCTCGTGTCGACACCAGCAGCTACCTCTACCAGTTCAAGTTCGAGAAGAACTATCCGTGGCCGGAGTACTTCGCCTCCCAGGTGGAGGTGAAGCGTTACCTGGAGTACATCGCCAAGAAGTACGGCGTCTACGACAAGATCCAGTTCAACGTAGAGGTCACCAAGGCGCTGTTCGATGAGGACGATCGCACGTGGAAGGTGGAGGCCACGGGAGCGGACGGCGGATCACAAGCGCTTGAGGCCAACGTCGTGATCAGCGCGGCGGGCATGTTCAGCACGCCCAAGTTCCCCGACATCACAGGAATCGGCGACTTCGGAGGGCGCCTGTTCCACACGACGGCTTGGGACGACTCCTACGACGCCACCGGCCAGCGGATCGCAGTGATCGGGAACGGCTCGACGGGCGTGCAGCTCGTGCCCAAGCTGGCGGAGACCGCCGAACGGGTGTTCGCTTTCCAGCGAACTCCTCAGTGGATCTCGCCAATGGAAGGATACCGCGAGCTCATCACGCCCGAGGTGCGATGGCTGTTCGAGAACGTGCCCTTCTACTGGAACTGGTTCTGCTACTCCGCGCAGGTCACGAGCTCGGGACTGCAGGGCGCGCAGGTGTACGACCGGGAGTGGCAGAAGAGCCACGGCGGAATCAGCGAGCGCAACGATGGCCTGCGACGCAGCCTCACCGAATACATCCGCAGCAAGGTGGGACACGACCCTGAGCTGTTCGCCAAGTGCGTGCCCGACTACGCGCCGCTGGCCCGCCGGCTCGTCGTCGACAACGGGTGGTACGAAGCGCTGCTCCGCGACAATGTGGAACTGGTGACCGCCGGTATCGACCGGATCACCGGCCAGGGCATCCAGACGGTCGACGGGTGCGAGCACGAGGTCGACGCCATCGTGTTCGCCTCCGGATTCGAGGTCACCAAGTACCTGTGGCCCACCGACTACGTGGGGCGCGGCGGCGTACACATGGAGGACCTCTGGGAGAAGGACGGACCTCGCGCCTACCTGGGCCTGACGGTGCCGGGCTTCCCGAACCTGTTCATGTTCTACGGGCCGAACGCACAGCCGCGAGCGGGCGCCTTCCTGTCCTGGGTCGAGATCTGGGCCCGCTACTCGGCGCAGGCCGTCGTCGCGATGCTCCAGGGGGGCAAGCAGACGATCGAGGTGAAGCAGGAAGTCTTCACGGACTACAACGCCCGCCTGGATGAGGTCACGAAGGACCGCATCTGGGAGAAGGAGGGGCCGGCCGGCAGGAACTACTACGTCAACAAGTTCGGCCGCCAGAACGTGAACCTGCCGTGGGACAACGACCAGTACTTCCTGATGGTCGAGTCTCCTGACCTCGGGGACTTCATCCTGCGATAGCCACGCGACGCGGCCCGCCGGTCACGGCGGGACCGCATTGCGGTCATGGGGCGGGTGCCGCAATCCAGCCCACAGATCCATTCCGGCCCCGAAAGGAGCCGCTTGATGAAAGGGCGACCCCTGAGATGAAGACGTTGATCATTGATCGTTCCGACGGGATAGCGACGGTCAGCCTCAACAGGCCGCCGGTCAACGCGGTGAGCCGTCAGATGCAGTTGGAGCTCCGCGAGGCTTTCGAAACCTTGTCCGAGGACAGGCAGGTCGGCGCCGTGGTGCTCGCAGCGGAGGGTGATCGCGCCTTCTGTGGTGGCATCGACCTCAAGGAGACCTCGTCCGGCACCGCGGCGACCGACGACGGCTCCCTTCGGACCACCCTGAACCCCGGCTGGGAGTGGCGTGCCGCGCAACGCGCCATCCGGCACTGCGCCGTGCCGGTGATCGCGGCCGTCGAAAGGCCGGCCATCGGGGCCGGATTCGGCCTTGTGGGGGTCTGCGACCTCATCATCGCCTCCCGTACGGCGACGTTCGGGCTGACGGAGATCAATGTCGGTCTTCTGGGTGGTGCGAGCAAGGCACTGCGGATGCTCGGTCCGTACAAGACCCGAATGATGATGTTCACGGGACGGCTGCAACCGGCGCAGGAACTGTATCGGCTCGGCGCGGTGGAGGAACTGGTAGAGCCGGGCGAGGCGCTTCCCCGGGCCAAGGCCATCGCCGCCGAGATCGCCGGCAAGAGCCCGCTCGCCATTCGACTCGCCAAGGAATCGATTGTGCGCATCGAGACCGATGAGGTCGAAACGCAGTACAGAACCGAGTGGGACTACACGAACCGATTGCGCGGATTCCAGGATTCCCAGGAGGCCATGAACGCCTACCTGGAAAAACGCGAGCCCACCTGGACCTGGAGCTGACCGCTGCCGGCCGCCTCGGTACGCCTTTTCGTTCACCACCCGACTTGAAGACAAGGTGCACAGCAACATGGTGAGGACAGAAGACCACAGTCCGGTGCCCGACTACGCTCAGCTCGGCTCCCTCGCGGGTCGCGGGTTCATCGTGGCCGGCGCGGGACAGGGGATCGGGCGCCAGACGTCGCACGCGCTGGCCGCGTTGGGAGCGAGGGTGCTCTGCGTGGACGTGGTGCCCGAGCTGGCCGAGGCGGTCGCGAAGGAGGTGGGAGGAGTGCCCCTCGTCGCCGACATGTGTGAGCGGCAGGGGGTACAGCAGGCGCTCGATACCGCGCAGCAGTCGTTCGGAAGTCTTTCGGGCATCGTCGACATCATCGGGCTTGCCCGCTTCGCCTACCTTTCGGACATGAACGATGACGACTGGGACTGGGCCCAGCACGTCAACCTGAAGCATGCTTTTCTGCTCGCGCAGATGGGCGGTGCGGCGCTGGCCGCCGCCGGCGGCGGCAGCATCGTCTACATCGCGTCCGTCAGCGGCCTCGACGCCGCGCAGCGGCATGCGGCTTACGGCGTGGCGAAGGCCGGACTGATCTCTCTGGTCAAATCCGCCGCCGTCGAGTTCGGCGAGCGACAGGTGCGCTTCAACGCCGTCGCCCCCGGCGTGGTGTGGACTCCCCGCATCGGCGGCGCCATCGGCGAGGAGCGAAGGGCGGAGTGGTCGGCGCCCACGCCGCTCGGCCGCCTCGCGGAGCCGCGCGACATCGCCGCGGCGGCATTGTTCCTGTCGTCGGACCTGGCGGGTTTCATCACCGGGCAGACCCTGGTCGTGGACGGCGGCCTAAGGGTGAGATTCCCCTATCCCGTGGAGGAACTGTAGTACCGGTTCAGGTCGCCGTCCCGCATCGGCGGTTGGGCCACCCGTACATCCGACCGAGAGGCACTCCAGGATGATCAACTCACGATTCAGGCCGGGACGAGGGGCAATCGTCACCGGCGCCGCGCAGGGCCTGGGAAGGGCCATAGCAGAACGTCTGCTTAAAGAGGGGGTGAGCGTTCTTCTGGTCGACAGGAACGGTGAGCAGTTGCACCAGACGGCGACTGAGCTGGCGGGGCTCGGTAAGTGCGCCACGCTCGCGCTGGACGTGACCGAAGAGTCCGCGCCCGAGGCGATGCACGAGCGGGCGCTGCGATCGTTCGGGTCGATCGACATCCTGGTCAACAACGCCGGTATCGCCGGTTCCCGTCCGGTGCATGAGATGGATGAACTGCGCTGGCGCCAGGTGCTCGAGGTCAACCTCAACGGGGTTTTCCGGGTGACCAAGGTCGTCCTGCCGACGATGATGGCGGCCGGCTACGGCCGGATCGTCAATATGGCGTCGATGACCGGCCTCACCGGCTTTCGTGGCAGCTCGGACTACGCGGTCAGCAAGGCCGGTCTCATGGCCCTGACCAGGTCCTTGGCCGCGGACTATGGTCCTTACGGGATCACGGCCAACGCCGTGGCCCCCGGCGCGATCCGTACGCCGCTGGCCGAGAAATTGCTGGCGACCCGTCCAAAGTGGTACGTACGCGGCAATCTCGAAATCAAGCCCGTTGAGCGGTTCGGCGAGCCTGAGGATGTCGCCGCCGCCGTGGCCTATCTTGCGTCGGACGAGGCCGGCTACGTGAGCGGGCACGTTCTCGCGGTCGACGGCGGACTCACGTCGACCCATTTCGTGCCCGACCACTTCAGCGACGAGGTCTAGGTCTCTGTCGTCTCGCCGCGCGATAGACGCCGGCTCGCGTCAGGACAATGAGCGGAGGTTCCATGATGAAATACACAGACCTGCCCGGCGGTGATGCGAAGGGCGTGTTCGGACAGGACGATGTCCTCGGCACCCTGAACCTGCAGACCGCGGACGCCGTCCGGCATGCGGCGGGTCTCGTCAGGACCGGCGAGGTCTTCAGCCTCAACGCACCGCTCAATTGGCCCGATCCGCCGCTGTTCAACCGGCAGGCCGTTCGGCACACCGTCTACCGCACCGATATGGGGAACCGCGACGATTTCCTGGACGGGTTCTATCCCCAGGCGTCGTCACAGTGGGACGGGTTCCTGCACATCACCGATCCGGAGACCGGCTCCTACAACCATCTGCCGCCCGACAGGCTCGGGATCGAGTCGTGGGCCGCACGTGGCATCGTGGGCCGGGGCGTCCTGCTCGACGTTGACCGTTACCTCCGCGGTCAGGACCGGCCGCTGCATTGGCGGAAGAGCACCAAGATAACAGTGGAAGATCTGGAGGCGACGCGGGCGAGCGCGGGCGTCGAGAAGCGTCGGGGCGACATCGTGCTGATCCGTACAGGCTGGGTCACCAGCTACAACGCCGCGTCCGAGGCAGAGCGGCAAGCCGTCCGGACGGATCCGGAATCGCCGGGGCTCGCGGGCGGAGAGGCGATGGCGGAGTACCTGTGGGATTGGGGCGTCAGCGCGATCGCCGCGGACAACATCGGGCTGGAGCCTCTGCCGCTGGAGGCAGATCTCCTCCACTTCAAGCTGCTGTGCCGCCTCGGAATGCCGATTGGAGAGCTCTGGTGGCTCGATGAGCTCGCAGAGCACTCCCTGCACGACGGACGGTACGAACACCTGCTGGTATCGGCTCCGCTCAACCTCACGGGAGGCGTCGGCTCGCCGGCCAATGCTCTCGCGCTGAAGTGAAGCGGGTGCGGCCATGTAGTCATCAGACGGCCGGTCGGTGGGGGCCGGCCATCGGGCGAAGACCGCCGTCATCGTCCCTGAGACCCGCCACCTCGAACGGCGCGCGGTTGCGTCCCCGGGGTGTCGGTGCCATCACCCTCAGTACGTTGACGCGGGTGGCCGCGCGTCATCGCCGCCCGCTCTCACCAGCGGACGACGCTGGCCGCCCAGGTGTAGCCGGTCCCGGCCGCGAGGAGCAGCACCAGGTCACCAGGGGAGAGCCGTCCGGCCCGGGCCGCCCGGTCGAGGCCCAGCAGAGGGTCGACTCCGCTCATGTGGCCGGTGTCGTCCAGATACGCCGCCCGGTCCTGGTCCAGACCTAGCTCCTTCACCAGCCTGTCGTGGAGCGAGCGCTTGACGTGGATGCCGCACAGGAAGGAGACCTCGTCGCGGCAGGCGCCCGAGCGCCGCAGGGCCTCGTCGGCCGCCGCGAGAAAGTTCGGCAGAGTGACCGGATCGAGCCGGTCCTTCATCGCCGCGGGGTCGGGGACGTCCAGGAAGTGCCGCCCGGAGCGTACGGTCTCGTGGCTGGCCGGCTCGGCGCTGCCGCCCGCCGGGACCATCACGTCACGCGAGAACGACCCGTCGGTGATCATGTGGCAGCCGAGCACCTCGCGAGGCACGGGTCCTTCCGCGCCGGTCTCCTTGACGAACAGCGCCGCCACCGCGCCGTCGCCGAAGTCGTACGCGAACCGCGTGCGCGGGTTGCCGTAGTCGATGAGGGAGGACTCGCGGGACGCGGCGACCGCCAGCACCGTGCCGAGCTCGTCCTCGGCCCGTAGCAGGTCGCGGCACACCCGTACGGCAACCGGCGACCCGCATGAGACGTAGGCGAGCTCCAGCACGGTCGCCCGGTGGCAGCCCAGCAGGTGGGCGACACGCGGCGCGGCGTGCCACACCTCGAAGTCCTTCCATGTGGAACCGAAGTACACCAGGGCGTCGACCTCGTCGGGCTCCATGCCGTGCTCGGCGAGCAGCCGCCGGGCCGCCGTGGCGGCCATGTCGCTGACGTGCTCGTCCGGGGCGGCGATGTGCTTGCCGCGCAGGCCGAACTTCTCGACCAGAACCTGCTCGGGGATCCCTGACAGGCCGGAGATCTCCGCCGCGCCCATCCACCGCTCCGGCAGGTACGAAGCCGTGGCGGCGAGTCGCACGCGGGTCATCCGTCCGCCTCCCATACGCCGCGCAGCTCGTTCTTCAGCACCTTGTCGACGGCCGAGCGGGGCAGCCGTTCGACCGGCCTGAAGTAGCGGGGGACCTTGAACCCGGCGAGCCTGCCACGGCAGTGCGAGTCGAGCTCGGCGGGCGTCGGCGAGGCGCCGGGCGACGACACCACGAAGGCACAGCCGACCTCGCCCCAGCGCTGGTCTGGCACGCCGACCACCGCCACCTCGGCGACGCCCGGATGTGCCTGGAGCACAGACTCGGCCTCCGCCGGATAGACGTTCTCGCCACCGGAGACGTACATGTCCTTCGCCCGGTCGCGGATCCGGTAGAAGCCGTCCGCGTCGCGCTCGGCGATGTCGCCGGTGCGCAGCCAGCCTCCCGTCACGGCCGAGGCGGTCGCCGCCGGGTCACGCCAGTAGCCCGCGAACACGTTCGGACCCCGGACGACCAGCTCGCCGATGCCGGGGCCCTCCAAAGGGTCACCGGTCTCCACGTCACGCAGAGCCACGTCGACGTGAGGGTAGGGGATGCCGGCCCAGCCGGCCCGGCGGGTCATCTCCTCCTCGGGCAGGCACAGGACGTTCGGCGCGGCCTCGGTCAGCCCGTACCCCTGGACTATGGGCACGCCCCTGCCCAGCCAGGCGTGCAGCAGCGGCTCGGGCATGGGCGCGCCGCCGACCACGACCCGGCGCAGCCCCGACAGGTCGGCGGTGGCGAAGTCCGGGTGCTGCGCCATGAAGAGGTAGGTCGCGGGGACTCCCATCATCGTCGTCACGCGCCGCTCGGTGATGAGGCGTAGTGCCCGTCCGGCGTCGAAGGACGGCTCCAGCACGACCGTCGCGCCCTTCCACCAGGCGAGCAGGGGCTGCACGTTCCACCCGCCGACGTGGAACTGGGGAAGCACCTGGAGCACCACGTCGTCCTCGCGCAGCTCGCAGCCCCGGTCGAGGGACAGGTTGGTCCAGAAGCAGTTGGCGTGGGTCAGCAGGGCGCCCTTCGGCCGCCCGGTCGTCCCGGAGGTGTAGACGAGCAGCAGCCCCGCGTCACCTCCTGGGTCGCCCAACACGTCGCCGGTCGCGTCGCTGGACGGGGGTACCGTCGCGGCGAGTGTGTCGAGGCCGGGCCGCGTGAGCTCGCCGATCAGGCAGGGGTGGCCCGACGCCGTACGGGCCTCCTCGGCCAGGGGCAGCAGCTCCGGCGCGGCGAGCAGGATCGACGGCTCGGCGTCGGAGAGCTGGTAGGCGACCTCGTACGCCGTCAGCCGCACGTTCAACGGCGTCAGGATGAGGCCCGCCTTGGCGCAGGCGAAGAACAGCTCCACGTGTTCGGGGCGATTGCCCGTCAGCGTGGCCACCCGGTCGCCCGGCCGCAGCCCGGCCGAGACGAGCCCCGCCGCCAGCCGCTCCGACCGGTTGTCCAGCTCCGTGTACGAGGTGTCGTCGCCGTCGAAGACGATGGCCGTGCGACTGGGCGTGGCACGCGCCCGGTCCCGCAGCCACGGGCCCAGGGATGGGGTCACCGCTCCGTACCCCGCTCGCCAGCCCCGGTGAGGGGCGCCTCGGAACCGCGAGTCTCCGAGCCTTTCGCCCCGAGGCCGCGCAGGATGAAGGCGTACATCTCCTCGAAGACGTGGTCGGGGACCGCGCCCGGGCCGTCCTGCCACAGGATCCAGCGCATGCCGATCAGCTCGCCGACGCCCATCAGCGCCCACGCGAGCACCTCGGGGTCGGCGTGCGCGATCTCCCCTTCGGCCATCGCGGCGCGCAGCCCTCCGACGTACCCGTCGGCGATCGTGCGGTAGTGGCGCTGCAGCATGCCGGGCGAGGCGAACTCGGCCTGCCGCACGATCCGGTACAGCGCGGGATGCTCGGCGGTGAACCGGAAGAACCCCTTGAACCCCAGCCTCTCCGACTCGGCCCGGGTCCGTCCCTGCCGCGCGCCGTCCGACATGGCCCTGCGGACCCGCCGGTTGAGGTCGGCGACCAGCTCATCGAAGATCTGCTGCTTGCTCTCGAAGTAGATGTAGAACGTGCCCTGCGAGCACCCGGCCGCCTCGGTGATCTTGACGATGGACGCCTCGTGGTAGCCCAGCTCGGCGAACACCTCCTCCGCCGCGTCCAGCAGCCGTCGCCGGGTGCGTTCTCCCTTCGGGGAGAGCGGCCGCCCGCGCGTGCTCGTGGGCGGCGGCTCGTCCTCGACCTGCCATGCCTGCATCCGTGTCCCCCGATCAGCGTCAGGCCGCGGCCACCTACGACAGGTGGGTGTGCAGCAGTGTGGCGAACTCGTCTGGGCGCTGGCTGTAGGGGAAGTGCCCCGTGCCATCCATGACGTGCTCGGTATAGGGGCCGTACCGGCTGAGGACTTCTCTCGTCTGCTGGATCATCGGTTGCGCCGGGAACGCCTCCGCGCCGGGCCAGCCGGGGACGTACCCGCTCGCCCCCAGGAAACCGAGGTCGACCATCGAGGTGTCGGAGACGATCGCGTCCAGGTCGCCGCGGATCCAGAGCACGGGGGCGCGGCAGCCGGACGCGGGGAGGCCGCTCCAGTCGAAGTACTTCGGGGAGATCGCGTTGAGCACCCCGCGCGACCCGGGCGCGACACCCGGCCAGTTCTCCGACGACTCGGCGTCCCCGGGATAGTTGCCGTCGCCGAGGTGGGTCGACAGGATCCCCCTGAGCAGCGCCTCCTCGTCGCGTACGACGTCCGGCGCGGGGAAGTAGAGGGTGCGGACCACGTTGCGAGGCGAGAGCGGGCTAGCGTCCGACTCGTCGCCTTCGGCCATGAGCTTCACCAGATCGGGGTTGGCGGTGCCGCCGCCGGAGCCCGCGAAGTCGGGGGCGCACGGCGTGCCGTCGAGCCGGGTGCCGCCGAAGCCGTACGGCGAGACCGGCGCCACCGGGGTGAGCGTGAGAACGCGGCCGGGGTGGCGGGTGGCGAGGTCCAGGATGACGCCGCCTCCCATGGAGTGGCCGACCAGGTGGACGGCGCCGAGTTGAAGCGCGTCGAAGAGCGAGATGAGGTCGTCGGTGTAGTCGCCGACCCCCCGTGTGGCGTCCACGGGGGCCGGGTCGCTGCCCCCGAAGCCGCGCAGGTCGACGGCGATGCCGTGGAAGCCGGTGGGGAGCAGGGCGAGCTGCTCCTCCCAAGCGGACCCGTCGGACAGGTTCCCGTGCACGAAGACGACGGGGACGCCGTCGCCCGTCTCGCGGACATGGGTCGACAGGCGTTCGGTGCGGATGGTGCGGGACCGGGCTACGTTCATCGCCACCCCTTGACGAAGCGGATTGTTGCCGCCAAGTTAACAGGTGAATCACCTCTCATAAAAGGGGGGTCTCGACAAGGAGCGGTACATGCGGAGACTGCGGCGGCTTGCGTCGGCTCTGGCAATGGTGGTCATGTCGGTCTCGGGAGTAGTCGTGCCCGCGCTTCCGGCCTCCGCCACGGCGACGGTGAGCATGGAATCGGCGTACACGACCGGCATCGAGAACGGCTGGGCGCGGGTGGAGCGCTACCGCGACGCCTCGACCGGCTTCGCGACCGAGGACTACCCGCCGGGAGGGGTGGGCGACCAGACGGGCCAGACCCGGCGCTTCTTCGGCGACATCGCCCAGCCCCACTCCTCGCGCTTCCTGCTCTACCACGCGCCCGGCTGGCAGAGCGGCTCCAAGCCGGTGCCGGTCCTGCTCGTGCACGGCGCCAACCAGACCGCCGACCAGGCGTGGGCGAACCCCAACGTCCTCGGCGACTACGGCTGCGGCCGCCAGTCGTGCCCGGCCAGCGGCCTGATGCAGTATCTGGACGCGCGCGGCTACAAGGTGTTCGCGATCGGGTTCCCGCACAAGACCGGGGACGGCTACCGCTGGTCCGAGCAGATCCGTGACGCGATCCAGCTGATCAGGACCAAGACCGGCGCCTCACAGGTCGACCTGGTGGGCTGGTCGAAGGGGGCGTTCAACGCCAGGATGTACGTCTCCTCGCTGCGCCAGTCGTGGGGCAGCGCCTACGGCGGCGACGTCCGCAAGCTGGTGCTGGTCGGCGGGCCGAACAAGGGCTTCGACTGGGGCTACCGGCACGGCTGGACCCACGACTTCGCGATCTACCCCGCCTGCGGCGGCACCCTGAACGCCCCCGCGCCGCACACCTCCATGGTCTGCTACGGCGTGTGGCAGGACGGCACCCAGCTCAGCTACGAGGGAACCGCGTTCCCCGGAAGCAGCCAGATGCTCGCGCGCTGGGACAGCGTCTACCCGCTCCCCACGGCGGAGCAGGACTGGTACACCACCTACTACGGTGGCCAGGGCGTCTACACCAAGGGGCGCGGCATCCAGTACAGCATCGACCACGGCTCGCTCGTGCAGCCGATGATCAACGCCGGGGTCCCGTCGAGCGTGGCCGTCTACCAGCTCTGCGGAAGCATGCCGGACATGCCGTTCCTGCACAACGAGCACACCGGCCCGTCCGACGGCGCTGTCTTCATCGCGAGCTGCGCGGCCGCGGACGGCATCGGGAACCGCGTGGCAACCGTCACGCTGCAGCTCAACCACCTGCGCCTCGGCTGGGACACCGGCGCGGAGGCCCAGATGGCGGCCTGGCTGGGGTGACGGCCCGCCCTCGGCCCGCGCCGGGCCGAGGGCGACCTACCCAGGGACGGCGTGTCAAGGGCGCGTCAGTTCTTCCGGGGTGTCCGTCAGGAGCGCGTCAAGACCGGACCACCTGTCCCTTACTTCTTCTAGCGTTCCTTTTGAGGCCTTTTTACCGGTCTCGGCAGGCTCAGTAGGAGGAAGATCATGAGGACTGGGGCCGACCCCCTTTTAGTGGTTCCGGTGCGAGAGGGGGACGCGATGATGTCGCTCCGCCTGTTCCGCACGGCGGCCGGCAAGAGGACAGCCGTCGCCTTCACCTCCCCATCGTCGCTGGCGGGAGTGCTCGGCACCGAGCAGCGCTGGATACGTCTCAGCGAGCCCGCGCTGCGCCACATGCTCGCCGACCTGGACGTCATCGCCCTCGTCATCGACCCGGCGGGCACCATGCCCCCACGGCGGCGCGAGCCGCGCCATGACGTGCGCCTTCTGCGGGTGGCGTGATGTGCGTCCTGGCGCAGGACCTGGCACCTGTCGCCGGCCCGGATCCGGCACCCCGCGAAAACCCACCTCAGGCCCGCCCCTCGACGGAGACCCCGCCCGAGCCACGGCGGCGAGCGGACAACGAATCGAGACTCGCATGACCGTCCTGACAGAGACCGCGGCCCAGCCGTGGCCCTCGACGACCGTTTTCGGACCGCACGGCGAGGCCACGGTAGCCGGAGCGTCCCTCATGGAGATCGCCAACCGGTTCGGCACCCCGGCGTACGTCATCGACGAGACCGCCGTGCGCGACCGCTGCCGCGCCTACAGGGCCGCGCTGCCGCAGGCCGAGATCGCCTACGCGGCCAAGGCGTTCTGGTGCCGGGCCATGGCGAGCTGGATACGCGCCGAAGGGCTCAGCCTCGACGTGTGCAGCGCCGGAGAGCTGACGGTCGCCCTGTCCGCGGGGTTCCCCGTCGAGCGGATCATCTTCCACGGCAACGCCAAGACCCCGCGAGAGCTCGCCATCGCGGTCAACGAGGGTGTCGGGCGGATCGTGGTGGACAACATCGCGGAGATCAGCCGGCTGGCGGCGCTGGTCCCGCTCGGGTACCGCCAGAAGGTGCTGATCAGGGTCATCCCCGATGTGGGCGCCGGAGCGTACGCGGCGATCCGCACGGGTGGGGAGGACCAGCAGTTCGGGCTCTCCATCGCCACCGGGGCGGCGGGGGAGGCCGTCGCCCGCGTGCTCGGGCAGCCGCGCCTGGAACTGACCGGCCTGCACTGCCATCTCGGCTCGCAGATCTCCTCGCCGGAGCCGTACGAGACCGCGGTGCGCGTGATGGTGCAGCAGATGGCCCGGATCCGGGATACCTCCGGCGTGGCCCTCCCGGAGCTGGACCTCGGCGGCGGCCACGGCATCGCGTACCTGGACGGCGAGCACGGCCTGAGCTTGGAAAGGTTCGCCCAGCGGGTCGGCGGAGCACTTCTGGAGAGCGCCGCCGGGCTGGGGCTGCCCGCGCCGAGGCTCATAGTGGAGCCGGGACGGGCGATCAGCGGGCCGGCGGGTGTCACCCTCTACCGCGTGATCTCCGTGAAGAAGGGCCTCACCCGTACCTACGTCGCCGTCGACGGCGGCATGAGCGACAGTCCCCGGCACTCGCTGTACGGCGCGCCGTACCAGGTCCGGATGATCGGGCGCGAGTCCCGCGCCGGCACGCGAGGCTTCCACGTGGTCGGTCACCACTGCGAGGCGGGGGACGTGCTGGTCGAGGACGCGTCGCTCCCGGCCGACATCCACCCCGGCGACGTCATCGTCATGGCGGCCACTGGGGCGTACCACCATTCCATGGCCTCCACCTACAACCTGACGGGCCGTCCGCCCGTGGTGGCGGTCGGCAAGGGAGGAGCGCGTCTGGTGGTCCGCAGGGAGGGACCGGAGGATCTGATGCGCAGGGACGTGGGTCTGTAGGGGACCAAGGCATGAACGGGTGACGGCGCGGACGCGCCGTCACCCGTTTGGCCTGCCCGGGGGAGGCCGGTTCATTTCCGGTGGACCGGCGGTGGACCGGGCCCTGATCGACTGGCGGTGGAACTTCCC
>JAOPYI010000119.1 GCA_025964675.1 Sphaerisporangium sp. | reverse complement strand
TGAGGCTAACCGATCATGGGGCGTGGGCCTGCTCACAATTCGGCTACGGGTATCCTGGTGTAGTCCGCGTGTGGCCAGAGTTGGCCGCTGCATGCCTCGAGAGCAGCGCGGCCACCACACCGACCTTTGAGTTCAGGAGTCTTCGCGTGCCCGCAGCCAGTGTCATCGCCACCGAAACCGGCTTGTCGGACCCCAGCAAGACGCGGCCCGATATGCGTAACGTCGCCATCGTCGCACACGTCGACCACGGTAAGACCACGCTGGTCGACGCCATGCTGCGTCAGTCCGGCGCCTTCGCCGACCGTGCCGAGCTCGTCGACCGGGTCATGGACTCGGGCGAGCTCGAGCGGGAAAAAGGCATCACCATTCTCGCCAAGAACACGTCCATCCGTCGTCAGACAGATGAAGGTCAGGTGACGATCAACGTCATCGACACCCCCGGCCACGCCGACTTCGGTGGTGAGGTCGAACGCGGCCTCGCCATGGTCGACGGCGTCGTGCTGCTCGTCGACGCGAGTGAGGGTCCGCTGCCGCAGACCCGCTTCGTGCTCCGCAAGACCCTCGAAGCCGGCCTGCCGGTCATCCTGGTGGTCAACAAGACCGACCGCCCGGATGCCCGGATCGCCGAGGTCGTCTCCGAGACCCACGACCTGCTGCTCGACCTGGCGGGCGACATCGAGAACGCCGACCTCGACGCCATCCTCGACCTGCCGATCGTCTACGCCTCGGCGCGGGCGGGCAAGGCGAGCCTCGAGGCTCCCGCCGACGGCGAGATCCCCGACAGCGAGAACCTCGACCCGCTGTTCAAGACCCTCATGCAGCACGTCCCGCCGCCCTTCGCGGACAAGGAAGGCCCGCTGCGCGCGCTGGTCACCAACCTCGACGCGTCGAACTTCCTCGGCCGGATCGCGCTCATCCGGATCCACTCCGGCAACCTGCGCAAGGGCCAGAACGTCGCCTGGATGCGTGAGGACGGCACGATCCAGACCGTCCGCATCTCCGAGCTGCTGATCACCGAAGCGCTCACCCGCGTCCCGGCCACCGAGGCCAGCGCCGGCGAGCTCGTCGCGATCGCCGGTATCCCGGACATCACCATCGGTGACACCCTCGCCGACCTGGAGAACCCCGAGGCGCTGCCGCGGATCTCCGTCGACGAGCCCGCGATCTCCATGACGATCGGTGTCAACACCTCGCCGCTGGCCGGCCGCGCCGGTGGCGACAAGGTCACCGCCCGCCTGGTCAAGGCGCGGCTGGACCAGGAGCTGATCGGTAACGTCAGCATCAAGGTCCTGCCGACAGAGCGTCCTGACACCTGGGAGGTCCAGGGCCGTGGCGAGCTGGCGCTGGCCATCCTGGTCGAGCAGATGCGCCGCGAGGGGTTCGAGCTGACCGTCGGCAAGCCGCAGGTCGTCACCAAGACGATCGACGGGAAGCTCCACGAGCCGGTCGAGCGGCTCACGGTGGACGCCCCCGAGGAGTACCTCGGCGCGATCACGCAGCTGCTCGCCGTCCGCAAGGGCCGCATGGAGCACATGACCAACCACGGCACCGGCTGGATCCGCATGGAGTTCGTGGTCCCAGCCCGAGGCCTGATCGGCTTCCGCACCGAGTTCCTCACGGAGACCCGGGGCACCGGCCTCGTCCACCACGTCTTCGAGGCGTACGAGCCGTGGTTCGGCGAGCTCCGCACGCGCAGCAACGGCTCGCTGGTGGCCGACCGGGCGGGCGTGGTCACCGCGTTCGCCATGATGAACCTCCAGGAGCGCGGCACTCTGTTCGTCTCGCCGACCACCGAGGTCTACGAAGGCATGATCGTCGGGGAGAACTCCCGCGCCGACGACATGGACGTCAACATCACCAAGGAGAAGAAGCTCACCAACATGCGCTCCTCCACCAGTGATGAGACCGAGAAGCTCATCCCGCCGCGCTCGCTCTCGCTCGAACAGGCGCTGGAGTTCTGCCGCGAGGACGAGTGCGTGGAGATCACCCCGGAGACCGTCCGCATCCGCAAGGTCGTGCTCGACGCCGCCATCCGGGGCCGCAGCGCCGCCCGGGCCAAGCGCGGCGGCTGACCCGGCAGGTCGACGGCGTTCGCCGCCGTCGTGCCGCTGCTCGTCGGAGCCGGCGGGCTCACGGCTCGCGCCTGGGAAGGCGCGAGCCGTGAGCCCGCGCCCGTAGGTCAGCTGCGCTTCTTGTCGTTCTCGTCCTCGCCCGCCTCACCGGCGTAGCGCTTGCCGGGGGCGAGCACCTGGGTTCCGTACAGCTCCGACACGGTGACGAAGGTGTAGCCCTTCACCTGGAGCTCGCTCAGCAGGCGCGGCACGGCGTCGACGGTGCTCTTGTGGATGTCGTGCATCAGCACGATCGAGCCCGGCCTGGCGTCGGAGGCGCGCCGCGCGACGACGGAGCTGTCCCTGTCGCGCCAGTCGAGCGTGTCGACGTCCCACAGGATCTGCGCCAGCCCCACATGCTCCGCCTCCTCCGCGACCTTGGCGTCCGTCGCGCCGTACGGCGGGCGCAGCAGCCGCATCGTCGCGCCGGTGACGGCCTTGACCACCTGCTGGGTGTGCTCCAGCTGGCCGCGGACCGCGTCGTGGGACAGCGAGGTGAGCGGCGGGTGGTCCCAGGAGTGGTTGCCGAGCTCGTGCCCCTCGGAGACCATGCGACGTAGAAAGAGGCTGGTCTGGGGGTTCACCATCTGCCCGACCACGAAGAAGGTCGCCTTGGCGTGGTGCTCGGCGAGCATGTCGAGCACCTTGCCTGTGTAGTCGAAGGGGCCGTCGTCGAACGTCAGGGCAACGCATTTGACCTGCTTGCACCTGATGGAACGGCGACGTGGTGCCACCAGCGGGCGGTCCCCCGGCCAACCCGGTTGCTGGGCGATCAGACGTGCGGCCAGCTGCTCGGGATCGACGGCCCTTCGGACGGGGGCCGTCTTTCGCACCCGTACGACGTCATCCTTATGAATCTCACCGGCGGGCGCCCTCACCTCGCCGCATCCCGACAGGCCCAGCACCATCGAGAGCGTGAGTGGGAGTGACAGCCACAGGACTCCGATCCGAACAACTGCCACCCGCGCGCTCCCCCCGAACAGCGGCAGGGGTCACGGGTAATTCTCGGCCGTTTCCCCCCGCAGAGTCTTGGCCAGCTCGTCCCACCAGGGCGGCGCATCGGCGTGCAACTCGGCGTAACGACGCGCCACCCGAATGGCGCATCCAACCGGATCCGTACCCAGGTGGCGACGTTTCACCACTCCCTCCTGCCAACGGTAGAAACCATCACGGAAAGTAACGACCAGACCGATCCAGACAGAAAGGATGGCGTCATCGCATACCTCGTACGCGTCGGTCACCCCCATTCCGACCAGCTCCACGCGGAGCTTCGCCATGGCGGCACGGGAGTCGATCACCCGACCACCCCCTGGTTGCCGGCGGGGGTCCGGGGGCGATGAGCCTGCAGCACGAGCACATCGGTGATGTACCCGCATTGGGCAGACCTTTGAACCACCGTGAGCGAGACGTGATGTGACCGTGAGGAACCGATCAGACACGTACGGTCGCATCAGTGGTGCCATGACGAGCCGCGCCGAGCCGCCCTTGTCGCTCGCCACAGGGGGGCGACGTCGGAGGCGTGGACATGATTACCAATATATTGCCCTAACAGTGCAATTCAGTGGGGGGTGAGCGGGACATGATGGCGGTGTTGCTGGCGACGACCTGCGCCGTGGTCTACGGCACGGCGGATTTCTTCGGCGGCCTCGCCACCAGACGCTCACGAGTCCTCGCCGTCGTCATGCTCACCCAGATCACGGGGCTGCTCTTCGTGCTCCCGCTGCTTCCCCTGCTGCCCGGCAGGCCGAGCTTCGGTGCGCTCGCCTGGGGCATGGGGGCGGGCCTGTGCGGCGGGCTCGGCGTCATCCTGTTCTACCGGGCGCTCGCCGGCGGCGTGATGTCCGTGGTGGCGCCCACGACGGCCACCATGTCGGCGGCACTGCCCGTGGTGGTCGGCCTGGTGATGGGTGAGCGGCCGGAACCGATCGCGCTCGGCGGGGTGGCGCTCGCGCTGGCCGCCGTGGTCCTCGTCAGCCGCGACTCGGGGAGCATCGTGGGCGGAGCGACGCTCGGCCCGATCCTGCAGTCCCTGGCCTCCGGTCTCGGCTTCGGCGCGTTCTTCATCCTGCTGAAGCAGGTGCCGCAGGACACCGGCCTGTGGCCGCTGTTCGGCGCCCGGCTTGCCTCCGTGATCGTGGTCGCCGTGCTGGCGCTGACCACCGGGCGCACGCTCAGGCCCGGCCGGGGAGCCCTCCCCACGATCGTCGCCGCGGGGATCCTCGACATGGTGGCCAACGTGCTCTACCTGCTCGCGGCCCAGCGCGGCCTGCTCGTGCTGGTCGCGGTGCTCGTGTCGCTGTATCCCGCCAGCACCCTGCTGCTGGCGCGGTTCGTACTCGGAGAGCGTCTCAACACCGTGCAGGCGGCAGGCGTCGGCCTGGCCCTCGGGGCCGTGGCCCTGATCGCCTCGGCATAGGAACGAACCTCCCAGCCCGCCAAGGCGGCCGTACGGCCGGGCCGTAGGCGCGGAGTCCGGCGACCCGGAGCGCGGCGGGCCGGGCCCACCGCGCTCCCGCGCGACATCAGGCCGGGGACAGGCGGTGCGCCGTGACCTCGACCTCGATGCGCATCCGTGGATCGGAAAGGCCGCACACCAGCATCGTGGCGGCCGGGCGCACATCCCCGAGGTAGCGGTGAAGCACCGGCCAGCATGGTTCGAAATCCGCTGGATCAGGCAGCATGTAACGCACGCGGACCACGTCCGCGAACGAGCACCCCGCCTCCTCCAGCGCGGCCCCGATGTTCTTCAGACACTGCTCGGCCTGCCCCACGATGTCGTCGCAGATGGTCATCGCCCCGTAGTCGAATCCCGTCGTCCCCGACACGTGGACCCAGTCACCGTCGACCACCGCACGCGAGTAGCCGACCTGTCGCTCGAATGTGGAACCGCTAGAGATCAATCTCCGTGTAGTCATGGCGAGCACGGTAGGCATACAGCGAGGCCTACGTCCAACTGTGATCGTTCCGGGTACGCGAAAGGCCGGCACGGCGATGCCGTACCGGCCTCACATCGGCGGTGTCAGGCCGCCTGGAACTGCGGGGACACGCGCAGGGCTCCCTCTTCGTGGGCGTAGCCCTCGAGCATCGTCCGCAACTGGCGGCGGCCCCGGTGCAGGCGGGACATGACCGTTCCGATCGGCGTGCCCATGCGCTCGGCGATTTCCTTGTACGCGAAACCCTCGATGTCCGCGAGATACACCGCCACCCGGAAATCCTCAGGCAGGGACCGCAGGGCGTTCATCACGACACTGTCGGGAAGCTGCTCGAGCGCCTCGGTCTCGGCGGAGCGCAGGCCCGTGGACATGTGGGACTCGGCGGCGGCGAGCTGCCAGTCCTCGATGTCCTCGGCGGCCGACAGCTTCGGCGACCGCTGCTGCTTGCGGTAGTCGTTGATGAAGTTGTTGGTGAGGATGCGGTGGAGCCACGCCTTCAGGTTGGTACCCGGGCGGAACTGGTGGTAGGAGGTGAACGCCTTGGCGACGGTCTCCTGCACCAGGTCTTCGGCGTCGGCGGTGTTGCGTGTGAGCCGCATGGCAGACGCGTAGAGCTGGTTCGTCACGGGCATGACATCGCGCTCGAACCATGCCTGCCGCTGCTGTTCGGTCATCGAGATCATCTCATCCCCTCATGCCTGCTCCCCCGTTACCCATCCGGCATGAACCCATGCAGGTTCGGTAACCGCTTTACTGCGTCTGACGGCTGACCACATGCTCGCGGTTCACCTATAAGGGTGACGTTAAGGGTTTTAGCTGGTCAGGAGGGTCTGCAAGCGATTGGCCCGGAGTGGCTACTTCACACCTGGGGCCGGACAAGTCTCATTATAGTAACAGACAACACCCAAAAGGTGAGAAAGTGTGGTAAGGGTCACATAGATCGGACACCCGATAGCGTTGGTCCATGAAGTACGTGGACAGGCATGATCCGACAACCCGCGAGTGGGCCGCCGAGGCGATCCGCACGGTGGAGGCGGACGCCAACCGTAGCTGCGACACCCACCTGCACGTGTTCCCGCTCCCGCCGCACTGGGGCGTCGAACTCTATCTCAAGGACGAGTCGGTCCATCCCACCGGGTCGCTCAAGCACCGCCTCGCCCGTTCCCTCTTCCTGTACGGCCTGGCCAACGGCTGGATCGGCCCCTCCACGACCGTCGTCGAGGCCTCCAGCGGCTCCACAGCGGTCAGCGAGGCATACTTCTCCCGCATGCTCGGCCTGCCGTTCGTCGCGGTGATGCCCGCGTCGACGTCGCCGGAGAAGATCGCGCTCATCGAGTTCTACGGCGGCAAGTGCAGGCTCGTCGACGACCCCGGGGCGATCTACGAGGAGTCCCGCCGCCTGGCCGAGGACTCCGGCGGCCACTTCATGGACCAGTTCACCTACGCCGAGCGCGCCACGGACTGGCGGGGCAACAACAACATCGCCGAGAGCATCTACCAGCAGATGTCCCTGGAACGGCACCCGGAACCGGCCTGGATCATCGTGGGTGCCGGCACGGGGGGCACCTCGGCCACCATCGGCCGCTACATCCGCTACCGCCGCCACCGGACGCGCCTCGCCGTGGTGGACCCGGACGGGTCGGCGTTCTACCCGTCGTGGGTCGAGGGCGACCCCGGCACGACCGCCTCCGGCTCCCGGATCGAGGGGATCGGCCGGCCCCGGGTGGAGCCGTCGTTCCTGCCCACGGTGATCGACCGCATGATCCAGGTGCCGGACGCCGCCTCGATCGCCGCCATGCGCTGGGTGAGAGAGGTCACCGGCCGCCATGTCGGCGGTTCCACCGGGACGAACGTCGCGGCGGCCGTACAGATCATCAAGGAGATGCGCGAGAGCGGAGAGAAGGGCAGCGTGGTGACCCTGATCTGCGACGGCGGCGAGCGCTACCGCTGCACGTACGACGACGACGGCTGGCTCGCCGAGCGGGGCATCGACATCGACCCGCCGCTCCGCGAGCTCCGCGCCTTCCTCACGACCTGACGCGCGCTGCGCGGTGACCGGGCGTGGAGGTCAGGTCACGGGCCGAGGATGGCGTCGATGAACACCTCGGCGTCGAACGGGGCCAGGTCGTCGGGACCCTCGCCGAGCCCCACGAGCTTGACCGGGACGCCCAGCTCGCGCTGGACCGAGATCACGATGCCGCCCTTGGCCGTGCCGTCGAGCTTGGTGAGGACGATGCCGGTGACGTTCACCACCTCGGCGAACACCTGGGCCTGCCGCAGGCCGTTCTGACCGGTGGTGGCGTCGAGCACGAGCAGGACCTCGTCGACCGTGGCCTTCTTCTCGATGACCCTCTTGACCTTGCCCAGCTCGTCCATCAGGCCGGTCTTGGTGTGGAGGCGGCCGGCGGTGTCGACGATGACGGTGTCGACCTTGTCCTCGATGCCCTTGGTCACGGCGTCGAAGGCCACGGACGCCGGGTCGGCGCCCTCGTCCTTGCGCACCACCTCGGCGCCGACGCGCTCGCCCCAGGTCTGGAGCTGGTCGGCGGCGGCGGCGCGGAAGGTGTCGGCCGCGCCCAGGAGGACCTTGCGGCCGTCGCCGATGAGAGCCCGGGCGAGCTTGCCCGTGGTCGTGGTCTTGCCGGTGCCGTTGACGCCGACGATGAGCACGACGGCGGGACGCTCACCGTGGGGCGCGGTGTGCAGCGTGCGGTCCATGTCGCCACCGATCTGGGTGAGCAACTGCTCGCGGAGCAGGGCGCGCACCTCATCGTGGCCACGCGAGCCGAGCACCTTGACCTTGGTGCGGAGCTCCTCGACCATCGCGCGGGTGGGCGCGACGCCCACGTCGGCGGTGATCAGCGTGTCCTCGATCTCGTCCCAGGCGTCGTCGTCCAGGCGGTCGCGGGAGAGAAGCTCCAGCAGCCCCTTGCCGAGCTGGCTCTGCGAGCGGGCCAGCCGGGCCCGCAGCCGCACCATGCGGCCGGCGGAGGGCGGCGGGATCTCGATCTCGGGGACCACCACGGGGGCCACGGGCTCGACCGGCCTGGCGGGCGGCGGGACCGTGGTGGTGGCGGCGTCGTCCTCGACGACGCCGGTGGCCGGGGCCTGCTTCTGCTCCGGAAGCGCCGGCGCTTCCGGAGCCTTGACCGGTGGAGCGTGCCTCTCCCTGGGCCTGAAGAGCAGGAACATGCCGCCCGCCGCGAGCAACGCGACGAGGATGACGATCACGATGACGCCGAGGTACCCATCCACAAGATGTCAG
Source organism: Sphaerisporangium sp. (assembly GCA_025964675.1). Lineage (GTDB taxonomy): Bacteria > Actinomycetota > Actinomycetes > Streptosporangiales > Streptosporangiaceae > Sphaerisporangium. The sequence continues at coordinate 41,137 of JAOPYI010000119.1, read as the reverse complement.
TTTTCCAGACGAGCGCCCGTGCTCACGCCCGGGCCCGCCCACGCCGCGCCGGTTATACCGACATTTCCGGAATTATCACCCAGTCGGAACTCACGACCACCGCCATCCAGCAGCCCGGCAGACCCGGTCACCGGCCAACCGACCGATCCCCCGCAACCGCGGTGTCACGACAGAGGTGTATCCACGAAGACAGCGGATAGCCGGTGTGTCAGGCGGTCTCGCGTTCACGGAGGCGCTGGCTGACGACCTGGGTGACGCCGTCACCCCGCATGCTGACGCCGTACAGCGCGTCGGCGATCTCCATCGTGCGCTTCTGGTGGGTGATCACGATGAGCTGGGAGCTCTGGCGCAGTTCCTCGAAGAGCGTGAGCAGCCGCTGCGTGTTCGTGTCGTCCAGCGCGGCCTCGACCTCGTCCATGACGTAGAACGGCGACGGCCGGGCCTTGAAGATCGAGATGAGGAACGCCACGGCGGTCAGCGAGCGCTCCCCGCCGGACAGCAGGGACAGGCGCTTGACCTTCTTGCCCGGCGGCCTGGCCTCGACGTCGACCCCCGTGGTGAGCATGTCGGAGGGGTCGGTCAGCAGCAGGCGCCCCTCTCCACCGGGGAAGACCCGGGTGAAGATCGTCTCGAACTCGCGCGCGACGTCCTCGTAGGCGGCCGTGAAGACCTGCTCCACCCGCTCGTCGACCTCCTTGACCACCGTCAGCAGGTCGCGCCGGGTCTTCCTGAGATCCTCGAGCTGGGAGTTCAGGAAGGTGTGGCGCTCCTCCAGCGCCGCGAACTCCTCCAGCGCCAGCGGGTTGACCTTGCCGAGCTGGGCCATCTGCCTCTCGGCGATCCTGGCCCGCTTCTCCTGCTCCTCGCGGACGTACGGCACCATCTCGCCGTCCGCGATGGGCACGAGCTGCTCGGGGCCGTACTCCGAGATCAGGGCGTCCATCTCGACGCCGTACTCCTCCATGGCCCGGGTCTCCATCTGCTCCAGGCGCAGCCGCTGCTCTGTGCGGGCCACCTCGTTGCCGTGGACGCGGTTGACCAGCTTGTCGAGCTCGCCCGACAGCTCGCGGACGCGCACCCGTACGGCCTTGAGCTCGGCGTCGATCTCACCGCGCGCCCGCTCGGCCTCGTCGCGCTCCTGGGCCGCCAGGGCCAGGGACGCCTCCAGCACCCCGAGCGCGCGCCCCGCGCCGTGGACGACAGCCTCGGCCACCTGGGCCTGCGCGCGGCGCCGCTCCCGCAGCGCGGCGGCGCCGGCCCGCTCCTCCCGCTCGCGCCTCGCGGCCCGCGTGAGCTGGTCGGCGCGGCCCGCGATGCCCTTGACCCGCTCCTCGGCCGTACGGACGGACAGGCGGGCCTCCATCTCGGCCTGCCGCGTCACCGAGCAGGCACTGGCGAGCTCGTCACGCGTCTCGGTGGTGGGCTCGGCCTCCAGCTCGTCGGCGTACTCCGCCTCGGCCAGGCGCTCCTCAAGCTCCACCACTCCGGCCAGGTCGCGGTCGCGCGCCTCCTCGGCGGCGGCGACGTTCTTCGCCAGCCGGTCGCACTCGTCTCCGGCGGCCTTCGCCGCCGCGTCGAGCTGTGCCAGCCGCCTGGCCGCGACGGCGACCAGCTGGTCGGCCTCACGCTGCCTGCCGCGCACACGGTCGAGCACGCCCTGCGCGGCGTTCACCCCCACCTGGGCGGTGTTGACGCCCGTCTGGGCCTGATTGGCCCAGGTCTGGGCGGCCTCGACGGCGTGCTGGGCGGCACGCTCGGCGTCGGTGGCCTCGTCCAGCGTGACGGCGGTGCGCTCGGCGAGGGCGCGCGCCTCCGAGAGGCCGGCGATGGCCTGGTCGAGGGCCGTACGCACCTGGAGCACCGACGTGCCGCCGCCGGACCCGCCGTGCGCGTAGTAGGCACCGATCAGGTCGCCCGCCCAGGTGACCGCCCGCAGGTCGGGACGCTGCTCCACGAGCTTCCTGCCGCCCGGGACGTCCTCCACCACGACCACGCCGGACAGCAGGCTCTCCACGGCTGGGCGAAACGCGTCGGACACCACCACGAGGTCGGAGACCCACGGGGCGCCGTCGACCGGGTCGGGCCTGGCGACGGCGGCGTCGGACGCGACTACCAGCCCCGCCCGTCCGGCCTCCTCTGCCCGCAGCAGCTCGACCGCGTCGACGACGGTGGACAGCGACTCCACGGCCACGGCCTCCGCGGCGGTGCCGAGCACGGCGGCGACGGCGACCTCGGCCCCCGCCTGGACGGTCATCATCGTGGCGAGCGGCCCGAGCACCCCGGACAGGCCCGCCGCGAGAAGCGCCGCACCGCCGTCCGCGCCTTGGGACAGGCCCATCTCCAGGGCGTCCCGCCTGGCCTCCAGCGCGGCGACCGCCCGCTGCGCCTCCTGGTCGGCGGCCCGAGCCGTGCCCACGGCCGACCGCGCCTCGTCGAGGGCCCTCCTCGGGCCCTCGACGGCCGCCTTGGCCTGCTCCACGGCGGCCCGGGCCTCCTCGACCGCGGCCTTGGCCTGGTCGACGCCATCCTGCGCCCGCGCCAGATCCTCGGCGAGCCCGGGATCGGCCGCGGGCTCGCTCAGCTCCTGGGCGTCGTGATCCTCCCGCGCCCGCTCGCTGCGCTGCCGGGCCTCGGAAAGAGCCCTCGTGAGGCGCCCGATCTCCTCCTCGGCCGCCCGGGCACGGCCGCGCACGGCCGCCACCTCGCCCCTCAGCCTGGCCAGGCTCTCGCGCCGGTCGGCTGCGGCCCTCGCCGCCGCGGCGAGGCGCCTCTCCTCGGTGGCGAGCGCGCTCTCGGTCTCCGTACGGCGCCAGACGGCCTGCTCCAGGATCTCCTCGGTCTGCTCCAGCTCGATCTTGAGCGCTTCCTCGCGCTCGCGGATCTCGGCGGCCTCGCGCTCGTAGTCCTCGGGGTCGCGCCCGCGCCGCTCGATCGAGGCGGCCTCGAGGGCGTGGCGGTGGCGCTCACCGGCCAGGGTCTCGACGCTGTGCAGCCGTTCTTTCAGGGCCGCCAGACGGTAGAAGGTCTCCTGCGCGCCTGTCAGACGGGGCTGGGCGGCGCCCTCGGCCGCCTCGAGCTCCGCCTCACGCGTCTGGCCCTGCTCCAGCTCGGCCTCGACCTGCGCGCGACGGGCGCGCACCGTGGTCTCGTCCGCAGCCTCCCGCTCGAGGTGCGTGCGCAGCCGTACGACGTCGTCGGAGAGCAGGCGCAGCCGCGCGTCGCGCTGGTCGGCCTGGATGACGGCGGCCTTCCTGGCGATCTCGGCCTGGCGGCCGAGCGGCTTGAGCTGGCGGCGCAGCTCGTTCGCGAGGTCCTGGACGCGGGTGAGGTTGGCCTGCATGGCGTCGAGCTTCCGGAGCGCCTTCTCCTTGCGCTTGCGGTGCTTCAGGACGCCCGCCGCCTCCTCGATGAAGGCCCTGCGCTCCTCGGGGCCGGCGTGGAGCACGGTGTCGAGCTGGCCCTGGCCCACGATCACGTGCATCTCGCGGCCGATGCCGGAGTCGGAGAGAAGATCCTGGATGTCCAGAAGCCGGCAGGTGTCGCCGTTGATGGCGTACTCGCTCTGGCCCGACCGGAACATCAACCGGCTGATCGTGACCTCGGTGTAGTCGATCGGGAGCGCGCCGTCGGTGTTGTCGATGGTCAGCGTCACCTCGGCACGCCCGAGAGGCGGCCTTGAGGAGGTGCCGGCGAAGATGACGTCCTCCATCTTGCCGCCGCGCAGGGACTTGGCGCTGTGCTCGCCCATGACCCAGGCGAGGGCGTCGACGACGTTGGACTTTCCCGAGCCGTTCGGACCGACCACGCACGTGATGCCGGGCTCGAAGCGGAGGGCGGTGGCCGACGCGAAGGACTTGAAGCCGCGCAGCGTGAGGTTCTTGAGATACACCCGCGCGGCCCTCCCCGTCGGCTCCGGGATCGCCGGACAGGCCTCTGGACGATCCCTGCGGGCAGACTACCGGCTCAGGGCGCTTCCAGTGCGGTTGCCGCGATTGCTCGGCCAGGAAAGCGTTTGACGCCCGGCTCGAAGGCTTCAGGGGCGGGGCGACCGCCCTGAGAGACCGGGAAATGACAAGGGACGCCTTTGCGGGGCGTCCCTGACAGTGTGTTGCGCCGTACCGAACCTCTCAGGTGAGGGCCGGCTCGCGATCCTGCAGACGCGAGAACGCTTCATCCCGCGACTGCGCCGCGAGAGCGTCGTTCTGGGCCTGGAGCCTTGTGAGCTCTGCCTCCAGGTCCCGGATTCGCTGCTGGAGACGGCGCATTTCCGAGACCATTCGAGGGTCGAGACCGCCGACGTGGCCGAGTAGAGCCTTCGCCATGGTTAAGGGTCCTCCACGCTGAGTGACCAAACTGGTTCGCGCACTTCTTGCCGCGGGAGGGGTGCGCGTGTTTCCTATCAAGAGTCGCACCGGCAATGGAGGCGGTCAAGTTGAACGCTCCCCATGAATGCACCAATGGGCACTCCCGACATGTAAATGTACCGCATTTAGGGGTTTAAGGGAAGCGCCTACCGCTCCACAAATCCACCAAAACCACCGCGAACCGGTGCCCAGCGCTCCATCACTGCATCTACCCGCCCCGGAGTCTCACCACCCCTGAGCTGCGCGAGAAGCTTCTCACAAGACTCACGGGGGCCTTCTGCGACGACCTCGACCCTGCCATCGGCGAGATTGGAGGCCGATCCGACCAGACCGAGCTCAAGTGCGCGAGCTCTCGTCCACCAGCGGAAACCCACTCCCTGGACCCGGCCGCGCACCCACGCGTTGAGACGAACATCACTCACGCTCGCGTGCGGCCCCTCGGTCATGCGCCCACCCGGGGTTGACAGCGCGGGCAGCTGTAGGAAGACCTGTTCATGAACGCCTCCCGCAGGACGGGCCCGCCGCAGCGCGCGCACGGCTCGCCTCGCCTGCCGTACACATTGAGTGACCGGTCGAAGTAGCCACTCTCACCGTTCACGTTGACGTACAGGCTATCGAAGGAGGTGCCGCCCTGGCCGAGCGCGTCGCCCATCACCTCGCGCACCGCCGCCAGCAACTCGCCGACCTTCCGCCTGCTCAGCGCGCGGGTCGGCGTCCCTCCGTGCAGCCGCGCCCGCCACAGCGCCTCATCGGCGTAGATGTTGCCGACACCGCTGATCAGCGACTGGTCGAGGAGCGCCCGCTTGATCTCGGTCTGCCTGGCACCGAGCCGCAGCGCGAACGCGTCGTCGTCGAACGCCTCTTCGAGCGGGTCGGCCGCGATGTGCGCGATCGGCTCCGGCACGGGACGCCCCAGGGGCACGAGAGGGGCGACCAGCAGGTGGCCGAAGGTGCGCTGGTCGACGAACCGCAGCTCGGGGCCGCCGTCATCGAAGGCCAGCCGCACCCGCAGATGCTTCTCGATCGGCGAGCCCGGCTCGACGACCAGGAGCTGGCCGCTCATCCCCAGATGCGCCAGCAGGGCCTCGGAGTCACCGTTCACGGGACCACCGGGGTCGCCGAGGGGCATCCAGAGATATTTGCCCCGGCGGTCCGCGGAGACCAGCGTGCGCCCGGCCAGCCTGCCGGCGAACTCGGCGGCTCCGGGAACGTGCCTGCGGATCGCACGGGGGTGCAGGACCTCTGCATGGGTGATCGTACGTCCGGCCACCCAGCGCGAGAGCCCGCGCCGCACCACCTCGACTTCGGGCAACTCCGGCATGGGCTAAGTGGCCGCCTTCTCCAGCTTCGCCTGAGCGTCGCTACGGGCACGGATCGCGGTCCACGCGGCCTCCGCGGCCTGCTGCTCGGCTTCCTTCTTGCTGCGCCCGGCGCCCGAGCCGTACTCCTGCCCGCCGACCCGGACGACCGCGGTGAACGACTTGGCGTGGTCGGGCCCGCTCTCGTTCACGAGGTATTCGGGGACGCCGAGCATCTCGGAGGCCGTCAGCTCCTGTAGCGAGGTCTTCCAGTCGAGACCCGCCCCGAGCGAGGCCGAGTGCTTGATCAGCGGGTCGAACAGCACGTGCACCACGCGGAAGGCCTCGTCGAGCCCCTTGTCGACGTAGACGGCGCCGATGAGCGCCTCCAGGGTGTCGGCGAGGATCGAGGACTTGTCACGGCCTCCCGTGCCGTCCTCGCCGCGGCCCAGCCGGGTGAAGCGGCCGAGGTCGAGGGCGCGCGCCACGTCGGCGAGGGCGCGCATGTTGACCACCGCTGCCCGGAGCTTGGCGAGCTGGCCCTCCGGGAGGTCGGGATGGCCCCGGAACAGCGTGTCGGTGACCACCAGGCCCAGCACCGAGTCGCCCAGGAACTCCAGGCGCTCGTTGGTGGGCAGGCCGCCGTTCTCGTAGGCGTACGAACGGTGCGTCAGCGCCCGCTCCAGAAGCGCGTCTTCCAGACGGACGGCGAGCACGCGCTCAAGCTCGTCTCTCGCGATCTCTACGGCAACCGGCTTTCCACCTGCGGCCACGTCTCCTCCTCGGACGGGAATCTCCGGCCGTCACGCAGCACGTCACGACCATGGTCGCGATGGCGGATGGAACGCGGGAAATGCCCGAAAACGTGGTGGACGCCGGGAGATTGCGGCAACCCCGGCGCCCACCACGGCCGCGGGCGAACCGCCACCGCACGCCTTCGACGGTGGACGGACGTCCCGGCCGGATGTGAGGCATCCGACCGGATCACCGGCCACCGCGGGCGTGATCAGGCCGACGGCTCGATGACCTGACGGCGGTTGTAGGTGCCGCAGGTCGGGCATACCACGTGGGGCAGCTTCGGCGAGCGGCACTGGTTACAGCTAACGAGCGACGGCGCGGCGGTCTTCCACTGCGCGCGGCGGGAGCGGGTGTTGCTCCGCGACATTTTCCGCTTCGGGACGGCCACGTCAACCCTCCTGGTCATTGTGGTTGTTCGGATCGTTCAGGCCCTGCAACGCCGCCCAACGGGCGTCGATCTTCTCGTGCCGGTGGTCAGGGCCGGCGTCCGCCAGCTTGACCCCACACTCCACGCACAGGCCGGGGCAGTCATCACTGCAGACCGGGCTCAACGGGAGTGCGAGCACCACCGCGTCGCGGAACGTCGGCTCGAGATCGAGAAGTTCACCGTCGAGGAGTGAGTCGTCCTCGGCGGCATCCTCCGGCGAGTAGAAGAAGAGCTCCTGGAAGCCGACCTCGATCTCCGAGGTCAACGGATCCAGGCAACGCGAGCACTCTCCGCTGAGCGGAGCCCGCGCCGTGCCCGTGACGAGCACGCCTTCCATCACTGCCTCGAGCCGCATGACCAGCTCGATCTCGGCGTCCCTGGGGACGCCGATCATGCCGACGGAGAGATTCACCGGAGCCGGGAGGGAACGGGAGGTCTCGCGCATAGAACCCGGTCGCCGTCCCAGATCATGGGTAGAAATCACCCAGGGCGCGCGGGGGTCGAGGCTATGCAGCGTCTTCCTGCTCTCTTGAGGCATGGCGAATCACCGCCGTCGTACAAGGCCGATAGGAAAGAATACCAGGACTTAGCCGCGCAACCGCTCGACGAGCATCTGATGCACGAGATCGGGGACGAGCCCGGAGACGTCCCCGCCGTACTTGGCGATCTCCTTCAGCCTGCTGGACGACAGGAAGGAGTACTCCGGGTTGGTGGACATGAACAGCGTCTCCACGCCGGACATCCGGTAGTTGAGCTGGGCCATCTGCAGCTCGTAGTCGAAGTCGCTGACCGCGCGCAGACCCTTGACGATGGTCGGGATGCCCTGCTGCTTGCAGAAGTCGACGAGCAGCCCGTGGAACTTCTCCACGCGCACGTTGCCGTACTCCCGGGTCACCGCCTCGAGCGTCTCTATGCGCTCGTCCACGGTGAACAGGCTCTTCTTCTCCACGTTGATCAACACTGCGACGACGACCTCGTCATACAGCCGGGACGTCCGGCCGATGATGTCGAGGTGACCGTTCGTGACGGGGTCGAAGGACCCCGGGCAGACGACACGACGCAAGGCTTACCCCCAGTTTCACTGGTTCCCGGCGGCGCGACCGTACCAAACGGACGCTTCGCCATAGCGACGGACCCTCTCCTCTTCGAATCCGGAGGGCCAGACCAAGTCCTTCCCTCGTGACTCGCGCTCCACCGCCACGAGGGCGTTCTGAGCGAGCCAGCCATTGTCACGCAGGCGCTCCAGCACCTCGCGGACCACCTCGTCGCCGACCGCGTAGGGAGGATCGGCGAACACGAAGTCGTACGGCTCCGGGCACTGGCCGGCCACCACCCGCTCCACCTTGTCGCCCACGACGACGGCTCCCGGCAGGCCCAGCTCGGCGATGTTCGCCTTGATCGTGCGGGCGGCCTTCGGGTCGGACTCCACCAGCAGCGCGTGCTCGGCCCCGCGTGAGAGCGCCTCGAGGCCCACCGCGCCCGATCCGGCGTACAGATCGAGCACCCTGGCGCCCTCCAGAGGCCCCAGAAGGGAACCGACGGTGGAGAACAGCCCTTCTCTGGCACGGTCGCTCGTGGGCCGCGTGCCACGCCCGGGAGGGACGGCGATGCGCCGCCCGCCGGCGCTTCCTGCGATGACTCGGGTCACCCGCCCATTCTCGCCGCAGGCGGCACCTGCCGGGGCCCCCAGGTCAAGAGTGCCCAAGTGTCGGCGACGAAAGAGCAAGGGTCGTTCCCCGCCGCCGTCCGAACCCACATGATGAGTTCTGCGGCCTTCATGGTGACCCAGGGGAAGGCCGACCGGCGTGATCGTGAGCCCTTCCGCGCGCCGGTGCCCTCGGCACCTGACCCGAGGGTGGGCCCAGCCGGGGACGGCATTCGGGGGGAGGCCGTCCCAAGGCTGGGCCCTGGGTCATTCAGCCCAGAGCCCAGGGATCCCCCACTCCCTGATCGCCGGGCCACCCGCCTCGGAGGCCGCGGGGTCAGGTCAGGCCTTTTCCAGGTACTCGGCGCGGTCGTCGCCGAGGAGTCTGTCGATCTCGGCCTTGAGCGCGGGATGCTCCTCCAGGTCCGGATCATCGGCCAAGAGGCTCGCGGCCTCCTCGCGCGCGTCCCTGATGACGTCCTCGTCGCGGAGCAGTCGCAGCATCTTCAGCGAGGACTTGCGGCCGGACTGCGCCGCGCCGAGCACGTCGCCTTCACGCCGCTGCTCCAGGTCGACCCGGGACAGCTCGAAGCCGTCCAGGGTGGCGGCGACCGCGTCGAGGCGGTCGCGTGCGGGAGTGCCCGCGGGGAAGTCGCTGACCAGCAGGCACAGGCCGGGCAACCCTCCACGGCCGACCCGCCCGCGGAGCTGGTGGAGCTGGGAGACGCCGAATCGGTCGGCGTCCATGATGACCATGACCGACGCGTTGGGGACGTCCACTCCGACCTCGATCACGGTGGTGGCGACCAGCACGTCCACCTCACCCCGCGTGAAGGCCCGCATCACGCCGTCCTTCTCCTCGGGAGGAAGGCGCCCGTGCAGCACCTCGACGCGCAGGCCGTCCAGCGGCCCGTCGGCGAGCATGGGGGCGACCTCCATCACCGCGAGAGGCGGCCTCCGCTCCTCCGAGTCCTCAGCCTCCGGGTCGCTCAGGTCGCCCTCGTCGCCCTCCAGGTCGCCGATGCGGGGACAGACGATGTACGCCTGGCGGCCGAGGCCGACCTCCTCCCGGATGCGCTCCCAGGTGCGCTCCAGGAAGTGGGGCTTGTCCGAGGCGGGCACCACGTGGGTCGTGATCGGCGCCCGGCCGGACGGGAGCTGGCTCAGCGTGGACACCTCAAGATCGCCGAAGACGGTCATGGCGACCGTGCGCGGGATCGGGGTGGCGGTCATCACCAGCACGTGGGGACGGCCGCCGCCGGCCTTCTCGCGCAGCGCGTCGCGCTGCTCGACGCCGAAGCGGTGTTGCTCGTCGACGACGACGAGCCCGAGGTCGGCGAACTGGACGTGCTCCTGAAGGAGGGCGTGGGTGCCGACGACGATCCCACCGGCTCCTGACGCGGCGTCGAGCAGCGCCGCGCGCCGCCCCGCGGCTCCCATCGAGCCCGTGAGCAGGGTCACCGCCGTGCCGCCGAACACGCCTCCCGTGCCGAGATCGCCCAGCATGCGGGTGATGGACCGGTGGTGCTGCTGGGCCAGGACCTCGGTGGGGGCGAGCAGCGCCGCCTGGCCTCCGGCGTCGACGACCTGGAGCATCGCACGCACCGCCACCACGGTCTTGCCCGCGCCGACCTCGCCCTGGAGCAGCCGGTGCATCGGATGATCTCGTGCCAGCTCGGCCGCGATCTCCTCACCGACCTCGACCTGCCCCTCGGTGAGCTGGAACGGGAGCCGGTCGTCGAAGCCGGCGAGCAGCCCGTCGTCCCGCCGGGGGCGGGGCCTCGCCGGCCACGCGGCTGCGGCCTGGCGCCTCTGGGCCAGCACGGACTGCAGGACGAACGCCTCGTCGAACTTGAGCCTCTTGCGCGCCACAGAGATGTCACCCTGATCACGCGGCCGGTGGACGGCCTCCAGCGCGTCGGCCAGGCCGGACAGCCGGCGACGGGAGCGCAGCTCGGCGGGGAGCGGGTCGGCCAGCGGGCCGAGCGTGTCGAGCACGACGCCGATCGCCCTGCGGATCACCCAGGACGTGATGCCGCCGGCGGCGGGGTAGATCGGGACGGGCGCGGCGGCGAAGTCGGCCGCGGACGACTCGGTCTCCTCGAAGAGCTCGAACTCGGGGTGGTTGAGCTGCCACTTCGCCCTCTCGCCGCGCCCGAACCGCCCGACCTTGCCGGAGAACATCGCCCGGGTGCCCGGCTTCAGACGGCCCTCGATCACATGGGAGACCCGGCCGAAGAACGACAGGTAGATCGTGTTTCGCCTGCCGTCGAGGACCTCGACCTCCAGCCATGTGCCGGAGCGGTTCCGCATGGGCTTGCGCATGAGGCGCGAGACCTCGCCCACCACCGTGACGTGCTCGTCGACCTCCAGAGCGTCGAGCGCGGTCAGCTCACCCCGCTCGGCGTACCTCCGGGGGTAGTGGCGCAGCAGCTCGCCGACCGTGGTGATGTTGAGCGAGCTCTCGAGCGGCTTGGCCGTCTTCGGATCCAGCGCCTTGATGAGCGGCTCGTCGAAACGCGTCACGTCACCATGTTCTACCGCTCCGCGCCGACATGAACACCCGACGCTCCACACCCGCGTGCTCTCCCGGCTCGCACGACACCGGCCGTGGGTCCCGAGCGGAGTCTCCCCGCACCGCCGACGGCGCGGCACGGGGGTACGTGTTCGTGGGTCATTCGATGCCGATGAGTAGCGGGTAACCGCCCTGGTCGCCTTTGTAGATCAGTGTCTCGATGTCTGGTCGTACGGCGTCCAGGTGGTCTTTCACGGCTCGGGTCAGCCGCGTGCCGGCGTCCACGCCGGTGATCAAGGTCACGAGCTCGCTGCTGACGGAGAGCATGCGGGAGGTGATCTCCACGGCGGTGTCCTCCACAGACGTGCCGATGAGGGCGACGTCACCGTCGATGACGCCCAGGACGTCACCCGGCCGGCACATCCCCGCGCTGGTCATGGCCTCGCGGTCGGCCACCCAGACGTGGCCGTGGCGGGTGTGACCCGCGGTGTCGGTCATCGCCACGACATCGTCGTCGAAGCGCCGCAGCGGGTCGTGCACGGCGAGCGCGGCCAGGCCCTGCACGGTCGCCTTGGTGGGCAGCACGCTGACGACGACGCCCTCCTCGCGGGCGATCTCGGCGGCGGCCCCGGCCACCGCGTTGACCCCGGTGTCGTTGGGCAGCACCACGACCTCGGTCCCTGCCTGCCTGATCGCGGCCAGCACCGCCTCAAGCGAGGGGCTGGACCCCGGCTCCCGGCGCACGACGACGGCCCCGGCCTGCTCGAAGAGCCCGGCGATGCCGTCGCCCGCCGCCACGGCGACCACACCGCGTCCGTCCCCGGCACGATGAGGGCGCGCGGGCGCCTCCAGGTACACGACCTTGACGCGGTACGGCCGTCCGGCTCGCATCCCGGCCTCGATGGCGGCCCCGGCGTCGTCCACATGGACGTGGACGTTCCACAGACCGTCTCCCCCGACCACCACCAGGGAGTCGCCGAGACGGTCGAGCTCGTCGCGCAGGGCCGCCACGGCGCTGTCACCGGCGTCCAGGAGGTACATCACCTCGTAGCCCGGTGCCTGCGCCGTCTCCGGTTTCTCGAAGCCGGACGTGGGCGCGGGCACGTCGTACCGATCGACGTAAGAGTCGGTGATCACGGCCGCCAGGCTCTCCACGATGATGGTCAGGCCCGCCGCGCCGGCGTCCACGACCCCGTTGCGGGCGAGCACGTCGAGCTGGCCCGTAGTGCGGCCCAGCGCCCCTCGGGCGGCGGCCGCCGCCTTCCCTGCCACCTCGGCCAGCTCCTCGGAGGCCCCTTCCACGGCTCGGGCCACCTCGCTCAGCACGCTGAGCACAGTGCCCTCGACGGGCCTCGCCACGGCGTTCCTGGCCATCTCCGCAGCCTTGGCCAGCCCCTTGCGGAGATCACTCCCCCCACCCTTGGCGTGCTTCAGCACCTCGGCCATGCCTCGCAGGGCCTGGCTGACGATCACTCCGGAATTGCCCCGGGCACCCAGCAGAGCCCCGTGGGCGAGAGTCCGCCACGTGGTCTCGGCGTCGGCGTCCCCGGGCAGCGCGTCGAGGGCCTCTGCGGCCGAAAGCATGGTCAGGTGGAGGTTCGTCCCAGTGTCACCGTCGGGTACGGGGAATACGTTGAGCGCGTCGATCTCCGCACGGGCCCTCCCCAGCGCGTCGGCGCACAGCCGGGACCATCGGCGCACAGCCTTCGGATCGAGGATGTGGAGGGGCTCGCGACCGCGCTCACCGGTGTCGCCGGGCTCCGAAGGCATGTGGCTCCCTCCTGGGCGCGACCACGTGATGCCGGGGATGCGCTACGGTTGGTGTTACGAGACTATCTCCGTTCGCCGGTTCCCCCTTTTGGCGTGCATCGGGCAACATCGGATACCCTCGTGTGGCCAGCCGGTTGTCACCGGCATGCCCGACCACCGCTTCTACCTCGGTTTCGGGCGTATTGACTGATCTAAGGAGCGATGACCGTGGCTGCCGTCTGCGACGTTTGCGGCAAGGGGCCGACTTTCGGCAACAACATCTCGCACTCGCACCGCCGCACCCGCCGCCGTTGGAACCCCAACATCCAGCGTGTGCGCGCCATGGTGGGCAGCACGCCGAAGCGGCTGAACGTGTGCACCTCCTGCATCAAGGCGGGCAAGGTCACCCGCTGACCTGAGCTTCCCCACTCCACCGTTGCCGGGCCTTCGCGACTTGGCTGCCTCGTTCGGGCGGTCCAGCGGCATGGCCTGCGGCCGGGTGGGTAACTTGTTGTCGTGCCGAATCCGCCCGTACACCTGAGCGTGAACGCCTCCACCGGCCAGAAGGTCACCGTGTCGGTCATCGGGCTGCTCTTCCTTGCCGTGCTGGGTGGGATCGCCGGTGTCGCGGCCCTCGTCCTTGGAGGGTCAGCGCCCGATTTCTCGTCGGGCGGGCTCACGGGTGCGCTCGACGAGAGCACGGGTGGGTTCCCGAACATGGCGGTGAAGATCATCTTTGGGATGATCGCCGTGCTTATGGTCGGGTTCGTCGGCACCATGTTGCTCGGGACGTACCGGCGGCGAGCGATCCTCGTCGGCACCGTGCTGGAGGTGCGAGGCCTCCTCGGCACCCGCCAGGCGGACCTGGCGACGGCCCAAGTGTGGATCGACTCCGAGCCGGAGTACGTCAGGAACCCTCACGGCGAGGGCAGCGTCCCCACGGGACGCCGCGTGCCGCATCTGGTCGCCGAAGATCAGCGGAGCGGCCGGAAGATCCGGCTCCGCCTCCACAACATGGCCCGCACCCTGCTGCCGCCCCATGAGCTCAATGCCCTGGCCGGCGCCATCGATTCGGGCACCCGCCCGGAGACCGACGCGTCACAGGCCTCCAACACCGCGACGCTGCTCCGCCGCCTGGCGGACGACCCGATCGCCCGGCTGCTCTGAGGCTCGAGACCCGAGTGGCCGCCCTGAGCGACTGCTCTTGGCGTCGCAAGCCGGAGTACCGCCTCAGCGCCAGCGCCAGGCGTGGTCCACCGGGCCGATGCCGGCGCCGAGGGGGAAACCGTGGGCGATGGCGCCCGTGACGTACTCCTTGGCTTTACCGACCGCGCCCGGTATGTCCTCGCCCAGCGCCAGATAGGACGCGATGGCGGAGGCCAGCGTGCATCCCGTGCCATGGGTGTGCCGGTTGTCGTGCCGCTCGGCGGAGAACCGGAACTCGCTGACACCGTCGGTGAGCAGGTCGACCGGCGGACCCGGGAGGTGTCCTCCCTTGATCAGCACCCACGCGGGGCCCAGCTCCAGCACCGCCTCGGCCGCCGGGCGCAGCCCGTCCTCGTCCTCGACCTTGTACGAGGTGAGCTGCTCGACCTCCCAAAGGTTGGGCGTCACCAGGGTCGCCACGGGCAGCAGGCGGGACGTCACCGTATGGACGGCCTCAGGAGCGAGAAGCGGGTCACCATGCTTGGACACCCCGACCGGATCGACCACCACCGGCGCGTCCACACCGGCCAGCACCTCGGCGACCACCGTGACCAGCTCGGGGGACGCCAGCATGCCCGTCTTGATCGCCTGCGCGCCGATGTCGCCGAGCACCGAGTCGAGCTGGGCGCGCACCGCCTCGGGTGGGAGCTCCCAGTAGCCCTGAACGCCGAGGGAGTTCTGAGCGGTGACCGCGGCGATCACGCTCATGCCGTGGACACCGAGCGCCAGCATGGTCTTCAGATCGGCCTGGATACCCGCCCCCCCGCCGGAGTCGGAACCTGCGATCGTGAGCACACGGGGAGGAGTCATCCACCCATCAAACCAGGCCCATGCCTAGGCTCGAATCACGGCTACGGCCCGGCTGGATGATCCGGCCCGAACAGCGACAAGCGCCGGTAAGGGGCTCGGCTCTTCCCTGTTTCGGCTCCGGTTGGGTGAGCGCGGGTCATGGGTTTCGGTTCCACCTGGGAGGCGGCGGACTCGGTCGCACGGATGCGGCAACTGCCTCCGTTCAGCTCGCAACTGTCGGGGACCGTGGAGTCGCCGTCGGCTGAGAACGAGATGACGGCCTGCTCGTTCTCGCCGAGCGCGTTCGTCGAAGTCAGCACGAGGATGTCCCCCTCCTGGGTCCAGTCGGCTCCGTCGACGGCGGTGACGTGGCCGCCGACCGGCACCCGGACACTCCACCCGTCCAGCGCGGCTCCGCTGTTGGTGATCGTCAGCCGGCCTGTGTAACCCGTGCCGGTCACATCTGACACGCCGAAGTCGACGGCTACCCGGCCGCGCGACACCAGAGGGGCGCGCTTGTCGGGCTGCGGCGTCGGGTCCGGAGACGCGCTCTCCGTATCGTTCGGCGTCGGGTCCGGCGTCGGGTCCGGCGTCGCGTCCGGCGTCGGGGTGTCCCGTACCGTCCGGCTCGGCTTGGGGGTGGGCATGTCCGGCGTACGGTCCGGCGTGGGCGGCGCGGAGGCCACGGGTGACCGCCGTTCCGGGGTACGGCCGGCGGCTGCCGACGGCCTGGCCTGCGTCGACGCACTGCCAGACGTGGACTCGCTCGGAGACGTGGACTCGTTGGGAGACGTGGAGTCGCTCGGAGACGTGGACTCGCTCGGAGACATGGACTCGCTGTCGGACGGAGCCGCCGTGGTGCGCCCTCCAGAGTGTGGCGTCCCGGACGACACCGCGCCTCCCGGGGGCGTCACAGGGGCGATGGCCGCGCAGGCCTGGCCCTTCGGGCAGTCCGGGGTCCGCGTGAGGTTGAGCTGCGTGGACGACAGCTTGACCCCGATGGCGGCGGTGCCTATGGCCATCACGACCGCCACCGCGGACAGCGCCACAAGACGGCGGCCCCGGAACCTCGGCCGGCTAGAGCGTCGCCTGCTGCTCCGCTTCTCCGAACCGGGACTCTCATGGCGGTTCGGGGGCAGCCCGTGGGCGGGCGGGGAGGGTTCAGCGGGTTCAGGTGGTTCAGGGTCGTCAAGCCAGTTGGCGTCGTTCAGCCACTCCTGGGTTCCGCGCTCGTCGTCGTGCCATCCCGGGTCCCAGTGCGCGCCCGTCCACTCAGGGTCGGACCCCCGGCCTCGGGATGACGTGTGGCGTCCCCGTCCCATGAAGCGCCTTCCTTGTAGAAACCACGGCGCTCCACTTCATAACACCTTTAATACTTCTTTGTCACAATTTTCACGTCATTCACGGAAGTGATCCCAGCCACCGTGAGGCTCCGCATACCCCGTGACCTGCACTCCTTCCCCCTCGACGACATGGCCGATGATCCGCCACTCCTGCGGGAGCCGTACGTCCGGAGGGAAGACCGCCACCAGGGCGTGATCGTCGCCTCCCGTCAGCACCCACAGCAGCGGGTCCTCGCCAAGCTCGGCCGCGGCGGCCACCAGCGGCTCGGGCACCGGGAGGGCTCCGGGCTCCAGCTCGACCCGCACGCCGCTCGCCGAGGCGATGTGCCCCACGTCCTGTAGCAGCCCGTCGCTCACGTCCACCATGGCAGTGGCACCGAGACGGGCCGCCTCGGGACCGCAGGCGTACGGCGGCTGAGGGCGCCGATGGGCGTCCGCCAGCTCGGGGAAGGAGGATCCGTCACGGCCGGCGAGGAACAGCGCCAGCCCGGCCGCCGCGTGGCCGAGCCGGCCCGCCATGGCGACGACCTGCCCGGGCCGGGCCCCCGACCGGGTGACCGGCGCACGGCCGCCCAAGTCGCCCAAGGCCGTCACCCCCAGCACGACCTGGTCGGACTTGGCGATGTCGCCCCCCGCGACGCTCGCACCCACAAGCGCGCATTCGTCCCCGAAGCCGTCGGTGAGACCGTCCAGCCAGGCGGTCGGAAGGTCCTTGGGCAGCCCCAGCCCGACGAAGATGGCCGTAGGATCGGCACCCATCGCCACCACGTCGGCGAGGTTCTGTGCTGCCGCTTTTCGCCCAATATCGTATGAACTGGACCAATCGCGACGGAAGTGTCTACCCTCGAGTAGGAGATCCGTCGTCACGACAACTCGTCGATCAGGGGCACGAACGACCGCGGCATCGTCGCCGGGGCCCAGCAATACCGCCGGAAATTGTGGCAAGCGTCCGACAATACGTGCAATGATCCCGAATTCACCAAGATCTGCGACTGTGATAGCACACCTCCTGGTGTGTTCCATGTACGGTTGCGGTCCCACTCTGATCTACACACGGCACTGAAACGAACCAGCTTCGCCCCTGCGGGAGGACGTGATGGTGCAGGCCTACATCCTTATCCAGACAGAAGTCGGCAAGGCCGCCGAGGTCGCGGGTGCGATCGCGGTGATCTCCGGCGTGACCCAGGCCGAGGACGTCACGGGCCCGTACGACGTGATCGTTCGTGCGGAGGCAGACAACGTGGACGACCTTGGCAAGCTCGTCGTCGCGCAGATTCAGGCCGTTGATGGAATCACGCGTACCCTTACGTGTCCGATCGTCCATATCTGAGCGTCGACATATCTCGGGGGGAGCCGTGGTACGGGTCGTCATGGCGGCCGCGGCTCTGGCACTGGTGGCGGGCTGCGGCGGAACCGTGAGGGTCGATCCGCCCGCCCCCCAAGGGGCCACGGCGACGGCGTGCGCCACGCTGAACGCCCGGCTCCCCCACACGATCGACGGCGCGGAGCGCGTCCCTTCCGAACCACCGTCACCGTACGTCGCGGTGTGGGGCTCGGCCGAGATCGCGCTCCGCTGCGGCGTGTCCCGCCCCCTCGCGATGGACCCGCTCCAGCAGGTGCCGGAGATCGACGGCGTGCCGTGGTTCGCCGATCCGGTCAGGCCCGCGCTCTTCACGGCGATCACCTCCGGCGGCTACGTCGAGGTGACGATCTCGCGTGCCCACCAGACCGCCGGGGTGCTCGTCGACCTCGCCGCCCCGATCAAGGCGGCATTCCCCGGCTGAACGGCCGACCAGGTCACCGCAGGCCCACCGGACGTGCGAGCGCGAGCTGGATCAAGTGGTCGACCAGCTCGTTGTAAGGCATCCCGGAGGCGGCCAGGAGCTGCGGGGCCACCGACATCGCCGTGAAGCCCGGCATCGTGTTGATCTCGTTCAGGATCAGGCCGCCAGACGGGGTGTAGAAGAAGTCGACGCGGGAGAGCCCCTCGCAGCCGAGCGCCTCGAACGCCCGTACGGCCATCTGCCGCAGCTCCTCACTGACCGCCACCGGGATGTCGGCCGGCACGGACAGCGACATGTCCGAGCCGATGTACTTGGCGGAGAAGTCGAAGAACTCGTGCTGCTCGTTGACCAGCACCTCGCCGGGCAGGCTGGCGACCGGCGGCTCGTCTCCGGGCGACTCCAGCACCGCGCACTCGATCTCGCGCCCCTCGATGGCCGCCTCGACGAGGATCTTCGGGTCGTGCTCGCGGGCGTTCTGGATCGCGCGCTCGAGCTCTACGAAGTCCTCGGCCCGCGAGATGCCCTGGCTGGAACCCGCACGGGAAGGCTTGACGAAGACAGGCCAGCCGAGCTCCTCGACCTCCTTGAGAACGCGCTCGCGATCAAGGCGCCAGTCACGGTCGCGCACGACGACGTACGGCCCGACGGGCAGCCCAGCGGCCGTGAGCAGGGCCTTCATGTACGCCTTGTCCATGCCGACCGCGCTGGCCAGCACGCCGGAACCGACATAGCGGACACCGGCCATCTCCAGCAGGCCCTGGATGGTGCCGTCCTCGCCGTACGGGCCGTGCAGCATCGGGAACACGACGTCGACCTGCCCGAGCGAGCCGGGGATCCGCCCGGCGTCGAGCGTCACGATCGACCCGCTGTCGGACGGCAGCGCGAGGGTCGTGCCGCTACCGTCCACGGAGGGCAGCTCGCCGCCCTCTATCTCGAACCTCTGGCCGTCCGAGGCCAGCACCCAGCGGCCGTCCGGCGCGATGCCGATCGGGATGACATCGTATTTGGACCGGTCTATGGCCGCGAGGACGCTGCCCGCGCCCATCAGGGACACCGCGTGCTCGGAGTTACGGCCACCGAAGACGACCGCCACCCGTACGCGAGGCCGGGATTCATGCTGCTGGTTCATGATGCCCGAATCTACCTTGCGTCCCTGTCGTCCCTGCTTGTCAGGTACGTATCGGCGGTCGCGTGTCAGGTGCGGGTCGCGGCGTTCGAGCGGAGCGCGTCCAGCGCCTCCGTGACGTCCGCGATGAGGTCCTCTGAGTCCTCCAGGCCGATGGCGAAGCGTACGGCCCCCGTGTCGATCCCCGACGCCGTCAGGGCCCCCTCGTCGAGCTGGCGGTGAGTCGTGGACGCCACGTGGGCGACCTTGGTGTGCGTGCCGCCGAACGAGGTCGCGATCCGCGCCAGCCGTACGGCGTCCGCCAGCACGACCCCGGCTTCGTACCCCCCGTTCGGGGTGACGGTGACGCACGCGCCGAACCTCGTGCCCTCGGGGCCGGAATCGAAGAGCTGGCGGGCGAGTTGGTGACCCGGATGGCTGGCGAGGCCCGGGTAGTCGACGCGGCGTACCGCTGGGTGCTTGGCCACGGCGGCGGCGAAGACCATCGCGGTGGCGCACATCCGGCGTACCCGGAGCGGGAGCGTCTCGAGGCCACGGCGCAGCAGGAACGCCTCGTCCGGGGCGAGGGTGGCGCCGGTGTCGATGCGGACCTCGCGGATCTGGGAGATCAGGTCGGGACGGCCGACCACGGCACCGCCCGTGCAGTCGTCGTGGCCGCCGATGTATTTGGTGGCGGAGTGGATGACCAGGTCGGCGCCGTGCTCCAGGGGACGGCAGACCACAGGCGTCGCGAAGGTGGAGTCGACCACCAGGAGCGCGCCCGCGTCCCTGGCGATGCGGTACAGGCCCCGGATGTCGGCGACCGCCATCGCGGGGTTGGTCAGCGTCTCCGCGTAGATGATCTTGGTAGAGGAGCGTACGGCGGCGTGGACCCGGCGCAGGTCGGAGTAGTCCACGAAGTCGACCGAAACACCGAAACGCGCCAGCACGTTCGACAGCAGGGAGTACGTGCCGCCGTACACCGGAGCGGGCGCCACGACGTGCGACCCGGCCCGCAGGAAGGTCATGAGCACCGCGGTCACCGCCGCCATCCCCGACGAGAACGCCTCGCCCGCGACGTCCTCGGGAGCGGCCGCGCCCTCCAGCGAGGCGATGCCCGAGGCGAAGGCCGCGACCGTGGGGTTGTCGATCCTGCTGTACGCGAAGCCCGGCGCGCGCTCGCCGAGCACGTCGGCGTACTCCGCCGAGCTGTCGAAGCTCCAGGCCGCGCTGCGCCAGACGGGCAGGCCGATGGGAAGCTGACGGGAGACCGGCGCGGGCGGCAGATGGACCGCTCGGGTGTTCTCGCCGAGTCTCCTGCGCATACGTCGAGAAAGTGTCACACGCCGTACCGTTCCGGCTTGGGAGTCCGCGACATCAGCAGCATCGCGGCCTCGCTGGGGGTCATTCCGTCATGGACGACGCCTACCACCACCTCGGTGATCGGCATTTCCACGTCGTGCTTCCTCGCGAGGTCCAGCACCGACTCGCAGGACTTGACCCCCTCCGCGGTCTGCCTGGTGGCGGCGATGGTCTCGGCCAGTGTCATGCCTCGGCCAAGATTCTCACCGAAAGTACGGTTCCTCGACAATGGGGACGTACAGGTCGCCACGAGGTCGCCCATGCCCGCGAGACCGGCGAAGGTGTGGGGGTCGGCCCCGAGCGCCGCGCCCAGCCGGGAGATCTCGGCCAGGCCGCGGGTCATGAGCGTGGCCCTGACGTTGTCACCGAGCCCCATGCCCGCCGCCACGCCCACGGCGAGGGCGATGACGTTCTTCACGGCGCCGCCGAGCTCCACCCCGACGACGTCGGAGTTGGTGTAGGCGCGGAACCACGGCAGGTGGCACGCCTCCTGCAACTGCCCGGTGACCTTGTCGTCCACGCTGGCGACCACAGTCCCGGCCGGCTCGCGGCGGATCAGCTCCCCGACGAGGTTCGGGCCCGAGACGACGGCGACCCGCTCGGCCGGGACCCCGGCGACGTCGCAGATGACCTCGCTCATTCGCTTGGACGTGCGAAGCTCGATGCCCTTCATCAGGCTGACCAGCACGGCGTGCTCAGGGATGTGCGGGCGCCAGGCGGCCAGGTTGCCGCGCAGGGTCTGGGAGGGAACGGCCAGGACGACGAAGTCGGCGCCTGCCATCGCCTCCGCGGGGTCGGTCGTGGCACGCAGCGACGAGGGAAGCCGCACTCCCGGCAGGTATTCGGGGTTCTCGTGCCTCCGGCCGATCGCCTCCACCACCTCGGCACGACGCCCCCACAGCGTCGTCGAGGTGCCCGCCTCCGCCAAGATCATCGCGAAGGTCGTCCCCCACGAACCGGTTCCGAAAACGACGGCCTTGGTCACCTAGTCACCGTACGCTCACTCCACCGCATGGAGTCGCCGCCGACGGATCGCTCTTGGTGCCGTGGTCACCCGGCGCGGCTCTCGGCCTCGCCGAAGGGGGTGTCCGGCGCCTTCTCGCCCCGAAGCTCCGACAGCTGGGCGGTGATGGCGGCCATGATGTCGGCGGTCGCCTCCTTCAGCACCTTGCCACGCATCGGCAGGCCCTCGTACTTGGAGAGGTCGACCGGTGGCCCGGCGAGGACGCGGAAGGTCTTGCGGGGGAACAGCCTCGGCCTCTTGCCGCCGTACGGGAGGATCTCCTGGGCACCCCAGTGGGCCACGGGGATCACCGGCACGCCGGTGACGAGCGCCAGCCGGGCCACGCCCGTCTTGGCGTCCATGGGCCAGAAGTCGGGGTCACGCGTGATCGTGCCCTCGGGGTAGAAGATCACGCACGAGCCGTCGCGCAGCGCCGTCTCGGCCTCTTTGAGAGAGCGCGCCGCGTCGGTGCTTCCGCGCTGCACTGGGATCTGCCTGCACTTCCTGATGATCGTGCCGATGACGGGGATGTCGAACACCCCGGACTTGGCGAGATAGACCGGCCAGCGGCCGTTGTCGTAGGCGTAATGGGCGAACAGCAGCGGATCGCTCCACGACAGGTGATTGGCCGCGATGATCACGCCGCCGGTGCGCGGCAGGTTGGCGCGGCCCCGCCAGTCGCGCTTCGTGAAGAAATACAGCAGCGGTTTGACGATCGCCACGACTAGGGCTTCCCAAGGGATGGGCGGACGTCCGGGGCGGCTCATTGAATCCTCCAGTGATGCCTGTGCGCCATCAGTCTCCCGGTTGGCTCCATGAGATGTCGAGGCGGGATGCTAAGGCTATGCGTGGTACGGAACGTCGTGACCTTGGCCGGCAACCCGGCTGGACCATTGTGGTGCCGGTGAAAACCCTGGTCGCCGCCAAGACCCGCCTGGCCGCCGCGGCCGGGCCCTACCGGGCCGCGCTCGCCGTGGCCATCGCGTGCGACACGGTCGCGGCCGCGCTGGCCTGCTCGTACGTCGCCCGGGTGTTCGTGGTGACGGGTGATCCCGTGCCCGCCGAGGCCCTTTCGGCGCTGGGAGCGCACATCGTCCCTGATCCCAACGCGGGGCTCAACGCCGCGCTGCGGTCCGGCGGCGCCGAGGCGCTACGGCTGGCGCCGGCGAGCCCGATCGGCGCGCTCCAGGCCGACCTGCCCGCTCTGCGGCCCGCTGAGCTAGGCGTGGCGCTGGCCGCGGCCGCCGACTTCGACCAATGCTTCGTGCCCGACGCGGCCGAGATCGGTACGACTTTCTACGGGGTGCGGCCCCGGGTCAGGTTCACCCCGCGGTTCGGGGGCGAGTCCCGGGCAAGGCACCTCGGCGTCGGCGCGAAGGAGGTGACGCCGGACGGCATCCCCTCGGTACGCCGTGACGTCGACACGCCCTCGGACCTCGAGCAGGCGCTGGCCCTCGGCGTCGGCCGGCACACCGCGGCCGTGGTGAAGACGCTGAAGGACTCCTCCACGTGGATTCCTTCGTGATCGGTTGGACGGGACCGGCGTCCTGCGCTGAGGCTCCCTTGGCTTCCGGCGCTATAGGCTGACCGGCGTGCAGGCCACGGTGCGGATCTTTGACCCCGAATCCCGCTCGGGATCGGTCTTCCTGGACGACGGGACCGAGATCCCCTTCGGCACCGACGCCTTCGACGCCGGCCCGTTGCGGCTCCTGCGGGCCGGCCAGCGGGTGAACATCCGCGTCGAGGACGACACCATCACCGCGATCACCCTCTCCACCTTCCCGCTCCCGGAGTAGCCGTCCGCGGTCGGGAGGGAGCCGAAGGCGCTGACGCCCGGAACCCCTGAGGGTTTCCGGGCGTCCGAGCTGATCGGTCAGGTGGTCACTTTTTCTTGGCGGCCTTCTTCCCAGCCGCGTTGACCTGGTCTTTGAAGTCGGCGCCGGCTCGGAACTTCGGCCCCCAGCTCTCGGAGACCTTGATGGGCTCACCCGTCGAAGGGTTCCTCGCCTGGCGGGCCGGCTTGTGAGACATCTCGAACGCGCCAAAGCCGGTGATCGAGACCTTCTCCCCGTTCGAGACAGCGTGCTGGATGGCCTCGATTATCGCGTTCACGGCCTCTGTGGCCGTCTTCCTGTCGCCGACACGATCGGTGATCGCGTCGACCAGTTCTCGCTTGTTCATCTAGGTTGCTCCCCCTGTTACCGCTGTCTGAGGATGAGCGCTGCGGCCGGCAGTGCGCGACCCCGGCTCACCCGGTGTGGCCAAGCGCGGGGTTCCGGCACGCACCCACCAGTCAACGGTCAGAAACCCCTTACCCGCTTGAAATTAAGGGACACGGGGCCAGGACTCAATCACATTCCGCGATGTTTCATCTACGCGGCGTGTCGGAATCGCCGTCCAGGTCCGCGAGAAAGGCGTCCAGACGGGCCCTCGCAAGGTCCAGATTACGCTTCGCAAGGTCGCATATCACGACAAATCGCCTCGCAAACCGCTCTTTCTCCTCAGGAGGGAGGCGCAGGGCGGCCACGCGGCGGTAGGCAACGCGCAACCGCCGCGCCAGCTCCTCCTCAGGGCTCGCGGAATCTGTCAAACGGTCGTCGGCAGCCATCGCTGCCGGCCATTCTCGTACGCCTGGACGTCGTCGGCGTGGCGCAGGGTCAGCCCGATGTCGTCGAGGCCTTCGAGCAGCCGCCAGCGGGTGTAGTCGTCGATCTCGAAGCCGGCCGACTCGCCGCCCCAGCGCACCTCGCGTGCGGCCAGGTCGGCGGTCACCTCGATGGCGGGGTCGGCCTCGATCGCGGCCTGAAGCGCCTCGACGGTCTCCGCCGGCAGGACGATCGGCAGCAGGCCCATCTTGGTGGAGTTGTTGCGGAAGATGTCACCGAACCGGGCGGCGATCACGGCACGGAAGCCGTACTGCTGGAGCGCCCAGACGGCGTGCTCGCGCGAGGAGCCCGTTCCGAAGTCGGGCCCGGAGACGAGGATCGAGGCGCCCTCGTAGACCGGGTCGTTCAGGACGAAGGCCGGGTCCTCGCGCCAGGCGGCGAAGAGCCCCTTCTCGAACCCGGTGCGGCTGACCTGCTTGAGCCACACAGCGGGGATGATCTGGTCGGTGTCCACGTTGCTGCGGCGCAGGGGCACGGCCCGGCCGGTGTGCGTGGTGAAGGCATCCATGGTCCAAAGCTCCTTACAGGTCGGCGGGCGCGGTGAGACGGCCGGTGACGGCGGAGGCGGCGGCGACCGCCGGCGACACGAGGTGGGTGCGCCCGCCCTTGCCCTGGCGGCCCTCGAAGTTGCGGTTGGAGGTGGACGCGCTGCGCTCGCCCGGGGCGAGGGTGTCGGGGTTCATGCCGAGGCACATCGAGCAGCCGGCCTCGCGCCACTCGGCGCCCGCGGCCTTGAACACCTCGTGGAGTCCCTCGGCCTCTGCGTCGGCCTTGACCTGCATCGACCCCGGCACGATCAGAGTGCGGGCCGTCACCGTACGGCCGCGCAGCACCTCGGCCACGGCGCGGAGATCCTCCAGGCGGCCGTTGGTGCACGAGCCGACGAAGACGGTGTCCACCTGGATCTCGGTGAGCGGGGTGCCCGCGCTGAGGCCCATGTAGTCGAGCGCGCGCTGGGCGGCGGCCGGGTCGGAGGTCTCGCCGGGAGCGGGGATGGCGTCGCGGAGCGGCACACCCTGGCCGGGGTTGGTGCCCCACGTCACGAACGGCGACAGCACCGAGGCGTCGATCTCGACCACCGTGTCGAAGACGGCGTCGTCGTCGGTCCGGAGGGACTTCCAGTACTCGACGGCGGCGTCCCACGCCTCGCCGGAGGGAGCGTGCCTGCGGCCCTTGAGGTACTCGAAGGTCGTCTCGTCCGGGGCGATCATGCCGGCCCGCGCGCCCGCCTCGATGGACATGTTGCAGACGGTCATCCGCCCCTCCATGGAGAGGTCGCGGATGGCCTCGCCGCGGTACTCCACGATGTGGCCCTGGCCGCCGCCGGTGCCGATCTTGGCGATGATGGCGAGGATCAGGTCCTTGGCGGTGACGCCGAACGGCAGCTCGCCGGAGACCTCGATGGCCATCGTCTTCGGCCGGTAGGCCGGGAGGGTCTGGGTGGCGAGCACGTGCTCCACCTCGGAGGTGCCGATGCCGAAGGCGAGGGCTCCGAAGGCGCCATGGGTGGAGGTGTGGGAGTCGCCGCAGACGACCGTCATGCCCGGCTGCGTGAGGCCGAACTGCGGTCCGATGATGTGCACCACGCCCTGGCCGGGGTCACCCATCGGATGGAGCCGGATGCCGAACTCCGCGGCGTTCTTGCGGAGGGTCTCGACCTGCGCCTTGGAAACGGGGTCGGCGATGGGTCCGAGCACCGTCGGGACGTTGTGGTCCTCGGTGGCGATGGTGAGGTCGGGCCGCCGCACCTTGCGCCCGGCCAAGCGCAGGCCGTCGAAGGCCTGGGGGCTGGTCACCTCGTGGATGAGGTGAAGGTCGATGTAGAGCAGGTCGGGCTCCCCGTCGGCACGACGGACGACGTGCTGCTCCCATACTTTCTCAGCCAATGTGCGACCCATGTCGTGAACGCCTCCTTGCGTTTCATCCCTGGGAACGTCTCATATCATAAGACGGTAATTTCGGGATATGGACAGCCTACCCATCCCTCCCGCGGATGCCAGTTGCATCTCGGATAGCGAGACGGCAGTATCGGGTTATGGACAACTCTAGCGGAGTCGGCGTACTCGACAAGGCCGTGCTCGTGCTCAACGCCCTTGAAGCGGGCCCCGCGTCCCTGGCACAACTGGTCCACGCCACCGGGTTGGCAAGGCCCACCGCCCACCGGCTGGCGGTCGCGCTCGAGCACCACCGCATCGTGTCCCGTGACACGCAGGGCCGCTTCATTCTCGGGCCCCGGCTGTCGGAGTTGTCCACCGCGGCCGGCGAGGACCGCCTGCTCGCCGTCGCCTCCCCCGTCCTCACCCATCTCCGTGACCTGACCGGCGAGAGCGCGCAGCTCTACCGCAGGCAGGGAGACGAGCGCGTGTGCGTGGCCGCCGCCGAGCGCGCCAGCGGCTTGCGCGACACCGTGCCGGTCGGCACCTCCCTCCCCATGACCGCGGGGTCCGCCGCCCAGATCCTGCTGGCCTGGGAGGAGCCCGACCGGCTGCACCGCGGCCTTCGTGGCGCCAAGTTCACCGCGGCCACCCTGGCGAGCGTGCGCAGGCGGAGCTGGGCACACAGCGTCGGCGAGCGCGAGCAGGGCGTCGCCAGCGTCTCGGCCCCCATCCGCGGCGTGGGCGGCAAGGTCATCGCGGCCGTCTCGGTCTCCGGGCCCATCGAGCGCCTCACCCGTACCCCCGGCCGCATGCACGCCGCGCCCGTGGTGGCCGCCGCCGAGCGCATCACCGAGGCCATGCGCCGCGCGAACTGATCACGATCGCCCGGCGATCCGCGGGCCCTTGATCCACCTCGTCCTCACGTCACCGGGGACCGGCCCGGCCGTCACATCCAGGTAAGCGTTGTGCCAACGGGTGTCCACCGTCCCGGCCAAATGGACATGCGCTCACCCATTAGGCATGGAAGCCGTGCTATCTGATTAGAGACGGCCGCCGCCAAGCACTAGCCTGGCGGAGTGACAGATCGCATCGAGGCAGCGGCATCGGAGCTGCGTCCCCTCCTTCAAGAGTTCATTCTCTGGGCACCCGAGAACGCACCGGACAGTGATCCCGACTTGGTGGGACCCGCCGCTCTCTGGCACCGCCTGATCGCTCGTGACGACGTCCACCTGTGGAAGCGTGACGACATACGCCCGGTCCTGGTGGAACGCATGCCTCAGGTCGTCGAGGATCCGGACGCCGCGGCCGACGGCATGATCCCGGCCGTGCGTTCCTATCTCACCTTCCTTTCCGAGACGGGCCGCCTGGTGAAGGGGTCCGACAGCCTCGACGACCTCCTCGACGAGCTCGACGCCGTAGAGGACGACTTCGTCGAGGCGATGGAGGAGGTCCTCGGGGAGCGCGACTGGGAAGAGGACGAGGAGGACCTCGACGAGGAAGACGTCGAAGGTCTCGGCGACTTCGAGCCCTTCGCCGACGAGCTCGCCGATCTACCGACCATCCGCCTGCGCCCCGACGCCGAGCTGGCCACCGCCGCCCGCGAGGTGCCGCTGATCTTCAAGGCCCGTGACCTGGCCGTATGGGTGGGCAAGTCCCGCACGGTCGGCGAGGACACCTTGCTGAGCGACGACGAGATCCGCCAGGCGCTGGCCGTCGCGGGGCTTCCGGAGCCCGGCGAGAAGCCGCTCGCCCACGCCGTTCCCGCCCTGTGGAATCTCTGGAACCTCGCGGTCGACCTCGAGTTCCTGACGCCCGACGGCGAGGACACCGTCAGTGTCGACGACGACACCGCCGCCTGGCCGTTCGAGAACGACGAGGACGTCCTCGACGCCTGGATGCTCGGTCTCCACTCCGTCGACTACGGCGACCCAGAGCTCGACGACGACGACCTGACGCTCGCCCTGTCCGGTCTCACGCGCGCGCTGCTGATCCGGCTGCTGGTCGCGGGCGGCGAGCGCCCACTCGACGACCTCCGCGACGAGCTGGCCGAGGCCGCCGCAGAGTTCGACGACCTCGGCACCACCGCGTGGGCCGAGGCGGGCGACCCGCTCGCCTCCGTCCTCGAGTGGCTGTCCGGCTACGGCATGGTGACCGTGTCGGGCGACCGGGTAGGGCTGACGCCGCTCGGCACAGAAGGCGTGGTCCACCTGCTGGACGACGACGACATCGAGGTGGACGCGCGTCCCGCGATCGACGCGATGACCGCTCTGGACCTGCTGTCGTTCAGCTCCGACCTTCCCGAGGACGAGGCGGACTCCGAGTTCGCCGCCTGGATGAAGCTGCGCGAGCCCGCCACGGCCGCCGAGGAGCTCCTGGAGGCCGCCGCCGAGGACGAAGCCGACGCGCTGATCCGGGTCCAGGCTGCCAGCCTGGTCGGGTCGCTCGGGCCTGTCGCCGTTCCCGCCTGGCAGGAGGCACTGAACGAGCCGTCGCTGCGCCCGTACGCCGCGACGCACCTCGCCCAGCTCGGCGTCGAGGACGCGCCCGAACCAAGCCAGGGTGACACGCAGTGGCTGATCCTCGACATGTGGACGATCTCGGCGGGTCTCGGCAGACCCGAGTTCGTCAGCAGCCTCCACGACATCGGCCCGGCTCCGGTGCTGAGCAGCCTGCTCGAGGTGATCTGGAAGGTACCCCACCCCCACGTCGAGGAACTGCTGGAGGCCATCAGCGAGGCGCATCCGGACAAGCAGGTGGCCAAGGCCGCCAAGCGGGCACTGTTCAAGGCCCGTTCCGGAGCCGCCGACCGCGAGTGAGCACCGACCGCCCACAGCCGTAGCGCCGACCGGGGGTCGGCCGACCGCTGCCGGCGCGCTCGATCTGGCCGGCCCGGCTCCGCAGCTGGCACGGGACCCGGCCAGAACGCCGTCGCGGGGGCGGGTAAGTCCGGAAAGCGAAAAACCCCCGGAAGGCGTGCTTCCGAGGGTTCCCGATCTGTAGCCCCGACCGGATTCGAACCGGCGCTACCGCCTTGAGAGGGCGGCGTCCTAGGCCACTAGACGACGGAGCCAGGTCATGACCTGGGTGTTGTTGCGGCAGTGTGGTAGTCCCGACCGGATTCGAACCGGCGTTACCGCCTTGAGAGGGCGGCGTCCTAGGCCACTGGACGACGGGACCTTGCCACTGCCTGCCGGATTCAGAGTGTGAACCGACGGAGGCGCCCTTCCGGACGCCTCGATCAACGGGCGTAACTCTACCGCACCCTTCAGACCACGGCCAAACCGGTTGCGCGGCTTCCCCACCCCGAGGTGAGGCCCGGGCGGGCGTTGACCACGGGCGGAGCCGGGGCCGGCGGGGAAAGAAAAACGCCTATGCCCTCTTCAAGGCATAGGCGTTACGCAGGAAACCTGCTGGGGTACCAGGACTCGAACCTAGACTAGCTGAACCAGAATCAGCCGGGCTGCCAATTACCCCATACCCCATTGCTCGCGGCCCGTTGCTGCTGGGCTCGCTCGCGACTCCGAAAGAATAGCCCAGCTTGGGGGCCAAGACCAAAACGATTGCCGAAGCGGCGGATTCCCCCTGGTGAGCCCCTGATGCGGCCCGGCGGCCCTGGATCCCCCCTCGAAGTGCCGAGGACTGCTTCCCTGTGTAACGCTGCAAGGAAGACCCTTTGCCACGTGAGGAGCCCGCGCGTTGACCGAGAACCCTTTCTTCGTCCCGAGTGCCCTGCCCTACCGGCTGCCGCCGTTCGCGGAGATCCGCGAGGAGCACTACGCGCCCGCCTTTGAACGCGGCATGGCCGAGCAGCTCGCGGAGGCCGAGGCCATAGCCGGCAGCGACGACCCGCCGACCTTTGACGACACCGTGGCGGCGCTGGAACGGTCGGGGCAGCTCCTGAACCGCGTCTCCACGGTTTTCTTCAACCAGGCGTCCTCGGACACCAACCCGAACGTCCAGGCGATCCAGAAGGACGTCACCCCGAAGCTGACCCAGCACAGTGACGCGATCCACCTCAACAGGGGCCTCTTCGCCCGGATCCAGGCCATCTCGGCCGACGGGCTGGACCCCGAGCAGAAGTGGCTGCTGCAGCGTTACGTCACCGATTTCGTACGGGCGGGCGCCGAGCTGGGGCCGGAGGACCAGAAGCGGCTCAGGAGCCTCAACGAGGAGCTTTCCACCCTCTCCACGCAGTTCGAGCAGAACCTGCTCGCCGACACGAACGCCTCGGCGATCGTGGTCGAGGACGCCGCCGAGCTGGACGGCCTCTCCGAGGATTCGATCATGGCCGCGGCGGAGACGGCGAAGTCACGCGGGCTCGAGGGGAAGTACGTGATCACCCTCGTCCTCCCCACCGGCCAGCCCTCGCTGACCGAGCTCACCAATCGCGACCTGCGCGAGCGCATCCACCGCGCGTCCGTCGAGAGGGGCCTTCGGGACAACGCCGAACTGGTCGTCCGGATCGCCGAGCTCAGGGCCGAGCGGGCCGCCCTCCTCGGCTACGGCAGCCACGCGGAGTACGTCGTCGCGGACCAGACCGCGCCCGGCACGCGGGCCGTCACAGAGATGCTGGGCAAGCTGACCCCCGCGGCCGTGGCCAACGCCCACAGAGAGGCCGACGAGCTGCGCGAGCAGGCCGGTTTCGACATCGCCGCCTGGGACTGGTCCTTCTACGCCGAGAAGGTTCGCGAGGCTCGTTACGCCATCGACAGCCGGCAGATGCGCCCGTACTTCGAGCTGAACCGGGTCCTGCGGGACGGCGTGTT
Source organism: Sphaerisporangium sp. (assembly GCA_025964675.1). Taxonomy (GTDB): domain Bacteria; phylum Actinomycetota; class Actinomycetes; order Streptosporangiales; family Streptosporangiaceae; genus Sphaerisporangium. The sequence continues at coordinate 10,440 of JAOPYI010000119.1, read as the reverse complement.
CCACGCGGCGCACGAGCTGTACGGGCTCGACTTCACCGAGCGACCCGATCTCGTCGGCTACCACCCCGAGGTGCGCGTGTTCGAGGTGTCCGACGAGGACGGCTCACCGCTCGGCCTGTTCCTCGGCGACTTCTACGCAAGGGCGTCCAAGCGCGGCGGCGCGTGGATGAACAGCCTGGTGAAGCAGTCGGCTCTCGAGGGCACCCGGCCGGTGGTGGTCAACAACCTCAACATCGTCAAGCCTCCGGCCGGAGAGCCCACGCTGATGACCTGGGACCAGGTCAACACGATGTTCCACGAGTTCGGCCACGCCCTGCACGGGCTGTTCTCGGCCGTCCAGTTCCCGCGCTTCTCCGGTACGGCGGTGCCGCGCGACTTCGTGGAGTACCCGTCCCAGGTGAACGAGATGTGGGCGGTCTGGCCGGAGGTGCTGGCGAACTACGCCCGGCACCACGAGACCGGGGAGCCCATGCCGCAGGACCTGGTCGACCGGATGCTGGAGGCGCAGAAGTTCAACCAGGGATTCGCCACGGTGGAGTACCTCGCGGCCACGCTGCTGGACTGGGCGTGGCACACCCTGGACGAGAAGCCCACGGACCCCCAGGAGTTCGAGGAGCGTGCCCTGCGGAACGCCAACGTGGACCTGCCGCTGGTGCCGCCGCGATATCGCAGCACGTACTTCGCGCACATCTGGGCGGGCGGCTACAGCGCGGGCTACTACTCCTACATCTGGAGCGAGATCCTGGACGCCGACACCGTGGAGTGGTTCAAGGAGAACGGCGGGCTGTCCAGGGAGAACGGCGACACCTTCCGCCGCGAGCTGCTCTCCAAGGGCGGCAGCGTGGACGCGATGACGGCCTTCAGGAGCTTCAGGGGCCGCGACCCGCGCCTTGAGCCCCTGCTGGAGCGCCGCGGTCTTCTGTAGGCCCTTCAAGGTCGGCGATGGCCTGCTTGAGCCAGTCGCGCTCGGCGGCGCTGGTCGCGCGCGCGACGAGGAGCATGCCGCGGCGGAACGGGTCGACCGTCTCCGCCGCGCGCACGGGCTTGCCGCCCTCGTAGAAGAAGCCCGCCGGCCGGTCGAGGAAGCCGAGCCTGCGCCGCAGGACGCGCGCCTGGCCGGCGGGGTCGGGCAGGCGTGACAAGAACGCCAGCAAGGTGAAGAACCTCGCCTGGTCGGTGATCTCGGCGTCCTTTGGCTCCCTCAGCCGCCGCAGCAGCTCGTCGAGGCCCGCCTCGGTCAGCGAGAGCACCTGCCTCGGCGCGGCACCCGTGCCCTCCTCCTCACGCCGCTCGACCAGCCCCGCCGCCACCAGGCGGGCAATGGCGGGGTAGAGCGCGCCGTCGCTGACCACGCGGATATGCCCGCTGAGGTCGCCGATGCGCGACTTCAGCTCGTAACCGTGCATGGGGCCCTCGCTGAGGAACCCGAGGATCGACAAAGGCAGCATCCACGCTCCCGGTGACCATGCCGTGCTCCACGGCGGGGACTTGCGTTCGAGTACATCGTATCGCTATACCTCTAATAGAGGCATAGCGATTCGAGGTATTCATGCGCCTGATCCGGCTCGCCCTTCCCGTCTACGTCGAACTGCTCACCGCCGTCGTGGCCGTCAGCCTGATCGACACCCTGTGGGTCTCCGGCCTCGGCAGCCGCGCCGTCGCGGCCGTGACGATCGCCACCACCACCGAGTACGTCGCCCTCGGCGTGATGCTGGCCGTCCAGACGGGCACGACCGTGCTCATCGGACGGCGCGACGGCAAGCAGCCGCTCACGCCGCTGATCCGGACCTCATGGGTGCTCTGGGGCGGGGCGTCCGTGGCGGTGGCCGTCCCCGGCGTGCTGCTCCGTGACCCGCTGGCCGGGCTGTTCACCTCCGACGCCACCACCGCGGCACTGGCCTCCGGCTTCTACGCCATCTCGCTCGGCGGGCTTCCGGTGTTCTTCGCCCAGTGCCTCGTCAACGGGATCTTCAAGGGCCTCGGCGACACACGCACGCCGATGCGTACGGCCCTGCTCTGCAACGCCCTGGTGATCGGCCTCGACCCGCTGTTCATCTACGGCCTCGGCCTCGGGGTGCGCGGAGCCGCCCTGGCGACGGTCCTCGCCCGCCTTCTCACGCTCGCCGTCGCCGCCTCGCTCCTCGTACGCCGGCTGCCGCGCCCCGCCGGGATCGGCGGCTCCTTCGGCGGCCTTTTCGGCTTCAGGAGCGCTTTCAGGGGCGGCTTCAGGGGCGCCGACGCGGTCGACGTCCTCCGTACGGGCCTGCCCATGTCCGGGGACTTCCTGGCACGCAGCGCCGTCGGCATGGCCCTGGTGGGGATGGTGGGCACGTACGGCGTGGCGGCGCAGGCCGGGTACGGGATAGGGATGAAAATCATGCTGGCCGGGGTGATGGCCTTCTACGCGCTCCGCCAGGCCGCCATGATCGACACGGCGCGCACCGGAGGCACCACGCCGGCCGCCGCGCTGCGGCTCGGCCTGGTCGCGGGCGTCGTCACGGCCGCCGTGCTCAACGGCGTGGCCCGCCCGGTGGCCGGATGGTTCAGCCAGGACCCGGCGGTGGTCGCCGAGGCGGTGTGGTTCCTGCGCTGCATGACCGGCTACCTGGTGCCCTTCGGCGGGCTCATCGCCCTGGGAGGCGTGCTCCAGGCCGGCAACAGGGGCAACCGGCTGCTCGCCGCCACACTGGCGGGCTTCGCGGTCCAGCTGCCCCTCGCCCATGGGCTGAGCTCGCGGCTCGGCGTCACCGGCATCTGGCTGTCGATGAGCGCGGCGGCCCTGCTCAGCCTCGGGCTCGTGTGCCTTACGGGCCTGCGGCCCCTCAGGACGAGGTCTGTCCCTGGAGCTTCGCCAGGGCCGTGCGCAGCCGCTCCAGGGCCTTCTCGCGGCCCAGCACCTCGATCGACTCGAACAGCGGAAGCCCCACCGTGCGGCCGGTGATCGCCACGCGGACGGGTGCCTGGGCCTTGCCCAGCTTCAGACCGTGCTCGACCCCGACCTCCTCCAGAGCGGTCTTCAGCGACTCTGGATCGAAGGAGACGGTTTCCAGCCGCGCGAGGTAGCCGGTCAGGATGTCCTCCGCGCCGGGCTTCATCGCCTTGTCCCAGCTCGCCTGGTCGAAGACGGGCTCCTCCAGGAAGAGGAAGTCGACGTTGGCCGTGATCTCCGACAGCACGGCGAGGCGGGTCTGGGCCAGCGGGGCGACCTTGGCGAAGGTCTCAAGGCCCCAGCTCGGGTCGAGCCAGGGCCGGCAGCGCCCGATGAAGACGTCGACCGGCAGGGCCCGGATGTACTCCCCGTTGAACGCCCGCAGCTTCTTCTCGTCGAAGAACGCCGGGGAGGGGTTCACGTCGGAGAGCTTGAACAGCGGCACCATCTCGGACCAGGGCATGATCTCCCGGTCGTCTCCGGGGCCCCAGCCGAGCAGCATGAGGTAGTTGACCATCGCCTCGGGGAGGTAGCCCTCGTCGCGGTAGGACTCCAGCGCGACCTTGTCACGGCGCTTGGAGAGCTTCTGCCGCTTCTCGTTGACGATGACGGGAACGTGGGCCCACGTCGGCGGCGCGACGCCGAGCGCCTCCCAGAGCAACTGCTGCTTGGGGGTGTTCGACAGGTGCTCCTCGGCGCGGACGACGTGGGTGATCCGCATCTCGATGTCGTCGACCACGTTGGCCAGCACGAACAGCGGGGAGCCGTCGCCACGGGCGATGACGAAGTCTTCGATGGCGTGATTGGGGAACTCCACACGGCCACGGACCAGGTCGTCGACCACGGTCACGCCCTCGTCCCGCGTACGGAAGCGCACGGCCCCCTCGGTGAGGCCCCGATCGCGGCAGAACCCGTCGTACCCCTGGTGCTCCGAGCCCGTGCGCGCCTTCACGTCGTCACGGGTGCAGGTGCAGTGGTACGCCTTGCCGTCCGCGATCAGCTTGGCCGCCGAGGCGCGGTGCTGCTCTTCGTACGCCGACTGGAAGTAGGGGCCCTCGAAGTGGGGCGAGTCGCCGTTGATGCCGATCCAGGCGAGGGCCGAGATGATGCCCTCGGTCCACTCGGGGCGGTTGCGGGCGGCGTCGGTGTCCTCCACGCGCAGGACGAACCGGCCGCCCGACTGCTCGGCGAGCGCCCAGTTGAACAGCGCGGATCTGGCACCGCCCACGTGGAACATGCCGGTCGGAGAGGGCGCGAAACGCACCCGCATCGTGGGCTCGGCCGAGCCCTCCTGAAGATCAGCCACGGGGTACCACCCGGTTGGTGAGAGTGCCGATGCCTTCGATGCCCACGCTGACCTCGTCGCCGTCGTCGAGCGGGCCGACCCCTTCCGGCGTGCCGGTGAGGATCACGTCCCCCGGGATGAGGGTCATGACGTCGGTGATGTAGGCGATCAGCTTCGGGATGTCGTGGATGAGCTGGGATGTGCGCCCGCTCTGCTTGAGCTCGCCGTTCACGGTGGTCGTGATCGCCAGGTCGGAGGCGTCGAGCCCGGTCTGGATCCACGGGCCGAGCGGGCAGAACGTGTCGAAGCCCTTGGCTCGCGTCCACTGCCCGTCCTTGCGCTGGAGGTCACGCGCGGTGACGTCGTTGGCGCAGGTGTATCCGAAGACGACCTCGTGGGCCCGCTCGACCGGCACCTCGCGGCAGAGGCGGCCGATCACCACGGCCAGCTCGCCTTCGTAGTCGACGCGCTCGGACAGCTTGTGGGGGTAGGCGATCGACTCGCCGTGGCCGATCACCGCCGTGGACGGCTTGCTGAAGATCAACGGCTCGGCCGGGGCCTCACCACCCATCTCGCGGGCGTGCTCGGCGTAGTTCTTGCCGACAGCGATGATCTTGCTGGGCAGCATCGGCGTCACCAGGCGGACTTCCTGGAGCGGGTATCGCTCGCCGGTGAACTGGATCTCGCCGAACGGATGCCCGGCGATCCGTGAGACGAACTCCTCACCCTGAGCCCCCTCGACCACGCCGAAAGCGACACCTTCACCTGTGGAGAACCTTGCTATACGCACCCCACAAGGCTAGTGCCGCCCGCAATCCCGCAACGACACCGCCGTGACCGTACGTCAGCCTGCGGCGGGCCCCTCGGCCTCAGCGTCCGGCTGTCCTTCTGGGCTCGGCTCGCTTCGGCTGCCCGGCCGGCCGGCATACCTCTGCCTGAAGCGCTCCACGCGGCCCGCGGTGTCCATCACCCGGCTGCGGCCGGTGTAGAACGGGTGGCTCGCCGAGGAGACGTCCACATCGACGACCGGATACACCTTGCCGTCCGACCATTCGATGGTCCTGTCGCTCCTGATGGTCGACCGGGTGAGGATCGCGAAATTCGCGCTCGGGTCACGGAAGACCACCGGGTGGTAATCAGGATGGATGCCCTTCTTCATGACCATCGCCTCTTTGGGAATCCTCTACGTGTTTTCCCAGCTTACGCGGCACCTGGGGCGAAGCCAGGCGCGGCCGTACGGGCAAGCGGGGGGAACCGTACGGGCGGGGGTGAAAGATCGTAAGGTGGCGTTACCGGGCTCGCGGCCGTCCAGGGCGGCCGGGCCCCGGGTACGGATCGCCTGACGAGGAGTGGACATGTCCGTTGTGAAGATCAACGCGCTGGCCGTCCCGGCCGAGATGCGTGAGGAGCTGGAACGCCGGTTCTCCAACCGCGCCGGAATGGTCGAGTCGTCCGACGGCTTCGAGTGGTTCGAGCTTCTCAGGCCGGTCGAGGGCACAGAAAGGTATCTCGTCTACACCCGCTGGCGCAGCGAGGAGGACTTCCAGCGCTGGCAGGAGAGCCAGGCCTTCCAGGCGGGCCACGCCCGAGCCGCGGCCGAGGCCGCACAGGGGCAGGCGGCCGGCGGGCAGGAGGCAGGCCACGGGCACGGGCAGGCGGCCGGCCAGGGACACGGCCACGGGCAGGGCCCCGCCGCGACGGGCGCGGAGCTGTGGTCCTTCGAGGTCGTGCAGAGCGCCGGACACAAGAACGACTGAGCCGCTCAGCCGCCGGTGGCGCGGGTGAAGCGGGTGGCCCAGTCGCGGAGGTGGCCGATCAGCTCGGGAGGATGGATCACCTCGAACTCCGCACCGACCACGCCCAGTGCCATCGCCGGCCAGTCGAGCGTTTCGGAGGTCATCCGTAACCTGCACCGCCCCTCGTCGATCTCCTCGACCGTTGCCCACTGGCCGATGAGGCCTCGTACGGTGCCGGCCGGGGCGTGCACCACCGCCTCGAAGCTGTGCGGCGCGGCGATGTTGTCTATGCCGTTCCGGACGAACGCCGCCGCGTCCTCGGCGGGCAGCTCGCGCGGGCGGAACCTCTCCGCGGTGCTGCGCGGGCCGTCGAGCCGGTCTAGCCGGAAGCTGCGCCAGTCGTGGCGGGTCAGGTCGTAGGCCACGAGGTACCAGCGGCGGCCGAGCGAGACGAGCCGGTGGGGCTCGACATGGCGGTCGGTCAGCTCGCCTCCGCGCGCCTTGTAGGAGAAGCGCAGGCGCTCCTCGTCCCGGCAGGCCTGGGCGACGGCGGTCAGCACCCCGGCGTCGACGGTCGGCCCGGTGCCCCACACCGTGGGCACGGTGGCCGCGCGCAGGGCTTCGATGCGCCGGCGCAGCCGCGGCGGCATGACCTGCACGATCTTGGTGAGCGCGCGGACAGAGGACTCCTCGATGCCGGCGACCGATCCCTGCGCGGCCATTCGCAGGCCGACGGCCAGGGCGACCGCCTCCTCGTCGTCGACCACGAGCGGAGGCAGCGCGGCGCCCGCCGCGAGCTGGTAGCCGCCTTCGGCACCGCGTTGGGCCTCGACCGGGTAACCCAGCTCCCGGAGCCGGTCGACGTCGCGGCGCAGGGTGCGTACGGAGACCTCGAGCCGGTCGGCCAGCTCCGTACCCGGCCAGTACCGGTGTGTCTGGAGCAGGGAGAGCAGTCGCAGCGTGCGTGAGCTGGTGTTCGCCATGTCCCCAGAATGCCCGTCATTCAGGTCAGAAAGTGGCCGCTATCGACCCTAGCGTGGTCTCATCGTCCTCGTACTCAGGAGAGCTTGATGACCTCGATACTCGAAGCCCCGCCCACGGCCGGAGCCGCGACCCCCTACCGGTGGCGCTGGCTCGCGTTCTCGGCCGTACTGGCCTCGAGCGTGATGGACCTGCTGGACTCGACCGTGATCAACACGGCCGCGCCCGCGATCCGTGAGGACCTGGGCGGCTCGTACGCGACCGTGCAATGGATGGCCGCCGGCTACACCATGGCCCTGGCGGTCATGCTGCTCATCGGCGGGCGGCTCGGCGACATGTTCGGCCGCAAGCGCATGCTGCTGATCGGCGTCGGCGGGTTCGCCGTCGCCTCGATGATCTGCGCCGCGTCCCTCTCGCCGGAGATGCTGCTCGCCTCCCGAGTGCTTCAGGGCGGGTTCGGTGCGGTGATGCTGCCGCAGGGCTTCGGCCTCATCCGCGACCTGTTCCCGCCCGCCGAGATGAAGAAGGCGTGGACCGCCTTCGGGCCGATCATGGGTCTGTCGGCGGTGCTGGGCCCCGTTATCGGCGGCGTGCTCATCAACGCGGACCTGCTCGGCACCGGCTGGCGCATGATCTTCCTGGTCAACGCGCCGATCGGCGGGTTCGCCCTCGTGGTCGCGGCCAGGTTCCTTCCGGCCACACCCCCGGCCGTCCGTTCGGCGCGTCTGGACGTGCTCGGCGTGATCCTTGCCGCCGTGGGCACCTTCATGCTCGTGTTCCCGCTGGTCCAGGGCCGTGAGCTCGGCTGGCCGGGCTGGATCTTGGCCATGCTGGTGTGCTCGGTCCCGGTGATCGTCCTCTTCGCCTGGTACCAGCTCCGCCGCAAGCGCTCGGGCGCGACGCCGCTGATCGAGCCGAGCGTGTTCACCAGGCGCTCGTACGTCTCCGGGGTCCTGTTCGCGATCGTGTTCACCGGCGCCATGGGCGGCACCATGCTCACCCTCGGCGTCTTCATGCAGGTCGGGCTGGGCTACTCCCCACTGCGCGCCAGCCTGACCACGCTGCCGTGGGCGCTGGGCGCGATGATCGGATCCGGCATCAGCGGCGCCACGATGGCCAAGCTCGGCCGCAGGCTCCTTCACATGGGCCTTGCCGGCATGGGGATCGGGATGGCCGCCCTCTGGCTGATCCTCAGGCACTACGGCACCGGCATCGGCAGCACCGACTTCATCGTGCCGCTGCTGATCGGCGGAGCCGGCATGGGCCTGATCTTCGTGCCCCTCTACGACATCGTCCTCGGCGACGTCGCCGACCACGAGGTCGGCTCGGCCTCCAGCGCGCTGCAGGCCGTCCAGCAGCTCGGCATGTCCCTCGGCGTCGCCGTGATCGGCACGATCTTCTTCGGCCTCCTCGGCACGCAGGCCCACCAGAACTTCGACACCGCCGCGCCGGCACTGCGGGTGGAGCTGGTGAAGGCCGGGGTCCCCGCCCCCGCTCAGGCCCGGATCATCGCCGGCGTACGGACCTGCGTTCACGACCGCGAGAGCCAGAAGGACCCCGACACCGTGCCGCCCACCTGCGAGGCGGCGTCCCTGCCCACTTCCCCCGCCGTCGGCCGGGCCATCGCCGCAGCCGGGCTGGAGACCCACGAGCGCGACTCCCTCGACGCGGCCGAGACGACCGCGCTGGTCACCATCGGCCTGATCGCGCTCGCGTTCGCGCTCGGTTTCCTCCTCCCGAGACAGGCCCGCGCCCAGTCCGTGTGAGCGGCCCTCACCCCCCGTACGCCTCCGGTCGCCCGCCGCGCGACCGGAGGCGTACCTCCGAGTTCTCTGACACCTTGCTAACGATGTGGCGTACGAGCCTGCTGCGACTTGACCTGTGATGTGTGATTCGGACAGCATGATCCGCCCCCACCTTGGTCAAGGAAGGAACTGGCGTGCGCCGCCGGACTCGAGCTCTCGGTCTTCTCATCACCCTCCTCCTGACCGGCGGTGGGATCTTCCAGGCCGCGCCGGCCGTCGCCGGAAGCACGGCCGCGCGCGCGGCCGTGAAGCGCACCACCGAGTGCCAGGGCGACTGGCTGCCCGCCACGCCAACATCGACACAGGTCATGTCGGGTGAAGTGCAGTTCCTGGACCTACCGCCCGTCAAGATCGGCAAGACGATCGACTGGCGCTGGAGCCCGTACAAGAACCGCTCCTGGGACATGGTCTTCTCCTCGCTGCGCTGGGTCGGCAGGCTCGTGGCCGACTACGAGACCTCCGGAGAGGAGAGCTACCTCAAGCGCGCCACCGAGCTGACCAAGAGCTGGGTGGAGAGCAACCCTCGCGGCGGCTCCAGCGCCAGCCAGTACGCCTGGGACGAGCACCCCATCGCGCTCCGCGCCCCCGTGCTGGTCTGCCTCAGCAGACACGTCAAGGCGTCATGGCTCACCGGCAGCCTCACGGACCACGCCAAGATGCTGTCGAACCCGGCCCTGTACGAGAAGGGCCACAACCACGGCATGGACCAGGACATCGCGCTGCTCGGCATCGGCTGCCGTACCGGCCACAAGGGATGGGCCGACCTCGCCATCCGCCGCATGACCAGCTCGGTGAAGCTCGACATCGACTCGCAGGGCGCGCTCCAGGAACAGGCTCCGCGTTACGGCATATACGTCCACGAGCGGCTGAAGGTCGGGATGGACGCCATCACCGACTGCGGGCGCAAGGTGCCGTCGGAGATCGAGAAGCGCTGGGAGTCGCTGGAGGCGTACATCACCCACGCCACCGAGCCCAGTGGGTTCATGGTCCCCATCGGGGACGGCGGCGCCGACGTCAAGCCCGCCGGATACAAGCACTCCAAGAAGACCGTGGAGGTGTTCCGGTCGGGCTACGTCTTCGGCCGCACCGCGTGGGACAAGCCTGAGTCGGCGTACTACTCGATCCGGTTCGGCCCGGCCCTGAAGTTCCACGGGCACGAGGACCACATGGGCGTGACCTACTACGCGCAGGGACACGACGTGCTGGTGGAGGCCGGTTTCCACTCCTACGAGAAGACCGCGTACCGATACTGGACGATGTCGCCCGAGGCGCACAACGTGCCGGTCGTCGTGGGCAAGCCCTTCCGTGGACGTACGGCGACTTCACTGGTCGGCTCCTCGATCAAGGACGACCGGCAGTCGTACAAGCTCACCGACAAGGCGTACGGCGTGACCCGCACCCGCTCGGTGCTGGTCAACCACGGCGACGACCTGATGGCGGTGCTCGACACGGTTCCGTCGGGTGCGCGGGCGCGGAGCTACTGGCACCTGGACCCGGCCCTCACGCCGGTGTCAACGAGCGGGGGCCAGGTCGTGGTGAAGGACAAGTCGGGATGGAAGGCCACGCTGGTCCAGCTGGCCATGCCGTCGTGCCAGCCGGTCTCGGGCCAGTCGGTGGTGCGCGGCCAGGCTGACCCGTACCAGGGGTGGGTGTCGCCGTCCTACATGAGCAAGGTGCCCGCCTCGGTGGTGGTCTCCCCCGCCA
>JAOPYI010000025.1 GCA_025964675.1 Sphaerisporangium sp. | reverse complement strand
CAAGCCTGCGAGTCCTCAAACGGCACCTGTCCGACGTCGTCTACAGAGCCCTGACCCTCGACGCAGAAGCACGACCTACCGCCCCTCCACAGCCCCGCCCCATCGCCGCTTGACATAGGAGCGTCAGGTGCTCTCTTCGTTGCGACTGCTCTTGAGTTCCTCAAGGCCTCGTCTGCAGACCGCCCAGGCGGACTCGACGTCGGCGGGCAACCACCCCCGATTTTCACGCCCGCAGGGCGTGCGCGCAGCCACATCAAGGACTGAAAAGCGGAAGGTCGGCGGTTCGACCCCGCCCCTGACCACATCACCTGAACAGCCAAAACGCCTCGAGCGATCGTCGCCCGGGGCGTTCTTGTTTGGGTTTGACGACAATGCTGACGACAACGTGCCGAGAGTAGATCGGTAAGCGCTATGGATGTCGACCCCGCCCCCTACTTGAACCGAACTAACCTGACGCTCTACATCGATACCAACATCATCGGCTCGACCAGCGAGGCGGTGCGCACCTTGGTTCGGTTGCGTGAGGAGGGATGGATCAGCCTTCAGCGCACGGACACGATGGACACCGAGTTCATCAAGGCTCCTCCCGAGAAACGCTCCGAGCTGACTGATGAGAGTTCCCGCTATCCCGAAGCTTACGGGCCGCTGGTGCTTGACCATTCGCGCTTGGGCTCTGCGGTCCTAGGAGATGAGGATGATGAAGCACGTCTACGTCGTGTCTTCTCGATCTTGCACCCAGGGGGCCACTGGGACAGCGCTCGTGAGAACGACGTACGTGACGCGATGCACGTATCCACGGCCATTCGGTATGGCGGGTATGGGTTCGTTACGCACGATCGACTCATGCTGAACAAGCATGATCAGATGGCAGAAGGCTTCGCCAACTTCAGGATCTGGCGTCCTGAAAAGGCTGTAGAAGAGGCGCTTGGGAGAGTCCGCAACATGCGTGAGCTCCATCGGCGTGAGCCAGAACGCGGGCCATTGCCTGAGTGGTTTTGTCGATGAGAAGTGACAGCGATTGTTGGCAGGAGTTGACAGCTGCAGCCTTCGCTGGCATGTCCTTGTCGCTGAGTTCTGACAGCACCCCATACGGGCCGCCAGGCACGGCGCCCAGCAGCGTCATCTTCACCAGGCGGCGTCGGGCGTCTGGCCGCCGAGCGGCGGGTCGCCCGTCTCGATCGGCACCGAGCTGGTGGAGCCGTCGTGCAGGTCAGCGCGATAGAGCCGCCAGTCGTGCGTGTAGAGCAGATATCGGCCGGTCCCGTCGAGGTCGAACCGGATGGTGAGCGACGCGTTTTTCGGCGGCGACAGCCGGGCAAGCACCACCGGCGTCCCGCCGCCGACGGGGATGCGCTCGAACCCAAGCTGACAGATACGTGTGAGTGGTTACATTGGGAGCTCATGCCACTCATTTGCCGAACACCGATGCAATCTAGATATGGGCGACAGTTATAAGCTTGTCGACACGTCCAAATCGGCATCGCATCGGTGAAGATACGTAGCAACCAGGTCACACTACGTCAATCCAGCGCAAGTCATTGACACGACTTCTCGACTGGCATCTAATGGCACCTGAAAGCGACATCAATGGTAATTTGCTCGTCGCGGAGGATACGCGGACGAACGGGGATGTAAGAGTGCGGGGATGCGGGGTCAAACGGAGAGCAGTGAGCCTCCTGCTTGCGCTGCCACTAGCGTGTTCTCTAGTCGGATGCGGCAATGATTCTATCTACCGCGAGGCTTACAAATCAGCCTACCTCAGAGACTTCAAGGCTCTCCAACAACAGGTTCAAGGACAGCCGATCGCTCTACCCGTAGACCTGCCGCCGGGATATAAGCCCGGACCTAAGAAACGCTTCCCCGAACCAGGGGGAGGTGGCTGGAGATTCACCTATCTTGATCAGCATGGCCGTTACCTAGAGATGCTGATCAATCAGCGTCCCCAGGCCCAGGGATGTCTGACTGGATTCGTGCCCAGCGGTAAAGAGATTTGCAAGATCTCAGATCGGCTTGGACTTGCATTCACCATCGCGTTCTTTGACCCTCGCGATGCTGCCGCTACGCGGGAATGGTGGTCCGCGGCAGAGTTCACAACGGACATACGCGAGGTCAGCTGGCTGCGCTAAATAGCAGGCGAACTACAGTCAGCCTATTCCATCCATTGCGACACGAAGGGATCAGTCCTGCATGGGCAAAATTAGATCGTTATTAGGTTGTGGCCTTCTGGCAGCCATTCTGGTTGGAGGGAACTTCATTCCAGCCAACGCTGCTCCCGTGCCGCCCACTCCGACCCCAGCACCTTTACGAGGGCACCTGAAATTCACCGAGGCTCAGCTCGAAGGCCTGCGCGCAGAGGGGCGCAAAAAGGACGAGAGCGAACGCAACCACCACACGGCCGAGGACCCTCGTCGCAAGACGGAACGTGACACCTTCATCGCCGAGTCCAAGACCAGAGGCATCACGTACCAGCCTGCCGACCTAGATGTGGTCGAGTTGATGGGCACAGACGTCATCATGACAGTGCCTCGATACACACGGGTTAAGAAAGTCGACTTCACGCTCGATCAGACGCAGAGCAAGGGAACCCTGAAGGCGACTGACGCCAAGGCTGCTACCTTGGGCATCGACGTGGAGGCTGACCCGGTAGGCTTCGGCCCCGCACCCACCGCTAGTCCGCTGAATCCGACTCCACAGTTCGCCGGCGACATCAGCTGTCCGTACAGCGCCAGCGAAAAGAATGGTAATTGGAAGATCACCATTCTCGGGATCGGATACTTTAGAACGAACTGGCAAAAATGCAAGGCGGGCCAGAACTCATCCTATCAGACATGGGTATACAAGCGCTGGGGAGTAGGCAATCCTCTGCCGGAAAGCCCGCTAGGCTATACCGTTGATGTCGCGCACATGATGCTGGAGTCGTACCGGAAGCCCGGATACGAATCGAATTGGCTCAACGAGCCGATCATCGACAAGGTGCCGCGGACCACTTTCAGCCAGTGCAGCGGATCATTCTACGCCGAACTCAGCATCGGATGGGGCACAGCCGGCTTCCCGATCCAGAACTGCAATGATTACAAGATCCTTCAGACCAGTACACCCGGCCGAGCCAAGATGGACATGGATGGTGGAACTTTCATTGGTCCGGGCGATGTGGACATGGAATACGCCTACGCCCAAAAGATCAAGCTAGGAGTGGCCCAACCATACTGGACGGACCACCAGTCGATCACCTTCTACGTCGAGTACGTCGGCAACTTCCCGTTATGTGAATCGACAAATTCTCATGCGGTCTGCAATGAAAACGACAATGGTCGCACCTGATTGATGATACACGCCGCCGCGAAGATGATCCCAGCACCTTCGCGGCGGCTTTCATCATTGTGCCAGATGGGCATATCTTGACCTCAGCACCGCATGTGGAAGGACTCGGCCGCGGCCATAGCCGATCGTGACTGTGCTGTCAGCATGACTCTCGTCCAGGATCAGCATTCCATCCGGTTACGCCTGCTCAGGCGGCACGGGACATCGATCTTCCATCAGTGGTGGGCACCACTTGCCCACTTGGTGCGGCTCCTCTTAGCCAGCTTGGTACCAGCAGAGCATCCCGTGCGCTTGCGCCGATCGGGTAAGCAGCAATGCTTACCCGATCCAGGCGCCGGCACGACCCTTATCGTCTCCCCATGCGTACCTTGCCCAATACGAGGTTGCTGTCAGCGTTGCTGTCACTGGAGATCAAAAACGCCCCGTAGCCGGGTGGCTCGGGGCGTTTTGGCTGTTCAGGTGATGTGGTCAGGGGCGGGGTCGAACCGCCGACCTTCCGCTTTTCAGGCGGACGCTCGTACCGACTGAGCTACCTGACCCGGTGGTGGTTCGACACCGACCAGTGCGGTCCTGACGGGACTTGAACCCGCGACCTCCACCTTGACAGGGTGGCGAGCACTCCAAACTGCTCTACAGGACCTTGCTTGCTACCGGGAGTTCGTGGCTCTCGGCCTTTGCGCTCGCTTAGCCTACCAGCTCTTCGGAGATCTTCGACCTCCGCCTTGCCGATGAGCCTCAGCTCACGCGTGCCCCCAACGGGATTCGAACCCGTGCCGCCGCCTTGAAAGGGCGGTGTCCTAGGCCGCTAGACGATGGGGGCTCAGGACTCTCGCCCTGGATCCGTGACGCCTTCCGTCGGGGAACCCCTGAAGCATAGGGGACGTCAGCCCCCGATGCCAAAGCGGTCATCGCTTGAATGGCGTCGCGGTGCCGTCACCCTGACCCGTTGGCGACGAGGTGGGTACCGGCTCCGGAGAAATTGTACGGCCAGGGTCGGTCTCTACGTGACGCTGGATCTGAACCCATTGCTCCCCAAGTCCTCCAAGCGTGACGTCGTCCCATGCCTGGAGGCGATGCGAGGTCCTGTCGAAGTACAGCACGGAGGCCTGGATGGGCGTGGGCTCATCATGTTCGAGGCCACGCAGGCCCGCCCCTCCGGTCGACCCCTGGACCATCAGTCGGGTGCCTGTCTTCAGCATCTCGGTCGACCGTTCATGCACATGGCCGGCGAGGACCAGCGGTGTCGCACCGCTGAACGCCCGTCCGACGGTGGGGTCGTGAACGGCGACGAGGTCGACGGGAATCTTCCCAGCGGCCGAGCTTGTCGTGGCGGTCGTCAAGGTGGGAGATGGGGACGCCGAAGGCTTAGTAGCGTTGGGCTTTGGCATGTCCCCCTCGGGCGTCAGGTGCTCGGCGTGGGCACGTCCGAGATCCACCAGCATCTGAGCGTCGGATTTGACGTTGACCGTCTTGTCGGGCGTGAACCGCGGGTCACCGACCCCGTAGATTTTCAGGCCCTCTACGGTCTTCTCAGCGCCGTCCAGCACGACGGCGTTCTTCTGCCTGGCGACGGCCCGCTGCGTGGCGAGAGAGTCGTGGTTCCCGCGGACGTAGACGTACGGGACCCCGAGCTTGCCGATCTCCTCGACGAACTTGTTCTCCGCCTTGGTCCCGTGGTCGGCGATGTCGCCCGTGTCCAGGACCACATTGATCTTGAACTGGTCCTGCAGCGAGCGGATCATGTTCCAGGCGACCGGGTTGAGGTGGATGTCGGAGACGTGCAGGACCCGCAGGGTGTTCGGATCAGGCGAGTACACCGGCAGTGTGGTGCCCGCGTGGTAGAGCTGGGAGACGTTCGTGACCAGCTTGGCGAGCTGGCCTCGATACTCCGAGAAGCGCGAGACGATCGACTCCGCGCTGCCGATGAGCGATGGGACACCGGTGAGCAGGCCGGTGTACCGGGGCTCGGCGATGGAACCGGGATTGAAGGTCATCACCGAGATCACGGCGACGAGCGCTATCGCCCCGAAACTCCCCAGGCCAGTCCAAAGCGCGCTTCGCCACCTCCGGAAGACGATCAGGCCCGCCAGGAAACCTCCGGCGACCGCGCAGACGGCGGCTCTGATGGCCAGCTCGCGCAGGCCCGCCTGGAGATCGGCCTCGATGAGGTCGGGCAGGGTCTCGGCCCAGCGAGGGCTTTCCAGGAGCTGCTGGGCGATATCCGCGTGTATCCCGTCGAGGCTCAGGCTGAGCTGTATCGGGCCATGGTGCGAGTCGAATCTCAGGGTGCCGAGAGGACGTACGTCCACGACAGTCTGCCCACCCCAGGACGGCCGCAGGCTCATCCCGATCTGCGCGGGTCCCACAGCCGTGCTCACGTTGGCACCGATGGCGATCCCCAGCCAGGCCCCGGCCAATGCGACAAGGCCGATCAGCAGGACATTCGCTGTCCTGCGGACGGCACGTCGCTCGTTCAGCCGCCGAGCGGCTTCCCTCCAGCGCATCCAATTCATCGTCGTCTTGCCTACCCGAAAACGCGCTCCAACTCATAGCAGCCACGAGTCAGTCTGCGTGTCGGTGATAGTCAAGAACGGTTCCCCGCGGCTTTCGGGCGTTCCGTACCTGCCACCGGCGGTACGCGCCGCCGCCTGCCGGTGACACGATTGGCCTGTGATCGATGTTTCGCGGGAGAAGTTCGAGCAGCTCGTGGCAGAGGCGCTGGACACGATCCCGCCCGAGCTCGCCCAGGTCATGGAGAACGTGGTCATGGTCGTCGTGGACGATCCACCCGAACCCAACCTTCTCGGGCTCTATACCGGCATCCCGCTCACCGAGCGAGGTGAGTGGTACTCGGGCGTCCTCCCGGACCGGATCGAGATCTACCGGAACTCCATCTGCTCGATCTGTGAGACCGAGGACGAAGTCGTCGAAGAAGTGAAGATAACTGTGGTCCACGAGATAGCCCACCATTTCGGGATCGATGATGACCGCCTACACGAACTCGGCTGGTAGTCCCGTGCATCCGCGGGCCGCCGTCCCCGTGATGACGCGCTGATCGGATCAGACCTCATCGGGACGTAGCACTGAAGAGCGGACCGGCAGCCGAGGCCATTGCTGCGATTGGGGTTGCGTAACCGGGCGCGGACCGGGCACGGTAGGTGACATACTGAACACGGTGTGTCAGGTACGGCCCAGCGAGCCCAGCGGAGACATATGGCGGCCACGAGGCCAGGCCGGCTGCCCGGGCGGCACCGCCGCTCGCCCGAAAGCCAAGCGACGTACAGCGAGGTCATCGCCATCGGCGAGTTCCGTGCGCTGTGGGTCGGTCAGTGCCTTTCATTACTCGGTGACCAGCTCGCCCAGGTGGCGTTGGCCCTTCTCGTCTTCGACAGGACCCATTCCCCGCTTGCGACCGCCGCCGTCTACGCCCTGACCTATCTTCCGCCGATCCTCGGCGGTCCGCTGCTCGCCGGCCTCGCCGACCGGTACGCGCGGCGCCAGGTCATGATCGTGTGTGACGTCGCGCGGGCGCTTCTGGTGGGGTTGATGGCCGTGCCCAGCATGCCTTTCCCGGTGCTGTGCGCCCTGGTCTTCTGCGTGGTGCTGCTGAGCTCGCCCTTCACTGCCGCCCGAGCGGCGCTGCTGGCCGAGATCCTGGAGGGCGATCGGTACGTCGCCGGCTCGGCGCTGCAGAACATGACCAACCAGGCCGTGCAGATGCTGGGGTTCGCCGCAGGGGCCGGGATGATCGCGACCATAGGCGCATTTCGTGGCCTCGCGCTGGACGCGGTGACCTTCCTGGCCTCGGCGCTCATCCTCGTACTTGGTGTGCGGCGGCGTCCCCCGCCAGCCCCTGAGGACGGTGTCCACGCTTCCATGTGGGCCATGACCAAGGCCGGGGCCCGACTCGTCTTCGGCGACCGGCGACTACGTACGCTTGTGCTGTTCGCCTGGCTCTGCGGCTTCTACGTGCTTCCCGAGGGAATCGCCGTGCCGTACGCCGCGACGCTGAGCGAGGATCCACGCGGGATCACGCTGATCACCGGTCTGCTCATGGCGGCCATGCCGACGGGGACGGTGATCGGGGCTTTCGCGTTCAGTCGATTCGTGACGCCGACCGGGCGCCTGCGGGCCATGGGGTGGATGGCCATGCTCAGCTGCGCTCCGCTCATCGGATGCGCGATGCGTCCTCCGCTGGCGGTCGTGCTGGCCCTGTGGGTCCTCGCGGGGATGGGCGGGGCGTACCAGCTCGCGGCCAATGCCGCGTTCGTGCAGTGCGTGCCGGCCAGCCGCAGAGGGCAGGCCTTCGGGCTGGTGCAGTCAGGGTTGCTCGCGTCCCAGGGCATCGGGATCCTCATCGGCGGCGCCGCCGCGCAAGCACTCGGTCCAGAGCCCGTGGTGGCCCTCGCCGGAGCGGCCGGGCTCTCCGTCGCCGCACTACTGGCAATGCTCTGGACCGAGTCTCGTGCCGAGATAATCACCAGGGTCCGCACCCAGGTGACCTAGACGTTCGCGGGAGGCTCGTCCACCGGCGACTGCGGCCGGGTCGTCGGGGACTGAGGCTGGGGAGCCGGGGCGGAGTAGGGGGCCTGGTCAGCGTAGGCGGGACGGTCCGCGTACGGGGACTGGTCGGCGTAGGTAGGCCTGTCGGCGTACGGGGGCTGGTCGTGCGGGGCCTGCGACGGCTGCTGCCAGTAGGACGAAACCTGCTGCCAGGTGGACCCGGACCCGTTCTTCTGCTTGTTGACCAGATCCTGGACGATCGAGCCGTTCTTGCCCTCTTCCGGGATCAGCAGCCACGCGACGGCGTAGATGCCGATACCGAGACCACCGAAGAAGGTGGCGACGGCGAGCGCGAGCCGCAGGATGTTGGCGTCGATGCCGACGAATTCCGCCGCACCGGAGCACACTCCGGCGACGATCCTGCCGTCACGCGTGCGACGAAGTTGCTTGGTGGTCGGGTGGCCGTTGATGTTCATCTCGTTCATGTCCCTCAGACTGCCCTGAGGGACTCCGTCCGCACATCGGGATTCCCCCTGGCCCGACCCTGGTGACGCCCTGAAGCCTGATAGCGTCCGGAGGCCGCTTGGGCCTTACCCTGACGGGGAACCACGTTGGGGTGAAGGCAGCCTGGCCCGACTCGACCGCATCTGTCCAAGGAGGCGG
>JAOPYI010000294.1 GCA_025964675.1 Sphaerisporangium sp. | reverse complement strand
GCCTCCAACGGCTCCCGGTGAGCCGCCGATGGGTCCTGGCGGTCCGGGGGAGCCGCCGATCGGTCCGGACGGCCCGCCCCCCGGCCCGGGCGCGCCCGGTGGACCGCCGGCCGCTCCAAGCGGGCCGCCGCGTGCCGCGCGTTCCACCACCGTGGCCCTGATCGTGGGGCTCTTCGTGGTGGTCATCGTCACGGGCGTCCTCGGCACGATCGCCGTGCTGATGACCCGCCAGCCCGACCTCCCGCTCGGCGCGGCCCCGCCTCGCCGCCTCGCCACCCCCATCCACTTCGCCCCCGTCACCGGCGTGCGGGCCGCGCCGTGCCCAGGAGCGGAGGCGGTGCTCGACGACGCGGGCACCACCTGCTACCAGGTGGCCCCTGGGGTCACCGTCACGTCGGTGGTGAAGGTCGGCACGGTCGCGGAAAAGGACGGCACGTACGCCGTTCGCCTCGTACTGGCTCCGGAAAGCCGCCAGAAACTTGCCGGCCTGACCAAGGACGCGCTCAACCAGCTGCTCGCCGTCGTGGTGGACGACAAGGTGGTCACGGCTCCCCGGGTCACGCAGCCGATCACCGAGGACAGCCTCAGCATCGCTGGGCTCACCAAGGAGGTCGCCGACGCCCTCGTAGGCCGCCTGCTGGGCGCCGCCGGCACGGTGACCGGCACAGGCACCTCGGCCCCATCGCCGACCACGCCGACCGACGTTCCCTCGACCTGCGCCCCGGGCACCACCGGAACGACGGCCCCGAACGGTTCGACCGGGACCACCGACAACGGCCCGTCCGGCGCGCCCGCAACGGGGACCGGGTCGCCCGGTGGGCCGATGGTCACCTCGGGGACGCCGCCGACCTCTGGGGTTCCTGGCGGTTCCGCCACCTGCCCGCCGGGTACGAGCACCCCCACGGCATCAGGTGGGTCGCCCAGCGCGTCCACGTCCCAGCCGGGATCCACCGCCTCCCAGCCGGGCTCAATGCCGCTGGTTCCCCAGGGGACGTCCCAGGCGTCCGGCGCCCCGGCGCGCACCTCAGGGCCTCGCCGTGGCGCCCAGTCGCCCCGGGCCAGGCCCACGGGTGCCGCCGCCAGACGCACGCCGGACCCTCGCTTCGCGAGCTGCAAGCAGGCCAACGCGGCCAACTACGGTCCGTACACCAAGGGCGTCCACGAGGAGTACTACTGGTACGTCGACGGCGATCACGACGGCGTGGCCTGCGAGCGCGGCGACATCACATAGGGCGCCTCCACGGCGTGAATCCAGTGTCTAGTCCGCCAGGGCGATGTCGTGGGGGCGGATGGGGACGCGGGAGAGGGGGAGGCCGGTGGCGGCGCGGACGGCGGCGGCGATGGCCGGGGTGGAGGAGAGCGTGGGAGGCTCGCCCGCGCCCCGCAGCCCGTACGGCGCGTCGGGGTCGGGGTTCTCCAGGATCGAAAGCCTCATCGGCGGCATGTCGAGGATCGTCGGGATCAGGTAGTCGGTGAACGACGGGTTGAGCACTCTGCCGTCGCGCACCTGGATCTCCTCCATGAGCGCGAGCCCGAGCCCCTGCGCCGATCCTCCGTGGATCTGCCCTTCGAGCGCCAACGGGTTGAGGATCCTGCCCACGTCCTGCACGGCGGCCAGCTCGACCACCTTGACCAGCCCGAGCTCGACATCCACGTCGACCACGGCGCGGTGGACGCAGAGCGCGAGCTGGGTGTGGGAGTCGCCCTGCCCGGTGACCGGGTCCATGGGGTAGGTCGGCCGGTGGCGGTACTCGCGGGTCTCCTCGACCGGTCCGAACGCCTCCAGCAGCTCCTCGAGCGTGAGCCCCGGGTGACCGGCCCGCAGCTTGTCCAGCCGCTCGCGCACCGCTTCGCACGCGGTCTTGACGGCGCCCCCGGTGACGTACGACTGCCGGGAGGCCGAGCTGGAGCCCGCGGAGCCGACGGAGGTGTCGGCCGGGGCGACGGTCACCCGCTCGACGCCCAGCTCGGTGCGGGCGATCTGCTCCTGGACCATGAGCAGCCCCTGGCCGACCTCGGCCGCCGCGGTGTGCACCAGCACGTGCGGCTCGCCGCCGAGCAGCTCGATCCTCACCTTGGCCGTGGAGTAGTCGTCGAAGCCCTCGGAGAAGCAGATGTTCTTGATGCCCACGCCGTACCCGACGCCCCGCCGCACCCCCTCGCCGTGGGTCGTCTGCGCCACACCGCCCGGCAGGGACCGCAGGTCGGGGGAGCACGAGGAGCCCGGCAGGGGCATGGCGGCCAGCTCGCGCAGCATGCCGGCGAGCGGTGCCGGCGACTCGATCACCTGGCCCGTCGCAAGCCGTGACCCCTGGGAGACGGCGTTGCGCACCCGGATCTCCACGGGGTCGAGCCCGCAGGCCTCCGCCAGCTTGTCCATCTGGGACTCGTACGCGTAGCAGGCCTGCACCGCGCCGAAGCCGCGCATCGCCCCGCAGGGCGGGTTGTTGGTGTACGCGCCGTAGGCGTCGATCTCGATGTCGTCCACCTCGTACGGCCCGACGCCGAGGGACGCGGCGTTGCCCACCACGGCCGGGGAGGAGGAGCAGTACGCGCCCCCGTCGAGCACGATCTCGGCCTTGACGTAGACGAGCCTGCCGTCGCGGGTGGCGCCGTGCTCATACCGCATCCGGGCGGGGTGCCGGTGGACGTGGCCGAAGAACGACTCCTCCCGGCCGTAGACCATCTTGACCGGCCTGCCGGTGCGCAGGGCGAGCAGGCTGGCGTGGATCTGCATCGACATGTCCTCGCGGGCGCCGAACGCGCCTCCGACCCCGGCCAGCGTCAGCCGCACCTTGTCCTTCGGCAGGCCGAGGCACGGGGCGATCTGGTCCTGGTCGACGTGCAGCCACTGGGTCGCGACGAACAGGTCGACGCCGCCGTCCTCGGCGGGCACGGCGAGGCCCGACTCGGGGCCGAGGAAGGCCTGGTCCTGCATGCCCACCTCGTAGTCGCCGGTGACCACGACCTCGGCCGCCTCGGAGGAGGGCGCGCGGCCGGCCCGTACCGGCTGGTGGCGCACGAGGTTGCCACCCGGCTGCACCTTCGGGCAGTCGGGGTCGAACAGGGCCCGGCGCGGGTCGGTGACCGCCTCGCGCGGCTCGTACGCGACCACGATGGCCGCCGCCGCGCGCCTGGCCGTCTCGGGGTGGTCGGCCGCCACGATCGCGACCGGCTCCCCCTGGTAGCGGACCTGGTCGATGGCCAGGACCGGCTGGTCCTTGTGCTCGAGGCCGTAGAACCGCTCGCCCGGAACGTCCTCGTGGGTCAGCACGGCGTGGACGCCCGGCATGGCCAGAGCGGCGCCGACGTCGATCGAGCGGATCCACGCGGAGGGGTGGGGACTGCGCAGAGTGGTGCCCCAAAGCATGTCCGCGAGGTACAGGTCGGAGGAGTAGGCGAACTCGCCGGTGACCTTCAGGTCGCCGTCCGGGCGGGTCACGCTCGCGCCGACGCCCCGCCCGAGGGCCTTGCTCTGGCTGCTCGCGGTATGGGTCACACGGGCAGTACATCAGCCCAGCTCAAGGGCGCCAATAGGCGCAGCCGCGAAACGCCGTCACCGGGCGCGGCGGTGGATTGTAGGTTCGTCCAAAAGCGCGCGGATAGCCTTGGCCTGTGCGGATACGTGACCTCATCGCGATGGACCAGCTCCGCCTCACCCTGCTGTCGGGCGGCGAGCACATGGACCGGCCCTTCACCGGCGTGCACATCACCGACCTGCCCGATCCGGGCCGTTACCTGTCCGGCGGGGAGCTGGTGCTTACCGGGCTCATGTGGCGCCGCGACCCGGAAGACTCCCGGCGCTTCGTCGAGACCCTGGCCAAGGCGAAGGTGGCCGCGCTCGGCGCGGGCAGGGCAAGGCTCGGCCACGTGCCGGACGACGTGGTCGAGGCGTGCCGCGAGCACGACCTCCCCCTGCTTGACGTGCCGACCGAGATCTCCTTCCGCACGCTGAGCGAGCTGGTGGAGGGCCGCCTCGCGGGCGCCAGGGCCGTCGACCTGCGCGGCGCGCTCGGCAGGCACCGCCGTATCGTCGCCGCCGTCGCCGAGGGCGCGGGCCTGGAAGAGCTGTTCGCCCTGACGGCGGAGGAGCTGGGCATCGCCGCCGCGGTGATCTCCTCGACCGGTACGGTCATCGCGGGACGGCTCGAGGGAGACCTTCCCGTACGGCTGGCGCGCGAGTATCTTTCGGCCACGCGGCTGCCCCACCTGGCCCGCACCTCCGGCGGGCCGTTCACGCTCTTCGGGGTCGACCGGGCGCACCGGGCGGCCGGCTGGGCACTGGTCTGCGGCGCCGACCTGATCGACGACGCGGACACCGGGTTCGAGCTCGCGGCCTGCGTCGCGCTCTCGCGCAGCCGTACCGAGGAGGGCCGCAGGGTCGAACGGCGTCTCGCCGAGCAGCTGATCGCGCTCGCCTGTTCCGGCGGAGCCGACCCGGCCGAGCTCGCGGCGCGGCTGCGCACCTGCGGGATCGACGCCGCGGAGCCCTACGCGGTGGTCATGGCGACGGTCGCACGTCGCGGCGCCACCGACGGGCCCGACCCCGCCGTGCTGGGCGGCCAGGTGATCGAGGAACTGCTGGACCGCCGGGTGGTGGCCGCCGCCGGGGCGGATGGAGCGGTCGCGCTGGTGCCACTGCGAACGCTACGAACGCCCTTGGAAGAGTCCGGCGAAACCTGGACCGGAGCGCCAATGCGGCGTAACGTGCATGTGCAAGGTCAAACGCAAGTGCAGCGTAGTGTGCAAACGCTTCAGGCACTGCTGGGGGAACGGGTGGCGACGCTCCAGGCCACCCTTCTGAGGACGACGGTGTCAGTCGGCGTCAGTGGCGGTCTCACCGGTCCCGGAGCCATCCGTGGCGGCGCCGAGGAGGCGGGCCACGCACGGCGCCTTGCGGAGGCACGCGGCGGAGGAGTGGTGACCAGCGATGAGATATACACTCACGGTTTGTTGCTGGCCACCGTCCCCGACGACGTGCGACGGTCCTTCGCGGACCGGATCTTGGCTCCGCTCTTCGACTACGACCGGCGTCACCAGTCGGAGTTGGTCCGCACAGTGGGAACGTTCCTCGACTGCGGGGGGTCGTGGAACATCTGCGCGGAGCGACTGCACGTGCATGTGAACACCGTTCGATACCGCATCCGGCGGATCGAAGAGCTGACCGGACGAGACCTGTCCACGATGGCGGACAGGGTGGATCTTTTCCTGGCGTTACGTGCGAGCTGAGTGATGGATCAGCAGCACAGGAAGTCGGCGCGGACGCTTGGTGCAGGCGTGTCCGCAGCGGCGGCGGTCGTAGCATTGCCCATGAGGCCCAAGGTGGCCGAGAGTGAAATAACTAGGGCACAAAGTGCGAGGCGGCGGCGACGCATGATTGACTCCCATCTGTCGCAGTGTGTCGGGGATTACATCTTCAAGGGGTGCCGGTGAGCGGTCAAGATCTTATAGGCCAGCGAATCAAGACGATCCGCCGCCAGCGCGGCCTTTCCCAAGCGCAACTGGCCCATCCTGAACTCTCGGATAGTTATGTATCACTTATCGAGAGCGGCAAGCGAACGCCGACGGCAGCTGTGCTGGAACTGCTGGCCGCGAAGCTTGAGTGCTCCCTAACGTACCTGATCAACGGGGTCACCGCCGAGCAGATGCAGGACCTTGAATTGGGCCTCGGTTATGCGAGGCTCGCCCTTGACAACGGGGAGGTCGCCGAGGCTCGCCGCCGCTACGCCGAGCTCCTCGACGACGGCAGCCTGGCCGGGCTGGCCTCGCTCAGGCAGCAGGCCGAGTACGGCTACGCCCTGGCCAGCGAGGCGTGCGGCGACCTCGACGAGGCGATCACCGTCCTGACCCGGTTGCGTGAGTCCGGAAGCGACACGGTGACCTCCGAGCGCGTCGTGGCGGTCACGGTCGCCCTGTCCCGGTGTCACCGCGAGCGCGGCGACCTGGCCGCCGCCGTGAGCGTCGGCGAGGACGCCATCCTCGGAGCCGGCCGCCCCGCCTGGAACGACGACCTCGTCGAGCTGGGCGCGACCCTCCTCGCCGCTTACATCGTGCGTGGCGACCTGCTGCGCGCCCGCCAGTTCGCCGTGGAGCTGCTGGCGGCGGCCGAGATGCTGGGCACGCCACGCTCCACCGTGGCGGCCTGCTGGAACGCCGCCGTCGTGGCCGAACTCACCGGCCGAGGCGAGGAGGCGCTCGCCCTCGCCGAGCGCGCGCTGGCCGTCCAGTCCGAGAACGGCGAGCCCCGCAACCTCGCCAGGCTCCGCATGGCGTACGCCCTGCTGCTTCTCCGCGTACGGCCTTCGGAGGCCGCCGCCTGCCGTGACCTGATGCTGAGAGGCGAGCGCGAGCTGGCCGAGTCCTCGGCCGGCACGGTCGACATGGCGCGCGGCGCCGTCCAGCTCGCCATGGTCGAGGTCTCCCTCGGCAACGCCGCGAAGGCCGCCGAGTACGCCCGCAGGGGCAGGGACATGCTCGACGAGCGCACTCCCGGGCTCCTTGTCGAGGCTCAGCTCGTCCTCGGGAACGCCCTGCTCCTGCTCGACGAGAGCGACGAGGCCGCGGCGGCGCTGGCGGCGGTCGAGGTGACGCTCGGGCACTCGCCGGTCTCACGCAAGGCGGCCGAGGGGTGGCTCACCGCGGCCACGGCGCTGGAGCAGCTCGACGACGGTGAGGCCAGCGTGACCGCCTACCACCGGGCTCTCGCCTGCGCCGGCCTCTGAAAGATCGGCCCGGCCACGTTCATCCGCGAGGCCGGGCAGGTGCGACGCGTTCCACACGCGGGCGCCGTGCGGTAGGGACCTAGCCTCCAGGTGAGTAGCCTTAGGGGGCTATGAGGACTTCCCCGCTTGCCGCCGCGCTCGCGTTCGTCGTCGCCGTCGTGCTCGGCACGGCTCTCGCGTCTCCCGCCCTGGCCCACACGACGCTGAAGACCAGCGACCCCAAGAAGGGGGCCACCGTCGAGCGCCTCGACTCGGTGACGCTGACGTTCAACGAGGGCGTGCGGTTCCCGGTGGTGCTGGTGCGTGACGCCGGTGGTCATGACTACCACGACGGCAAGCCAAAGCTGGACGGGCCGACGGTGACGCAGAAGGTCTCCGGCGCCCTCCCCTCAGGGAAGTACACGATCGCCTGGCGGGTGGTCTCCGACGACGGGCACCCCGTCGAGGGCGAGATCCCCTTCACGGTGAAGGCCCCGCAGCAGAGCAGCCCGTCCGCCTCGCCCTCGCCGCAGGCGAGCACGGCCGCCGCAAGCTCGCCGCCCGCCTTCACGCCGACCCCGGTGGACGCCACCCCCGCCTCACAGGAGCGGAAGCAGGGCGGCATCCCCGCCTGGGCGTGGATCGTCGTCTTCGGCATCGCCGGCATCGGCATAGGCCTGGCCATCAGCATGCGGAAGAAGTCGTGAACAGAACTTCCCGTCTCGCCGTGGCCGGCGCCTGCGTGGCGATCGGCGGCCTGATCGTCGCCATGGTCCTGGGCGGCGCCGCGACCCCGCGCATCATCCCCGGCCTCCCCGACGAGGGCACGCTGACCCGCTGGGCGCTGCCGGTGTCCAAGCTGTCCATGGACGTCGCGGGCGTGCTCACCGTGGGGCTGCTGCTCCTCGCCACCGCGCTGCTTCCGAGCGACAAGGGCCTGCTCGGCAAGCCCGCTCTCGCCTACGTCAAGGCCGCCTCGTGGACGGGCCTGGCGTGGGCGGCGGCCGCTGCCTCCACCCTGGTCTTCAGCCTGTCGGAGACCCTGGGCATGCCGGTCGCCGAGGTCATCGGCGGCAACGAGCTGACCAGCTACGCCAGCCAGGTGCCGCAAGGCATCGCCCTCACCCTCGTCGTGCTGTTCGGCACGGCCATCGCCCTGTTCTCACGCGGCGCGATCACCGTCGGCGCCTCCGGAGGCCTGCTCGTCCTCGCGCTTGCCACGCTGATGCCCCCGGCGCTCACCGGCCACTCCTCCTCGGCGCCCAACCACGGCCTCGCGACGACCAGCGTCGCGCTGCACCTGCTCGTGCTGTCGCTGTGGGTCGGCGGGCTCCTGCTGCTGTGCGTTCACGCCCTGCGCGGGGAGCCCAACCTCGACCTCGCGGCGCACCGGTTCTCCCGCATGGCGCTCTGGTGCTTCGCCGGGGCCGGCGTGTCCGGCCTGTTCAGCGCGCTCTCCCGGCTCACGGCGGTCCAGGACCTCATCACCAGCTCCTACGGGCTGATCATCCTCGCCAAGGTCACCGCGTTCGCCGGCCTCGGAGTGATCGGCTGGTGGCACCGCGGCCGCACCCTGCCCGCCCTGTCCGCCGGGCGGCCGGGCGCCTTCACGAGGCTCGCCGGGGTCGAGGGCCTGATCATGCTGGTGACGGTCGGCCTCGCCGTCGCGCTCTCGCGTACGGCCCCGCCGCCGCTCGACCTGCCGGTGGACCGCGCCTTCGAGCTGCTGGGCTACCTGATCCCGCCGCCGATCTCCCTCGCGACTCTTGTCTCGCTGTGGTGGTTCGACCTGTTCTTCGCGGTGCTGGCGGCCCTGCTGGCCGGTCTCTACGGTGCGGGAGCCGTACGGCTGGCGCGCCGCGGAGACCGCTGGCCGATGGGACGCACGATCAGCTGGGGCATCGG
Organism: Sphaerisporangium sp.; assembly: GCA_025964675.1. GTDB lineage: Bacteria > Actinomycetota > Actinomycetes > Streptosporangiales > Streptosporangiaceae > Sphaerisporangium. The sequence continues at coordinate 26,547 of JAOPYI010000294.1, read as the reverse complement.
CGTGCTGCTGCTCGTCCTCGTCACGCAGAGCGGCGTGGCGCGCTACGCCCCCGTGCTGTTCAGCGTGCACATGGCCGAGCACATGGTGCTGTCGATGCTCGTGCCGATCTTCCTCGTGCTGGGCGCCCCTGTGACCCTCGCCCTGCGGGCGCTGAAGCCCGCCGCACGGCGCGGGGACCGCGGCCCGCGCGAGTGGATCACGACGATCCTGCACAGCAGGGTCACCAAGGTCGTCACCCACCCGGCCATCGCCACGGCCATCTTCATCGTCTCGACGTACGCCCTCTACTTCACGCCGCTCTTCGCCTCGGCCATGCAGGAGCACCTCGGGCACATCGCGATGACCCTCCACTTCCTGCTCAGCGGCTGCCTCTTCTTCTGGGTGATCATCGGGATCGACCCTGCGCCGACCAAGTTGCCGTACTTCGGGCGGTTGCTGCTGCTCTTCGTCACGATGCCGTTCCACGCGTTCTTCGGGATCGCGCTGATGAACATGGGCACGGTCCTCGCCGCCGACTGGTACGACCAGCTCGGCCGCACCTGGGGAGCCTCCGCGCTCTCCGACCAGAGCACCGGCGGGGCCATCGCCTGGGCGTTCGGGGAGATCCCGACGCTCATCGTGCTGCTCGCGCTGGCCTTCCAGTGGTATCGCGCCGAGAACCGTACCGCCGAGCGGGCCGACCGGCGCGCCGACGCCCGTGCCGCGAGGCAAGGCGGCACCGGTGACGCCGAGCTGGACGCCTACAACGACTACCTTTCCAGGCTCGACAGGAGCACCCGGGAATAGCCCGACGACAGGGCGAGGTTAGCCGTCTCTCCTGAGCGCGCCGATACCTACCTGCGGGTAGCGTGGCATCAAGGAGTTCGGGCATAAACACATAGGGTGGGCGTCCGGCCGGCTCGGTGGCCTTGCCTCTACCCCAAGCCATTTTCCAACCGCTCTTCAAGCACGCGTCGGTAGCGTCGTCCCGGGATCACCATGGCGACGCGGTGGGGCCGGGAGTAGCCCGAGCGGTGCGCAAGGAGGTTGGGGGAGTTGTACGAAGAGTTGCGCATGCGCGGAAAGCGAAGCCTGGCGCGGGCGATCGAGGACTACCTGACGGAATGGTCCGAGCGCACCGGGATCACCGTCGAGGTATGGGCGATGCCCAAGGAACGGGTGACCGGGCCGGTCGCCGACGCCGTGTACGCCGTCGTGCTGGAGGCGCTGAACAACGTCGAGCGGCACAGCGGCGCGCACACCCTCTCCGTCGCCCTCACCACGGGGCGCGGCGGGCTGAGGCTGACCATCAGCGACAACGGCATAGGTTTCCCACTGGGGCGCACCGGCCGGGGCATGGACACGATGAAGCGGCGCTTCAGCGAGGTCGGAGGCGCGCTGACGATCAACAGCGTCGTGGGCGAGGGCACCACCGTCAGCGGGCAGATCTGAGGCGCCTCAGGGTGTCATGATCGGCCGCCGCGCGTGGAGCGCTAGGCAGCGGGCCGGGTCCGCGGCCGCCGGTCAGCAGGTGAGGCTGGGCGGCTGCTGCGCGTAGAGCCGGCCGCACTGGCGGATCACGACCTGCTCGCCGCTCGAGTTGACGGTTACGAGCAGGATCGGCCGATCCAGGGCGTGCCGGCCGTCGCGGGCACCGTGCAGCTTGACCAGCCCGCTGTCACCATCGATCACCTCGAGCTTCTCCAGCGCCAGCAGGATGCCTCCCCGGTCCACCACGCCCTGATCGCCGTTGACGGTCGCCGGGCCGCCTTGGCCTGAGAACGCCACCTGGGCCGCGCGCATGAGGGCCTCCGCCGCGTCCTCGGCCTGCACGGCGTACTCCTTCGACGGCAGCTCGGTGCCCGGCAGCCCTTCCATGTGAAGCGAATGGATCAGCGCGTCGAACTCCTGGTAGAAACCCGACCTGAACTGCCGCTGGACGGACGCCCAGGCGTTCGGCGACGCCAGCGCCACGTACACCACCCGTACGCGGTCGTTGGTGCCGAGCTCGGCCTGGTGGTCGTTGACGTACTGCGTGATGTCGTCGTTGGCCATGACCGTGAGCTGGTGGCACTGCGACTTGGCGATCGCGTTGATGAAGGCCCCGAACTGCGCGGTGCGCCCCGCGTAGTAGACCAGATCCGGCTTCTTCGGCTGCGTGCACACCTTGGTGACCTTCTCCTCGAGGACGCCCGCGTTGGAGTACCCGACCAAGGTGGCTCCCTTGTGCGACGTCGTCTTGTTGAAGTCGTTGAAGAACCTGGTGCCGAGATCCTTGCTGAACAGATCGCTGAGCATGGTGTCGGTGAAGACGGCCACCGTCTTGGCTGCCGGGATGCCCTGCTGGGGGGTGCCCGCGTGGGCCCAGCGCGCGGCGGCGTCGGCGAGCTGGGTGTTGGGGGGAGCCAGCGGGAAGAACGAGGGGATGTACTCGTCGCCGCCGTAGCCCCGGAGCCCGAGATTGTCGTACGTCGCCGTGGTACTGATCACGGGCACGGCCTTGCGGGCGAGAAGCTGGATGGCGTCCTGGACCGGCTGCCTGCTCTCTCCGAGCCCGACCACGCCGATGACGGTCGGATCGTCCTCGATCATCTGGAGCGCCGCCCGTGCGACATCCTTGGCGTACTTGAAGTCGTCTCCCGCGTTCGCGATGAGGAGGCGCATCTGCAGCTTGCTCCCGTCGCTGCTGTTGGCGATCAGCCTGCGCTGCTCCAGGGCGATGCCCGCCAGCTCGCCGTGGATGTCGGTGATCGGGTCGCCGACGCCGCCGTTCGAGCGTCCCTGGGTGGTGAGCTTGCCGAAGTAGATCACCGTGGCGTACGGGTGCCCGGAGTCGAGGATGTCCTGGTTCTGCTTGTCGATCACCCCGAGTATGCGCCTGAGATGGTCGTCGAAGACGAAGCCGCCGTGGCTGATGCCGACGCACTCGCCGCTGGAGGCGCGCCAGATGCCGGGGTCGCAGTTGCTCGTGGCGGACGCGAGGACACGGACGAGGGACAGGGAGACCACCGCCGTCACCACCAGCCACGGGAGGACCGGGTGCGCCAGCACGGGGCGCCGCCGCCCTCGGACCGGTACGTTGATCTTCTCCAGGATGGGGGCGTCCTTAGGCTCCATCTCGATCCGCACCACGCGGTGGGAGCCGAGGGCGCGGTCCCTGGCCAGCTCCGCGCCCCACTGCTGCCACAGCTCCTCGGTGAGCTCGGGGCGTCCCGCCATCACCCAGGCATGGGCGACGGCCGGTGCCGCGGAGGGGGGAACGCCCTGGCCGCCCGGGCCCGTCACCACCACGAGCAGCGGGTCGGACAGGCAGGTGGCGGTACGGACCTCCTCGATCCTCGCGACGAGGCGGGTGAATCCACCGTCGACGAGCAGGACAGGGTAGGAGGTGCGCGCCCAGGCGACCCGCCGCCAGACCTTCCACAGGCGCCGCTCGTAGCCCTGCCTGAGGTCTTCCAGGAAGGCGTTGACCAGAAGGTGCTCGATGCCCTCGTTGGACTGCACGGCCTCCAGCCGCTTGCGGTCCTCGGCGGGCTCCGCCTGCTGCTCCTGCGCTCCTGCCGTGTCGTCCGGGCTCGGTGACCTCTCCCCGGGCACGGGAGCCCGGAGGGGGACGGCGGCGACCTGCGGAAACGGCGTCGCGTACGGCAGGGGTCGCGGCTGGAGGGGGGCGGCCCCGGGTACGGGCAGGGGAACCGCCGTGGCGCGGCGGCGGGCCTGAAGCAGGCGCACGGCGAAGCCGGTGATGTCGCGCGGCTGGTTCCTGCGCTGGCCGGGCATGAGGTACGGCTGGCGGCAGAACCACATGTAGCGGCGCCGCCCGGCCCAGCTCCGGGAGAGCAGGAGCACGTGGAGCGAGCCGATGACCGGCCCGGCGAGGATCGCGCACACCCCTAGCAGGGTGGTGAGCTGGTCGGCCCACCCGGCACTGAGGAGCGCGGTGGCGGCGGCCCAGGCGGGCAGCGGGCCCTCCGCGTAGGCGCGGACGTTCGCCCAGAAGTTCCGCCGGTCCTGGCCCGTGCCCGCCCGTATCTGCCTGCGGCGCTGGCGGACCGCCTTCTTCGCCCCGTCGTGGAGGCGGTCGGGCTCGTCCTCGGCTATCTGGAGGTCGAGCATCCACAGCACCTGCGCGAACAGGGGGAAGCGCAGGTGGGCCTCACCGGGCGGGGCGACGGCGGCGAGGTCCCGCGTGGCCTGCCGGAGCTGCGTCACCAGCGCGGCGTACGGCGGCGTGAAGCGGCCCCCGGCCGCCGGCGCGCCCTCCGCGGGCTCCGGGGAGGGGTCGAGACGGGCGAAGGGGGTGCCGTCGAACCGGGCTTCGAGGGCCTGGGCGACGGCCGCCGTCGCGGTGTACGGCCCGGTGACCCACAGGATCGGCACCGGCACGTCACCGTTGCGCCAGGTGGGACGGATCCGCATCTGGTCGAACACGCGCAGGAACTCACGGATGCCCTCGTGCCGCCGCCGGTAGCTCTCGTCGGGGTCGTGTCGCGCGATCGCGTCGATCTCGGAATGGGACGGAGAGGTCGGCGCCGAGGCCACCGGTTCCTCTGGGTACGAGGAAGAAGGCGGTGCTGGGGTCACTGTGGGTCACTCCGGATCGACAGGGGTTCGTCGGGCTCGCGTTCCGGGTTCTTCGTGGACGCATCCGTATTCGACGCTGAGTGCTCGCCCTCCGCGAAGGGGCTTTATCAATATGGCGGGATATCATCCCTTACTCGCTCCAGCATAGGCGGAATGACCGGGCGGCGTGGGATTGGTCGCCGTCGTTCACGGCGAGATGATCACCTTGAATCTCGCACGACCATTATGGCCGGCCCAGTAATGCCGAAAAGTCAGGACATCGGCACACTAAAGGGAGAACCGGGGGATCAGAGATCCCGGCGCATGCAGACCCGGGGCCATCGGTCCAGGCCATGGGCGGCGTCCCGGCGGCGCAGAGCCCGCAGCCCAGGGGTCAGCTCCGCGTCGTCGAGGGACCAGAACCCGCAACGCTCGTAGTACGGGGCGTTCCACGGCACTCTCGTGAAGGTGATCAGGGTGAGCGCCGGGAGGCCCTCGGCCTTGGCGTGGGCCGCGGCGTGATCGATGAGCATGCGTCCCATGCCTCGGCGCGCCGAGGCCGGGTGCACGGAGACCTGCTCCAGATGGAGGTTGCCGTCGACGACATCCGCGATGAGGTAGGCGATCGGACGGTCGTCGTCGTCGACCGTGACCCAGGCCCGCCCGGCGCGCTGGTAGCCGGACAGGACGTCGAGGGGGAGGGGCTCGTCGTCGGCGATCGCCGACATGCCGATGCCGTTGAAGGACTTCCCCGCGGCACGCTCGATGTCCTGGAGGAGGGGAAGCTCGTCGACGCCGACCATACGGATGCTCATCGGGTCATTGTCGCTGGCGCCGGGTCCGGTGGGTAGTCGATCCTGCCTTGGGCCGGGATGAGGCCGCACACCGGGGAATGGAGATCGGAACACTGCTGCTGGCTGGGAGGGGATGCGGCCTGGTCTCGTCTCATTGGCCGCATTCCGGGGACGCCCGGTGATCTGCGTCGAGCGGAGTCAGGCGCGTGTCTGGATTAGATTATGATGCGCCCATATTTCATGCTATTGACGAATATGAGCCATTCCTTCGGGGTGAAGATCAGGGCCGGATGTTCGGGGCTCTTGGAGTCACGGACGGCGATGCCGCAGGGAAGGTTGCCCGCCACCTCGACGCAATGGCCGCCGTTATCACCACTGAAGCTGGATTTGCGCCATTGCGCCGCACTTAAGTCCATTTGTCCACCGCTTCCTTCAATACCTTGAGCGAGAGGGACTTCGGGTATGCCTCAACCCTGATGGCGTCGTAACGAGCGGTGAGCGATGCCACAGCGCCTCGTTCGTTCATCGTCCGTCCGTCGGGCACGGAATCCACATATACCGTATATGGCGTGCCTCGCTGTTCGGCTATAACAAAACCGGCAAGCAATCCGCAAATGGCCTCCGCGTCGTATGGGACAATCTGGATGTTCACCCTCGGATGCTGAGCTATTTCGACAAGGTGCTCCAGCTGCTTCCGCATCACCTCGGCGCCGCCGATGGGCCGGCGGAGAACCCCCTCGTCGATCAGGCTGAGGATCGTGGGAGGGTTCTCCAGGGTGAGGATGTTCCTGCGCTGCATGCGGCCGAGCACCCGCTCCTCGACCTGCTCTGGCGTGGTGCCGGGCGCGCGCGAGAAGACCCGTCTGGCGTACGGCTCGATCTGGAAGATGCCGGGGACCAGCAGCGGGTCCCACATCTGAAGCGCGGTCGCCCGGCGCTCCTCCATCGTCCAGTCGCGGAAGTGGTCGGGCACCGGTGGAGGGGGTGGCCAGCCTTCGAGGTGGAGGGCGGTCAGGACGCCCTCGAGGCCGAAGGCGTGGTCGCAGCGCTTCGCGAAATCCTCGCTGGGGGTGCGCTTGAGGTTCTCGATGGCGCCGACGAGGCTGCCGGAGAAGCCGATCCTGCGGCCCAGCTGACCCTGGGTGAGCTTCGCCAGGATGCGGTACCGCTGAAGCTCGTACGCGAAACGAGCGCGCGCGGAGTCCTGGGGGTTGATTTTCGTCATATGCGGCATTTGAGCTCCTCGCTCCGTCCTCCGGGGAAATCACGGCAGGCGACGACCGTTCCACGAAGGCGGTGACTTCGCGGTGTAGTCGGCCGATTACTAAAGGTAATGGATCGTGGGCACCATGGGAAGGTGAAATTGTCATTTCCCGGGCGGGGAGCCACATGTCCCGCCCGTCCCGCGATCGCGCCGGGAATCGCACCGGACATCAATCGGATGCCGCCGGAGTGGACGCGTTTCCAGGCCTGTGGATTCGTTTTCGAATAGGTGAGTCGGCCCGCCGGGGAAATGTGACTCCGAGGGGAGGGCCGGGACCTGTGATATCGGCGAGTGCGTCCGGGCGGGCTTTTGTGAATGCGGATACTCATCGCGCTGGAACGCCGAGGCCGCCATGCGCCGCCGGGCCGTCACCGGCGTGGACCCGGGCCTACCGGCGGGGACATCGTGCGCGCCCCGACCAGGGCCAAGCGGCTGAGCACCTGATATACAGGAGCGGTGACCTGCGGTTCTGTGCTCTCCCCCTGAGATCTCGTCAAGGGGGGACGTCATGCCGGACGAACCGGGCCCTCGCGGCGTGCCCGCCCCGCCGCCTCCCAACATCGCGGTGCGACCCGACACCAGGCTCATGAGGCTTCTCACGGACGCCGAGCACGGGATTCTCTACCTGGTCTCGATCGTCCTGCTGGTCGTCGCCGCGGGCATCATGGTGCAGCTCGCCCTCACCATCGTGCGGAGCCACGGGTCCTGGCCGGAGGTCATCATCGTCTCCATCGAGGAGCTCCTGCTCGTTCTCATGGTGCTGGAGATATTCGTGACGGTGATCACCCATCTCGAGGGCGGCCATCTCCTGCTGGAGCCGTTCATCATCGTGGGCATAATCGCGGTGGTCCGGCATATCTTGTCGGTGGTGGTCCGGCTCACGGTCGCTCAGACGCCGGATGAGAGCCGCGAAGAGCTGATGGAGCTCGGCGCATACGCCGGCGCGACCTTTTTGCTGGTGGCCGCGCTCACGCTCGCGCGGTGGTCGCGGAAGTGGCCCAGCGAGACCTCGCTTCCGCCCTCGTAAAGGGCTTCCCGTGTTGACTCCACCGCATGTCCCTGAGTCAGTGGTATGCGGAGCGTAGCGTTTCCAATCCGGCCGGGCTTCCCGGCCGAGTGAACATAACGAGAGGGTATCGGCCGAGGTCGCGGAGCCCCACCGGCCATCCACGTCTCACGTCCCGTGACCACTCCAGGGGTGCCAGATGATCTCTTAATGACACCAAATCAGGTGAAATCATGACGAGACAGGCGTGAGTCGGCAAGGCTCATCGCTACGCTCTGTTTTTCTGGGCACTGGGTCTTCGCGAAACGCCGAGGTAAGTCATTGGAGGACGAGTGTCCGTGGCTCGTTCCAGCTACAGGTTCTCCCCCGATGTGGCCGCCGCTTTGAGCCAGGCGGATCGGGGGATCCGCGCGCGCATGGGGAACCATCACGCCCTCTTCGACTACTGGCGCTTCGCCATGAGCACGATCTGCGGCGTGGACGCCTTCTACGTGGGGTTCTACCGGGAGGGACGCAAGATCGTCTACCCGTACACCTTCGACGACACGATCGCCGTCAAGAGGTACGTCCCTCCGGAGGTCTTCGGGTACGGCCCGATGGGCCAGGCCGCGTGGATACTCAGGCACAGGCGGCCGTACACCTACGCGAGCGACACTGGCATGCTCCTGCACCATGGTGTGGCCTTCGGCGACCAGCAGCGGATCTCGGAGGACGCCATCACCATCCCGCTGTTCGAGACCGGCGACGGCCACTCCGCGGTGATCGGCCTGGCGTCCATCCAGACGTACAAGAGCCACGCCTACACCGACGAGCACGTACGGGCCTTCGAGTGGACGGCGAGGTCGGTGGCCACCGTGCTCGCGCGCGAGCGGGAGGACGCACTCAACCGTGAGGAGCTGGCGGCGCCCGCGGCGGGCTCGCATACCGAGCAGCCCTCCGTCGCCGAGGTGGTCCAGGACGTCTCGACCATCCTCGCCGACCTCCATGCCAGGATCTGCGCGCTCGAAGAGGCCATCCCGATCGACGACCATGAGTTGGTCCGACTGGTCACCGGGCTCAGGGAGCAGTGCGAGCGGGGACAGACCGAGACGATGGACATCATCGCGCGGCCGTCGGTCCACGCCGAGAGCCTCCTCAACTCGCTGTCGTCCAAGGAAAGGGAGATCGCGTTCCTGATCGCCCGTGGAGGCATGACGAACAAGGAGATCGCCGCCCGGGTTTTCGTCACCGAGTCGACCATCAAAGGCCACGTCTCCCGGATATTGCGGAAACTAGGTGTCGAGCAGCGGTCAGGTATCGCTGGGAAGCTCGAGCATTTCTTCGACTAGCGGCGAGTAGTACTTAGTACTGGTGTCGGACTGCCAAAACCCATCGGAGAGGTGGGGGCTTTGGGTGATCCATGCGGATATTGTCTTATATCAAGAGGGAGGGGTTCGTCCGTACCAGACGGCTTTCCTCGCCGTCGGCGCGAGCGGCTGTCGCGTGAAGCCGTATACGGTGCGGACGCGGGCAAGGAGCCGGCTATGGAGGGGTTGACCATCGCCATCCTCGTGATCATGCTCGTTTTGGGAGTTCTCTTCTCCCGGATGAACCGCCAGGGGAGCGCCGCGCTGGAGTCCGTCGCCGGCGATTTCGCGCTCACTCCGGAAAGGGCGGCGGAGATCGCGGCGGAGGCTGGTCTGACGTCGTGGGAGAGAACGCAGCGGAAATCCGTGCCCGTGACCCGAACCGCGCAGGGGCTGAGGTTCGAGATCGAGTGCCGGGCAGGGGTGATGGCTTTCGAGGTTCACGGATTGCCGGGATCCTCGGGCAGCCGGATCGTTTCTCGAGCCGAGCGGGTCGCCATCATCCGGCTTCCCGAGCTCGGAGGTCTAGGCGCGTCCTCGACGAACGTGCTTTACCTGAAGATGGGCATGCCGCGGAATCCCGCGAAGCTGCTCCGGCGGCGGGAGAGGGTGCTCCGGGCGCTTTGGCATGCGGCGTGCGGTGACCACCGGAGCGTCGGTGGTGACGCTCACGCGGGCGGGCGCGTCGACGCGGATGAGGTGGGCCGCTGAGCACGACCGCCTCGCCGCCAGGTCTCGGCGGCGAGGCCCGCGCGGGGGAAGTCAGTCGCGGACGATGTGGACGTCCACGACCGCCGACCGGCCCGACTCGACGGCCCGCAGCCCTCTGCGCAGGGCGGTGACCAGGTCCGCGCGATCGGTCACGGTCTCGCCGTGGGCGTGGCAGGCCCGGGCCACCGCGGCGAAGTCTGGGGGTGAGGCGAACCGCGTACCCTCAGCGTCTCCACGGGTGGCGGAGAGCCCCTGCGGGAACAGCTCGAAGACGGGCAGCCGGCTGGCACGGTAGCCGTCATTGTTCAGCACGACGGCCATGATCGGGGCGCCCGCCTCGGCGGCCAGGCACAGCGCCGCCGTCGGCACGCCGAACATGAAGGCGCCGTCCCCGACCACCGTCACCACCCTGCTCTCCGGCGAGGCGAGGCGGACGCCGACCGCGCCGGCGAGCCCCCAGCCGAGCCCGGGCGAGCCCGTGCCGTACATCGTGGCGGGCCGGGTGCGGTGCAGGACCTCGTGGAGCACCCGGGCGCTGGTCACGGCCTCCTCCACGACGATGTCGTCCGCCCGGAGCACGTCGTTCAGCGCGGAGACCACCTCATGCGCCGTGATAGGCCCGTCGGCCGGGGCCGTGAAGGCGGCGGGCGGGGACGCCTCGGGCCTCCCCGCCGGGGGCATGGTGTGGCCCATCTCCTCCAGGCGCTCGACGATCTGGCCGAGCGCGGTGGCGCCGTCGGCGGTGACCGCCACGTCGACCGGGAAGGTCCACATCGGCATGTCGGTCTTGAGCGGATCGATGTCGATGTGGATGACCGTGGCGTGGTCCGGGGGCCGGGTGAACCTCGGGATCCACGGCACGTCGGCGTCCACGACGATGATCAGGTCCGCCTCCTCGACGGCCCGCTGCCCGTCGGCCGCCGACAGGAGGTTCATCGGGTGGGATGTCGAGATGTTGACGCAGCCCGTCTCCGCGAGGTCGATGACCCGGACCCCCGCGAGGTCGGCGAGGCGTGTGACGGAAAGGAAGCCCTCGGGGCGACGGCCGGCCTTGGCCGTGATGAGCAGCGGCCGCTCCGCCTCCGCGAGCCGCTCGGCGATCCATCGCACGGTGTCGGCGTCCGCCGCGGGTGGGCGCGGGACGGCGTACCCGGTGGTGCGGCCGAGCTCGCGCGCGGGCGGGTCCATGAGGACGTCACGCGAGACCATGAGGTAGGCCGGGCCAGGCAGGCCGCCCGACGCCACCTGCACCGCCCGGCCGATCGCGCGGGCCAGCATGCCGGGACGGGTGATCTCCACGACCCACTTGGCGTACCCGCGGACCGTGCCCGCCTGGTCGGGCACGTCCTGCTGCCAGTGGATGGTGTGCGAGCGACCGCCGGGGGAGTCCGGCTCCTCGGTGTACGGCGTCTTCCCGGCGATGACGACCACCCCGGCGCGGTCGCGCAGCGCGTTGTGCATCATGGCGCCGAGGTTCTGGGTGCCCACGTCCACGTGGACGAACACGCACTGCGGGCGGCGGGTCACCTGCCAGTAGCCGTGTGCGGCGGCCAGGGCGACCGACTCGAAGGAACAGACGATGATCTTGGGGATGGTCACGCCCGCCTTGGCGAGCGTGGCGACCGCCTCCTGCAGGGGGGCCGAGTCCGTGCCGGGGTTGAGGAAAAGATGCTCGACGCCGTGCTCGGAGAGCAGCCACAGCAGGTGCTCGGCGGTCGTCGCCGGCTGGAAGTCATCCACGCGGTGTCTCCTCATATAACGGCATTTATCGCGCTATAGATGGATCGAATGCCAAGCGTAGAAGATCGGCCACTCGGAAGACTCGCGGGACTCGAACAGGAACGCCGTTCGCCGGCGTCCCCCAGCCAGGCTCCGGGGGTCAGGGGAGGGTGAGGATCTCGCTGCCCGAGTCGGTGACGACGATCGTGTGCTCGAACTGGGCGGTGCGCTTGCGGTCCTTGGTCACGGCGGTCCAGCCGTCGGGCCACACGTCGTACTCGATGGTGCCGAGGGTGAGCATCGGCTCGATCGTGAAGGTCATGCCGGGCACCAGCGTGACCGACAGGGACGGGTCGTCGTAGTGCGGCACGATGAGGCCGGAGTGGAACGAGGTGGAGATGCCGTGGCCGGTGAAGTCACGGACCACGCCGTAGCCGAATCGCTTGGCGTAGGCCGCGATGACCCGCCCCACGATGTTGAGCTGCCGCCCCGGAGCCACCGCCTTGATCGCGCGCATCATCGCCTCGCGGGTGCGCTCCACCAGCAGCCGGGACTCGTCGTCGACCTCCCCGACGAGGAAGGTGGCGTCGGTGTCGCCGTGCACCCCGCCGATGTAGGCCGTGATGTCGATGTTGATTATGTCGCCGTCGTTCAGGACGGTGTCATCGGGGATGCCGTGGCAGATCACCTCGTTGAGCGAGGTGCACAGCGACTTGGGATAACCCCGGTAGCCGAGCGTCGAGGGGTAGGCCTCGTGGTCGCACAGGAACTCGTGGCCGATGCGGTCGAGCTCGTCGGTGGTCACGCCTGGGGCGATGTGACGGCCGACCTCCTCGAGTGCCTGGGCGGCGATGCGCCCGGCGACGCGCATGCGCTCGATCATCTCGGGCGTCTGGACGTCGGACTCACCCCTGCGGGGCTCCTTGCGGCCGACATACTCCGGGCGCTCGATGTGGGCGGGGACCTTGCGTGCGGGCGAGAGCCGTCCTGGCCGGAGCAGTGTCGTCATGCGCCAAGTCTAGTTCCGCTCCAAGGGGGCAGGATGTGCCTGAGAGCAAGCGCGGCGGGCGTTTCGGAGACATTCCCGAAGGCCCCCGGGCGAGGAGGGCATATGAGCGGTGACCAGTGGTGGTTCTGCCTGAAGCACATGGTGGTCGAGCCCGAGAAGGGCTGCCCGAACAAGGACCGCCTGGGTCCCTACGCCACCCGGGAGGAGGCGGCGGCGGCCCTGGAGACGGCCGCCGCGCGCAACAAGACCTGGCAGGAAGGCGACAAGGAGTGGGACGGCGACTAGCCGCCGTCCGGGATGTGCCGCCGCTTCCACGGTCGCGTGGTGACGAGCCGCCAGAGGGTCAGTATGCCGATGCCGCTCCAGATGAGGTTGAGCGCGGCCGACGGCCACGCGAGGTGGAAGGCGGAGTTGACCATGAGCGCGACCCCGCCGCCGAAGTTGATGAGCTGGTAGCCCACCTCGTGACCGGCCCACTTACGCATCGACAGCATGGCGTACGCGAAGAGCAACGCCCCCGCGCCGACCAGCCCGGAGACATCGATGAAGAGCGCCACAGCCTCATGCCTCACTGGAAGCGATGTGTTGCCGTAACTCTGGGCGATGAGCTGTGTACGCGGCCCGATCGTCTCGGCACATGAGTGTCAGGCGCAAGTGAACCCCCTTGGTCGATGTGGAAGCCGATCCGTACGGACCGTGGGTGCGCGGGCCTCACCTGGCCCGCGACGGCTCACGCTACGCGCGCCGTCCGGCCCGTACGGCCGTCCCCCGGAGCAGGCATGCGACGCGGATGGGCAGGCATCAGAAGCGAAGGGAACCGCGCCACATCAAGGTGAACGTTTTGCTCCCGATCTCCGACGAAGATCGGCTCAGTCGGTGATCCGGGGGCCGGTGATGCGCTCGGCGAGCCGGGCCAGCCGGTCGAGAAGGCCGGTGCGTGACCGCGAGGTCTCGCCGGCGGCCATGCTGACCAGATGCTGGGCGGCGTCGAAGGTGAACAGGCCGTCCAGGGGCGGCACCGCCAGAGCGTCGTGGGCCAGGCCCTCCAGCTCCGGATCGCCGCCGTCGAGGGCGAGGATCGTCGCCCCCGTGCGCCTCGCGTCGTCGAGGCGTTCGAGCAGCGGCACCGGGGCCTTCCGCTCGGCCACGACGAACAGGGTCTCACCCCGACGCGCCGCCTCGATGCGGTCGACGCCCACCGCCAGGTGAGGCGGGGCCCCGGGCGGCGGGGACCACCGCACCAGGGTCGGGGCGAGCTGCGCGAGCCCGGACATGCGCGCCTCGTCGTCGAGGTGCGCGGTGAGGTGCCACGGCTCCTCCTCCGGCGTGCCCACCACCAGCAGCCCGCCGGGGGTGCGGGTCGAGCGCAGGGAGAGCCCGAACTCCCGTGTGCGCTCGATCCATCCGGTCGTGGAGAGCACCTCGCGAAGGAAGGCCACCGACGCAGAGTCCATGGAACCCATGGTGCATCACGGCCCCCGCCGCCGTCCTGATAAGAAACACCTGGCATGATCAGGAGAGTCGCGAGGTGAGCGAGGAAACGAGCGAGATCATGAGCGATGAGCTTCGGGATGTCGGCGCCCTGTCGATCGGAATCCTCGGCGGCACCGGCAACCAAGGCAAGGGACTGGCCCGCCGGTTCGCGCTGGCCGGGCACTCCGTCCTGATCGGTTCGCGCAGCGCCTCCCGCGCGCAGGAGGCGGCCGGGAGCCTCGGCGCCGGCCTGCCCTTGCGCGGCGCGGAGAACGCCGTCGTGGCCTCGGAGGCCGACGCCGTCATCGTGGCGGTGCGGTGGGACGGGCACCGGTCCCTGCTGGAGCCGCTGCGCTCCGAGCTGGACGGCAAGATGGTCATCGACTGCGTGAACCCGCTGGGCTTCGACAAGCAGGGGGCTTTCGCGCTGGAAGTAGAGGAGGGCAGCGCCGCCCAGCAGGCGGCGGCGCTCCTCACCGGCAGCCGTGTCGTCGCGGCGTTCCACCACGTCTCGGCCGTGCTGCTGCTCGACCCGGAGGTCACGGAGGTCGACCTCGACGTGCTCGTGCTCGGCGACGACCGCGAGGCGACCGACACAGTGCAGGCCCTAGCGTCGCGGATCCCCGGCGTGCGTGGCATCTACGGCGGGCGCCTTCGCAACGCCCACCAGATCGAGGCGTTCACCGCCAACCTGATCTCCATCAACCGCCGCTACAAGGCCCACGCAGGCCTGCGGATCACGGATGTCTGAGACCGTTCCCGTCTCCTCCGGGCTGCCCGGCGCGCAGGTGGATCTGACAAACAGTCCTTCTTACGGCCATTCTTGACGGCATGAGCTCTCTGCATCCGGAAACTCGGGCCGTCCACCTGCCGAAGCCGCCCCTGAACGGCAGCACGCCGATCTCGACCCCTCTCTACCAGACCTCGGGATTCGTCTTCGAGGACCCGGCCGTCTTCGCCGACGGCATGGGCCGCCCCGACGGCGCCTTCGTCTACGGGCGCCTCAGCAACCCCACCGTGCGCGCCCTCGAGCAGGCGGTCGCCGGACTGGAAGGCGGCGTGGCCGCCGTCGCGGCCGGCTCCGGCATGGGCGCGATCAACTCCGTGCTGCTCGCCCTGCTCAAGCCAGGCGACCACGTGATCGCTCAGAACGCGCTGTACGGCGGGACCGCCGCGACGATCGCCGACTTGGCCGGCCGGTTCGGGATCTCGGTCACCTACGTCCCGGAGGACGACCCCTCGGCGGTGCGTGAGGCCGTTCGCCCGGAGACGAAGGTGCTCTACCTGGAGACCATCGCCAACCCGATGACCCAGGTGGCCGACCTGCCCGGCATGTGCGCCGCCGCGCGCGAGGCGGGCGTGGTCACCGTGGTGGACAACACCTTCGCCTCGCCGGTGCTGTGCCGCCCGCTCGAGCACGACGCCGACATCGTCGTCCACTCCACGACGAAGTACCTGAGCGGTCACAGCGACGTGGTCGGCGGGATCGCCGTCTTCGGCGACGACGCGCTGTACCGCAAGGTCTGGGCGTTCTCCACGAAGCTCGGCGCCACTCTCGACCCCTTCGCCGCATGGCTGACGCTGCGGGGCATGCAGACGCTTCCCCTGCGCATGGCACGGCACTGTGACAACACCCGCCTGCTCGCCACCCGCCTGGCCGAGCACCCCGCCGTCGTCGCCGTCCACTGGCCGGGCCTGCCCGGCCACCGTTCATACGAGCTGGCCGCCAAGCTCATGCCCGACTTCGGGGGCGTGTTCTCGTTCGACCTGGTCGGCGGGCGCGCGGCAGGCGAGAGGTTCATGAGCTCGGTACGGCTGGCGCTCCTCGCACCCTCGCTGGGCGGCGTCGAGACGCTGATCCTGCACCCGGCCACCACCTCCCACCGCACGCTGACCGCCGAGGAGCTGGAGCGCTCCGGGATCGGCGAGGGCACCGTACGGGTCGCCGTGGGAATCGAGCACCCCGAGGACCTGTGGGCGGACTTCGAACAGGCCCTCGCGGGTTGAGCCGGGACCAGAGGCGATCCCCTCGGCGGGTACGGCCGGAGCGGGGTGATCAGCGGTAGCTGTGCTCCGGAGCCGGGAAGGCGCCGGAGATGACCTCGTCGGCGAAGGCGCGGACCGCGTGGTCCATCTCCCCGGCCAGGTCGAAGTACTTCTTCACGAACTTCGCCGGGTGGGGCGTGAGGCCCATGAGGTCCTGCCAGACGAGCACCTGGGCGTCACACGAGGGGCCCGCGCCGATGCCGATCGTGGGGACCGACAGCGCGGACGTCACCCGGGCGGCCAGGTCGGCGGGGACGCATTCCAGCACGACGGAGAACACGCCCGCGTGCTCCAGGGCCTTGGCGTCGGCCATCAGCTCGTCGCCCGACTGGCCGCGGCCCTGCACGCGGTAGCCGCCGAAGACGTTGACGGATTGCGGGGTCAGGCCGAGGTGGCCCATGACGGGGATCCCCGCCGAGACGAGCGTCTCGACCTGGGGAAGGACGCGGCGGCCGCCTTCCAGCTTGACCGCGTGCGCACCCGCCTCCTTCATGAAGCGCGCCGCCGACTCCAGCGCCTGCTGCGGGGACGACTGGTAGGAGCCGAACGGGAGGTCGGCCACCACCATCGCGCGGGACGAGCCGCGGACGACCGCCGCCGTCAGAGGGAGGAGGTCGTCGACGGAGACGGGAAGGGTGGAGTCGTAGCCGTACACGACCATCGCGGCCGAGTCGCCGACGAGCAGGACCGGAATCCCGGCCTCGTCGAAGACCCTGGCCGTCATCGCGTCGTAGGCGGTGACCATGGGCCATCTCTCGCCGCGTTCCTTTGCGGCAGAGATGTCGCGGACGGTCACTCTTCGCCCAGCTTTGCCGCCGTAGAGCGCGGTCGACGAGCTGGAAACGCTTGACGTAGAGGACATCGTGGATCCCTCCAGGCCTCGAGGCGCCCCTGTGGCGTCCCCGGACGGTCAGATCATCCCACGCCTGACCCTTATGGCAACACCTGGGATGCCCCCTCCTCATCCCCTCACACCCCGAGATCCGCGTCACCCTGGGGCATCCGCTTCGCAAATCGCCCGTACAGCCGGCGGTGAGCAGGAGTCGCGGCTTTCATGGCGCGGACACGTACGTCATATGGCCCCCAACCCACGCCAGGGTTACGAAACGGGACGGTTGCGTATCGAATTCAGAAGCGCTACGGTATCGTTGCGAAACTCCACCGTATCGAAATATCTTGCAAAAGCCGTATACAGGGGGCAACCATGGAACAACCGACAGGTCACCCACGCCGATGGCAGATCCTCGGCGTGATGGTATTCAGCCTGCTGGCGATCGTTCTCGACAACACGATTCTCAACGTCGCGCTGAAGGTCATTTCCGATCCCGAGGCGGGGCTCGGGGCGACGCAGAGCCAGCTCGAATGGGCCATCAACTCCTACACGCTGGTCTTCGCGGGGCTGCTGTTCACCTTCGGGGTGCTCGGTGACCGGTTCGGGCGCAGGCGCATGCTGCAGGTCGGCATGGTGCTGTTCGGCCTGGCATCGCTTGCCAGCGCCTACTCGCAGGACCCCACTCAGTTGATCTTCGCGCGGGCCGCCATGGGTCTGGGCGGCGCCGCCGTCATGCCGGCCACACTCGCGATCATCTCCAACGTCTTCGCGCCGGAGGAGCGCGGCAAGGCGATCGGCATCTGGGCCGGAGGCGTCGGCCTGGCCATCGCCGTCGGCCCGATCACCGGCGGCGTGCTGCTCGAGCACTTCTGGTGGGGCTCGGTGTTCCTGGTGAACGTGCCTGTCGTGATCATCAGCTTCCTGCTGATCGCGTTCCTGGTGCCGGAGTCGAGGAACCCCGACAAGGCCCAGCTCGACCCCCTTGGGGTGCTGCTCTCCATCATCGGCCTGGTCGGCGTCGTCTACGGCATCATCAAGGGCGGCGAGCTCGGCACGGTGACCAACCCCGAGGTCTGGGTGCCGACCCTGGCCGGCGTCGCGGTGCTCGTGGCCTTCGTCTGGCATGAGCGCAGGACGGCCCACCCGGCGTTCGACGTGCGGTACTTCGCGATCCCGAAGTTCTCCACGGCCGTCGCCAGCGTCGGGCTCGTGTTCTTCTCCATGATGGGAGTGATGTTCTTCCTGGCGTTCTACCTGCAGATCGTCAAGGGCTACAGCCCGTTGCAGGCCGGCGCGCTGGTGCTGCCGTTCGCCGCCGCGCAGATCATCTTCTCCCCGCTCAGCGCCCAGATGGTCCGGCGGTTCGGAGGCAAGGTCGTCGCCACCGTCAGCCTGGTCGTCGTGGCCGGCTCGCTGGCGAGCTACACGCTGCTCCAGGTCGACACCTCGATCTGGGTCTTCGAGATCATCGGCTTCGTGCAGGGCGCGGCCATGGCCAACATCAACCCGCCCGCGACCGAGGCCGTCATGTCCTCGCTGCCCCGCGAGAAGGCGGGCGTCGGCTCGGCCATGACCAACACCGTCCGGCAGGTGGGCGGGGCGCTCGGCGTCGCGATCCTCGGCTCGCTCCTGTCGGCGACCTACCGCACCAACGTGGCCGGGTCGCTGACCGTGCTGCCGGAGAACCTCCGTCACGCGGCGGGCGAGTCGATCACAGCCACCATGGGTGCCGCGCAGGCACTCGGGCCGAACGGCGTCTCGCTGGTCGCGCCCGCCAAGCAGGCGTTCATGGACGGCATGCACCTGACCGCCCTGTGCGGCGCGGTGGTCGCGCTGATCGGCGCGGCAGTGGTGGCGAAGTGGCTTCCGGGTAAGCCTACGGTGGCGACCCTCGCCGCTCGACCGGAGAACAAGGAACCGGCAGTAGTGTGAGCTGACCATGGTGACTGAGCATCTCGGGGCGGCCCGCACGCCAGGCCGTCCCCGCAGCGAGAAGGCGGAGAAGGCGATCATCGACGCGGCGATCGACATGATCGCCGAGGGCACCGGTGTCGCCGAGCTGTCCATCGAGGCCATCGCCGCGCGGGCAGGCGTCGGCAAGACCACGATCTACCGGCGCTGGTCCAACAAGGAGGACCTCGTCGTCGACGCGCTCGCCACCCTCAAGGCCCCGATGCCGGAGCTCGAGGGGAAGTCCGTGCGCGAGGACGTCATCCGCTACCTCGCGGGGATGCAACAGGAGACCCACCACCGGCGCACGCGCTGCATCATGAACATCGCGCTGAGCGAGTCGGAGCGCTTCCCGCACCTGGCCGAGCGCTTCCGCGAGATCGCGGTCAAGCCCCGGCGGGACGCTCTGCGGGCGGTCGTGCAGCGGGGCGTCGACTCGGGGGAGCTCCGCGCCGACGTCGACGTCGAGGTGGCGATGGCCGCGCTGACCGGTGCGATGATCTTCTTCACCAAGTGGCGCGAAAACGACGACGAGCTCCCCGCCGACCTGCCCGAGCGCATCGCCGACCAGATCCTGGCGGGTCTGCTGCCCTGACGCCGCCGGTGAGACTCACCCGCCCCCCTCGGGCGGGTGAGCGGGCGTCAGCTGGCCGGAGTCTCGCGCCAGCGGTTGGTGATCGGCAGACGCCGGTCGCGGCCGAAGTTCTTCGGGGTGATCTTCGGGCCCGGGGGATACTGCCGGCGCTTGTACTCCGCCAGGTCGACGAGGCGGATCACCCGCGCGACCAGCTCCGCGTCGTGCCCGGCCGCGACGAGCTCTCCCTTGCCCATGTCGTGCTCGACGTAATCGGCGAGCAGCCGGTCGAGCACGTCGTAAGGCGGGAGCGAGTCGGTGTCCCGCTGGCCGGGACGCAGCTCGGCGCTCGGCTCCTTGATGATGGAGTTCTCCGGGATGGGCGGCACGGCGAAGTGGTGCAGCAGGTCGCCCTCGCGGCCGGCCTGAGCGTTGCGCCAGGTGGAGAGCTGCCACACCGTGGTCTTCAGGACGTCCTTGATGGGTGCGAAGCCGCCCGCTGAGTCGCCGTAGAGCGTGGAGTAGCCCGTGGCCAGCTCGCTCTTGTTACCCGTGGTCAGCACCAGGTGGCCATGTTCGTTCGACAGCCCCATGAGCAGCATGCCGCGCACGCGTGCCTGGAGGTTCTCCGCGGCGAGGCCGTGCAGGTCGACCTCCTTCTCGAAGGCGTCGACGATGCCCTCGATGGGGACCACCCGCGAGTGGGCGCCCTGCCGCTCGACGAGATCGCGCGCGTCGCCCACCGAGTGGTCGGAGGAGTGGCGCGAGGGCATCAGGACGACGTGGACCCGGTCGGGACCGACGGCGTCGGCGGCGATGGTGGCGGTCAGCGCCGAGTCGATGCCTCCCGACAGGCCGAGGATGACCGACTGGAAACCGTTCTTCGTGAAGTAGTCGCGCACGCCGAGGACCAGCGCCGAATAGACCTCCTCGAGGTCGTCGAGGCGCGGGGCGACGGTCGGCTGCTCGGGAGCGTAGGCCGGGAGCGGATCGGCGGACAGCTCCAGCCGCTCCACGGTGATCGTGGTGCCGTCTCGGGCGTCCACGGGGAAGGACCCGGCTCGGGCCTCCGCGTCTGCGAGCGGCAGCTCCAGGTCGGTGACCAAGAGCTCCTCGCGGAACTGGCCCGCCCGCGCGATCAGCTCGCCCCCGGCGCCCACCACGATGGAGTCGCCGTCGAAGATCAGCTCGTCCTGGCCGCCGACCTGGTTGGCGTAGGCGAGGACGCACCCGGCCTCACGCGCGCGCTTCGCGCACAGCTCCAGCCGCACGTCGTCCTTCTCGCGCTCGTACGGCGAGGCGTTGGGCACCACCAGCAGGCCCGCGCCCGCCTCGGCGACGGCCGAGACCGGGCCGCCGTCCTGCCAGAGGTCCTCGCAGACGGCGATGGCCACGTCGACGCCGTGGAGGCGAAAGATCGGCAGCCGGTCTCCCCGGATGAAGTAGCGGTATTCGTCGAAGACGCCGTAGTTGGGCAGGTGGTGCTTGGCGGTGCGGGTGACCACGCGGCCATGGTGGATCAGCGCGGCGGCATCCAGCGGCGCGCCCTTCGGCTGCCCGGCGCGGGGCGCGACCCCGGAGCGGTCGACGTACCCCACGACCACGGGGATCTCGCCCAGGCCCTCGTCGGCCAGCCGCGCGGCCGTGGCCGCGAGCGTCGCGATGGAGGCGTCGACGAACGATGTGCGAAGGACCAGGTCTTCGACGGGATATCCGGTCAGGAACATCTCGGTGAACACGACCAGGTGCGCCCCTCGGCCGGCGGCGCGGCGGGTCCACTCGACGAGCTTGTCGGCGTTCGCCGACAGGTCGCCCACCGTGGGGTTGGTCTGGGCGAGGGCTATACGCAGTTGGGGCACGGTCTCCACCTTACGTGTGGTGGTCCTGAGGCCAGGGCGATGGATCAGCCCTGTGGACGAAGGTCGTCCATCATGATCGTGAGCAGCTCCGGGCCGCGACGTGCGCGCCGGCCACTTCATCGTCTCTTCATAAACCCTTGATGTCGACTTCGACCACATTGCGGTCCGCAGCGGATCAACCGAACGCTTCATATCGCCCGTCAACCGATATCAACGGCGCGAGTCGAATTGTCGTATTCATTCCGGCGACCGGGACTCGTCAGAATCCGTACGAGAAGATCTCAAGCGGCGGCGGATCGCCGGGGCGATGGCGAGCTGGCCCAGCGCGGCCAGCACCCCGAGCGCTCCTACCGTCATCCACAGCGTGCCCTGGCCGACCGAGAGCAGGCGGGTGCCGATCAGCGGGGCCAGCAGACCGCCCGCCGACCAGGCGAAACCGAACAGGCCGCTGTAGCGCCCACGCAGGTGCGCCGGGGCGAGCGTGGCGACGACGGTGCCGGCCATGCCGGCGGTGACGATCTCGCCGAGGGTCCAGACCGCGACGGTCGCGGCGTACCCCGCCGTCGTGGAGACGAACGCCATCAGCGCGAACCCGGCCCCGACGACCGCCATGCCCACCGCGAGCATGGCGCTCGCGTCGCGCTTGGCAAGCCAGTGGCCCACCAGCGGCTGCACGATGACGATCAGCACCCCGTTGACGGACATCGCGAGCCCGTACGCGGTGGTCGGCAGGCCCTGGCCGGTGATCGCCAGCGGCAGCGTGGAGAACGCCTGGAGGTAGACGAAGGTGTACATCAAGGTGATCAGCACGTAGGCCACCATCAGCCGGTCCTTCAGCACCTCGCGGAAGCCGCCCGTCTGGTGGGTCCTCTCCGGCCGGGTCTCCGGCACCGCCCGCCACACCAGGACGCCGAAGACCAGCGAGGTGACGGCGTCGATCCAGAACAGCCAGACGAACCCCGACTGGGCGAGCCAGCCCCCGGCGACCATGGCCACCGCGAAGCCGAGGTTGATCGCCCAGAACAGCAGCCCGAACGCGCGCGGGCGGTCGTGCGGCGCGATGAGGTCGGCCACCAGAGCCTGCGAGGCGGGGCGGTAGGCGTCCACCACCATGCCGAGCACAGCCATCGCGGCGATGATCGCGGGCAGCGAGGTGCTGTACCCGAGGAAGATCATGGTGGCGGCCGTGGCCACCATCGCGCCGGCCAGGGTCGCACGGCGGCCCAGGTTGTCGGCCAGCCAGCCCGCCACGAGCTGCGACGTCAGCGAGCCGACCCCGAAGACGGCCATGACCACGCCGGCGCTCGCCAGCGACATGCCACGGGCCTGGGTGAGGTACACGCCGATGAACGGCTCCACCATGGTGCCGAGCCGGTTGACGAAGGTGCCGCAGAAGAGCACCCAGAAGGCCCGGGGCAGACCTCCGATCCTGGACTGGAGGAGGGAGGGCTTGTCGGCCGTAACGCTGGTCACAGGCCAACCCTTGGACATGTGTTCGCATCCATGCCAATCTTTTAGGCAGGGCTAAATGTCCGGGAAGGGGCGGGGGCCTTGTGGGTGTCGAGTGGCGGTTCGGAGCCGATGACCTGGCGCGGCTCCGCTTCGCGTTCTCTCCGATGTGGGAGCTGGTGGCCAGCCTCCGGGTGCTTCGCGCGCCCTCGCGGCATGCCGTCCACCTGTCCTGGCTGCGTGCCGTACGGCCCCGGCTCGGCTCTATCGACCTGTCTGAGCTGTTCGCTCTAGCCCCGACGTACGGGTATATGTCGGACTTTCTTACGCCTCCTCCGGACACGCCGTTGCCTGACTTCGCCGCCGAGCTCTCACGGGTACGGCTCACGCCCCCGGAGAAGGCCGCCGAAGAGGCCGGATGGGTGCAGACCTCCGACACCCGCTCCATCGCCCGGTTCCAGGCCGACCCCGTCGCGGGGGTCCAGAGGGTGGCGGACACCCTCGGCGCCTACTGGGAGCTGGCGCTCGCGGAGTTCTGGCCGCGCGTGTACGGCCTGCTGGAGGCGGACCTGATGTGGCGTTCCCGGCAGCTGGCCACCGGAGGCGCCAGAAACCTCTTCGCCGACCTGCATCCCGCCGTGCGGTGGGAAGGCGACCGGTTGATCACCTCGGGGAACCGCCACTCCGGCGAGCTGGGCGGTGACGGGCTGCTCCTGGTGCCCAGCGCGTTCCGCTGGCCCGACATCGCCACCATGATCGAGCCCTACCAGCCGATGCTGGTCTACCCGGCGCGCGGCGTCGGGACCCTGTGGGAAGTCGGCGCACCACCGGCCCCTGCGGCGCTCGCCGCGCTCATCGGCAGGACCCGGGCCCAGCTCCTGCTCTCGCTGTGCCACCCGGCGTCGACCACGGCCCTGGCCCGGCGGATGTCGCTCACTCCCGGAGCGGTCTCGCAGCACCTGTCGGTGCTGAGCGGGAACGGCCTGGTCGCCCGCCGGCGCCTCGGTCGCGAGGTCCTCTACCGCCGCACCGCGACAGGCGACGCCCTCGTCAGCGGATCGTGAACTCCCGGGCGCTCCTTCCCGGCTGGTGGCCGCTCGAGGTCTCAGCAGAAGAAGGGGCGGGCGGAGGGGAGGGCGGTGAACGGGGCCCGGTCGGGGTCGGGGCGCGGGCCACCGGTGGGATCGATGTCGAGGGTGCCCCTGGCGGCGTGCCCCTCAGGACCGGTGACCCCGGGACCGGTGCCCCAGGGACCGGAGACCCCCGCACTGGCGGATCCGGCCTCCGCCCCCGGGGACGTCGTGCTCCCGGACCCATTGCCTCCGGACCCGGTGGTCCCGGTTTCCGTGCTCTTTGACGCCCTTGCCCCGGACTCCGTGCCTCCGGATGCTCCGGTCATGGTGCCGGTGGTCGGGCCTCCGGTGCCCGTGGCTCGCGGCTGGGTGTCGCGGTTTCCCGTGGCGGCTCTGGGCGCGGTGCCTCCCGCCGTGCCCGGGGCCGTGTTCCTCCCCGCGGAAGGGAGGGACGGCGGCACGGGGGACGCCGTCGCCGGGGCGTACAGGCGGCGCGTGGTGCGCTGGAACTGTTCAGGGGTGAGGTCGATGCCGGTCGCGATCAGCCGCTGCCCGTACACGTCCGTGATCCGCACGGTGTAGGGCCCGTCGCCGATGCCGTGGGCAACCCAGTAGTTGTCGGAGTCGCGGGACAGGGCACGCCACCTCCCGTCCTTGAGGATCTCCAGCCGCCGGAGGGGATTGCCGTGGTCGACGGCCTGGATCGCCAGCCACCGGGACGAGGAGCCCTTCTTGAGGCGGAAGGCCACCGGCCTCGGGACCTCCGGGTTGTGCACCGTGTGATAGCTGACGTGGACCACGCCCCGCTCCGGGCCGGCTATGCGGGCGAACGCCGCGCGGCTCAGGTCGAGCTCGCCGGGCTCGCACGACAGGCACTCGTCGACCACCTGGACGCGCACGGTGCCCCCGGGACCCGTGACGTCGAGATACGCGCCGCAGGCGGCCGAGCCGGCGTACTCATCGGCGGAGACGGCCGCGACGAGGTCGCCCAGCAGCGCGCCGGAGAGCGAGCAGTCGCCGCCGCGCGCGCTGGCCTCGCCGGAGTCCGCTCGAGCGGCCTGGACTGCCGAGGCCGCGCAGGCGGCGTTCTTCCCGGTCTGGGCACCGAGCGCCACGAGGGTGAGCGCCGTGGCCGCCGAGACCGCCCATGCCAGCCGGCGCCACACGGTCGCCTGCCGTGGGGCCGAATGCGCGAGAACGGGGCGTCGTGGAGCCCCGCGCCGCGACCGCGCCCACCGCATCACCGGACGCCCCGCCTCCAGCGGCAGCCGTAACCATCGGCGCAGCCGTCCCAGGGTGGGACGCCTGGCATGCCGCCGATCCGCGTTCATGTGCTCTCCCTCGCCGGAGGTCATCCTTGACGAATGCAGAACGAGACCATGCTGTCACATTACGTGACGACAGCATGTGTCCGTAATACACCCCGCGCCGAACGCTCGATTCGCACGTCGGAAGGCTGGAGCCCGGATTGCGGGCCGTGAGTTCGCTGTCTCACAGGCGACCCGCGTAACGTGTGCGAAACACCAAGCGGGCAGACTGGTAGATGACCAGACATGTCTTCCGCCTATTCAGAGACTGGCCCAGCGCGACGACGATGGTGTCCGACACCGTCCGGCAGAAGGGGATGCCTTGGACCGCCAGCAGGAGTTCGTGCTCCGCACGCTCGAAGAGCGCGACATCCGGTTCATCCGGCTGTGGTTCACCGACGTGCTCGGGTTCCTCAAATCGGTGGCGATAGCCCCGGCCGAGCTCGAGGGGGCGTTCGCCGAGGGCATCGGTTTCGACGGTTCCGCGATCGAGGGCTTCGCCCGCGTCTACGAGTCCGACATGTTGGCGAAGCCCGATCCGTCGACCTTCCAGATCCTTCCGTGGCGCAGCGAGACGCCGGGTGCCGCCCGCATGTTCTGCGACATCCTCATGCCGGACGGCTCGCCGTCGCACGCCGACCCGCGCTGGGTGCTCAAGCGCACTCTGGCCAAGGCCGCCGACATGGGCTTCACCTTCTACACCCATCCCGAGGTGGAGTTCTTCTTGCTCAAGGGGCGGCCCGAGGAGGGCCAGAAGCCGGTGCCGAACGACTCCGGCGGCTACTTCGACCACACCCCGCACAGCTCGGGTCACGACTTCCGGCGCAACGCGATCATGATGCTGGAGGCCATGGGCATCTCGGTGGAGTTCAGCCACCACGAGGGCGCCCCCGGCCAGCAGGAGATCGACCTGCGGTACGCCGACGCGCTGACGACCGCCGACAACATCATGACCTTCCGGCTGGTCATGAAGGAGGTCGCGCTCGAGCAGGGCATCTGGGCGTCGTTCATGCCCAAGCCCTTCACCGAGCACCCCGGCTCCGGCATGCACACCCACATGTCGCTGTTCGAGGGCGACCGCAACGCCTTCTACGAGCCTGGGGCCGACTACCAGCTCTCCAAGATCGGCCGCTCGTTCATCGGCGGCCTCCTCAAGCACGCCGCCGAGATCACCGCCGTCTGTAACCAATGGGTGAACTCCTACAAGCGGCTGTGGGGCGGCGCCGAGGCTATCGCAGGGCTCGGCGGCGAGGCCCCGAGCTACATCAGCTGGGGCCACAACAACCGGTCCGCGCTCGTGCGCGTTCCCATGTACAAGCCGCACAAGGGCAACTCCACCCGCGTGGAGTTCCGCTCGCTCGACTCCTCGTGCAACCCCTACCTCGCGTACGCGGTGATCCTGGCCGCCGGCCTCAAGGGCATCGAAGGCGGGTACGAGATGCCTCCCGGCGCCGAGGACGACGTGTGGGCGCTGACCAGCGCCGAGCGGCGCGCCCTCGGCATCGAGCCGCTGCCGCAGAGCCTCGACGAGGCGATCTCGGTCATGGAGCGCAGCGAGCTGGTCGCCGAGACCCTGGGGGAGCACGTCTTCG
>JAOPYI010000282.1 GCA_025964675.1 Sphaerisporangium sp. | reverse complement strand
TTCCGCCGCCGTGACGATGTCGGAGGCGTGGCCGATGCGGCCGGCCCACGACAGCCAGAACCACCATTCGCCGTCGGCGGCGTTGGCGGCGAGGACGTCTTCGGTGACGGCGGGGGCCATCGGGTTGATCACTCGGAGGCGCGGATAGAGTCCAGTGCGCGCCGTCAGGCGCACCTGGAAGGCGTGGGCCTCCAACTGCGCGGCGAGTCGCTCCAGGTGGTCGAGTGCCTCGGCCGACTGGCTGCTTGATTCTGCCGTCTTCATCGTGGTCTCCAGCGGGGACAGGGGGACCGGCTGGGGACCAGACTGAACCTGTGAACGCCTACCGGCAATCAGAGCAAATCCACTGATAAGTGGAATACCGTCGACTGAAGGCCGGGTTTACGTGGAAACGACGCGGATGCGAAAGCATCGGTCCCATAACGCTGTGGGCCTTTAGGTGCCGACTGGTTAACATCGGGGAAACATCCGTAAGGCTGAACACTCCAGTGGCGGAGGCAGAATGGCCCGTGGAGAGCACTCCCCGGCATGCGCCAGGCGCTGGCGGGAGCAAGCCGTGTCCCGGCAGTGGAGCCTCTGGCAGACCGCTCAGGCCATCAACAGCTGCTGCGGGGTCAGCCTCCTCAAGGCCCACCGGCTGGCGCGCGGGTGGTCGGCGCGGCAGGCCATCGAGGAGCTGGAGCGGGTCTGCGAGTCCCACTCCCTCGGCCTTCCACGCGCCAGCATCGACCTGCTGAACGCCTGGGAGAACAACCGCGCCCGGCCCCGGCCGCAGACCATCGACCAGATCGCCCGGCTCTACTCGGCCAACGCCGTGCGCCTGGGCCTGGCGGCCGACTACTGCGACGACGGTGACGGCCCGAACGTCGTGGTCGTCGCCCCCGCGCACGTCATCCCGAACGATGACGCCGCCCCGCAGTCCCGCTTGCCCGCGCCCGACCTCGAAGACGAGGCCGACCGCCGCGCCCTCTTCCACCACGCGCTGCTCAGCTCGGGGCTGCCCCTCAACGGCCGCCTGCTCGCCGAGGTGGAACGCACCCGCCAGGACATGGACCGCACGCTCGCCGCCGGCACCGTCAGCGAGGACCAGCTCGACAGGCTCGACGAGCAGGTCCTGCGCTACCGCCGCGAGTACATCAAGAGCGCGCCGCTGCCGATGCTCTACCGCCTGATGCTGGAGATCGCCGACGTCCGCAGGCTGGTCTCCTCCCGGCAGCCCGCCGTCACCCAGCGCCGACTGCTGAACGCCACCACGATGCTCGCCCTGCTCTCCGCCGACGCGCTGATGAAGCTCGGCGACACCCGGCAGGCGCACGCCTGGTACGGCACGGCACGCGCGGCTTCGGATGACATGGGAGACGTCAGGCTGCGCGCCCTCGTGCGCGCGCAGGAGGCCATGCTCCCCTACTACTACGGTGACCTCACCGAGACCGTACGGCTCGCGCGGGAGGCCCGGATGCTCGCCGGGAGCGCTCCAAGTACGCCGGCGGCCCTGGGCGCGGCGGCTGAGGCGCGGGCGCTCGCGCGGATGGGCGAGCACCAGGCCGCCCGCGTCGCGCTGGCCGAGGCGGAGCGCATCTTCTCCCGGATGCCACGGGAAGGTGCCGACCACCTGGCGTTCCGCTTCTCCGAGCGGCGGCTGCAGTTCTACCGCATGGGCACGCTGATAGAGCTGGGCGAGGCCGAGCAGGTGCAGGAGTGGATCTCCCGATCCGCCAGCCCCTACACCATCGACCCGGCGCTGGTCCTGCTCGACCAGGCGGCCCACGTCGCCCGGGACGGCGGGTACGACGAGGCGTGCCGGCTGGCCGAACAGGCTCTGACACATGTGCCGCCCGAGCATCGGACTTCCATCGTGGTCACCCGTGCCCGTGCCCTGCTGTCGACGGTCCCGCGGGGCGAGCGCCGCACGCCAGCCGCGCGGCACCTGCACGACCTGCTCGTGGAAGCGGGTCCTCAGCTCGCTCTGGAACGTCCATGAGCATGCTGGCGGACGAGGCCGCCGCGATCCTGCGGGAGGTCTGCGAGAGCGTCGGCCTCGACGCCCGGGAGGCGCAGCTCCTCCGGGTGCGAAGCAACGCCGTGTTCAAGCTGCGGGACGAGATCGTCGTACGGATCGCCACCGCGCCCGACGCCCTCACCCGGCTGCCGGTCGTGCTAGCCGTGGCGAGGTGGCTGGCCGACCAGGGGTTCCCTACGGTCCGCCCGGCCGACGAGCTGTGCCACCAGCCTCTGGTGTACGACGGGCGCGTGGTGACCTTCTGGCACTACGTGCCTGCGAGCGGGCGGCCGACCACCACGCAGCTCGGGAACATCCTGCGCAGCCTGCACCTGCTGCCGGTGCCGCCCTTTCCGCTGAAGCGGCTCGCCGACCCGCTGGCGGAGGTCCGCGAGTCGGTCGAACAGCGCAAGGAGGTGCTGACCCCGTGCCAGCGCGCCTGGCTGCGCGACCGGGTCGCCGAGCTGACCACGCGGTGGGCGGAGCTGGACACCTCCGGGCCTCCGGTGCTGCTGCACGGTGACGCGTGGATAGACAATCTGCTGCGCTGCCAGGACGGCCACGCCGTGCTCTGCGACTGGGACGGGGTGGCCGTCGGCCCCCGCGAGTGGGATCTCGTGCACACCTACCACGGGCAGCGCCGGTTCGGCCTCACGGCGGCGGACGTCGACGACTTCGCCGGGGCCTACGGCTCCGACCTTCGCGGATGGCGGGGCTATCCGACGCTCATGGAGGTCAGGGACATGTACGCCGTGGGGATCCACATCCGCAACGCGACCCGGGACCCTTTCTCACGCAAGGAGCTGCCGCGCCGGCTCGACTCCCTCACCCGCGGTGACGGCCAGGCCCGCTGGTATCTCGCGGAACCCGCCTGACAACACCACCCGCCGGACTTTGCCTCAGCCGACATTGGTCTAATGACTAGGTCATTGTGCTCGGTGGTCCCGGCGGTGATCGTCGTGGGTTCGAGGAGGCAGGCCAGATGAACGAAGCCGCGTCTTCCGGCCGCCTTCTCCTGGACGCGGGGCTGCTGTCCCCCGTCCGCGCGGGGGCGGCCGTGGAGGCGGTGACGTCCGACGAGGCGTTTCTGCGGGGGATGCTCGACGCCGAGGCCGCGCTCGCCCGGGCGCAGGCCCGCCTCGGCCTCGTGCCGTCATCGGCGGCCGAGATGATCACGGCACTGTGCGAGAAGATCGAGATCGACGTGGTGCGGCTGGCTCGCCGTGCCCGGGGCGCGGGCAACCCCGTGGTTCCCCTGCTCGCGGAGCTGCGCGCCGCCGACACCACCGTAAGCGGATTTATCCACCGAGGGGCGACAAGTCAGGACATCGTGGATACGGCGCTCATGCTGATGGCGGCGCGCGCCCGCGAGGTCATCCTGGCCGACCTCGGCCGCACGCTGGACGCCCTGGTGCGGCTCGCCGCCGAGCACCGGCAGACCCCGATGGCCGGCCGCACGCTCGGGCAGCACGCGGTGCCCGTGACGTTCGGCGTGAAGGCGGCGGGCTGGCTGCTGCTGGTGCTCGAGACCCGGTCGGCACTGCGGGACGCCCGGCTCCCCGCACAGCTCGGCGGGGCCGCGGGCACCCTCGAAGCTCTCGGCCCGGCCGAGCTGATGGACGTCTTCGCCGACGAGCTGGGCCTGGCGCGAGCCGTACAACCGTGGCACTCGCGAAGGACGGCGGTCGCGGGGCTCGGCGCCGCGCTCGCCGCGACGGCCGGGGCGCTCGGGAAGATCGCGACCGACGTCGTCCTGCTGGCCCAGAACGAGGTCGGCGAGGTGGCGGAACCGGCGGCTCCCGGACGCGGAGGATCGTCGGCGATGCCGCACAAGCGCAATCCGGTGCTCTCCATCCTGATCCGGTCGGCGGCCTCGCAGGTGCCGGCGCTCGCCCAGATCCTCCAGTCGTCGCTCGTCTCCGAGCACGAGCGGGCCGCCGGCGCCTGGCACGCCGAATGGCTGCCGTTCCGCGAGTGCCTGCGCCTGACCGGGGGAGCGGCCGAGACCTCGGCCGAGCTGTGCGCGGGCCTCGAGGTCTTTCCCGAGCGCATGCGCGCCAACCTCGCCGTCACGGGGGAGCTGTCCGGCGGGCTCGGCGCGTCGGAGGACCTCGTCGGCCGCGCGCTGGAGGAGTACCGCCGGAGCCGGTGATCCGGCGAACAAGGACCGATGGATCAGGGAGACAGCGTGGAACTGCGATATCAGGTGGCCGGTCCGGACGACGGGCCGCTGCTGGTGCTGGGGTCGTCCCTCGGCACCACGACCCATCTGTGGGAGCCGCAGATGGCCGAGCTGAGCCGTTCGTGGCGGGTGCTCAGGTACGACCTTCCGGGGCACGGCGGTTCGCCGCCGGCCAAGGGCGCGTTCTCCATCGAGGACCTCGCCAGGGCCGTACTCGCGCTCGCGGACACCGAGCGCTTCGCGGTGGGCGGGGTGTCCCTCGGCGGGGCGGTCGCGCTGGCGGTCGCGGCACTGGCCCCCGAGCGGGTGTCCGACCTCGTGCTGTGCTGCACCTCGGCCCGGTTCGGGGAGCCGGGGCCGTGGCATGAGCGGGCGGACCGTGTACGGGCCGAGGGCATGGGGTGGCTGGCCGGCATGGTGACCGCCCGGTGGTTCACGCTCGGGGTAGATCCCGAGCTGGCCGAGCCGGTCCAGACGACGCTGCTCGGCACCGACCCGGAGTCGTACGCCCTGGCCTGCGAGGCGATCTCGGCCTTCGATCTGCGCGACCGGCTGCCGTACATCACGGCGCGCGCTCTGGTGATCGCCGGCGACCAGGACCCGGCGACCCCCATGGAGCACGCCGAGACGCTCGCCGAAGGCATCCCGGGGGCGCGGCTGGCCGTCGTCACCGAGGCGGCGCACCTGGCGAACCTGGAGCGCGCGCCGGCCGTGTCGGGCCTCATGTCGAGGTTCCTGGGCCACGGCAGGGGTATCAAGGTGCGCCGGGAGGTGCTCGGCGACGCCCACGTCGACAGATCGTTGGCGGCGGCCACCGACTTCACGGCCGACTTCCAGGACTTCATCACCAGGTACGCCTGGGGAGAGATCTGGACGCGTCCCGGGCTCGACAGGAGGACGCGTAGCTGCGTCACCCTCACGGCCCTGGTCGCGGGCGGCCATCTGGACGAGCTTGCCATGCACGTTCGGGCGGCGCTGCGCAACGGCCTCACGCCCGACGAGATCAAGGAAGTGCTGCTCCAGACCGCCATCTACTGCGGCGTGCCGGCGGCCAACGCGGCCTTCGGCGTCGCTCAGAGGGTGCTGCGGGACGAGGCCTGACCCCTCGCATGGCTCGCGGCTCTGCCGTTAACATCACTCTGAGTGACGATATATCCGTACTTTTCGGGCAGGGCTGTGGGCGTCCCAGCGGCGGGTGCAAGAGACACGTGTGATTCGTTTGTGATTAGCTGAGGCAGCAGGTAGGGTCGACCCTGTTGCAGTCGTAGTTTCCTCGAACGTCTTTTTATAAAAGCGCCCGCGGGAAGTTTCCTGACAGCGGTCGTTCTGCTTCTTCAGCGGTTTTCGTGGATGCAGGGTATGGTCCGCTACGCAGCCCCGAGCCGCCGACCTGGTGGCCCGGTGAAGGCCCTAAACAGGGAGAAGCAGAGTTGTCTGAAGGCACCGTCAAGTGGTTCAACGCCGAAAAGGGCTTTGGCTTCATCGCTCCGGACGACGGTAGTGCCGACGTGTTCGTGCACTACTCGGCGATCACCTCTGGTGGCTACCGCAGCCTGGATGAGAACCAGCGGGTCACCTACGTGACCGTGCAGGGGGCCAAGGGTCCGCAGGCCGAGCAGGTTACCGTCATCTGACGTCAACCATTCTCATCTGGGCCCGTACCGCTCGCCGGTACGGGCCCTAAAGCTTTTTTACCCCCAGCACACCATCTCCGATACTTTGCCCATCCTTGGGGTAGATGCGGGCGGGTGAGACTCACCTATACCTCAGACCTGTGGTGGAAGAACGCCGTCGTCTACTGCCTTGACCTGGAGACGTACGCCGACGGCAACGGCGACGGCATCGGCGACTTCCGCGGGGCCACGGAGCACATCGATCACCTGGAGCGGCTCGGGGTCACGTGCGTCTGGCTGATGCCGTTCTTCCCGACTCCAGACCGTGACGACGGATACGACATCACCGACTTCTACAGCGTTGACCCCCGGCTGGGCACGCTCGGGGAGTTCGTCGAGTTCATGCGCACGGCGCGTGACCGCGGGATCCGGGTCATCGCCGACCTGGTCGTCAACCACACCTCCGACGAGCATCCGTGGTTCAAGGACGCCAGATCGAGCCGGGACTCGCGCTATCGCGACTGGTACATCTGGTCGGACACCCCCGAACCCGACAACCCCAAGGGCGTGGTGTTCCCCGACAAGGAGAACAGTCTCTGGGAGTACGACAAGGGCAGCGAGCAGTATTACTATCACCGCTTCTACCGGTTCCAGCCGGACCTCAACGTCGCCAATCCGGAGGTGCGCGATGAGATCGCTCGTATCCTCGGATTCTGGATGGAGTTAGGGCTTTCCGGGTTCCGCGTCGACGCCGTGCCGTTCCTGGTCGAGGACGTCTCCAAGAAGGAGGAGCCCGCCAAGGAGAAAGCCGCCGCGAAGAAGGACGGCAAGGCGACGGGGGACGGCAAGCTCCCGGACGTGCACGACTTCCTGCGCGACATGCGGGCGTTCATGAACCGCAGGGACGGCACCGCCATGCTCCTCGGCGAGGTCAACCTCGAATACCCGGACCTGCTCAAGTTCTTCGGCAACAACCTCGGCGACGAGGTCACGATGTGCTTCGACTTCATCGGCATGCAGCGCATGTACCTCGCGCTCGCCCGGGGCGACGCCAGCCCGCTGGGGGAGTCGCTGAGGCGGCGCCCGGCCCCGCCCAGGGACTGCCACTGGGCCACGTTCGTCCGCAACCACGACGAGCTCACGCTGGACAAGCTGACCGACGCAGAGCGCCAGGAGGTGTTCGCCGCCTTCGGGCCCGACAAGGACATGCAGCTCTACGGCCGGGGGCTGCGCCGCCGCCTGCCTCCCATGCTGGACGGCGACCTGCGCAAGATCAAGATGGTCTACAGCCTGCTGTTCTCGCTACCGGGCACGCCCGTGATGTTCTACGGCGAGGAGATCGGCATGGGCGAGAACCTCCAGGTCCCGGGCCGCGAAGCCGTAAGGACGCCGATGCAGTGGACCCCGAACAAGAACGGCGGTTTCTCCACAGCCGACCCGAGGTCGTTCCGCAACCCGATGGTCCAGGGCGAGTACGGCCCCGAGCACATCAACGTCAGCGCGCAGCGCCGTGACCCCGACTCCCTGCTCATGTGGATCACCAAGCTCGCCGAGCAGTACCGGGGGTGCCCGGAGCTGGCGTGGGGCGACTACCAGGTGTTGGACACCGGGGAGGCCTCCGTGCTGGCCCACCGCGCCGACATCGACGGGGCCACCGTGGTCGCCCTGCACAACTTCTCCGGCGATGAGATCCACTTCGAGCTCACCCTTGAGGATCTCGACGACAGCCAGGTGCTCACCGACCTGCTCGTGGACGGTACCGAGAAGATCTCCGAAGACGGCCGTGTCAGGATCACGCTGGACCCGTACGGCTGCCGCTGGCTGCGCGCCTCCGAGCCCGAGCTGGCGCCGGCCGACACTGCTGACGTCGCCGACTCCGAGGCCCGGGAGGCCTGACGCGGGTGACGAGGGCTCAGGGCGGGTGACCGCCCGCCGCCGCGCCCCGGGACACCCGGGGTCGTATGCCCTGGTGGGCGTGGGCCGACCCTGATCCGGGCCCGCGTCGCGGCCCGGTGACGTCGGGGTCCGCTCGGGGGCGCTCCAGGGCTCGCTCCGGCTGATCTCCGATGCCCGGGGGTCATGCCCACCGCGAGAGTCAAGGGCATGACGAATCGTTTGACGGCCGGCGGGTTCGCGGCCATCGCCGGGGGCGCTGCCGCCATGATCACCCTGCACGTGACCTCTGATCTCGATCCGCTCCGGGACATGATCAGCCAGTACGCCTTCCGGCCGCACGGCTGGTTGCTGGCGGCCTCCCTGACGCTGTTCGCCGTGGGATCGGCCCTGCTCGCCATGGAGAGGGCGCGGCAGCGCGCGGAGCGCTCCACGGTGGTGTTGGTGGGCGTGTGGAGCTGTTGCATGCTGATGATCGCCGCGTTTCCCACGGACCGGCCGGGAATGTCGCTTTCGATGTCGGGTGGCATCCACCGCTACGCCGCGTTCGCCGCCTTCATGTGCATGCCGGCGGCGGGGCTCATTGTGGCGGCGCGCGGTGGCAGGAACGCCGGGCTGCTGCGATGGTTGAGCCTCGCCGGCGCATGCTTCCTCGTCCTCGTGATCCTGCCGTACGTCGTGAGCATGCTGGGGCTCGACCCCGGTGCCGTCCCCGCCGGCCTGACCCAGCGCCTGGTCGTCGTCACCGAGGTCGTCATCCTGACTGTGATGGGCCTGTCAGCCGCCGCAGGCCGCGAAGGTGAAGGCGTTCCTGATCGAGTAGGAGTCCCGCACCTTGACGGCGCCGGTCTCCGGATCGACCTGGAAGATTCGCATGGTCAGCCTGCCCTCGCCGCCGACGTACGAGATGTGCGCCGTGACCTGGCGGGCGCCCGTCCAGTCGATCATCTCGGGGACCTCGTCGCCGGGGAAGCGCACGCGGGTGCTCCGTACGACGGTGTCGGACTCCAGGTCGTAGACCTTCAGGGTGTGCGTGCCGGATGAGTAGAACGCCACGGAACGGCCGTCGGCATGCAGCGCGCTCGGGCTCTGATTCGCCACCAACTGCGGCGGCTCACGGCGCCTCAGTTCGTTGGCCTGCAGGTCGTAGGTGACGAGCATCGTGGTGTTCTCGTCGGTGGCCTCGGTGGTGAGCACCTCGTCCTCGTCCCCGCTGAAGCCCGCGAAGGCGTGCTTCGCCGGGATGCGCCCCAGCGCCTTGCCCGCCGCGACGTCGAACAGGTGGATGAACCTCTGGTCGACGTGCTCCACGGCCAGGTCGCTGCCGGTGAGGGACAGGTTCAGCGTCAACTCGGCCATGCTCGTGCCCTTGGGGAGCGCGTCCGCCGGCATGACACGGACCTTCCCGGTGAGCTCCCGTACCACCAGGCGGTCGTCGCGCTCACGGACGTAGGCGACGTACCTGCCGTCGCCGCTGACCGCCATCGGGGCGGGCACGTCCTTGTCGACCTTGCCGTGCGCGTCGCGCGGGAAGACCCTCGCGTCCGGGAGGCTCACCTTCTTGCCGCTGTGCATGTAGAGCTGCCAGGGGCCGCAGGGCACCTCGTCCTTCTTCTTGTTCAGGCACTTGTTGAGAGACGCGTACCTGACGGAGTCGGAGTGCGTGCCGTGCTGGGCGTGGGCGGCGGTTGTGGTCGTACCTGGCGCCGCCACGGAGGCCGCGACGAGCGCGGCCAGTGCGAATAACCTCATGATTTCTCCCTTCGCCCGGTTAGACAACCGTGACGAGGAAGAGGTTCACGTGTTTTCCAGAATGGCCGGGCCCCGGGTCGATCCCGGGGCCGGAGCCCGTTCAGATGAGCCCGAGCTGCCTCACCGCGTCGCGCTCCTCGCCGAGCTCGCCCACGGTGGCGTCGATGCGCTCCCGGGAGAACGGGTTGATCGCGAGGCCCTGGACGATCTCCCAGCGGCCGCCACGGGAGACGGCGGGGAACGACGAGATCAGGCCCTCCGGAACGCCGTACGACCCGTCCGACGGGAGCGCCACGGACGTCCAGTCGCCCTCGGGCGTGCCGTTCACCCAGTCGTGGACGTGGTCGATCGCCGCGTTCGCGGCCGAGGCCGCCGAGGACGCGCCGCGCGCCTCGATGATCGCGGCGCCGCGCTTGGCGACCGTGGGGATGAAGGTGTCCCGCATCCACCCCTCGTCCACCTGCTCAGCGGCGATCTTGCCGTTGACCTCGGTGTTGTACAGGTCAGGGTACTGCGTGGCGGAGTGGTTGCCCCAGATGGTCATCTTGGTGATGGCCGTCACCGGGACGTTGAGCTTGGCGGCGAGCTGCGAGAGCGCGCGGTTGTGGTCGAGCCGGGTCATCGCGGTGAAGCGCTCGGCGGGCACGTCGGGAGCGTGCGACTGGGCGATCAGCGCGTTGGTGTTGGCCGGGTTGCCCACGACCAGGACGCGTACGTCGTCGGCGGCGTGGTCGTTGATCGCCTTGCCCTGCGGCCCGAAGATGCCGCCGTTGGCCTGCAGGAGGTCGCCTCGCTCCATGCCCGCGGTGCGCGGGCGGGCGCCCACCAGGAGCGCGACGTTGGTGCCTTCGAAGGCCTGGCCGGCGTCGTCGCTGATGTCGATGCCCTGGAGCAGCGGGAACGCGCAGTCGTCCAGCTCCATGGCGGTGCCCTGGGCGGCCTTGACCGCCTGCGGGATCTCCAGCAGGCTCAGCCGCACGGGCACGTCCGGTCCGAGCAGGTGGCCTGAGGCGATGCGGAAGAGCAGCGCGTAGCCGATCTGGCCGGCGGCGCCGGTGACGGTGACCTTGACGGGAGCCTGCGTCATGACGTTCCCCTACGTGGGCGGTTGAAGGTTTCCGAACAGCCGAAGGCTATCCGTTGGATTGGCCGCCTCCCGCACGCAGGTCCTCCTGAAGGCGCTGGATCCCCTCCCAGAGCTTTCTTCCGGAGCCGAAACGCACCGTGACCTGCGTGCGTTGTGAAATGCCTCGGTGGGGCCCGTTGACGGCGTCCCCGGGCGGCCCTACGGTACGGACACCGCATCGTCGGTATGAGCCCGGGAGAACCATATGCCAGCGGTCGAAACCGTTCGCGGTCCCGTAGACGTCGACGACCTCGGTCAGACGTTGATGCACGAGCATGTCTTCGTCCTCGCCACCGAACACGTCGACAACTACGGCACGGGCGCCTGGTGGGACGAGGAGTACCGTGTCGCCGACGCGATCACCAAGCTCCGGGCGCTCGCCGCCAAGGGCGTCGACACCATCGTCGACCCCACGGTGTGGGGCCTCGGTAGATACATCCCGCGCATCCAGCGGATCGCCGCCGAGGTGCCCGACCTCAACATCATCGTGGCCACCGGCCTCTACTGCGACTACGACGTGCCCCACCAGTACGAGCACCGGGGTCCGGGGCTCCTGCTGGACATTCCCGACCCCATCATCGACGACTTCGTGAGGGACATCACCGAGGGCATCGCGGACACGGGAGTGAAGGCCGCCATGCTCAAGTGCGTGGTCGAGCACCGGGGCCTCACCGCGGGCGTCGAGCGCGTCTGCCGTGCCGTCGCCCAGGCCCACCTCAGGACCGGCGTGCCGATCACCGTCCATACCAACGCGTTCACCCAGGCCGGCCTGCCCGCCGTCGCGCTGTTCGCCAAGGAGGGCGTGGACCTCACCAAGGTGGTCCTCGGCCACTCGGGCGACTCCAACGACCTCGACTACCTCATGCGGCTGGCCGACACGGGCGCGACGCTCGGCATGGACCGGTTCGGGCTGGACGTCTACAACGCGACCCCGGCACGCGTGGAGACGGTCGCCGACCTCTGCGCGCGCGGCTACGCCGACCGCATGGTCCTCAGCCACGACGCCGCCTGCTTCATGGACTACTTCGCCGGCGCGTGGGACTCCGCGCTCGCCCAATCGGCCCCTAACTGGCACTACGGCCACATCCACGACGACGTACTCCCCGCCCTCCGCGAGAGGGGTGTCACCGACACCCAGCTCCACCAGATGCTCGTCGAGAACCCTCGCCGCTACTTCTCATGACGACGGGTTGACGCTTTCGCGGTGCCTGGCGCGCCCTACTTGAGGCCCTTGTCGAGACCGGCCTTGCGGAGGGCCTCCGCCAGCGCGCCGCCGCTCGATCCGCCGCTCGATCCGCCGCGGTCCTGCCTCGGCTGGCCTCCGCCGCGCTGAGGGGGCTTCTTGCCGCCCCTGCGGTCGCGGTTGCCGTCCCCGGCGGGTGCGTCCTGACCTGCACCACGGCCTGCGGCCTGACCACTGGCACGGCTCGCGGCCTCGTCGTCGAGACGCAGGGTGAGCGAGATGCGCTTGCGGGGGATGTCGACGTCGAGCACCTTCACGCGCACGATGTCCCCCGGCTTGACCACCTCGCGCGGGTCCTTGACGAAATTTCTCGACATGGCGGACACGTGCACGAGGCCGTCCTGGTGGACGCCGACGTCGACGAAGGCCCCGAAGGCCGCGACGTTGGTGACGACGCCCTCCAGCAGCATGCCGGGCTCAAGGTCGGAGATCTTGTCCACGCCCTCCTTGAAGGTGGCCGCCCTGAAGGCGGGCCGCGGGTCGCGGCCCGGCTTCTCCAGCTCCTTGAGGATGTCGGTGACCGTCGGCAGGCCGAAGGTGTCGTCGGAGAAATCGGACGGCCTCAGTGTCCGCAGCACCGTGCCGTTGCCGATCAGCGTCTTTATGTCGCCGCTGGTGGCATTCATGATGCGCCGCACCACGGGGTACGCCTCAGGGTGCACGCTGGAGGCGTCCAGCGGGTCGTCCCCGCCGGGGATTCGCAGGAAGCCGGCGCACTGCTCGAACGCCTTCGGGCCGAGCCGGGGCACTTCCTTGAGCGCCCGGCGCGAGCGGAACGGCCCGTTGGAGTCGCGGTGCAGCACGATGTTCTCGGCGAGGCCTGAGCCGATGCCCGACACGCGCGTCAGCAGCGGCGCAGAGGCGGTGTTGACGTCCACACCGACGGCGTTCACGCAGTCTTCCACCACCGCGTCGAGCGAGCGGGAGAGCTTGGTCTCCGACAGGTCGTGCTGGTACTGCCCGACGCCGATCGACTTGGGGTCGATCTTGACGAGCTCGGCGAGCGGGTCCTGGAGCCTGCGGGCGATGGACACCGCGCCGCGCAGTGACACGTCGAGCTCGGGAAGCTCCTGCGAGGCGTAGGCCGAGGCGGAGTAGACCGAGGCCCCGGCCTCCGA
Source organism: Sphaerisporangium sp. (assembly GCA_025964675.1). Classification (GTDB taxonomy): domain Bacteria; phylum Actinomycetota; class Actinomycetes; order Streptosporangiales; family Streptosporangiaceae; genus Sphaerisporangium. Next base: position 36,029 of record JAOPYI010000282.1, on the reverse strand, counting down.
GACCACGATCTTGGTGAGCGTGAGGTCGGGGTGCTGCTTGATGAGGTCGCCGGCGAGCTTGTCGGTCTCGCGCGATGCGGTGCCGTTGCCGATCGAGATCAGCTCGACGCGGTGCTCGCGGGCCAGGCGCGCGAGGACGGCGATCGACTCGTCCCAGCGGCGCCTCGGCTCGTGCGGGTAGATCGTCTCGGTGGCGACGACCTTGCCGGTCGCGTCCACCACGGCGACCTTCACGCCCGTACGCAGGCCGGGGTCCAGGCCCATGGTCGTGCGGGTGCCGGCGGGGGCGGCGAGCAGGAGGTCGCGCAGGTTGGTGGCGAACACGCGCACCGCCTCCTCCTCGGCGGCCTGCCAGAGGCGCATGCGCAGGTCGATGCCGAGGTGGACGAGCACGCGCGTGCGCCAGGCCCAGCGCACGGTGTCGGCCAGCCAGCGGTCGGCCGGCCTGCCTCTGTCGGCGACGCCGAAGTGCCGCGCGATCCGCTGCTCGTAGGAGTTGGGGCCGTCCTCGGTTGGGGCCTCCTCGGGCTCGAGGGTGAGGGCGAGGACCTCTTCCTTCTCGCCGCGGAACATCGCGAGGATGCGGTGGGACGGCAGCTTGGTGAAGGGCTCGGCGAAGTCGAAGTAGTCGGAGAACTTGGCGCCGGTCTCCTGCTTCTCGTCGCGTACGCGCGCCACCAGGCGGCCTCGCGACCACATCTGCTCGCGCAGGGCGCCGATGAGGTCGGCGTCCTCGGCGAAGCGCTCGATCAGGATGGCCCGCGCGCCCTCCAGCGCCGCGGTGGCGTCGGCCACGCCCTTCTCGGCGTCCACGTACGCCGCCGCCTCCGTCTGCGGATCACGGGAGGGGTCGGCGAGAAGGCCGTCGGCAAGCGGCCCCAGCCCGGCCTCCCGGGCGATCTGGGCCTTGGTGCGGCGCTTGGGCTTGTAGGGGAGGTAGATGTCCTCCAGCCGCGCCTTGGAGTCGGCCGCCATGATCTGCGCCTCCAGCGCGTCGTCGAGCTTCCCCTGGGAGCGGATCGACTCCAGGATCGCCGTGCGCCGCTCCTCCAGCTCGCGCAGGTAACGCAACCGGTCTTCGAGCGCGCGCAGCTGCGCGTCGTCGAGCGTCTCGGTCGCTTCCTTGCGGTAGCGGGCGATGAACGGCACGGTGGCGCCGCCGTCGAGCAGCTCGACGGCCGCTTTCACCTGCCGCTCGCGCACGCCGAGCTCCTCGGCGATCTGCTGATGAATGGAGATCGTCACGATCCGGGTCCGCCTTCGCTTTGAGGTACGGGGAAGATTGTGCATGCTCCGCACCCCGATTGTCGCGCGGTAGGGCGCAGCCGCGCTCATCCCAACAATTGAACTCTCAAGTATTACTATACCCCGGCGAAGCTGCGAGACTGGGTGGCGCGTGACCTGGGCCGGGGCGATCCCGCGCCAGGCGCGTCGAGGAGCGCCGCGACGGCCCGCGGCCGAGGGGACTGGAGGTTGCCGTGAAAGCCGTTCTGCTGCTCTTCGCGCTGCTGATCATTATTTCCTGCGTGCTCATCCTGGTACGCGGCTGGACGCCACGCGCCCGTGCGATGGCCGCCCCCGACAAGCCGAAGGAGATCCTCAAGCGGCGCTACGCCGCCGGGGAGATCGACGAGGAGGAGTACCTCCGCCGGATGTCCGGCCTCTCCCAGGACTGGTAGCGCCACCTCACCCCGTGGAGCCCGACCCGGCCGGCTCACGGTCGGCGATGCGCCTGCGCAGCGTCTCGTACCCCACGAGGTCGTCGGGCGCGGCGTCGGGCACCTCGGCGTCGAAGCGGGCGAGGGCCTTGAAGCGCAGCGACACCAGCACGAGCACGGCCATGGCCAGGGCGAACACGATGTACATGAACCCGACGCCGCGCCCCGCGCCGACGCCGATGACGGCGCCCACGCTGCCGGCCAGCGGCCCGCCCGGGGCGAGGAGCGGGTCCAACACCTTGCTCCCGTACGGCGCGACCAGGCCGAACCCGATCGGCAGCGTCGACCAGGCGATGAGGGTGTTGAGCGCGAACACCCGCCCGTGGAACCTCGGCGGCACCTTGACCTGCACGATCGTGGTGTAGATGCCGTTGACCATGGTCAGCCACAGGGCCATGCCGAACGCCCCCACCGCGATCGTCACGAGGTTCGGCCGCAAGCCGGTGACCAGGCAGAACACCGACAGGCCGAGCACGCACAGCATCATGCCGTACAGGCGCCGGCGTCGCGGGCCGCCCCACACCGTCATGGCGAGCCCCCCGAGCAGCACGCCGGCCCCGGAGACGAACGCGATCCTGCCCGCGTCGGCCAGCGTGGCGAACGACAGGACCAGCGGCGAGATCAGCAGGAACAACGGGGACAGGAAGACGTTGAGCGCGGCGAAGAACAGCAGCATCGAGCGGATGGAGGGGTTGCCCCAGCTGTAGCGGAAGCCGTTCACGATCTCCGCCAGGACCGATTCCTTGCGCCGCCAGGCCATGCTGGAGGGGAACCTGGTGAACAGCAGCACGGTGATCGCGACGGCGTAGCTGGCGATGTCGATGACCACGATGCCGCCGAGGCCGATCGACGCCATCAGGCCGACGGCGATCAGCGGGACGAGAAGCTGCGTCACGCCGTTGGCCATCTGCGCGACGCCGTTGGCGTGGCCGAGGTAGTGCTTGGGCACGAGCTGCGGGATCGACGAGCCGTACGCCAGCCGCTGGAACTGGAGCGCGACCGACAGGCTGACGATCAGCACGTAGATGTGCCAGGTGGCGAGGTTGCCGGTCCAGAGGAGGACTCCGAGCAGGAGCTGGATGCCACCGGCGGCCGTGTCGCCCGCGAGCATGACGCGCCGCCGGTTCGACCGGTCGACGACCGCTCCCGCGAGGGGGGCGACCAGCATGCCGGGCACCAGGCCGAGCACGGCGAACAGCGCGAACCGTACGAGCGAGCCGGTCTGGAGGTAGACCCAGATGGGGATGGCGAACTCGGTGAGGGCGGACCCGGTCATCGACACCATCTGGCTCGCTGCCACGGTGACGAAGCGGGACATGCTGGGGCGCGGGCCGGTCGGGGTCACGGGGTCCCCTGCCTTGGAGACGCCGTGCAGCCACCACTCGGCGTCGCGGCCCCCGCGTGCCTCCTGGTCCAGGGACTCGGGCGTGTCCAGGGTGCGGTAGACGTCCGTGACGATCTCGGACAGCTCTTTGGCGCGATATTTCAGGAAAAAGTGACCGGCCTCGGCCAGCACCACGACTGCCGAGGTGTCCGCGAGGAAGTGCCATTCGCGAAAGCGTTCCTGGTAATACTCGGTGCTCGGATCGCGCTCACCCGCGATGGTCACGATGGGTGCGCGGAGCCCGTCCACACCCTCCCTCAGCAGGCGCGTGTAGTGGGCCTCGGCCTCCTCCGAGTCCTTGCGCATGTTGCGGATGATGTGCCTGACCTGCTTCGGATCCAGATCGTTGAGCTCCAGGCCCCAGGACAGGAGCCAGTTGGTGTACTCCTGGTCCGAGCGCAGGAACTCCATGCGCGCGACCCTGGACAGCGCTCCCATCACGCGGTTCTCCGGCCGGGCGAACGGGAAGATCGCGCCGATGTGGACGACCTCCAGCTCCCGCCCGGCGGCCTCCAGCCGGCGCGCGATCTCCACGATCATGGCCGAGCCGACGCCGCAGTGGCCGTACAGGGCGAGCGGCCCCTCGACCTTCTCCAGGACCTCGGTCACGCACGCCGAGACCAGCTCGTCGAAGGACAGCCGCTCCTCGTCGACGCCCAGATCGTGCCCGGGGATCGCCACAGAGAACAGCCGGTACCCCTGCGGCAGCGCGTCGGCCAGTGGCTGGTAGACCACCGCGCTTCCCCCGCCGTACGGCACGCAGACATAGGAGAGCACGCGCCGCTCGGCGGGGACCGGCCGCGTCAGCTCGTACAACAGGCCGCGCGGGGCCCGGGCCTCGGCCGGGGTGTCGACGAGGGCGGCCAGCTCGCGGACCGTGGGGTTCTGGAACAGGTCCATGACAGAGACACCCGCGCCGTGGGCGGCGCGCACCCCGGCGATAACCTGGGTGGCCAGCAGCGAGTGCCCGCCGAGGTCGAAGAAGTCGTCGTCGACGCCGATGCGCTCGACGCCGAGCACGGCGCGCCAGACGGCGGCGATCGACTCCTGCGTCGCGGTCTCGGGAAGGACGAAGGCCGCGTTGTCCTCGCGGACCAGCGCCGGAGCGGGCAGGGCCCCGCGGTCCAGCTTCCCGTTCGGCGACAGCGGCAGCGCTTCCAGGGCCACCAGCGCGGAGGGCACCATGTAGTCGGGCACCCGGAGCTTGAGCGCGGCGCGCAGCTCCCTCGCCTCGGCCTCGCCGACCAGGTAGGCCACGATCCGCTTGTCGCCTGGCCGGTCCTCGCGCACGACCACGGCGGCGTCCGTCACGCCCGGCTGCTCCCGCAGCACGGCCTCGATCTCGCCCAGCTCGATGCGCAGGCCCCTGACCTTGACCTGCGTGTCCAGCCGGCCGAGGAAGTCGATCGTCCCGTCCGGACGCCGGCGTGCCAGGTCGCCCGTACGGTAGAGCCGCGCGCCCGGTGGCCCGAACGGATCGGGCACGAAGCGTTCGGCCGTCAGCGACGGCCTGCCGTGGTAGCCGTACGCCAGGCCGGCGCCGCCGATGTGCAGTTCGCCCGGCACCCCGATCGGGACGGGCTCCATGCCGGGGTCGAGCACGTAGAGGCGGATGTTCTGGATCGGCGCGCCGATGGGGACGCGGGCCAGGCCGGTCAGCGCCTCCGGCTCGCAGGCCCACGCCGACACGTCGATGGCCGCCTCGGTCGGGCCGTACAGGTTGTGCAGCTCGGCCGGGAGCGCCCTCCGGCACCTGATCGCCAGGTCCGTGGACAGCTCCTCGCCGCTGCAGATGACCCGCCGGAGCGACGTGCAGGTCCCGGCGTTCTCCTCGGCCAGGAAGACGGCGAGCATCGAGGGGACGAAGTGCAGGGTCGTCACCCGTTCCGCCTGGATCAGTCCGGCCAGGTAGGCGGCGTCCTTGTGGCCGCCGGGCCTGGCCAGCACCAGCCGGGCTCCGGCCAGCAGCGGCCAGAAGAACTCCCACACCGACACGTCGAAGCTCGCGGGCGTCTTCTGCAGCACGGTGTCGTCCTCGCCGAGCCCGAACCTCTTCTGCATCCAGTCGAGCCGGTTGACGATGCCCCGGTGGGAGTTGGGCACGCCCTTCGGCCGCCCGGTGGAGCCCGAGGTGTAGATCATGTAGGCGACGTCAAGGGGGTCTCCTGCTCCGGAGGGACTCCCGGGCGGCCACTCGGCCGGATCGTCGAGGCACAGCAGGCGGGCGTCGCGCAGCGCCTCGGGCAGCGTGTCGCGCAGGCGCCGCTGCGTGAGGACTATCTCCGCGCCGGAGTCGGCGAGCATGAAGGCCAGCCGGTCGGCCGGGTACTCCGGGTCCAGCGGGACGTACGCGGCGCCCGCCTTGAGGACGCCGAGCAGCCCCGCCACCAGTTCGGGGGACCGTTCCGCGCAGATCGCCACGGTGACCCCCGGCCCGGCGCCGAGCGACCGCAGCCGCAACGCGATCCGGTCGGCCCGCTCGCCCAGTTCGGCGTAGGTGAGCGAGGTGCCCTCGAAGGTGACGGCCGTACGGTCCGGAGTGCGGGCGATCTGCTCCTCGACCAGCCCGTGAAGGGTCGAGCCGTCCGGGAAGGGCGCGTCCGTCGCGTTGAACCCGGCGGTGACCCGCGCGAGCTCGTCCTCGCCGAGGATGCCGATCTCCGCGAGGCGCGCTTCGGGACGGGCGGCGACGCCCTTCAGCAGCATGGTCAGGTGCGTCGCCATGCGCCCGGCGGTGTCCGGCGAGAACAGGTCGGTGTTGTAGGTCAGCAGCAGGCCGAGGCCGCCGGCATCCTCGCTCGCGTACAGCTCCAGGTCGAACCGTGTGGAGAGGGTCTGGACGGCGAACGGCCCGACGTCGAGCCCGTCCACAGGACGGCCACGGGTGCCGTAGTTCTGCATGGCGAAGATCGTCTGGAACAGCGGCGGCCGGGACACGTCGCGAGGCAGGTTCAGCTCCTGCACCAGCCGTTCGAACGGCAGGTCCTGGTGCGCGTACGCGTCCAGGGCGGACTCCCTGGTCCGCAGCAGCAGCTCCTTGAACGTCGGGTCGCCGGACAGGTCGGCCCGCATGGTGAGCATGTTGACGAAGCAGCCGACCATGTTCTCCAGCTCCGGCCTCGGACGCCCCGCGACGGGTGAGCCGACGGCGAAGTCTTCCTGGCCGGTGTACCGGCCGAGCAGGGCCTGCCACGTGGATAGCACGATCATGTAGAGCGTCACGCCGAGGCCGGACGCCAGGGCGCGCAGCCCCGCGGCCTCCTCGGCGTCGAGCCGGAAACCGTGGGCGGATCCGGCGAAGGTCTGCCGGTGCGGGCGGGGGTGGTCGGTGAACAGGTCCAGGGGCGGCAGCCCGGTGAGCCGTTCCCGCCAGTAGCCGAGGTCCCTGCCCACCGCGGGGTCCCGCCGCTGCCAGACCGCGAAGTCGCCGTAGTCGAGTGACGGCCGGTCGGTCCCGGCAGAGTCGGCGGACGGCGGCTCGTCCTTGGCCGGATCGGAGGACGGCCGCTCGGGCTCGGGGCGGGCGCCTCGCGTGTCGGTCTCGTAGCGGGTCAGGATCTCGGACGTCAGCAGGTCGCACGACCAGCCGTCGCACGCGATGTGATGGACGGCGAGCGCCAGCACGTGGTCCTCGGGGGCAAGCCGTATCAGCAAGGGCCGCAGGAGGGGACCCGTGGCCAGGTCGAACGGCTCGGACGCCAGCTCCTCGATCATCTCCCTGGCGGCTTGCTCCGAACCCGCCTCGCCACGCCCGAGCCGTACGCCCGCGGAGTCCTCCACGACGGCGGCGGGGCGGCCGTCGTCCCCGGCGGGAAAGCGGGTGCGCAGCGCCTCGTGCCGGTCGGCGACGTGCTGGACGGCGTTCTCGAGCGCGCCGGCGTCGACCGCGCCGCGCAGCCGCAGTGTCAGGACGATCGTGTACGCCGAGGTCTCAGGAACGAGCTGGTCCATGAACCACAGCCGCTCCTGCGCGTACGAAAGGGGAGGCGCGACACCGGCGGGACGGGGCGGGATTCGCTCCTCGACCTGGGATCCGGAGCGCCGCCGCAGCCGCTGGGCGAGAAGGGCCTGCTTGGCGGCGGTGAGCGGGACGCCGGCGCGCTCCACATTCAGCCCTGGTGCGGGATCGGTCAGCGGCTCGCTCATGGTCTCGTCTCTTCCGGAGTGGGGCGCGGTCTCGTCTCCTACAGGTGTGGAGCTGTCCTGGGTGCGGCGGCCGCCTTCGGTGAGCGGAGGGCTTTACGGGAGAGGCGCATACATCGCCTCGGCGACAAGAGAACGAAAAAAACTGACATATCGCGGTAATAGATCGATGATCCGTACGCTATGAACGCCAAACGGCACTTGTCAATAGCTTTCCGGTCGGCCGCTATCGCCTCCGCTGCCCCTGGTTCGGGGTCGTGACATGCGAACGGGGAGCCGGGCGGACGCCCGGCTCCCCGTCCTGGCTGCTGCTTAGCCCAGCCCGTTCTTCATCGCGGTGATGAGCTCACCGCCGGTGGTGTCTCCGGTCAGCTCCCAGAAGAAGGAACCGCCGAGACCCTGGCTTTTGGCGTAGCTCATCTTCCCCGCGATGGTGCCCGGGGTGTCGTAGCTCCACCACTGGTTGCCGCAGAAGGCGTACGCCGTGCCCGCCACGGTGCCTGTCGAGGGGCACTTGGTCTTCAGGACCTTGTAGTCCTCGATGCCCTGCTCGTACGTGCCCGGCGCGGCGCCGGTGGCCGTGCCGCCCGGAGCGCTCTGGGTGACCCCGGTCCACCCTCGGCCGTAGAAGCCGATGCCGAGGAGCAGCTTGCCCGCCGGAACGCCCTTGCTCTTGAGCTTCTGGATGGCGGCGTCGCTGTAGAAGCCCGCGGTCGGGATGCCGGTGTAGGAGGTCAGCGGCGAGTGCGGCGCGGTCGGCCCTGAGGCCGCCCAGGCTCCGAAGTAGTCGTACGTCATGACGTTGTACCAGTTGACGTACTGCGCGGCGCCGCCGTAGTCGGCCGCGTCGATCTTTCCGCCGGAGGTGCCGTCAGCCGTGATGGCGGCGGTGACCAGGTAGCTCGACCCGAAGCGCGTGCGCAGAGCCGACATCAGGTTCTTGAACGCCGCCGCCCCGCTGGTGTCGCAGCTCAGGCCACAGGAGTTCGGGTACTCCCAGTCGATGTCGATGCCGTCGAACACGTCGGCCCAGCGCGGGTCCTCGATCAGGCTGTAGCAGGAGTTGGCGAAGGCCGTCGCGTTCGCCGCCGCCTGCCCGAAGCCGCCGGACCAGGTCCAGCCGCCGAAGGACCAGATCACCTTCAGGCCGGGGTGCTTGGCCTTGAGCTTGCGCAGCTGGTTGAAGCTGCCGCGCAGGGCGCCGGCGTCCCAGGTGTCCGCCACGCCGTCCACGCTCTCGGCGGCGCTGTAGAAGCGGTCGTAGTCGGCGTAGCTGTCGCCGAGCGCGCACTGGCCGTTCGTCACGTTGCCGAAGGCGAAGTTGATGTAGCCGAGTTTGCTGGCGGAACCGCTCGTCTCGATGTTCTTGACGTGGTAGTTGCGCTGGTAGACGCCCCATTCGGGGAAGTAGCCGAGAAGCTTGTTCCCGCCGACTCCGCCTCCGCCGCTCGGGGTGGTGGCGCTGATCTGGTTGCTGGCGGTGGAGAGGTTGCCCGCGGCGTCGCGTGCGCGGACGGTGTAGGTGTAGGCGGTGCTGGCCGCCAGGCCGGTGTCGGTGTAGCCGGTGCCGGTGGCCGTGGTCACCAGGGTGCCGCCGCGGTAGACGTTGTAACCGGTGACGCCGACGTTGTCGGTGGAGGCGTCCCAGGCCAGCGAGACACTGGAGGAGGTGGTCCCGGTGGAGCGCAGGTTGCCCGGCGTGCTAGGCGGCGTGGTGTCACCGCCGCCACCGCCGCTCGGGGTGGTGACGTTGAGCGTGTTGCCGGCCGCCGAGACGTTGCCGGCGGCGTCGCGTGCCTTCACCGTGTAGGCGTACGCGGTGCCGGCCGTGAGGCCGCTGTCGGTGTACGTCGTACCGGTGGCCGTGGTCACCAGGGTGCCGCCGCGGTAGACGTTGTAACCGGTGACGCCGACGTTGTCGGTGGAGGCGTCCCAGGCCAGCGAGACACTGGAGGAGGTGGTCGCCGTGGAACGCAGGTTGCCCGGCGCGCTCGGCGGCGTGGTGTCTGCGCCACCGGTCACCGGCCCCCAGAGTGCCGGGACGTTCGGTGGCTCCCAGCCGACCTGGGAGGTGTGGCTCTGGATGCACTTGTAGTCCACGCCGTTATAGGAGACCAGGGTGCCTACGGTGTACGCCGTGTTCGGAGCCCAGGCGGGGGCTGCCAGGGCGACGCGGCTGGAAGCGGTGACCGTGGCGGATGCGCTGGAACCGAACACGACGGCTGTGCTGAGCGGGAGAAGCAGCGCGCCCGCTGCTATCAACAGTTTGGCGAAGTTGTGTTTCATGGGGTGCTCCACGTCCATCGGCGGATGCGAAAGGGGGGTCGATCTGGACGTATGTACTGGGCCGGCATGCCTCCGGAAACGGGAGGCGGCGGTGCCGGCCGGTCGCCGGGCGTGCCCGGTCGAGCGAGCCACAAGAGGGGTGGTGATCGCGGCATGGCGGCGACCTTCCTACCTCGGGGTTACGGCTTTACTTTTAGTAAGCTTTCCTTTTAATTAGCTGCGAACCTACCCGCCGACGGATGACCCGTCAATGTCTTGTCGCGGGCGGAGTAAGGAGAGATGGGGGCTCGCGGACGCGGCCGTCGCGCGAGAGGCCCAGGGCGCCATCAACCGCTTGCCGGTCGCGGTTCGTCCGTGATCAGATGACGCCGCGCTCGTGTGCTTCCTCAATCGCCGTGAGCGTCGAACGCAGGTGTCGCAGAGTCAGGTCCACCGCCCCGTCCACGTCGCGATCGCGGTAGAGCCGCACGAGTTCGGCATGCTCGGCGTTGGCCTCGGGCACCTGCTGTGGCCGGGCTTCCAGGGACAGGCTGACGTAGGCGGAGGCGCTGTCACGCAGGCTCGCCAGGATGCCCGCCAGCCTGCTCTCGCCGCCGCCGACCTCGCTGAAGATCGCGTGAAATTCGCGGTTGAGCTCCACCCAGACCGAAAGGTTCGTCTCGGTCTCCAACCGTCGGTTCAGTTCTTCGGCGCGGTCGAGGTGGCTGCCGGTGAGCCGCTCGACGACGCGGCGGACCATCAGCGGCTCCAACGTGATGCGCAATTCGTAGATCTCTCGGACTTCGTCGATGTCCAGTGACCGCACCACGGCGCCACGATGGGGGTCGAAGAAGACAAGCCCTTCGGTGGCCAGGTCCCGAAGCGCCTCGCGCACCGGCGTGGTGCTGACTTCGAGCTGCATGGCCAACTCTGTCTGCACGAGGCGGGTGCCACCCGCGAGGGTGCCGCCGAGGATCGCCGAACGCAAGGTGGCCAGCACATACTCGTGTGCCGTGCGGGACCGCCCGGGCCGCGTCAGCTTTCCGAGCGTCACCAGTGCCTCCCTCGCGCAGCCGGCGCATTGTCTGGGCGACAGCCTACTTGCGCGTCGGGGCCGCTGGGATGTCCGCCTCGGGCGGCGAAGGCCTCGCGGATCACCTCAACGCTGTCGCCGGCGGAGAGCAGCGACCACAGCAGTATGCGCGCCTTGCGGGCGTCGAGCCAACCGGCGGAGATGGCGCCGCGATCCAGCAGGTCCTGCTCTGAGCCGGTGAACCCGTAGGTGTGGCTGAGCACCGCACCCGCTCCCGTGCGGCTCGCAAGGACCACCGGGCCTCGTTCGGCGGCCTTCGACACCATTCCCGCCATCCCGGTGGACACGTGCCCTGCGCCGAAGGCGGAGATCACCACGCCGTCGTAATCGGCATCGATGATCAGACGCAGCAGGTCGCCGTCGTCACCGAGACAGGTTTCGAGCAACGCTACGCGGGGGGAATGGCGGTCTGCGGGGAGGGGGAGGGCGGGCCGGCGAGCCGGTCCGTTCGCGTAGTACGCGCACCCCTCGTGAATCCGGCCGAGCGGTCCGAACGGGGCGGAACTGAACGCGCCGAGTGCGGTGGCGTCGGACTTGCGGACACGTGCCGCGGCGTGCACCTCGTCGTTCATGACCACCAGGACGCCCAGTCCTCTCGAAGACGGCGCCGTCGCGGTGAGCACCGCGGCAAGGAGGTTCGCGGGGCCGTCGGCACCGGGCTGTCGCGGGGGTCGCATGGCTCCTGTGAGCACCAGCGGCTCGGGCCGATCCCAGTGAAGATCCAGAAGGTAGGACGTCTCCTCCAGGGTGTCGGTCCCCTGCACGAGGACGACTCCTACGGCGCCTTCCGTCACAGCGTCACGTGCCCAGCTGAGCGCCCGGAGCACGTCGGTGAAGCCGAGCGACGCACCTGGTGCCGTGATCAGAGTCTCAGCTCGCAGGTCAGCCGTCTCGGCGAGTATCGGCACCGCGCCGAGCAGATCGGCCGCCGTGAGCGTCGGTGCCACGCCGCGTGTTCCATGGCCCGCGGTCATGGTGATCGTGCCCCCCAGTGAGGCGACGGCCACGCGCGGCTTCTCCATTTGTCTCTCCTCGACACTTGACGTCCTGCATAGTGCATTTTATAAGATGCCGGGAAATCGACGATATGTCGAGATTTGGCAGAACCGACGTGATGTCGAGGACTGGAGAAGGGCACCTTCGTGGCTAGCACAGAGCTCAGTGGCCGTCTTCCAGGCCCATCCGAGAGCACCACCCGGTTGACCAAGATCGTTGCCGTCACCAGCCTCGTCGTGCTGGCCGGTTCCTACGTCGTCAACGCGATGGATCGCCAGGTCTTCTCTGTGCTGCTGCCGGGGATCCGCGGTGACTACGGATTCAGCCTGGGCCAGGGAGGGCTACTGGCGACCATCTTCACGCTCGGCATCGGCGTGGCCGGCGTACCCACCGGCTACCTTCTGGACAGGCTGTCCCGCAAGACCGTGATGCTCATCGGCATCCTCATCTACTCCATGTTCACCATCCTCACCATGGCGTCGACCGGATTCTCGGACATGGTCACCTACCGGGCGCTTTCCGGTGTGGGCGAGGCGATGCAGAACGCCGCCCTCTTCTCCGCGGTCGGCGCCTACTTCTTCGCCAACTGGGCCATGGCCCTGGGCGCCCTGAACTTCGCCTACGGGCTAGGGGGCTTCCTCGGTCCGCTGCTCGGCGCGAGGCTGGCCGGCGCGGGTAGCTGGAGGACGCCCTTCGGGGTCTATGGCGTGATCGGCCTGGCGTTCGTCCTCCTCATCGCCGTCGCGATCCGCAAGTCCTTCACAGAGAGGCAAGAGGTCTCCGACGACCTTGGCTCGCAGCTACACGTCGATCATGTGCCGCCCCGCCTGTACAACCGCAACATCCTGCTGCTGGGACTGACCGCTGTGGTGGTTGGTGTCGCGATGTACGGCTACATCGGGCTGTATCCCACCTTCCTGATGAGTCATGTGGGCTTGCCCAAGGATCAGGCCGCCCTGGCCGCGAGCATGTTCGGGCTGGGCGCCCTGTCGGGGGTTCCAGCCGGATGGCTGGGAGACCGGCTCAACCAGCGCACAGTCATGATCGTCTCGTTGCTGGCCGGCTCGGTCGTCGGCTACCTGCTTTTCAACGGGCCGACCACGGCCGGCCCCCAGTACGTACTGTCCTTCGCCGAAGGTGCCATCGCCAGCGGCTTCCTGTTCGTCAACATCTATTCGGCCATGCAGCGAGCCGTCAGGCCAAAGATGATCGGCCGCGCCTCCGGCGTGTACGTGGCGAGCTTCTACATCCCGGCCGCCTTCGCCGGCTACCTGTTCTCCGCGCTTGTCGGAGCCACCGGTTGGGGTGGCGCCGGACTGTGGCAGCTCACCGTGTTGCCGTTGATCGGCGTCGTCGCGCTGCTGTTCGTCGACGTCCGCCAGTTCTCCACCGCAGCGCGTCACCGCCGGCACTAGCCCCATCCCGCCAACAGGAGAAAGGAAGACACGCCGCCATGAGCCACACTGGCCCTCGACGCTGGCATGAGCAGCGCTGGATCACCGACTCGGTGCTGCGTACCGACGGACTCGAATGGGACCAGCCGCGGGTGGCCTACACGCTGCGTCCCATGGGTGTCGACGCCACCGCCGACTTCCGCGTCGCCGAATCCCGCATCCACAAGTTCGCCGACATGGTGCCGGTCTTCACGGAGTTGGCGGAGCGCCGCCAGCGGATGGCTCAGGACGCGGAAAAGGCCGGGCATCCGTACGCGGCGCGCGAGCACTACTTTCACGCCGCCCTGCTCTACGTGACGGCGGAGTGGCCGATCTGGGAGGACAGCGCCGCACTGGTCGACCTGGACGACCGCAAGAACGCCTGCTACCAGGCGTACGCCCGCCTCGCCGACCACCACGTCGAACGTGTTGAAATCCCCTTCGGTGACAGCTACATCCCGGCCTGGTTCCATCTGCCGCGCGGCCACGATGGCCGGCCGGTGCACACCGTTGTCTCCTGTGGAGGGATGGACGCCCCCAAGGAGCTCAACGTGAACCTGTACGGCGACAAGTTCCTGGAGCGCGGGTTCGCCGTGCTGGCCTTCGACGGCCCAGGGCAGGGTGAGGCGCCGGTACGCGGCGTGAAGTTCACCCCCACCGCCTGGATCGACGCAGGCGAGGCGATCATGAGCTGGTGCCGGCAGCGCCCGGAGGTCGACGAGGAACGCATCGTCGGCTTCGGCCTTTCGTTCGGCTCCTACTGGATGTCCCAGATCGCCGCGACCCAGGCCGACATGCGAGGTACGGCCGTGGGGCTGGTCTGTCACGAGCCGGGCTGTCACATGATCTTCGAGATGGCCTCTCCTTCGTTCAAGGCTCGGTACATGTGGATGTCCGGGCTCGAACACGACGAGGCGGCCTTCGACCGCATGGCCGAACAGATCGATCTGCGGCCGCTGATCACGCGGATGCGGGCGCCGTGGCTGGTCATCGCCGGTGACGAGGATGAGCTGTCCCCGATGGAGCACAGCTACGACCTGGCCCGGCGCTGTCCCGGCCCGGCACCCATGCTCGTCTACCAGCAGGGCAGGCACGCATTGTCCCTGCCGACCCCCTCGGTGGCCCTCGGCCCCAACTGGTTGACCTACGCGTCCGACTGGCTGCTCGACCGTGTCCAAGGTCTACCCGCCGAGGAGTACGTCGACTACGTACTGCCCTCAGGGCGGATCGAGCGCCGCCCACATCCTAAGGAGAGCAAGATATGACGGTTTCGCTGCGGGACCGGAGCGTCGCTGTCGTGACCATCGACCTGCACCGTGGCCATCTCGACCCGGCGGTGGCGACCATGCCGCTACCCGGCGACGTGGCCGGACGAGTGACGAAGGCCAACGCGACCTTCCTGGAAGAGGCCCGCCGCCGCGGACTGCCGGTGGTGCACGTGGTCACGTCATACCGCTCCGTCGAGGAGATCGCATCGAATCCCTGGTGGGCCGCCGTCGCCGGCACCGACGCCACCCGCGCCAACGTACTGCGGCACCAGCTGCCGGGAAGTCCGGGGCTGCAGCTGATGCCTGAGGTGTACGAACCGGAGTACGACCTCGTTGTCGACACAAAGAAGCGCTATGACTGCTTCGCGGCCACCGACCTCGAACACGTGCTGCGGTCACGGCTCATCGACACGCTCCTGCTCACCGGGGTGAACACCAACAGCTGCGTGCTGGCCACGACCGTCGCGGCCAACACGCGCGACTACACCGCCGTGGTGGTCGAGGATTGCGTCGACACGATGGATCCCGCGCTGCACCAGGCCGCACTGATGGTCATCCGGCAGGCGTTCGGCTGGGTCGCCTCCGCCGAGGAGGTGCTAGCCGCACTGTGAAGGTCGTCGACATCCACGCCCACGTCATCCCGCCCTCGCTCGTCGACGCGATGCGCGACGGGCACGCACCCGACGGAATCCGCCTCGAAAGCGACGAGGGCCGGCTCACAGTGGTCCACCGGCAGGGCTACCGCTATCCACTTCTGGACGAGTTCCACGACGTGACGGCGCGATTGAGCACCATGGACGCGCAAGGCGTCGACACGGCCGTGCTGTCCGTCGCGCCTCCGTTGTTCCTGTATTGGATGGATGCCGCCGAGGGCACAGAGGCGGCCCGCGTCGTCAACGACGCCGTCGCCGGAATGGTCGCGCAGGTGCCGGATCGCTTCGCCGGGCTCGCGACCTTGCCACTGCAGGATCCGGAGGCGGCCGCGCGAGAGCTCCGGCGTTGCGTCCGGGAGCATGGCTTCCGCGGCGCGCAGGTCGGCGCGCATGCCGAAGGCGTGCCGCTGGACGACGAGAGGCTGCGACCCGTCCTCGCCGCGGCCGCCGAGATGGCGGTGCCACTGGTGATCCATCCCTACTACGTTGGCTCCTCGCCCGGCCTGGACGACTTCTACCTGACCAATCTGCAGGGAAACCCCTGGCAGACCGCCGTATCCGCGTCCCGGCTCATCCTGTCCGGCACGCTGGACGCGCTGCCGGACCTTGACCTCGTACTGGTACACGGCGGCGGTCATCTGCCCTATCAGGTGGGCCGGCTCGACCACGGCCATCGGGTCCGGCCCGAGGCCCGCGGCTGTGACCGGCCGCCGAGCGACTACCTGCGCCGGTTCCACTACGACACGCTCACCCACAGCCCGGAAGCCACCGGCTGGCTGATCGAGCAGGTTGGCGCCGATCGGGTCGTTTTCGGCACCGACATGCCTTTCGACATGGGTGGCGGATCGCTGGACCAGCAGCTAGCAGGCGTCCACCTGCCCGAGGCCGCCAGGGCGGCGATCGCGCACGCCAACGCCGACCGTATCTTCGGACCGACAGGATGTGACAGCCATGGCTGACACGCTGTTGCTGCACATCGACGGTAAGGACGCCGCCTCATCCGACGGCGGGACGTTCGAGGTACGCAACCCCGCCACGGGTGTGCCTCTGTACGATGTCGCGCACGCCACAGCTCAGGACGTGGCATCGGCTGTGGCCGCCGGCAGGGCCGCCTTCGAAGACCGACGATGGCATGGGATGCGGCCACGGGACCGGGCTCGCATCCTCAACAGGGCCGCCGGTCTGCTCGCCGACCGCATCGATGAGTACGCGCGGTTGGAGGTGCTGCAGATCGGGCGCACGATACGTGAGATGCGCGCCCAGTTGGCTCGGCTGCCCGAATGGCTGGAGTATTTCGGCGCTGTCGCCCAGTCTTCCGAGGGCACCGTACCGGACTTCGGCGAGGGCTACCTCAATGTCGTGCGGCGCGTCCCCCTCGGGGTGGCCGGGCTGATCACCCCGTGGAACCACCCGCTGCTGATCACGATGAAGAAGCTGTCGGCGGCACTGGCAGCCGGCAATTCCATCGTCATCAAGCCCAGCGAACTCGGTCCGGCCCTGCCGTGCGCCCTGGCGGCCCTCCTGGAGGAGGCAGGCGTTCCGGCCGGTGTGGTCAACGTGGTGACCGGCCTCGGCGGCAGTACGGGGAGATTTCTGTCCGAGCACCGCGGGTTGGACAAGCTCGACATCACCGGCGGCACGGAGACAGGACGGGTGGTGGCCGCCAATGCCGGCCGGTCTCTCATTCCTGTCACCGCTGAGCTCGGCGGCAAGGCGCCCGTGATCGTTTTCGCCGATGCCGACATCGAGCGGACGGTGGCGGGCGCGCTGTTCGCGGCGTTCATCGCGACCGGCCAGACCTGCGTGCAGGGCGCACGGGTACTCGTGCAGCGTGACGTCTACCAGCAGGTGGTGGACCGGCTGGTCGAACGCACCAGGCAACTGCGCCTCGGAGACCCGCTGGATCCGCGGACGCAGATCGGCCCGGTGGTGTCCAGAGCCCAGCGGGACAAGGTCGCCCAGGCTGTGGACAGAGCCAAGGCACAGGGCGCCACCGTGCTATGTGGAGGCCGCGTGCCGGACAGTCCGGAGCTGGGCCACGGCTGGTTCTACGAACCCACCGTGGTCGGCGACGTCGCCTCGACCGACGACCTGTGGCGCGAGGAGGTCTTCGGCCCGGTCACCCTGGTCAGGCCTTTCGACGACGAGGCCGACGCGGTGGCCCAGGCGAACGACTGCCCGTTCGGCCTGGCGGCGTCGATCTGGACGAGCGACATCGGCCGTGCGGTGCGGGTGACCGACGAGCTGGACGTCGGCATCGTATGGGTCAACGACCACCACCGGATCGACCCTGGCTCGACGTGGGGCGGTTCGAAGGACAGCGGCATCGGCTCGGAGAACGGCTGGGACGCCTACCGCGGCTACACCCGGCCCAAGAGCGTCATCATCAACTCCTCGGACCGGCCGTTCGACTGGTTCGCCACGACCGACGACCTGCGCTACTCGTGAGGATGACCAACATGCCTGACATGGACCTTCTCGTCGCCGGCGGCACCGTGGTCACGTCGCGAGGGCGCCGCCGGGCGAACGTCGCCGTGAGCGAGGGCAGGATCAGCTACGTCGGGCCGGACGTTCCGACGGCGGCCGAGACCGTCGACGCCGCCGGGTTGCTGTTGCTTCCCGGGGGCGTCGACACCCACGTGCACCTGATGGATCCGGGCAGCGTCGACCGGGAGGACTTCCCCACCGGCACCGGTGCCGCCGCGGCCTCCGGGGTGACCACGATCATCGAACACTCTCACGGCCAGCCGGTGCGCACGGTGGACGACCTGCGCGACAAGCGCGCCTACCTGAAGGCCCGATCGAACGTGGACTACGGCCTCGCGGCACATGCCTGGCCGGGTCAGGAATCGGCGGTCGCCGCACTCTGGGAGGCGGGCGTCTCGTTCTTCAAGGTTTTCACCTGCACCACGCACGGCGTTCCAGGCCATGACGCGGCCGCGTTGAAGGCTCACCTCGCGCAATCCGCCCTGTGCGGCGGTGTAAGCCTGCTGCACTGCGAGGACGAGTCGCTCACCGAGTCCGCCGAGAAGCTGCTCCGCGATGAGGGTCGTACCGACGGGGCCGTGCTTCCCGAGTGGCGCGACCGTGATGCCGAGCTGGTGGCCGCCGCCGTCGCGGCCCTGCTCGTACGGCGAACCGGGGCCATGGCCACCATCGCGCATGTCAGCCATCCGGAAGTCGCCGAATACGTCGCGCTGGAACGGGCGCGCGGCGCGCGGCTGGCAGCCGAAGCCTGTCCGCAGTATTTCCTGCTGCGCGAGGATGAGGTGATCGAGCAGGGCGGCCTGCGCAAGTTCACGCCGCCTGCCAGGGCCCGAACCGACGAGGATGAGAAAGAGATGTGGCAGCTGCTCCGCCGGGGGACGC
This sequence comes from Sphaerisporangium sp., assembly GCA_025964675.1. GTDB lineage: Bacteria > Actinomycetota > Actinomycetes > Streptosporangiales > Streptosporangiaceae > Sphaerisporangium. The sequence continues at coordinate 17,707 of JAOPYI010000282.1, read as the reverse complement.
TCACCCACATGTCCACTGACCACGCCCCTTCGACGCTGGAGCAGAAGCACGCCGGCGACATCTGGAACGTTCACTTCGGTTTGCCGGGACTCGACAGCACCATGTCCTTGCTTCTCGACGCGGCCGCGCGCGGGCACCTGTCGTATGAGGACGTCGCCCGCGTGTACAGCGAGACGCCGGCACGAACGTACGGGCTGTGGCCTCGCAAGGGCCGGCTCGTACCCGGTGCCGACGCCGACATCGTTCTGGTGGACCCATCAGCCGAGCGGACGCTACGCAACGAGGATGTCCTTTCCAAAGCGGGCTGGACGCCGTTCCATGGTCGCCGGATCCAGGGCCAGGTCGTGCGCACCTACCTGCGCGGTCTGCTCATCGCCGAACAAGGCAAGCCGTCAGGCGGGCGTGACGGACGGTTCCTTCGGGGACCCGGTATGGCCCGCTGGGAATAGCTCCACCGGCCCAGCCCTGCTGGCGGCTGACGGCCGCATGGCAGGGCCGGGGAAGTGGCGGCACGCGCCGTGGACCTTCGGTTTCTACGAGGCGATGGTGGCGTGCATCTCCCAGACGAGGATCTCGGCCGGTTCCGTGGCGGTGACGCGCTGGCCGCCCGTGGCGGTGAAGCGTACGGCGTCGCCCTGCGTCAGCGGGCCGGCGCCTTCCAGGGTGACGCCTCCCTCGGGAACGAACAGGTGCACGAACGGCGCCTCGGGAAGCTCCACACTGTCCCCTGCCTTCATGCGGGCGACGTGGAGGGCGGCGTACTTGTTCTTGATCCGGATGGCGGACCGGCCGTCGTGCTGGGGCATTCCTGAGGCGACCGGGACGAGGCCGCCGCGCAGAAGCTCGTCGTCGATCTCGAGCTGCTCGTACCCCGGGGCGATGCCGGGCTCGTCGGGGACGACCCACATCTGGACGAAGCGGACCGGCTCCTTGTGGTCGTCGCCGCCCTCGAGCCGCCAGGAGTCGTTCTTCTCGGAGTGCAGGATGCCGGTGCCCGCGCTCATGCGCTGCGCCAGACCGGGATAGATGACCCCGGAGTGGCCCTCGGAGTCCTGGTGGACCAGCGATCCCCGCAGCACCCAGGTCACGATCTCCATGTCGCGGTGCGGGTGGGTCTCGAACCCGCTGCCGGGCTTGACGATGTCGTCGTTGTTGACCAGCAGCAGGCAGTGGTGGGTGTTGCGGTGGTCCTGGTGATGGCCGAACGAGAACGAGTGCTTCGAGTCCAGCCAGTCGATCTTCGTGGCGAACCGCTCGCCGGCCTTCCGGACGTCGACGCTGGGCCGCTGGATCGTGGAACCGCTCATGTCCTGCCCCTTCGGGTTAGTTGAATCTTTGAACAACTGCTACGGCCTTCTGCTTCCGCGCTGGTCAGGACATGCAAGCCACTACGCTTCGAGGTGCTGCGGCTGGATTATCTGGCTTCACGCTATGAGATGGCGGGCGCGGGGTGGTCCTCGCGGTCTACGCTCGGTGGCCATGAGTGTGGATATCGAAGATCCCTGGTCTTACGAAGATCACTGCTCGGCGCTCGAGGCGCAGCTCGGCGGTTTCGTCGAGGTCGTGGAGCACGCCGACCCGGCTTCGGCGGTGCCCACCTGCCCGGGGTGGACTGTCGGCAAGCTGCTGAAGCACGTCGGCCTCACGCATCGATGGGCCGAGCACATCGTGCGCAACCGCGTCCAGGAGCGCCTCTCGAGCCGGGAGGTGCCGGTCACCCTGCCGGACGATGACAGCGGCTACCCGGGCTGGATCGCCAAGGGGGGTGAATCCCTGGTGGCGACACTGCGGTCGGCGGGCCCCGACGCCCCCGCGTGGTCATGGGGACCGGTCCAGGGCTCGGGCTTCTGGGCCCGGCGGATGCTGCACGAGAGCGTGGTCCATCGGGCCGACGCCGAGATCGCCCTCGGGCGTGAGCCGCGCATCGACGCCGCGACGGCTTCGGACGGCGTCGACGAGCTGCTCACCAACCTGGGGACCGCCGCGTGGATCGCCGAACGCCTGGCCGAGCTGCGGGGCAGTGGGGAGACGTTGCACTTCCACGCCACGGACGTGGACGCCGGCGGTGAGTGGACGGTCACGCTGGAGCCCGAGGGGTTCACCTGGGAGCACGGCCACGGCAAGGGCGACGTCGCCGTGCGGGGAACCGCGAGCGATCTCCTGCTTCTTCTGTACGGTCGCCTGGACCCTGATGGGCCTTTCGAGGTGTTCGGCAACCGGGACCTGCTCACACGCTGGAAGGAGAAGACGGCCTTCTGACGCCTGTCGTCCTCGCTGTGGCGCCGGCTACCGCGCCCGCGCCCCTGGGGGGCCGAGGCTGAGGTCAGAAGGCGACGCCGCAGCGCAGGATCACGTTGGCGTACGGCTGCGCCTCACCGGTACGAACGATCAGCTTGGTTGAGCGGGTCAGGCGCTTGAGCTCCTGGTGGGATACGTAGGTCAGCTCCGGCAGGCGTTCCTTCAGCAGGGCGTCGCAGCCAGGGTTGGCCGCGTGGATCTCCTCGGCGGCCGTGGCCCCTTCCACGACGATCTCGGCCAGAATGCCGCCCAGCACGTCGGCGAACGTCGGAATTCCCGGAAGGAAGGCGAGGTCCACGACCTCCGCGTGCTGCGGCAGTGGCATCCCGCTGTCGCAGATCAGCAGCTCGTCGGTATGGCCGAGCCGTGCGATGGCACCGGACAGGGCCGCATTGAGGATGCCAGAACGCTTCACAGGTCCTTCACCTCCGCGACGCCTGGCCCCGAACGCTTCACAGGGTCGCCACTTCGGCCAGGCTTGGATACGAACTCTGGGCGCCGGATCGCCGTACGGTGGCGGCGCCGACCTTCACCGCGAACGCCGTGGCGTCGGCAAGGGTGTCTCCGACCGCCAGCCGCCAGGCCAGCGCGCCGGTGAACGCGTCCCCGGCACCCGTGGTGTCGAGCGCGTCCACCTGCGGGCTCGGGACCGAGGTGATGCCTCCGTGGTCGGCGGCGACGGCGCCGTCAGCTCCCAGCGTGATCACCACCGACCGCGGGCCGAGGGAGAGCAGCGCCTTGGCCTGCTGCGCCGGCAGCCCCGGGGTGCCGAGCACCATGGCGGCCTCGTGTTCGTTGACGACGAGCGGATCGCAGACGGAGAGCAGTTCGTCTGGTACGGGAGCCGCCGGCGAGAGGTTGAACACCACCCGGCGCGCGGCCCGTGCCGCCGCGAGCACCGTGGGGAGAGGTGTCTCCAGCTGGAGGGAGACGACCGGGGCCGAGCTGACGAGGTCGTTCGCGTCTTCCACGTCCTGCTCGCTCAGCCGTGCGTTGGCGCCGGGGGAGACGATGATGCTGTTGTCCCCCTTCGGCCCCACGGAGATCATCGCGACGCCACTCGGCACGGAGGTCTCGTGCAGGTGGCGCAACTCCACCCCGTCACGTTGCAGCGACTCCCTCAGGAGCCGGCCGTGCGCGTCCGAGCCGATCCTGCCGAGCAGTGACACCCGTGCGCCGAGGCGGGCCGCCGCCACGGCCTGGTTCGCGCCCTTACCACCCGGATACGTCGATAGGTCCGAGCCGAGAACCGTCTCCCCCGGGCCGGGGCGCCGGTCGACGCGGACCACGAGGTCCACGTTGACCGACCCCACGACCACCAGGTCGTACGGCTGTGCGGGGTTGGCCGTCATCGATGGCCTCCCGGTGTCCTCCTGAGACCGTTCATCGCACTTCTCCCGGTGTGTCGAGGCAATCATCAGGAGGTCGTGAACTCGGAGATGTTGGCCTTGGTCGCGATCTTCACCGGGACGTCGACCTTCGTCTCGAGCTTCGTGCCACCCGCTGCCTTCACGGCGTTCTGGACGGCCTGCTGGCCGAGGAGCGTGGGCTGCTGGGCGACGCTGGCGGCCAGCGTGCCGGCCTGGATCGCCTTGAGCCCGTCGGGTGTGCCGTCGAAGCCGACGACCTTGACCTCCTTGCCCGCCTTGGCACCAAGGGCCTTGATCGCGCCGAGGGCCATCTCGTCGTTCTGGGCGAAGACGCCGGCGACGTCCGGGTTCGACTGCAGCAGGTTGGTCATGACGTCCAGGCCCTTGGTGCGGTCGAAGTCGGCGGGCTGCTGGGCGACGACCTGAATGTTGGGGTACGCCTTGATTCCCTCGGTGAAGCCCTGTCCGCGGTCGCGGGCGGCGGAGGTGCCCGCCACGCCCTGGAGGACGATGACCTTGCCCTTCTCGGAGATCTGCTTGGCCAGTTCCTGGGCCGCGAGCTTGCCTCCGGCCACGTTGTCGGACGCCACGGTCTGCGCCACCTGGGCGTTGTTGACGCCGCGGTCGACGGCGATGACCGGAATGCTGGAACGTTCCGCGATCTTCACGGCGGGAGCGGCGGCGTCGGAGTCCACCGGGTTGAGGATGATGGCCTTCATGCTCTGGCTGGTGAAGTTCTGAACCTGGTTCACCTGCTGTGAGGCGTCGTTCTGGGCGTCGGTGACGGTCAGCGTGGCCCCCAGCTTCTTGGCCTCCGCCTCGGCGCCGGCACGTAGCTGCACGAAGTACGGGTTGTTGAGCGTGGAGACCGACATTCCGATCTTGACGCCCGCGCCGGAGCCCCCGGTCGCCCCGGACGACGCCGAGCCGCCCGAGGAGGACCCGGAGCCACAAGCGGTGAGCCCGAGAGTGAGCGCCGCACCTGCCACGACAAGGGCGTGGATTCGCATGATGGTTTACCTCGTTGGTCTGATCTGGCGATGAGCTTGCGATGATCTTGAGCTTGGTCGTCGACGCCGGTGATGAACGTCGGTCTAGGTGGAGCCCCGGCGGCGCAGCGTGTCGAGCAGGACCGCCAGCGCGATCACCACTCCGATCACGACCTGCTGCCAGAAGGCGGAGACGGATAGGAGGTTCAGGCCATTGCGGAGCACGGCGAGGATGAGCGCGCCGACGAGGGTGCCGAACGCCCGCCCCTTGCCACCCGAGAGACTGGCTCCTCCGATGACGACGGCCGCGATGGCGTCCAGCTCGTACCCCGAGGCCGCCTGGGGCTGTGCCGAGGCGAGGCGGCTGGCCAGGACGATGCCGGCCACCGCGGCGAAGGCGCCTGACAGGGCGTAGGTGATGAGCTTCTGGCGGTTGACCTTGATGCCGGACAGCCTGGCGGCCTCCTCGTTGCCGCCGATCGCGTACATCGCGCGTCCCGCGTACGTGCGGTTCAGGACGACCGCCGTGATCACGCCCATGAGCGCCATGACGAGGACGGGAACGGGAAGGTACCCGCCGATCGTGTCCCCGAGGTGGGACACCGCGTCCGGCATCGCGATCGGGCTGCCCTGCGAGACGACCAGGGCGAGCCCCCTGGCCACGCCCAGCATGGCAAGCGTGGCGATGAACGGCGGCAGCTTGCCGTACGCGATCAGGGCGGCGTTGACCAGACCGCAGGCCAGGCCGACGACCAGCGCGATCACGGTGGCCACGGGCCAGGGCAGGCCGGATCCGGTGGCCGTCCAGGCGAGCACGATGGCCGAGAGCGCCGCGACGGCTCCCACCGACAGGTCGATCCCGCCGGTGATGATGACGAACGTCGCGCCGAAGGCGAGGATCGCGGTGACGGCCGCCTGCACGCCCACGTTGAGCAGGTTGGTCACGGTCAGAAAGTCGCCCGACAGCAGCGACAGCGCTATCGCGAGCACGACCAGCGCGGCCAGCGAGCCGTTCTCGGCGAGCCAGCTCTTCATCACGGGCTGCCTGCTGAGCACGTTAGTGGACACGAGCACCCTCCACCTCGGTGACGGCGAGGGCCATCACGGAGTCCTGTGTCGCTTCGGCCGCGTCGAGTTCGCCGACGAGCCTGCCTCTGGCCATCACCAGGACGCGGTCGCTCATCCCGAGGATCTCGGGCAGATCGCTGGAGATCATGAGCACCGCGTGTCCGGAGGCGGTGAGCGAATTGATCAACTGGTAGATCTCCACCTTGGCGCCGACGTCGATGCCGCGCGTGGGCTCGTCCAGGATGAGCACGCGGGCGTCGGCGAGCAGCCACTTGCCGATCACGATCTTCTGCTGGTTGCCGCCCGAGAGCGTGCGGACCTCCTGGCCGAGGTGGCTCATCCGCACGCCGAGCTGGGTCGCCACCCGGCCGGCCGCCTTGCGCTGCCCCGTACGGTCGACGAAGCCGCCTCGGCTGGTACGGCGCAGGGTGACCAGGCCGAGGTTCTCCGCGACGTCGGCGCCAAGGACGAGTCCCTGCCCCTTCCGGTCCTCCGGGACCAGGCCGAGCCCGGCTTCCATCGCGGCGTGCACGTTGCCGCTCGGCAGTCGGCGGCCGTCCATCAGCACTTCACCGGAGTCGTAGGAGTCGGCTCCGAACACGGCACGCGCCACCTCGGTCCGGCCGGCGCCGACGAGCCCCGCGAGGCCCACGACCTCTCCGGCCCGGACCTCGAAGGAGACATCCGAGAAGACGCCGGCCCGCGTCAGGCCCGCGACCCGCAGGAGCGGTTCGCCCGGGGAGGACGCCTCGCGCGGGTACTGCTGGTCGATCGGCCGGCCGACCATGAGGCGTACCAGCTCCTCCTCCGAGGTGGTCGCCGGGACCTCCTCCACGGAGCGGCCGTCCCTGAGCACGGTCACCCGGTCGCCGATCTGCGCGATCTCCTCCAGGTGGTGGGTGATGAAGACGATCGCCACGCCCTTGTCGCGGAGCTGCCTGACGATGGTGAACAGCCGCTGGACCTCGGTGGTCGTCAGCACGGCGGTCGGCTCGTCCATGATCAGGACGCGGGCGTTGAGGGCGAGCGCTTTCGCGATCTCCACCATCTGCATCCGCGCGATGCCCAGGTCCGATACCCGGGTGCGCGGGTCCACGTCGATCCCGACCCGTTCCAGCAGCTCGCGGGCCTGCTCATGCATGCGCTTCGTGTCGATGAATCCGAACCGGCGAGGTTGCCGCCCGAGTGTCAGGTTCTCCCCGACGGTGAGCTGGGGGACCAGGTTGAACTCCTGATAGATCGTCGCGATGCCCAGCCGCTGCGCGTCGCTCGCCGTACGGATCTCGACGGGTGCGCCGTCGACCAGGATGCGGCCCATGTCCGGGTGATAGGCACCGGAGAGCATCTTGATCAGCGTGCTCTTGCCCGCGCCGTTCTCACCGAGAAGGACGTGGACCTCGCCCGCCCTGAGGCTGAAGTCGACGCCGTCCAGCGCCACCACGCCCGGGAACCTCTTGCCCAGCTTCTCGACCCGGAGGATCTCCCGCGCGTCGCTCACGACGTGCCCCTTTCTGTCTCGCGTGCTTCTCTTCCGCCTTGTCCGGCTGCTCGGTTCTGTCGTCCTTCTCCGGCTTCTCCGCATGACTCGCGGACCACCAGCACGGCCGGCAGCACCACGGACTCGGCGGGCTTCCCGTGCAGGCTGTCGAGGATGACCCGCACCGCGCGCCTGCCGAGCTCGGCCGTCGGCTGGCTGATCGCGGTGATCGGCGGATGGATGTGGGCGAACCATGGCACGTCGTCGAAGGACGCCAGCGCGATGTCGTTCGGGATCCGGAGCCCCCGCAGCCGGATCTCGTCGAGCGCGCCCAGGGCCATCAGGTTGTCGCCCAGGAAGATCACTTCAGGTGGCTCGGGAAGGTCGAGCAGCGTGGAGGTGAGCACCTGGCCGCTCCCGGCCCGGAAGTCACCCATCTGGATGTACTCCTCCGGGATCTCCAGGCCGTTCTCGGCCGCCGCCATGAGGAAGGCCTCCGTGCGCTCCCGTCCGGTGGACAGCGTGCCGGGACCGGAGATGAAGGCGATCCGCCGGTGCCCGAGATCGCGCAGGTGGCCGATCAGTTGCCTGATGGCCTGCGTCCCGTCCGCCCGGACCGACGGCACGTCCATCCCGGGAAGCGTCCGGTCCAGGAACACCAGCGGCCGGTCGCCCCGGGTCACCTCCTCGATCAACGGTGTGATCTCGGCGGTGGGGCAGATGAGCAGGCCGTCGACGCGCTGCTCCAGCAGGGTGCGCACGTAGTGGTCCTGCTGGTCGGCGCGCTCGTCGGCGTTGCCGATGACGACGGTGTATCCGGCTTCCCGTGCCTCGTCCTCGACCGCCCTCGCCAGCTCGGTGAAGAACGGGTTCAGGATGTCCCCGATGATCAGCCCGAGCGTCTTGGTGGCCTCGGTACGGAGTGACCGCGCGACCGCGTTCGGCACGTAGTTCAGAGCTGTCATGGCCGCGTACACCCGGTTGCGGGTGTCCTCGGTGACCGAAGGGTTGTCGTTGAGCACGCGAGAGACCGTGGCGGCGGACACGCCCGCGTGCGCGGCAACGTCCTTGATGCGGGCCATCGGTCCTCCATGTAATCGGTTTCACGAGGGTATGTAATCGATTACATGGATGTAAACCGGACATCGTATGACTTGCATCACACACCTTGGTGGTCGCCCGCCAGGCTATGCGGGCTGCCGCCGACGGGGTCAACCCAGCTTTTTGAGCCTGACAGCCTGCTTGAGGAAGACGATGCCGTCGATCATGTCGAGCTGGGCCGGGTCCAGCGGGAAATAGGCGAAATCGTGGGAGGTACGCGGGGCGGGCTTCGTGATGGCCTCGGCCAGGCGGCGGGCGTCGATGAGCGAGTGGTCCCACGGGAGCGTGGACAGGAGGCCCTCGACGGTGTCCGGGGACGGAATGTCGTCGCCCACCGTGCCGAGGGCCGAGGCCAGAAAGGCGTACCGGTCGCCCAGGTGCGTTTCGGCGATCGCCCCCGCGCTCCACCACTCCAGCGTCTGGTCGCCGAACGGCATGAGGCTCTTGTTCCGCTGCAGGTGAAGGTTGCTGGCGAAAACCAGGGCCGGGCCTTGCTCGGCGACGGCACGCAGGTTGGCGGCCATCATCGCGTCCCGCAGGGCCGACAGCCGGGTCCACCGTGCCGGGGAGGCGTCGGCCATCCAGGAGTGGTAGCGGAGCAGGCCGACGGCGGTGCGCCCGTACAGCGCCGCCTGTTCCCTGTCTTTCGCGCTCAGCCGCGGCGCCTGCGTGTCGAGCAGCGCCACCAGGTCGTCGGCGATCAGGCGCAGCCGCTGGGCGTCGGCGGACTGACCGATCGACTGGGACGGATCCATGGCCGTGGCCTCGTTCGTCCACCGGTCGTCCGAGCCCAGCAGCGCGTCGAGGGTTTCCATCGTGCACGGGAGCGGGCCGTCGAGGACGGCGTAGAGGGCGGTGAGCGCCTGGCGCGGGCTCGCCGCCCAATACTCCAGAGGGCCGTCGAACCCGAAGAACCGGATCTTTTCGTCATGCTCCTCGTTGTACGCCCGCATCCAGCGCACGAGCTCGCGGTTGGCCGGGGACGCGCCGAAGCCGTGGCTGAAGCCGCGTTCCATGACGTCATCGAGCGTGTCCGCGCCCGTCGTGATGTAGTCGTCCACCACGAGGCCCATGAGGCAGTCGCTCTCGATGGCGAACGACCGGTAGCCCTCGTGCTCGACCAGATGCCGGAAGATCTCGTTGCGCAACTCGCCCAGCTCCCCCACGAAGTGCCTGGCCTCGCCCAGGCCGAGCAGCAGGGGCTTGGCGGGAAGCGACCGGAGGAACGCCGAGACGCCCGCGCCATCGAGCGGCCGGGCCGTGTCCTTGATATCCATACCTTCAACGGTATCGTTGAACCCACGGTGTAAACTTTGCCGCAAAAATCCCGCTCTCATCGCGACGAACCTTCAATCGGTGATGCATCCATGAGGCCAGTCGACCTGGCGCGCGAGCACGGCCTGTCCACCCAGGCGATCAGGAACTACGAGGACGCCGGCATCCTGCCCGCCGCCGAACGCACCGTCCACGGCTATCGCACCTATACGCCGCCGCACGCGCAAGCCCTGCGCGCGTTCCTCGCCCTCGTGCCCGGGCACGGTCACCAGACGGCCACGTCGATCATGCAGGCGGTCAACCGGGGTGCCACCGAGGACGCGCTGCGGCTCATCGACGAGAGCCACGGCCAACTCCTCGACGACCGCCGCACCCTCCAGGCCGTCGAAGCCGCGCTCCGCGATCTGGCGCCCGTGCCGCAGGAGCGCGGCGACACGTTCATCGGCCCCCTGGCCAGGAGGCTCGGCATCCGCCCTGCCACCCTGCGCAAATGGGAGAACGCCGGGCTGGTCCGGCCGCGCCGCGATCCGCAGACGGGCTACCGGATCTACAGCGCGGCCGACGTACGGGACGTCCGGCTGGCCCACCAGCTCAGGCGGGGCGGCTACCTGCTGGAGCAGATCGCCCCGCTGATCGCTCAGGTCCGCTCCGCCGGAGGCGTCGCCCCGCTGGAGTCGACCCTGCGCGACTGGCAGGCCCGCCTGTCCGCCCGGGGCCGCGCCATGCTCAAGGGCGCCGCCGACCTGGACGCGTACCTCCGCGCCCGCGAACCCTGAGGCCGAGTCACGTCCACCACAGGAAAAGGCATGGCCACGGAAGGAAACCATGCATGAGTGACGGGGCATTTCGCCTGATCAATGGTTCAGCATTCCATCAAAACCAGCACGTGGTGCCTGAGAATGTCGCGCAGTGGCGTCGTTGAATACGAGTTCCTCCAGGACGCCCCGTCCACGTGATCAGGCGGGACTCCCTTTCACAGGAAGCGGCCCGCCTCACCCCAGCGGCGGGCGTCGAAGGCCTGCTCCGGAACATCGTGGGGATGGTCGGTCTTGACTTCCTCGACCATCTCGCTGGGCAGGACGCGGGCCGGCAGCTCCCCGAATCTGGCGTAGCGCAGAAAGGCGTACTCCTCGTCGGTGAACTCCTCCGTCGATGCGCTGTTCTCAGCCATCGGCGACCTCCTTAGCCGATATCCATTGTCGCCAGCCGCTCACCGCCCCGCAATGCGTGGCAGGTGCCAGCTGGATGAAAGTGACATCACAGGGCGTCGCGTGAATGGATGATGTGCTTCCATCCCGGCCCGAGGGCGTCCGCGTACGCCGCACGCTCGTGGGCCAGCTCGGCCCAGCTCTCCGGTCTCTCGGCGACCGCCAGGCAGTCGCTGCCGTGCAGGCCCCAGACCTCCGCCTCGACCCAGCACAGCCGTCTGTACTTGCGCGGGGACACGACCTGCGAGCCGAAGTCCCATCCCACGGCCGAGACCGGCCTGCCGGAGAACTGCTTCGCGGCTCTCTCGACGTACGCCTGCCTGGTGACCGTCTCCGGATGCAGGAACGAGAGGTCGAACCCGTTGAGACCCAGGCCGAAGGCGGCCAGGCCGTAGAGGAACGTCGACCGTATGCCCCTATTCGCGCAGAAGGCGGCGATCCTCTCCGCTCCAGCCATGGTCCCGGCGTACGACAGGACGTACAGCCGCTTCAGCGTGTGGGTCTCCAGGTAGCGGGCGACCGCCGCGACGATCGTCGCCCCGGAGGCGACGGTGTCTCCGACCAGCAGCGTCCGCGCGGGCGCCTCGATCTGGGCGTAGGAGACCTCGACCCGGGCGGACTCCGCGGACACCGCCACGCGCGAGGTGGCGACCAGGTTCAGCGGCAGGTTGTGACCGCTCTGCTGGGCCACGGCGTCGCCGAGCTGGTACACCAGCCCCTTGCTCAGGATCATCAGCTCGGCAGTGTCATCTGGGTGATACTCGTCCGCCAGATGGCGGATGAAGTGGCGGCTCGACTCCAGGCACGCCCGGCGGAAATCCGTTCCGACGAGGTTCCGGTCGAAGAGCATTCGTTCCAGAGCGCTGTTGCGCACCACGTACAACCGGGACGCGTCCGTTCCCGCCTCGATGAGCTCCGCGGTGCTGTCCTCCGCATCGAGGATCACCTGGTCCTCCTATCCGGTCATCCAGGGATTCGGTCGAGCTGTCTCAACGCCTCCAGCATGGGGGTGTCGGCTCCGAGGACGTTGTCGCGATATTCGTCGATCGCCCTGCCGAGCCAGCCGGGCACGTGCGCCAGCCGGGGGAGGGCGTTGGCGTCCACGATGCGCGCCAACTGCTCGCCGGCGGCGAGGAAGTCGTCGGCGATGGCCGCGGAGAGGGCGGCGACGTGCGGGTGGACGTAGTCGTGAACCGTGACCCCGCGGTATTCGAGCCTGTCGGCCCGGTATTTGGAGTTCGGCGGTGCCACGACGATGACAGGCGTGCCGAAGGTGCCGGCCGCCGCCATCTCGACGCCGATGCCGAGGCCGCGCCTCTCCCGCGCGTCCACGATGACCGCTGTCGCGACCATTACCTGGTACATGTCTCGACCAAACTGCCCAAGGGTGTTGTTCGGGTCGGTGATGGGGTCGTCGGGGTTGAGGAAGACGACCTCGTGTGGCGCGGCTCCCTTGGCAACCTCCAACCTTTCCGTGTCGGACCAGGTGAGCTTCCTGTTGTCGGAGGCCCCCTTCGCGATCGATCCGGAGCAGTACACCGAAAGCTTCATTGGTGTTCCCTCGCCGTGCTCGTTCCGCCCGCCACGGAATCCGCGCGGGATACGGGGAACGGTCAGCCGATCATTCGTGCCAGCTCGTCCGCCACGACCGCCACATTGGACAGCGCATCCCCACTGGTGACGGCGGGATCGAAGTGCCGTGACCTGCTGGCGCCGATGATCGCGAGCCTGAATGCGTTCGCTGAACCGCTCCCATACAGCATCGACGTAATCATGCCGAACTCAGGGCTGGATCTCAGAAGAATGAGCTCCTTCCACGTTGCCCCACGGTGAACGAAATGATCGACTCGCAACCAGCGAAGTGCGAGGTCCAGGCGGCGGGACGAGAGAAGCCGTCCCTTCATGTCCTCCATCGAGTCGTCGAGCTCGCAGGAAAGCGGCCCGGTCGGAAGGTCGGTGAGGATCGCGGTGTCCAGATCGCGTACGTAACTGCGCAGGTAGGCCGCCGACAGGAAGAGGGCGAGCAGGCTCTCGGCGTCGCCGGGCACCGGGCCGGGCAGCGTTCGCTGGACGAAACGCTTGACGAACGCCTGCCCCTCCAGCCGGTCGGGAGACTTGGCCATGATGCTCTCCACCCGCCCGTACGGCCGGTGCCACGCTCGTGCGACCGCGTGGACGACGCCGGACAGGTCGCCCTCCGGAGCCAGCGCCTTCTTCCACAGGTCGGCGATGCCGATGGCCGTCGGCTTCCCGAAATGGGGATACCACGCGAGATCGGGCTCGATACGGAGCCGCTGCGGCGCCGAGTAGGGATTCCTCTCGTCGCGCCGGTACTCGCGGACCTTCATGTCCTGGTACGCCGTCAGCTCTGGAGTCGGGGACGTGTGGCGCACGACTCCCTCGCGGATCAGGGGTTCTATTCCTCCGAGGAAAGCGCCGAACCACGGCAGCTCGAACATGTAGGACGAGGGGAAGATCAGATAGGCGTCGGTCAGGAGCACGGCCAGCCGGGTGGCCCACAGCGCCTGCGTCAGGATCTGCGCCACGTCGCCCCTGGTGATGTCCTTGCCGTAACACGCCAGGATCTCGGGGTTGACGTACTGCACGAACAGGGACCGCTCACGCCGGTAGGAGTCGCCGCTGCCCGGGCCGGGACGGGCCTGCGGTCTCTCCATCAGGACGTTCACATAGAGGTCGCGGGCGGCGGCGAAGGCGTCCCGCCGAGCCAGGACCCGCTGGACCAGGGCGTCCCCCTGCTCAGCTTTCATCGTCGCCCATGCGCGGGAACACGTGCTGGTCGCGGCCTGCGGTGTAGGAGTCGCGTCCGGCGCTTATCTGCTGCACCACGTTGCCGGAGTCGCGTACGGCGAGCTGCCGCACGTCCTGGACGAAGTCCTGGAGCTCCGGGGCGGCGTCACCGTGCTGGGCGAGGAAGGCGGCCAGCAGGGCCGCCCAGCGTTGTCGCTCCTCGGCGACCGCCGGTTCCAGCGCGTCGGCAGGCAGTCGTAGCCGGTGCTCGGTCATGTCGAGCTCGAGTGCCAGATCCGGCTCGCCGTCTTCGCTGTGACGTTTGAAGATCTTGGAGAAGCGGGCCTTGGCCGCGTCCCAGCTGTCTCTGGTCATGGCCTGGACCAGGGCTGCTCCCGCGGCGCCGGCAAGGCTGGCCAGGGCGGGGTCCATCGCGCTACTCCTTCGCCTGCGATGAGTTCCCCACTGGACGGCAGATCGTCAGGCTAGTATGCCGCGCCGTGTGGTGCTTTTCCAGGCCTTGGCAAATCGCGTTTGTCGGCGCTTTCTTGATCCTTCTTCGAATCTCCGTGTGTGCGGCACCGGTTCCCGTAAGATCCACTTTTGTCATTACCTGACCGTGATCGGGGGATCTGGGATGCTTACTCGCAGGGACACGTTCCGGCTGCTGACGGGCGCCGCGGCGGCCGGAGTCGCCGCCGCCACACAGACTGAACCGGCCATCGCCGGCACCTCCGCGGCCCGGGTCTGGCGGGTCACCGGGCAGACCGCTTCGGGGCTGGCGTCATTCGACAGCACACTCAAGAGCTTCATGCAGGCGCGCACCATTCCGCACGCGTCCCTGGCCGTGGTGCGCAAAGGCAAGCTGGTGCTGGCCCGTGGCTACAACTGGACCGCGGACACGTCGTTCCAGGCGGGCCCCACCTCGCTGTTCCGCGTGGCCAGCGTGAGCAAGCCCGTCACCGCGACGGCGGTGATGAAGCTCGTCCAGGACGGAAAGCTGAGCCTGTCCGCCCGGGTGGCGCCCCTGCTCGGCCTGAGCACGACCGCCGACGCCCGGCTGGGCAACGTCACCGTGCTGCACCTGTTGCAGCACCTGGGCGGCTGGGACCGTTCGGTCTCCCCGGACCCGATGTTCCAGGACCGCGCCGTCGCCAAGCTCCTCGGCGTTCCTCTGCCGGTGAGCCAGCCGCAGGTCATGGACTACACGACACGACGCCCGCTCGACTTCGCGCCGGGGACGAAGTACGCCTACTCCAACTATGGCTACCTGCTGCTCGGTAAGATCATTGAGAAGGTCAGCGGCCTGTCGTACGCGAGCTACGTGCAGCAGAAGGTCCTCGGGCCTGTGAAGATCAAACGGATGGTGCTCGGCCGGTCCGCCAAGACTCTCAGGCGGTCGACAGAGGCTCCGTACTTCTCCGCGGGCACCGGATCAACGGTGCTCGACACCTCCGCGACGGTAGTTCCGGCTCCGTACGGAAGCTTCAACATCGAGAACATGGCCGCCCACGGAGGCTGGCTCTCCTCGGCCGTCGACCTGGCGAAGTTCACCACGATCTTCGACGCCGCAGGGGTGCTCACCTCGGCGTCCATCGCGAAGATGTTCGCCAAGCCATCCATCGGGGTCAACTCCGACGGCTGGTACTACGGCATGGGCTGGATGGTGCGCCCGGTCACCGGCGGCAAGAACACCTGGCACGACGGCTCGCTGCCGGGCACCTCGGCCCTCATGGTCCGCCGGTTCGACGGGCTGAGCTGGGTGGTGTTGTTCGACCAGCGTGACGACCCGTCGGGGCTCGGGTACGGCGACATCGACAGCCTGCTCCACAAGGCCGCGAACGCCGTCACCACCTGGCCGACGACCAACCTCTTCCCCACCTACGCCCTCTGACCCGTCGTCGCGCCATCGGGAACCTCCTTGGGATGAGGTGGTCACACCGATGAGTGTGAACTCCGGCACCGACAAAATCGCCTGCCGGCTCCTCCGGAACGCCCCCTTCCGAGCACGGGGCAGGGGATCACTGTGTCGCGGCCGTGCGCAGGGCGTGGAACTGATGGAGCAGCTCCGGATCGCCGGAGAGGCGGACGGCGTCGTCGCCGGCGCGGTTCCACAGCCAGAGCAGCAGTGGCGCGGCCTCGCCGCTCACCAGGGCGTCGCCCCCGAAGCCCGTGGCGGCGTCGCCGATCTCCACGCCGGAGGAGGCGGCCGTGAGGGTCCAGGCGTGGTGGCCGGTGGAGACCGAGACGGGGCGCGTGTCCGGCGTGTCCAGCAGGGCGCCGAAGTCGTCCTTCCAGACGGTGCTTCCGTAGCCGAGGAAGAGCTTGAGAACCTCGTCGACACCGTCGACGGCGAGATCGGGGGCGATCGGGGACACGGCGTGTCCCGCGGCCACCTCCGCGTCGGCGCGATGGATGACCGTCTCCTGAGCCATGCGGCGGATCCAGAAACCGACCGTCTGGTCGGGCTCGTACCACGTGGCCGAGTGATCGGCGGGGGAGTGCGCGGCGAACTGCGCGGTCATCGCGGCGTAAGACTCGTCCAGCGCGGTGACGGGATCGGGGCCGACCGTCTCCGGCGGCCACGGGTCGGGGAACGCGCCAAGCCGGATGCACTCAGCCTTGTGCAGGTAGACGGCCGCGACGTGGCCGGCCAGATCGGCGACCGTCCAGTCAGGGCAGGACGGCACCGGTGCGGCCAGGTCGGTCGCGGCGACGGTGGCCCGGAGTAGGTTGAAGTCGCCATCGAGACGGCTGAGGAGCCGGGAGAAATCCATGCCGCTCATCGAACCAGCCGCGTACGACACTTTGTCCATTCAAGAGGGCCGGGGCTGGTCCTCCGCAACGCCCGCGCGGCGTAGCGAGAAGCCCCCTCGTTTACGAGGGGAAGGAGTCACGAGGACGAAGCTGGTGGCCGTGCTTCCCGAGGGCTGGTGGCCGTGCTCTGGGATGGTCGGGGCCATGCTGCGTAAGGTTCGGGACCATGCTCAGCGAGGGTCACGGCCGCCCTCCGTCTGAGGCGTAGGCGGTGGCGACCCGCTTCGGCACGACCATCTGCCACGCCTCGAGCACGAGCTCACGCATCTCGGCCTCGTCGATCGCGGCCAGGCGGAGCCGGACCCAGTTGTAGCGCTCGTCGGAGGGGATCGGCATGACGAACTTCTCGGGCTCGGCCGCGACGAGCGCCGCACGCTCCTCCTTGGGGAAGGCGAACCCCATCAACGTCTCGTCCGGAGATATGGAGGCGTAGACGATGCGCCCTACCCGGAAGGTGGTGCGGTCCCGTACCAGCTTCTCCTCG
Organism: Sphaerisporangium sp.; assembly: GCA_025964675.1. Lineage (GTDB taxonomy): Bacteria > Actinomycetota > Actinomycetes > Streptosporangiales > Streptosporangiaceae > Sphaerisporangium. Next base: position 872 of record JAOPYI010000282.1, on the reverse strand, counting down.
GTGCGGGGCAGCGAGAGCGCCAACCGGCGCACGTCGTCGACCGTGATCATGGGGCCTGGGCCTTCAACTGGACGGCGACGATGACGTTGCCCAGCGGGTCTCGGAAATGCAGCGAACGGCTGCCCGGGTCGTCACGCTCGTCCCATACCGAGGAGCCGTGGGCGACGAGCCGCTCGCGCGCGTGATCGAAATGATCGGTGTAGAGCACCAGCAGCGGCTGGTCACCCGACTGGCGCCCGACCATGCGGCGGTCGCGCTCGGTGGTGGCGGGCATCAGCCACAGGCCGGCCGGCTGTTGCCCGGGGAGACCGATGTGCAGGTAGCGGAAGCCGTCCGTCTCCTCGTCGTGCAGGATCGCGAAGCCGAGCACGTCACGGTAGAAGGCGAGCGCCAGGTCGATGTCGTCCACGAGGAGCACCGTGCGCCCGAGCGACGCGAAAGGGGCGATCGGCGCGTGGGTGGAGGCCGAGCCGGCCTTGGGCAGCGAGACATCAGGGATCGTCACAGGGCGTACGTTAGCGAGCACCACCGACATCCCCGTTCGGCTGCCCAACGCCCCGCGAGCACGTGGTGTGGTGCCCGCGGACTCACCGGTCGGTGGCGGACGTGCCAGGATCACCGGCGCACGGCCAGGTACCGCGTGAGGTGATCGATCACCTCACGCGCGTCGTCCTCGATGCCGTGGATGAACGTGGACTTGCGCCGCCGCAGCACGGGCAGCCCCAGCGCATACAGTCCCGGGCTGTCGACCACGCCGCCCTCGTGGTGCAGTTGGCCCTTCGCGTCGACCACAGGCACGTCGAGCCACCCGTAGTCGGGCCGAAGTCCCGTCGCCCACACGATCGCGCGGATCTCGCCGCTTCGCAGGCCGA
>JAOPYI010000226.1 GCA_025964675.1 Sphaerisporangium sp. | reverse complement strand
TCGATTGTGACCGGCTGCGGATCACCCGGGTGCTGGTCAACCTGCTCGACAACGCCGAACGCCACGCCACCTCGAAGATCACTGTCATCGTGAGAGCGGACGGGCCGACCGCGGTCCTGGAGGTCATCGACGACGGCGCCGGAATCGCCGCCGAACAGCGCGAGATGGTCTTCGACCGCTTCACCCGGCTGGACACCTCACGCAACCGGGATGAAGGAGGGACCGGGCTGGGGCTGGCGATCGCACGGCAGATCGCCGAAGCACACCAGGGCACCTTGACCATCCAGGACAGCGAACGAGGAGCACGCTTCGTCCTGCGCCTCCCCGTATGCGATCCCTCTCCAGCCGCTGACCCACATGGCTCTTCTGAGACACGATCCCCGAGCGCAAGCGCCGACGGCGGAGAGGCTCACCCGGGACCACCTGCACGTGGGACCTGGACGATTCCGCACTTGCGCAGGGGCCGGGCCTCGTAGCCTGTGTCGGGCGGACGGGCGGCTCGCCGCCTTCCGTACCGGCACGTCCATGACACCGGGGGGAAACTTCCAGCGATTTTACAGCGCGTGACCTTTTCCGACCGCTCATAGCTCCTGACCTGCGAGGACAACCATCCCTGTAGGACGCCTGCGGGAGATCATTCCGCGCTATGGGGGAAGGCCAGAGTAAGGGGCGTGCTGTAACTGGGTGAACGACCACCCAAACAAATTGGATCGGGCACGCTGACCGCCGTCCTGCAAGCAGCGCGACGGGCCCGAGGTGCTCCTGCGGCCGCTTTGCCGCTTAGCCCTGGCCTACGTTGACACGCCCGTTGCGGTGAGCGGCGACAACACCACCGTCGACGAGCACATCGGTGCCGGTGATGAAGGTGGCGTGGGGACCGGTCAGGAAGTCCGCCGCAGCGGCGATGTCCTCAGCGGTGCCCAGCCTGCCCGCTGCTGATGCGGAGATCATCGCGCGCATGGCCTCGCCGGCCGAGCCGGCCAGCTCGGCCTGCCCCATCGAGGTGGCGATAATGCCGGGACTGATGGAGTTGACCCTGGCTCCGCGCCGCCCCCAGCTATGGGCTGCGGCGGCCACCCGCAGCTGATTGGCGCGCTTGGCCAAGCCGTACGCGGCCGATGACGTGGCGATGCTCTTCGCGGACAGGAACGGCAGCGCCAGCAGCTCGGCTGTAGGGGTGGTGGACAGGGCGTGCTCGACCTCGGTGGGCAGAGACGCCAGGTGTCCGGCAATGCTGGCGATGAAAACCCCGGCGCCGCCAGCCACGATGACCTCCCCGAAGGCGTCCAGCACCGTGGCCGTGCCGAGCAGGTCCACGGCCAGGATCGCGCCGGGAGCGGCCTGCACCGGAGACAGACCGGCGGTATGGACCACGGTGGTGACGGGTCCAACGTCCGCGGCCGCACGGGCCAGCGCGACGACCGAGGCGGTGTCGGAGATGTCGACCTTCTGAGTGACGACCTGATGCCCCTCGTCGCGCAGATCCCGCGCCGCCAAGGCCAGGACCTCGGTGCTGTAGTCGGCCAGCACCAAGGTCGAACCTGAGCCGAGGCGTCGGGCGATCGCGCGTCCCATGCCGCCGATTCCGATGATGACCTTCACTGTCGTGCTCAACGGTGTCTCCTTCATGACTGGAACGGGGCAAATAGGCGGGTGGTGGACAACTCGCGAGTCAGAAGCTGCGCAGGGCGCGAACGCGATCGGCTCGTGACCGCTTCACGACATCAGCCTCGGAACTCACGCGCTCGAAGCCGTGGGGGCAACCCGGGTGCACGTGCAGTTCCACGGAGGTACCTGCTGCGGCGATGCGGCGGGCGTAGCCGATGCTCTCGTCGCGGAAGATGTCCAGCTCGCCGACCTCGACGTAGGTCGCAGGCAACCCGGACACGTCCTCAGCGCGTGCCGGAGCCGCGACGGCGGGCACATCGGGACCACCAATGGCGCCGCCGAGCAGAGCCGACCACCCCGTGTAGTTGTCGTCGTAGCTCCAGCCGGCGAAAGGCACCAGCGCCGGGTCGGGAACGGTGTTGCGGTCATCCAGCATGGGGTAGACCAGGATCTGCTTGGCCAATGCCAGGCCGCGTTCACGCGCCAACAGGGCCACGCCTGCAGCCAGCCCACCACCTCCGCTGTCACCCATCACCGCCACTCGTTCCGGTTGCACCCCGAGCTCGCCTGCGTGCTGGACCAGCCAGCGGAGGCCGCTGTAGCAGTCCTCCACGGGGGCGGGGTGCTGGGCCTCGGGCGCACGCCGGTAGTCGACAGCGAGCAGCGGCACGCCGCTATCGGCGACGTAGGCCGCCACGTACCGGTCGTACAGGTCGACGTTGGCGAGGATCATCCCGCCGCCGTGCAAGTACACTGCGGCGGGCCCGGCGGTGGAGGTGTCGTAGCCGGGAGGCGTGTACCAGCGCAGTGGGACAGCGATGCCGTCTCGGGACACGACCTCGAAGTCGGACCGGGTGATCTCGCCGTGTTCTGCAGCGGTCGCCTCCCAAGCGGCCAAGGCTGCCTCGGAAGCCGCCCGCAGGGACCGCCAGTCACCCCGCGCGGCGGGCGTCCGTTCCAGGCTGAGCCCTTGCTCCGCGGCCATCGCCATCATCCGGCCGACCGCCGCCTGCAACTCGGGGTCGAAAGTGTGAGCCATCCCTTTTTGTCTCCCTGATAAGGCGAGCGACGTAATGTCCCGGTTCGCCACTCGGATTGCGCCAGCGCCGAACGCGAGTCCGAACGCGCCGTGGTGTCAGCGGTAAATTAAGGCACTTGACGTAAAAAGTCCACTGTGGCTTACTGGAAACATGGTTGTCACCCACGATGGGCCAGCGGGTTGCCCAGTCCACGACTATCCCTTCGAGCAGCCCACTGCTGTCGACGCTCCGCCGCAGTGGGCGCAGCTGCGCGAGCAGTGCCCGGTCGCCGACATTCGTCTGCCGAGCGGGGATCAGGCGTTGCTGCTGACCCGCTACGAGGACGTGAAGGCGACGCTGACCGATCCCCGCTGGACCCGCAACCTGGACCCGGCGAAGGGCGCCGCGCGGGTGTCGGCGCGGGAGGACGGCGGCGTCTTCGCCAGCTCCGGCGCGATGAGCGACGAGGACCATCTACGGTGGCGTCGGCTGCTCAGCAGGTCCTTCACCGCCAAGCGCGTCAACGACTTGCGCCCGCACATCGCGGAGATCGCCGAGGAGCTCGTCGCCGAGCTGCGCGGCGGTCCGAAGCCTGCCGACTTGGTCAGTGTGCTCGGTTTTCCGTTGCCGGTCCGCGTGATCTGCGAGCTGCTCGGGGTGCCGCATTCTGACCAGGCCCGGTTCGCCTACTGGTCGGACCTGCGCCTGAGCACGACCAAGTACACGCAGGCGGAGGCCGACGCCGGCCGGGCGGAGTTCGTCGCGTACATGCGCACGCACATCGACGCCAAGCGGGTGAATCCCACCGACGATCTGATCAGCGAGCTGACCACGATCAACGACAACGACGACGGGCGACTCAGCGATGCCGAGCTGATGAGCACCGCCATGGGCCTGCTCATCGCCGGCCATGAGACCACGGCGAACATGATCGCCAAGATGGTCACGATGCTGCTGGCCGACCGCGGCCGCTGGGAGGCACTACTGGCCGACCGCGGCCTGATCCGCACCGCGGTCGAGGAGGCCCTGCGGATGGACGCCAACGCCGGTTTTGGCATGCCCCGGTTCATCACCGAGGATGTCGAGCTGTCCGATGTCGCCGTGCAGGCCGGAAGCACGGTCGTCAACAGCCTGGCCGCGGCGAACCGGGACCCGGAGGTGTTCAGTGACCCGGAACGCATGGACCTCGCGCGCACCCCCAACATGCACCTGGCCTTCGGCGCCGGCGCTCATTCGTGCCTGGGACAGTCGCTTGCCCGCACCGAACTGCAGATTTGCCTGGACGTGCTGCTGACGCGCCTGCCGACCCTCGACCTGGCCGTGCCCGTGGCGAAGCTGACCCGTCGTGCCGGGCTTGTCGTCGGCGGCTTGGACGAGCTGCCGGTCACCTGGTGAAGGAGCGCATCGCCATGCAAAGCCTGACAGGCAAGGTCATCGTCGTGTGCGGTGGCGGTTCCGGCATCGGCGCGGCCTCCGCGAGGCGACTGGGCGAGGAAGGGGCACGGGTCGTCGTCGGCGACATCAACGCGGCCGGTGCGAAGCAGACCGCGGCCACGATCACCGACGCTGGCGGCAGCGGTATCAGCGTCGAGTTCGACCTTGCCGATGACGACTCGGTCGCCGGCCTGATCGGCCGCGCAGTCGACGAGTGGGGGACGGTGCACGGCCTGTTCAACTGCGGCGCCGACCTCTCGCCCGACACGATCGGCCGCGACGTGGACCTGTTGGCGGCGGACTTCGCGGTCTGGCGTCGCACGCTGGAAGTCAACTGGATGGGATTCGCCCGCTCCGCGCGAGCGGTGATCCCGCTGATGCTCGAGGAAGGCGGCGGCGCTATCGTCAACACCTCGTCGGGTGCCGCCTTCGGCGGTGAGCCGACCAGGCCCGCCTATGCCGCATCGAAGGCGGCGATCAATACGCTCACGCGGCACATCGCCACGAAGTGGGGCAAGGCCGGTATCCGCTGCAACTCGGTGTCGCCTGGCGCCGTGCTGAGCGAGACGCTCCTGCAAACCGTGCCCGCCGAACGCCGCTCCCTGATGTTGGAGCAGGCACGCTCGCCCCGGCTCGGCGAGCCGTCCGACATCGCTGCCGCCGTGGCGTTCCTCCTGTCCGACGACGCCGAGTGGATCAACGGCCAGGTCTGGACCGTCGACGGCGGCGCGCTGATGCGCCAATGACGACTGCCGGAATCCCAACGACGGCTTCCCGCACGAGAACGGAGCAATGGCGATGAAAGTCGAGGTCGACAAGGAGAAGTGCTGTGGCGCGGGCCAGTGCGTAATGATCGCCCCGGATGTGTTCGACCAGGGTGACGGGGACGGCGTGGTGATCCTGCTGCGGGACACGCCGGCACCGGAACACCGGGACGGTGTCCGTGAGGCCGTGGCGGTCTGTCCGGCAGCGGCGATCGCGATCGTCGGGTGACCATGGCACAGGAGCCGGGGCCTGTCGTGGTCGTCGGTGCCGGAGCCGCCGGGCTCGCGACGGTGACGGGGTTGCGTGGCAACGGCTTCGAGGGCCCGCTGACGTGGATCGGCGCCGAGGCCGAGCTGCCGTACGACCGGCCGCCGCTGTCGAAGGAGGTTCTGACCGGGGCCCGGACGCCCGACCAGATCCGGCTGTGCAGCCCGGAGAAGGTGGCCGAACTCGGCGTCGACCTTCGGCTGGGGACCACGGTCACCAGCGTTGATGTCGATGGGCGCAAGGTGATGCTCAGCGACGGCGGCGTGTTGCCTTTCGGTTCACTGGTCGCCGCGACGGGAGTCACGCCGAGGACGCTGCCCGGCAGTGAAGGTGTGCACACCGTTCGCACCTTGGACGACGTGATGGCGCTACGAGCCGAACTCAGCCCGGGCAGGCGGCTCATCGTCATCGGTGGCGGGTTCCTCGGCACCGAACTGGCCGCCGCGGCCCGCAGCCTGGGCACGGAGGTCGTTCTCCTTGAGCCGGAGCCGGTTCCGCTCGGTCTCGCGATCGGTGCCGAAGTGGGAACGATGGTGGCTGACCTGCATCGCGAACACGGAGTGGACGTGCGCACCGGGCCCGGCGCCGCGGTGGCGCGGTGGCATGCCTCCCGAGGAGCGTTCGACGGGGTGACTCTCCGCGACGGCAGCGCCATCGCGGGCGACCTCGCCGTCGTCGCGGTGGGTTCGGTACCGGCCACGAGTTGGCTTGCGGCAACTGGTATCGACTGTGCGGCCGGGGTGCGGTGCGATGAGTTCTGTGAAACGGCCGTGCCCGGGGTCTACGCGGTCGGCGACGTCAGTAGCTGGTACCACACCGGTTTTGGTGCCCAGATCCGGCTGGAACACCGAACCAATGCCGGCGAGCAGGGGCTGTACGTGGCGCGCAGGATGCTGGGCCTTACTTCGGAACCGTTCACTCCGGTGCCGTACTTCTGGTCCGACCAGTACGACCTGAAGATCCAGGCGTACGGCGTGCTCCGTGGACACGACGAGGTCCGTGTCGTCGACGGCACGATCGTCGATCGCGAGTTCGTCGTGCTCTACCGCCGGGGTTCCCGGCTGGTCGGGGTGCTCGGTGTGCGCAGGGCACGTGCGCTGCGACAGTGGCGGGCTCAGGTGGCGGCGGGCGCCGCGTGGTCGGACATCCTCGCGACGACATGACCGGTCAGTTCGATGCCGCCGTCACCGGCGCGAGAAGCAGCCCGACGACGGCGTCCAGCAGGAACTGCCCGCCGACGCCGCCGCACCATGCGTGGTGCGGCGCGGTCGGGCGGGGCGGGGTGTCTGCGTCAGCGATCCTCGTCGAACAGCATGGTCTCCACCCGCTCCCGGTAGTCGCGGTAGATTTGCCGGTACCGCTCGACGGCCCCAGCGCGGTCTCCCTGTTCGAGCAGCTCAAGGGTCTGCCGGTAGCCGTCCAGCCATACGGTCCACACGTCGCTCTCGGCGGTGAGGGCCAGGACCCGCAGGGTGCGCGTGACGACCAGGTCGACGTGGGTCTGCAGTTCCCGGTTGCCGCTCGCCAGGATGACCACGGTGCTGAAGTCCGCCCCCGCGGCGGCGGCGGCCGTCAAGTTGCCCTGCCGCAGGCCCTCGGTGAACTCGTCGAGCTTGACGCGCAGGGTGGCGAGATGCTCATCGGTGACGTTGTCGACGCCCCACTCGAAGCCGGCGCAGGCCAACACCATCATCACGTCGATCAGTTCGAGCGCGCTCTTCTGGGTCACCTGGGTGACGTGCCGCGTCCGGTTGGGCGAAATGTCGATCAGTCCTTCGGCGGCAAGCTGAGTGATCGCTTCCCGCACTGGGGTGATGCTCACGCCAAGCCGAGCAGCGATCTCCGCGTCCTTGATCAACGCGCCCGGTTTCAGCAGACCGGTGACGATCTCGTCGCGCAGTTGGCGCAGGACCGCTTCTTTTCGCGTCAGCGGTACCGCAAAGGACATGGCGATGCTCTCGGTCGGGAGGGAGCGGACGCGGCCATACTACGACCTCCTGCCCAAGTTCCAGGTCGTGCCCGGCGTGGCTCGCCGCCGTCCGCGCTTCGGACGCGCCTGTCATCGCCGCGTATGGTCGCCCCCAGGCCCCTGGCCCCGCCCGAGCACTCAGCGCCACTCGGGCGCGGCGGCGGGTGCGGCAGTGGACGATCGGCAAGGGGAGGAAATCGGCAGGTTTTCATCCCCTGCCTAGCAGGGGCCACGGTGGTGCCGCTGGCAGAGGCTCACGCCGCCCGCGGCACCAAGGCGTTCTTGCTCAGGCGAGAGCCCGCTTGAGAGCGTCGATCCGCGTGGCCCAGATTCGCTTGGAGAGCGCCGCCTCGGGCGCGAACGTCTCCGAGGCGTGGTAGCTGCCCGGGTTGACATGGAGCTCGGTCGGGATGCCTGCCTGCATGAGCCGCTGCGCGAAGGCGATGTCCTCGTCCCGGAACAGGTCGACGGTGCCGACGTCGATAAAGGCCGGGGGGAGGCCGGACAGGTCCTCGGCGCTCGCCGGGGCCGCGTACTGGTCGGGCTTCTCGCCGCCGAGGTACCAGGCCCAGGCTTCGATGTTGCCCGCACGGTCCCAGATCCCGATGTCGGTGATCTCGTTACTCGACGGTGTCTCGTTCCGGTCGTCGATCATCGGGTAGATCGGCATCATGAACGAAAGCGCGGGGCCGCCGCGGTCCCGCGCCAGGAGCACCGTGCCGATGGTCAGCCCGCCACCGGCGCTGCCGCCGTAGATTGCCAGGCGCTGTGGGTCGATGCCCAGCTCAGCGGCGCTCTCAGCCATCCACACTAGGCCGGCGTAGCAGTCCTCGACCGGGGCGGGATGGGGGTGCTCGGGGGCGAGGCGGTACTCGACGGAGGCCACGACGGCGCCGACCTGGTCGCAGATCATTGTCGCGTTGACGTCCTCCCCCGCGATGTTGCCGAGGATCATGCCGCCACCGTGGATGTAGTAGATCCCGGGCAGCGTGCCGGACGCGTTTACCGGCCGGTAAATCCGTACGGTGATGTCTGGTTCCCCGTCGGGACCGGGGATGGTCCGATCCTCCTTGGCGACGTTGAGGTTCTCGGGCACCTCGATGGCACCCATCATGCCTTCGACCGCGGCTCGGCGCTGGACGATGTCGGGGATGGCGTTGAACCCACCGGGCATCACCTCGAGTAGCCCCTCCAGGGGGACGCGGGATTCGGGGTCTATCAGGTCACGACGGGACATTGGGCTCTCCATTGGGTCACGGATCTGGTGGACGTGGAAGGGGTTGGGTCTGGTGGCGGTCAACCGGCCGACCGGCAGCGGGGTCTCCGGTGGCGAGGACGGCGCGGCCCCTGTTCGGCTGCTTTCCCGGTCACGGGCGACACCCTAACGCCGAGGGCGCTCGGGTCGGTGAGTCTCGGTCGTTCAGGGGGAGAGGGCGAAGCCCTCGTAGCCCTGGGCGGCGATCTCGTCACACTTCTTGCGGTACTCCCCGACGCCGCCTGCATAGGGCATGAAGACCCGCGGCTTGCCTGGCACGTTGGCTCCCATGTACCAGGAGTTCGCCTTGGGGTAGAGGGTGTAGCTGGCGATGAGGTTGACATGATCCACCCATGCCTCCTGGGCCTGCCCGGTCGGCTCGATCGTTGTGAGGCCGTGGTGGTCGAGGTGCTCGATCGCATCGATAACCCAGTCGACGTGCTGCTCAATAGACACCATCATGTTCGAGAGCACCGACGGGCTGCCCGGCCCGGTGATCATGAACATGTTCGGGAAGCCCGCAGAGCTGATCCCGAGGTACGTGCGGGGGCCGGCATGCCACGTCTCCTTGAGTGAAATCCCGCCTCGCCCGCGAATGTCGACGTTCGTCAACGCCCCGGTCATCGCGTCGAACCCGGTCGCGTAGACGATCGCGTCGAACGCGTACTCCTTGTCAGAGGTGCGGATGCCCTTCTCTGCGATCTCCAAGATGGGCGTGCGCCGCAGGTTGACCAAGTGCACGTTCTCGCGGTTGTACGTCTCGTAGTAGTCGGTGTCCAGGCAGGGTCGCTTGGTGCCGACGGGGTACTCGGGGCAGAGGCCCGCAGCGGTCTGCGGGTCCTTCACGATCTGGTGGATCTTGCTGTGGATGAACCGCTTCGCCGTGTCGTTGGCCTTCTGATCGATGGCGAGATCGACATACGCGGTCAGGAGGTTGACCAGGCTGCCGCTTTCCCACGCCTGCTCGAAGGCGGCGTTGCGTTCCTCCTCGGAGACCTCGAGGGCGGACTTCGTCGCGATCGGTGTGGGGAGGCCGAAGCCGGACTCCTTCTGGGCCTTGCGAAAGGCCCGGTAGTTCGCCTTCATGTCGGCGATCTCGTCCGGGCGCAGCCTGCGGTTCCGGGCCGGAAGGCTGTAGGCCGGGGTGCGCTGGAAGACGGTGAGGTCTGCAGCCTGCGCCGCGATGACCGGGATCGACTGCACACCGGAGGACCCGGTGCCGATGATCCCGACCCGCATACCGGTGAAGTCCACACCCTCGTGCGGCCAGTGCGCAGTGTGATAAGTGGCGCCCTTGAAGCGGTCGAGGCCGGGGATCTCCGGCAGCTTCGAGGACGACAGGCAACCGGTGGCCATGACGAAGAAACGGGCGGTGACGGCGTCCCCGTGCTCCGTGCGCACCAGCCAAGTCCTGCCGTCCTCGCCGTACATGGCCGCCGTCACGCGGGTTCTGAAGAAGATGTCGCGGCGCAGGTCGAACCGATCGGCGACATGCTGCGCGTACCGGAGGATCTCCGGCTGAGTCGGGTAGCGCTCCTGCCACTCGTACTCCTGCTCGAGTTCCTCGGAGAACGAGTACGAGTACGCCAGGCTTTCCACATCCACGCGGGCCCCGGGGTAGCGGTTCCAGTACCAGGTGCCGCCGACGTCGGTGCCGGCCTCGAACACGACCGCGGACAGGTGCATCTCGCGGAGCTTGTGCAGCATGTACATGCCCGACAAGCCGGCGCCGACGATGACGACATCGACGGAGGAAGGCACGGTGCGGGAGTCGGACTGCATGTCATGACTGGGGGCGGACATTGGCCCTCCTGGGGGTGCGTGGACGCGATGAACGGATATGTGCGGCGCGGGCGCCGCGACCTCCTGGCGCCATCAGGCCATGGGGGTGTGCGTCATCGCCCAGCGAGCGGGGGAAGACCATGTCCTCCGTCCCACGCTCATCTGGCTGCGGTGCGGTGTGGACGGCCGATTGGCCGAGACATCACAGAGAACGGGGGTCGGTATCGCGGGCCGGGGCGGAAGCATCTCGTGGTGGAGTAAGTGGAGTAAGGAGCGACGGCGTCAGGCAGGCTGCTTGGCCAGGTACCCGTCGATCGCCGAGATGACGTAGCCCATGCCGGCGGGCCTGGGCTGGCAGGGAGTGAAATTGCCGAAGAACCCTTGCATATGGCAGGAGAACCGCCTGTGCCGCTCAGGTGCGCCGAGCGTAGCCCTCGGCCTTGTCGCGCCGCACGTCATGCCGGGCGGTACGGAGGTCCCCTTGCGTCTCGCTCAGCCGGCGTGCCCGGTCGGGCGTCATCTCTCGCGCAGCGACTTCCCGCTCCTCGATGCCATATGTCTCAGGCATGCGGTGCTTGCCTCGTCCAGCGCCATTCGCGTCACCTCCGGTGATCGGGGGCGGGCATCACGCTCGTCCAATCTGAAGTTACATAAATGTAAAATGCATCATGCAGTGAGTCAACGGTCTGTGGGCCCCGTGTTGTGATCCTTTGGGTTCCAAGAACTCTGTCATAAGGCCTGACCTGGGCTCTTGACACGCCCGGCGGCTTGCTCCGGCGAATCGTGCGATGGCTTTGCGGCTGCCGTACTTGATCGTCTTGCGGATGTCGGGCGGGCCCGTGCGCTTGAGATGAAGGTAGAAGGCGACGGCGCTCACCGCCGGGCCTGGGCACCGCCGGAACCTGTACTACCCGTGCGTCCCGCGCGGTGGCGCGAACAAGCGTGCTCGGATACGTCATGGACTTCGCCGAGTATCGGTTCACCGGCAAGCGATTCTGGGCTAAGTACATTTCCGACGATCAGGACGACATCTGTCACGCGGCGCACGAGCACACCACGGTCCGCTGGGTCGCCGCGATGGTCCGCCACCGCGCCGACGAGGCGTGGGCGTCCCGCAAGCGGTATGAAGCCGAGTACGACGCCTTCGCAGGCGACGACAGTGTGATCCTCACCTGGCGGGGCCCGGCCGATGTCCACGCTCCGGAAGCGGCAGAGCGGGCCGGGCACGGGGAGATGTCATCATGCTCAGGGTTTACGCCAAGTGCATCGATGGTCAACGTGAGGTGGCCAACCAACGGATCTTGGATCCTCTCGTCGCGTGAGGGGCTTTGACCTGGAGGTACGGAGTCCGCGGACGTCCGCCGAGCTCCGCCGAGCTCCGCCGCCGTTCACCCTTGGCTGTACTCGTGGCTGTACAGCCGAGGCACCATCAGCTTGGGAAACTTGGCGGTTTACAGCACGCCGCACCGCCCCTTGGTTGACCCTGACACGGTGTGAGGCCATAGACCGGAGACATCATGTTCAGCATTGGAGATTTCGCCCGTCTTGGCCGGGTGTCGGTACGCATGTTGCGGCACTACGACGCGTTCGGACTGCTCCGGCCCGCCCGGGTCGACCAGGTCACCGGCTACCGCTACTACGACGCGGGGCAGCTGTCCCGGCTCAACCGGTTGATCGCGCTCAAGGATCTCGGTCTCAGCCTTCAACAGGTGGGGCAGATCCTCGAGGAGAAGGTCGGTCCGGAGGAGCTGCATGGCATGCTTCGGCTCCGCCGCGCGGAGTTGGAGGCGCGGGTGGCCGACGATACGGCGCGGCTGGCCAGGGTGGAGGCGAGACTCCGAATGATCGAAACGGAGGGTTTCATGCCCATGGACGTCGTGGTCAAGAGTGTTCCCGCGGTGCGCCTCGCCGAGCTGAGCGGTATCGCGGAGAGCTATGAGTCGGACAAGATCAGTCCGGTGATCCAGCCCCTGTACACGGACCTGATGAAACGGTTCGAGGAGGCCGGACTCGCCATCACGGGCCCGGCGGTCGCCTACTACGAGCAGGTCCCCGAGGGCGTGCGGGTGCACGCCGGAGCCCCGGTGAACGTGGAGCAGGGCAAGACCTACAACTTCGACATCGTCGACCTGCCCGCGATCGAGCAGGCGGCCACCACCATCCACCACGGGCCCATGGACAACGTGGACGTCACGTTCCAGCAGCTCGCCCAGTGGATTGAGGACAACGGCTACCGCAGCTCCGGCGTCGCCCGCGAGGTGTACCTCAAGTACGGCGACGGCGACCCGGCGACCTGGGTGACCGAACTGCAGGAAGCCATCACGCGATACCTGTAAAACCGTCGGCTCAGCCTACGCA
>JAOPYI010000210.1 GCA_025964675.1 Sphaerisporangium sp. | reverse complement strand
TTCTCCTTCGGTCTGTGGCAGAAGTTCGGCAGCGACTACCCCTACGAGACCCAGCGCGAGATCGTGCTGCATGCCTTCGACCTGGGCATCACCCACTTCGACAACGCCGACCGGTACGGACCGCCGTACCGCGCCGCGCAGCAGTTCTTCGGGAAGGTGCTCAAGAAGGACCTGGCCTTGTACCGGGACGAGCTGATCCTGTCGACCAAGGCCGGTAACCCGCTCGGTCCCAGCCCTTACCTCAGGGGCGGCTCGCGCAAGTCGCTGCTCGCCTCGCTGGAGCACAGCCTGCGCGACCTGGGCACCGACTACGTCGACATCTTCTACAGCCACAGCCCCGACCTGACCACGCCGCTGGAGGAGACCGTCGGTGCCCTCGTCAGCGCCGTGCAGCAGGGTAAGGCGCTCTACGTCGGCATCTCCAACTACGCCCCCGAGCGGGCACACGAGGCGGCTGGGCTGCTGCGCCAGGCGGGGGTGCCGCTGTTGATCCACCAGCCGCGGTACTCGATCTTCGACCGCCGCCCCGAGCTCAACGGTCTGCTCAAGTTGGCCGCCGAGGACGGGTTCGGCCTGATCGTCTACTCGCCGTTGGCGCAGGGTCTGCTCACGAACAAGTACCTCGAGGGTATCCCGGAGGGTGCGCGTGCGCAGAACAGCACGTTCCTCTCGCCCGACGTCATCGACGACGTCTACCGGAAGCGGGCCACCGCGCTCAACCAGATCGCCGAGCAGCGCGGCCAGTCGCTGGCGCAGCTGGCGCTGCAGTGGGTGCTGCGGCAGCCCCAGGTGACCTCGGCACTCATCGGAGCCAGCTCGACGCGGCAGCTGGACCATAACGTCAAGGCGCTCGACTTCCCGCCGCTGACGGAGGAGGAGTTGGCGCTGGTCGACGAGCACGGCGTGCACGGGACCGGGCTGAGGATCTGAGATGGCTGTAATTACCTGACCGGCCATCCCGTGCGAGCCCACCGCCACATCGAGCCACCACATCGAGAGGGACACCATGACCGGATTCCATCTCAACCTGTCGCTGATGACGCCCGGCCACTTCCGTCACGCCTGGCGGCTGCCGCACGTCGACCCGCTGGCCTACCTGAACATTGACTACTTCCAGCGGTTGGCGCGGATCGCCGAGGACGCGAAGATCGACGCGGTCTTCCTGGGTGACGGCCCCGCGTTGCGGGGTGAGATCGAGGAGGCGCCGGGCACGGGTCTCGACCCGCTCGTGCTGCTGGGCAACCTCGCGGCGATCACCACGAACCTTGGTGTCGTCATCACCAGCTCGACGACGTACAACTCGCCATACAACCTGGCCCGGCGGTTCCAGGCCCTCGACCACGTCACCAAGGGTCGTGCGGCCGTCAACATGGTCACCACCGGGACGCCCGCCGCAGCCGCGAACTTCGGCCTGACCGAGCACCCCGACAAGGAGACCCGTTACCGTCGGGCGTACGAGTTCCTCGACGTGGTGACCCGGCTGTGGGACGGCTGGGAGCGCGACGCGATCACCGCCGACAAGGAGAGCGGTCGGTACGCCGATCTCTCGCGCATCCACCAGATCGACCACGAGGGCGAGTTCTTCTCCGTGGCCGGACCTCTCCCGGTCAAGGCCGGCCCGCAGGGCCGGCCGGTCGTCGTCCAGGCAGGCGGCTCCGAGGGTGGGCTCACACTGGCCGGCGACTTCGCCGACGTCGTGTTCACCGTGGCGCAAACCCAAGCCAAGGCGGTCGCGTTCCGCAACGACATCCGCCGGCGCGCGGCTGCGGCCGGCCGTCACCCCGACGACGTGAAGATCTCCCTCGGTGTGGTGGTGCTCGTCGCGGCGACCGAGGAGGAAGCCCGGCGCAGGGAGCAGGAGCTCTATGCGACCCTGCCCATCGAGCGACTGACCGCCGTGCTCACCCAGAACCTTGGCCTGCCCGACGGCAAGTTCGGTCCGGAGGACCCGATCACCGCCGACGACCTCCCCGACACCATCCCCAGCGGCACCTTCTCCGCCGGCTTCGGCGTGTCCACCCGCGCCCTGATCGCGGAGGGCCCCCGCACCCCCCGCGAGCTGGTCCAGCGTGGTGCCGGCGGTTCCGGGCATCGTCTGCTCGTGGGCTCGGCCGGGCAGGTCGCCGACGACCTGCAGTCGTGGTTTGAGGCGGGCACGGCGGACGGCTTCACGGTCATGCCCGCCGATACCGCCGTCGACCTGGAGAATTTCTCCAAGCTAGTGGTGCCGATCCTGCAGGAGCGTGGCTTGTTCCAGAAGGAGTACAGCCATCCCACACTCCGCGGTCGCTTCGGGCTGCCGTTCCCAAACCAGCCGCGGCCGGTGGCGGACGAGGTCCCGGCCTGATGTCTGCCGCCGCCCGCTATGGCGACCCCGCCGCGACTCTCGGCGTGGTCAACGACGTTCTCAGCCTGCAGCTCGCGCATCGTTCGGTGCGCAAGTTCGGGTCGCGTGAGGTCACCGACGATGAGCTGACCGCGCTGATCGCGGCAGCACAGTCCGCGCCGACGTCCTCGAACCTCCAGCCGTGGAGCGTGGTGGCGGTGCGCGACCCCGAACGCAAGGCGCGGCTGGCTGCGCTCGCCGGCAACCAGGCCTTCATCGAGCAGGCGCCGTTGTTCCTGGTCTGGGTCGCCGACCTTGGCCGAGCCCGCCGGCTGGCCGAGCGCGCCGGGGCTGAGGTCGCTGCCGCGGACTACCTGGAGACCACCATCATCGGCTTCGTCGATACCGCACTGGCGGCCCAGAACGCCGTGGTGGCCGCGGAGTCGCTCGGCCTGGGCTCGGTGTTCGTCGGTGCGATCCGCAACCGCCCCGAACAGGTCGCCGCGGAGCTGGGGCTGCCACCGCATGCGGTGGCGACGTTCGGGTTGGCCGTCGGCGCACCGGACCCCACGGAGCACGCTGGTATCAAGCCCCGGTTGCCGCAGGGCGCCGTACTCCATCGGGAGCAGTACGACGCCGCCGCTGCTGACGCGCACATCGCTACCTACGACGAGACACTGTCCGCCTACAACACCCGGTTCGGGCCGCCGGGCAGCTGGAGCAACCGAGTGCTCGACCGGCTCAAAGGCCCCGAGTCGATGGCGGGACGGCACCGGCTGCGGGAGACGCTGGAACGGCTGGGCCTGCCCTCACGGTGACGGTCGGTCGCAGCCGATGAACCTGTGGGTTCCCGTAATTCGGCCGCCCCTATGCGACCTCCAGCTGCCGGCGGTTTTACAGGGCGTTACCAAGGTGCCATCGGTCTCTTTGCGAGGCGGTTTACCCGCACACCCTGGACAGGTCACATACCTTCTTCGCCATCTTCTTCGCCTGGCCGACGATCTTCTTGCCGGCTTCCAGGCCGTTGCCGATGTCGGTGTAGAGGAACAAGGCGGTGCCCCGACGGGCGACGACCACCAGCTCGCTCGGGTCAGGCTCACGCTTCCCCTTGTTGTAAAAGTAGCCCGCGACGAACAGGGCCTCGTCTGCCACGCGCAACGGCTTGCCGACGTAGCCGAACCTGGAGCCGGGGCTACCCTTCGGCATTGCTTGCTTGGGGCACCTGGTCAGGTCCGTCCGGAGCTTACGGAGAGCGGCGTGGGCCGACTTGGTGTTCCCGTACAGCACGAGCTGTTCGCTGCTACCGGAGGGAGCGCTGTTCGAGTATGTGATGGTGCGCATCGCGACCCGGCCGTCGCGAGGTTTCCCCTTCCTGCGACAGGGATTGAGTTCGAGCTGTCGGGACAAACTGGTGCTGATCTCCCACCACTCCTCGTCCTCCATGAGCGGCCCCGCGATCGCTGCGCGCTCGGTCAGTAGGAACCTCTTGGGGATCTCGGCGGTGTCCGCACGCGCCATGCCGGTTCCGCCCAGCATCGACCCGATCACCAATGCCGTTGCCATCGCTTGTTTGATCACAACCAGTGAGATGCTGGATCTTCTCGACAAGTTCGCCCCGATTTCCGGGCGACGGGCGGGCGCCACCCACCTCAGCCCTGGCAGGTCCGTGGTGGCCGTCGACGCTTGCGGAGGTCCGCGATCACAGTGATGAGGCGTCGGCGGTTGCCACGGTGCGCGGGGGTCCTCCGCCCGATCGATCCGTGTCTGGGTGCGCCAAGCCGATATCGATCAGGGCCGTCGTGATGGTCTGTCAGGCCAGGTCAGCGCCCTGCCGGAGGCTGCAGTCCCTTTGCTGTCCTACCCCAAATCTTTGCCTTGCTTCGGGACGTTACGGCCAGATATCGCCGTTGTTTGACTTGTCTAGGGGGCGAGCACCGCACCTTACGGGGGATCACGTTTGAACGGGAAGCGATCATCGCTTCGGGCTCGTACGACATCGGCGACCGCCGCTGCCGCGGCACTGGTGTGCATCGGGTTCAGCGTGCTCTTCCTCCTGTTCGCGGGCAGCAAGGAGACCAATGATGCCCAGGCTCGGGCCACCGCGGGCTGGGCACGAGTACTGCCCATTAGCAAACCCGGGCATCTCCCCGCCGTACTGCCGGACGGCGACGATGGGCCGATCCAGGTCCTGGACACGCACAACCGGGTGGCCGCGGCGACCCGGCAACTCGTCGGCAAGCCACCGATGGCCATCTTCCCTCCGACCCCTTCCGACAAGGACGTGCGCACCCAACGGACGCTGTGCCCCCCGGCCGGGCTGAAGGGCTGCATGACCGTCGTCTCAATCAAGATCTATACACACCCGGACGGGCCCTGGCTGATCGACGTGGCGGTTCCGGTGGTCCCCTGGTACGGCAGCTCCACCGCGCTGCTTCTGGCGATCGGCGTGTCTGTGCTGATAACCACGATGATGGCAGGTGGGGTCTTCCGCGCGGTCGGCAAGACACTGGCTCCGGTGGACGCCATCCGCACGGAACTGGCGGAGATCACTGCCACTGGCCTGGACCGCCGGGTCCCGATGCCCAGCAACCAAGACGAGTTCAAGCTTCTGGCCGAAACGGTGAACGCCACCCTGGACCGACTCGAGAGCGCCTACCAGCAGCTACGGCGCTTCACCTCGGACGCCTCCCACGACCTGCGCAGCCCGATCGCCGCCATGCGGGCTCAACTGGAGGAGTCGCTCATGCACCCGCAGGACACCGATTGGCCGAAGAT
>JAOPYI010000196.1 GCA_025964675.1 Sphaerisporangium sp. | reverse complement strand
CCGGTGCCAAGCGCATCCTCTACACCAGCCACCAGGGCGCCGCCGAGGATTCGGTCTTCGCACCGATGCCCGACCATGCCGCCACCGAGCACTACCTGTCGAAGACGGGCACACCGTTCACGGCGCTGCGGAACGGGTTCTACGCCAGCACCGTCCGGCACCTACTCGGCCGGGCGCTCGAGACCGGCGAACTCGTCGCGCCGGCCGATGGGCCCGTATCCTGGACCACGCACGCCGACCTCGCCGAAGCGGCCGCGATCATCCTCGCCGACGAGGGCCGGTTCGAAGGTCCGACCCCGCCACTGACCGCACCGGACGCGCTCGACCTTGCAGACATCGCCAGCATCGTCACCGAACTCACCGGACGCACCATCCGCCGCGTCGTCGCCGACGACGCGGCGTGGACGGCCACAATGATCGGCCACGGTGTACCCGCGGATCAGGCGAACATGCTGCTCGGCATGTTCCACGCAACACGCCGCGGGGAGTTCTCCACCACCGGACCGGAGCTCGAGAATCTCCTCCAGCGCACAGCCACGCCGGTCCGTTCGATGTTGGAGGGACTCACCACCCAGCCGTGAACTCTCCTCCTTCTGGATATGGCCACCCTATGGCGCGGCCACATCGCACTTATCTCGGCATGAGAGTGCAGCTCATGGTCTCCATCATCTGATCAACATCACGCCGTGTTACTGGACGTCGCCACCTCATACAGAACGCGTGCAGGGCCGTATAGATCCACACGGCGCTGCCAGCGCGACCCCGCAACCAGCGAAGAACGACCCGAACGTCTCGACGGGGAGTGCGGCGCGCTGGGCGGCGCCGGTGCCTGTCCGCATCGGAGGGTCTTCGTCGGGCGGGGCCCGGGTCACCTGCCGGCGGCCAACGGGCCCGGGCTGACCAACGGGCACTACGCCGTCCTCGGCCTGGTGGGCAAGTCCGGCCTGACCGATCCCCAGGAAGACATGCTCCACGGCATCCCGTCACCTCGGGTGGGTCATCTGAAGGCGGCGATGTTGCGGACCGCCCATTCGGCGAACGTGCGGGGCGCGCGGCCGAGGACCCGCTCGACGTCGGGGCTGATCCGCTGCTCGGCGGGGTTAGGCTCGCCCATGATGTCGAGGGTGGTCTCGACCACGGGTTCGGGCATGAACTGCAGCATCTGCGTGCGGGCCTCGTGGCGGGTCTGCTCGATGAACCGGATCGGCTCGCCGAGCGCGTCGCCGATCGCCTGGGCTCGTTGCCGGGGTGTGCTGAGGGCGGGCCCGGTCAACTCGTAGGCTTGCCCGGCGTGACCGTCCTCGCGCAGGGCTGCGGCGGCGACCTCGCCGATGTCGGCCGGGTCGATGAACGGCAGCCCGGTATCGCCGAACGGTGCGGCGGCCGTGCGCTGGCCGCGGATCGTCTCGGCCCACGCGAAGGTGTTGGAGTCGAAGCCACCGGGCCGCAGGATCGTCCACTCCATGCCTGACTGCCGGATGGCGTCCTCGATGGACCGTCCCGTGCCCCCATGGGAGGACGACTGCGGTCGGGTTACGACTCCTTGGGAGGACAGCAGGAGGACCCGTCGAACGCCGCCGGCTTTGGCGACGTCGAGGATGTCCTGTGGGCTCAGCAGGTGCGCACCGGCACCGCCGTCGTGTAGGAACACCGCGTCAGCGCCGTCGAAAACGGGACGAAGGCTCTCAGGGGCGGCCAGGTCCACCTGCCGGTGGCGGACACCCTCCGGCACGGCCACGCCCGAGACCCCTCGGGACAGCGCTGTCACCTGCTCACCGGCTGCCGCGAGTGCCTGCACGAGCGGGCGGCCAACGTTGCCGGTCGCTCCCGTCACTACGATCATGGACTTCTCCCATTCGATTGCGATGAGTCATGCCAGGAGCCTTCTCCCGACTGAGTTAGTTGACTAACTGAGGGCAAACATAGCCAGCCGGGCCACGGCTGTCTATAGTTAGTCAGGTGACTGACTCGAAGGAAAGCGATCGCGTCCCGGTCGTCACCAAGCGGGGCAAACGGGAACGGCTGACCGCCGCCGCAGTGCAGATGCTGCATGAG
The DNA here is from genome assembly GCA_025964675.1 of Sphaerisporangium sp. Classification (GTDB taxonomy): domain Bacteria; phylum Actinomycetota; class Actinomycetes; order Streptosporangiales; family Streptosporangiaceae; genus Sphaerisporangium. The sequence continues at coordinate 4,959 of JAOPYI010000196.1, read as the reverse complement.
CAGGGCGTCGAGAAGACAACGCTCGCCGACGTCGCACGGGCGGCGGACATCCCCGTGGGCAACGTGTACTACTACTTCAAGACCAAGGACGAACTCGTCGAGGCGGCCATCGGCGCGCACGCGCAGGGCCTCCAAGCAATGATCGCTTCACTCGCCGAGCTCTCCACTCCTCAGGACCGGCTGAAGACACTCATCAGCGGTTGGGTGCAGCAACGCGACCTCGCCGCGCGGTTCGGCTGCCCCACCGGCACCCTTTGCTCGGAACTCGACAAACGTGCCGATGGTCTCGACCGCACCGCGGCCAGGGTCATGCAGGGCCTGATCGACTGGAGTGAGCAACAGTTCCGTTCGATGGGTCGAAGCGACTCCCGCGACCTCGCGGTCGCCCTGATCGCCGCCTACCAGGGGATCTCACTGCTCACCAACACCTTCCGCGACCCTGAGCTCATGACCCGCGAAGGCGACCGGTTGGAACGCTGGATCGACTCGCTCGGTCGGCCGCCAGGAGATCCTGACGGCCCTGGCTAGCCGACGAACAAGTTGCGCCCATTCGGGTGCTATTTGTCACACAAGGCGCTGGCCGCCGTCGACGTGCAGGACGGTGCCGGTGATGAAGTGATTGCGGATCAGCGCGAGAAGGGCTTGGGCGATGTCGTCGGGATCGCCGACACGGCCAGCCGGGAGTCGCTTGGCCATCGCTTCCAGCCGTGCCGTCTTTTCGTCTCCGGCGATGTTGTCCCAGATCGGGGTGTCGACCCAGCCTGGCGATGCCACGTTCACCCGGACCGGCGCCATTTCGATGGCGAGCGCGGAGGCAAGGGAAGCCAGAGCGCCGTTCACCGCGGCGACCATCGAGCCCCCAGGAGCCGGTCGGTAGGCGGCGATACCTGACGTGAAGGTGAGTGACCCGGTGGGCGCGATCACCGCATGCTTGGCGAGCAGCATGGCGCCGACCAGTTTCGCGTCAATGAGGTCCTGACCGATACGGACGTTGAAGGAGACGATCGGCTGATAGGCGCCGGTGACGTCGGCGGCGGTCGTCACGACGTGATCGACCGGGCCGATCGTCTTGAACAGGCGCTCGATGTCCTCTTCACGGGTGATGTCGGCGGTGACGGCTCGCAGCCGATCCGCCGTGCTCCCCTCCTGCCGCGTCAATTCCCGCTCCGCCGCCGCCAGCCGCTCGGGCGATCGGCCGGCGATGGTGACCTCGGCACCTTCGGCGAGCATGAGTTCGGCCAGCGCAAGCCCTATGCCCGAGCTGCCGCCGACGATGACGATGCGTTCCGTCTGTACTTCAGGTGTGGTTTCAGAAACTGGCATGACGCCACAAGACCACCGCGTGCGATCTCACGTCCACGTGTTACTACCCACCCCGCGTTAGCCGCAGGCTAACGCTCCTGGTCGGGTGGCCCGAGGAGACCACGGGACAATGCACCCACGACGGGCGCCAGGGTGGGGCTACGGCTGTCGGAACGCCACGCTGCGGCGTAGGTCACCATGAGCGGCCGGCCACGGAAGGAACGCCAGGCGAGGCCGGGGGCACCGGCCGCGCGTGCCGAGCTGAGGCTGATCGCGTCGCGCCGCAGCGCAAGCGCAGACGGTAGTTGAGCGTGGCCCGTCGCGCTGTCGCTGAGTACGACCTCGCCGCCTCGCGACCGCAGTGCCTGCAGGAGCGACGCATGAAACTCCGGTGCCCGCTCTCGGGGGAACAGGATGAGTTCCCGCCCCGCGAGGTCGGCGATCTTGATCTCGTCCTCTGCCGCCAGCGGGTCGGCCCCCCACATCAGCACCCCGAGTTCCTCCTCGGCGGCCCGGACCTGGCGGAGACCGACGGGCAGGCTCACCGGAGCCCGCAACAGGGCCAGGTCGACCTGGCCGCCCTTCAGCAGCCGAATCTGGTCGGCGGTCGCGCCACCCGTCATGACCATCCGGCTCTCCGGCAACTGAGCACGGACAAGTTCCTCGATCCGCGCGGGAAGCCACCCAGGCACCCCGTTCAGTAGACCCAACCGAAGGACCGGCTCCGTGACGCCCGCTGCGCACCGGGTCTGAAGCAGCGCCTCCCCAGCCGCGAGCAGAACCTCGCCGGCAGCGCGCAGCAAGACCTCTCCGGCACGTGTCAGCTCAACACCGTCACTACGCCTGATCAGTAGCGGCGCGCCGATCTCGCGCTCCAGAACCTTGATCTGCTGGCTCAGGGTCGGTGCCGAAATGAACAGCCGCTCCGCGGCTCGCCGGAAGTTGAGTTCCTCGGCCACCGCCACGAAATACCGCAAATGCCGGAGCTCCACCAACCCATCCTATTGATCAGTGCTGGTCGCGAAGTCAAGAGCGCGCACTACCAACAGCAGCGCAGCAGACGGCGGCGCCGTGGTGTTCCTGGAGGCAGGCGAAAGTCACCATCACCGCCCATCCGGGGTCGGGCTGGTGCCTCGAGCGTCGGCTGAAGATGGTGCAAGACCAGCGCTCGGTAGCCTGGGGCGCCGATGTGTCAGGTGACGAGCAGTCCGCCGTCGACGAACAGGTCGTGGGCGTTGACGCCGGTGTTGCGGAGAAGGAAGTCGGTGGCGTCGACGACCTCCGACGTCGTCACGAGGCGTCCGATGGGGGTACGCGGTATGTGCGGGTGGTCGGGCACGTCCCGCCACTTCGGGCTGTCTCCGACCACGCCCGGGTGGATCGCGTTGACGCGGTGCGGTGCGATCTCCACGGCCAGGGTTTTCACCAGACCGGTGGTACCTCCGTTGACGGCGGTCACCATCGTGGAACCGGGGTAGGGGCGTTCCTTCGCCAAGCCACCGAAGAGCACGACCGACGCACCGGGGGTGAACCGGTCACGCAGGACTCGCACGGTCTCGGTGCAGCCCACGAGTTTGATGGTCACGGTCTTGATGGCCTCGGCGACATCGAAGTCCGCGAGGGAGTTGACGCCCTGTTCGATGGCGCTGATCACCAGGTTGTCGACCTCGCGCACATCGACGAGCGCGGCGGCGATCGTCTCGGGCCGCGACAGGTCAACGGCCAGGCCCCGGGTCTTGCCGCCGATCTCGGCGGCCACGGTGCCGGCACGCGCCGCGGTGCGGCTGGTGATGATGACGGTGTCACCGCGGTCGGCGAATCGCTGCGCTACGGCGCGGCCCAGCCCGCTGCTTCCTCCGACGATGATTGAGGCGGTCATGGTCAGTGGTCCCTTCGGGTCAGCAGGTCAGCAGGTCAGCAGGTCAGTCGGCGGCTTCGTGCGCCTTCCAGCATGCCCTTCCGGCCCGCGCACAGCTGATCACTCCACGACGAACACCGACTCGCCGTTGAGGTAGGCGGCCCCGCAGGCCGGCCTGTCCGCTCAGCCGATACCGTGGCCTGCCAGGGGTGTGCCTGCGGTCTACGGCCGGTCACCCTCGGACAAGCATCCAGGAGACCGCCCGCTGGGTGACCTCTTCCGGCACCTCATGACCGCCGTGGAACTCCTCGTACGAGACCTGGTAGTCCAAGGCCTGCAGCCTGGGCACCAAGCGCCGGCTGCAGGACTCGATCGGCAACACCCGGTCTGCGGTCCCATGCGAAACGAACACGCGCGGGTTCCCGTGCGTGACCTGTGGGGCGGCAAAACCCGGGGAGAACGCCAGTATGGAGTCGAAGAGGTCACCGTTGGAGAGTCCAAGCGAAAGGGCGTAGGAGGCTCCGTCGGAGAAGCCTCCGACCGAGATCCGCTCGACCGGGTGGGCGTCGAAGATCTCTTCCAGCACGCGGTCGATCCTGCGCACGTCCGGGCCGAAACCGTCGGCGATCATGTCCCAGGTCCCCAAGGAGGACTTCGGCGCCACGAGCAGCAGCTGATGCTCGTCCGCGGCCGGCAGCAGCAGGTCCAAACCGTGCCGCGGCGACCCGCCGGCCCCGTGCAAGAGCAGCACTGACCAGTACGGGCGCCTGTCCACCGGCTCGGGTACGTACGCCATTGCTACCAGCTCGCCCGTCGGCCCTTGGAGCAGAAGGAGACCCGTCGTCTCCGACACCGCGACGGGCTCACAGAGGCGTACCGCTAGACGCCCGTGCTTGGAGTTTTCCGCCGGCTGCTGGTGTGGTGCCGCAGGTTCGCTGACGAGAGGCACGATTCCTCCCAGGTGCCGATGCTCGGCCCGTGGCCTGGACCCTTACCCGTTCGCTACCCGCGCTCGCCTTCCGCTAAGCCCACCACCGCGCCGTCTGATCCGGCCACACGGCGGCGGCCACGGTCGCGTGGTGCTCACGAGGCGCGGTTACGTTACCAAGTAATCAACTGATGACTTACCTCCGCGGTACAGAGGGGTGACGGTGGCCAAGCACGCTCTCCTCGTCATGGATGTCCAACGCGTCGTCGTCGACCGTTACCCCGATCCCACCTACTTGCCGCGCCTGCGCGAGGCAGTCGGCGCCGCCCGGGCGGGCGGCCTTCCCGTGATCTATGCGGTCCACGCCGACCCGCAGGTGCATCGGGTACTCACGGAAAAGGTGTTTCCCCACCAGGCGGATGTCACCACCGTGGCCGACTGGGTAGCGGCGCGCTGACGGCGCTGACGGCATCCACGTCAATATCCGGCTGGTAGAGCACAAGCTCGGAAAGGACCATGGGAAGTCACTGCACTGCCATGTCAACACTCCTGATGCTTTGGTGGGTCGAGGGTTCTACGCCCACCCCGTCGATGCCGGGTGTGGTGGGCGTGGCGCCTTGTACCTGATGGCGCCCGGTTCGGATTACCAGGGAAGGATGCCTTCGGCGTCGAAGTAGCCTCCGGTGGGGCCATCGGGGCCGACCTGCGCCATGCGCACGATGATCTCGGCGCCCTGCTCGACGGTCTGGATGCCGGTGTTCCCGTTCAGGTCGGTCTTGGTGAAGCCGGGCTCCACCGCGTTGATCCGCATGTTCGGGAACGCCTTCGCGTACTGCACGGTGATCATGTTGACCGCGGTCTTCGACGCCGG
>JAOPYI010000164.1 GCA_025964675.1 Sphaerisporangium sp. | reverse complement strand
GGAGGCGAGGTGTGATCATGCCGGGTGACGTGCGCGGAGCCAGGCTGCCGCTCTGCGCGCTGATGCGCGGGACAGCCACGCGTCCTGGACCACCTCGGCCAGCTCGTTCCGGGTGAGCTCACCGATCCGACTGGCCCGCAGCAGCACCGACGGGTGACCATCGAAGTGCGCGGTGGTGAAGAACTGCGACGCCTCGTCCTGAACCAGTGCCTGCTTGTCCGCCTCGGACTCAACCCAGAAGACGATCACATCCGCATAGCGCTCCCCGGTGTCGGGGTCGACCGCGTCCGGCCGTGGGGTGCGGAAGAAGACGAACGACTTCCCGCCCACTTGGTAGACCGGATTGTCGCCGGTCCCGTACTCGACGGTGACGTGCGGCATGGCCAGGGCCATCTCGTGCACGTCCTCGACGCGGGCTGGCCGGCTTCCGTTATCGTCGGACACAGCCTCAGCGTAGGCGGCTCCCGGTGCAACGTCCCGCCATGCCGCAAGCTGGGCGGTCGGTCGGCGGGTCGACTCTGGTCTTCCCTGTGGGCCGCCCACGTTCACGCCGGCGCCTGATCTACCACAAACGACCGCAATCCGGCACCGGCGTCCGCCCTGTCCGTGGGCGCCCCGCAGCGAATTGTCTTCGCGCGGGGTTCGCCCGCCGGCTTCGGTCAGCCAGCTCCGGTGAGGGCGTCGATTGCGCTGACGTCTTCGGTTGTGAGGTTGAAGCCTTGCAGGTCGAAGTTGGTGGCGATGCGTTCCCGGCGGGAGGATCTGGGCAAGATCACGATGTCATGTTCCAGATGCCAGCGCAGGACGACCTGGGCGGGAGTGACTTCGTGCCTTTGGGCGATCTCGGTGAGGACTGGGTTGTGCAGGTCGGTGTTCTTGAGGCCGCTGTAGCCCTCAACGACTACCCCTCGGTGGCGGTGCTCCTCCAGCAGGGCCGGGTCGTGCTGCGCCGGGCTCCACGGAATCTGGTTGACCGCCGGCTGCCGTCCGGTGGCCTTGGTCAGCAGGTCGATCAGTGCCGGGCTGTAGTTGCTGACCCCGACGTTGCGGGCCAGTCCGGCGTCCTTGGCGGACAACATTTCCTGCCACGTCGAGACGAGCTCGTCCTGGTCCGTCGGCCAGTGGATCAGCCAGAGATCCACGTAGCCGGTGTCGAGCAGCCGAAGACTCGACTCCAGGGTACGACGGGCATGCCGCGTGTCCTGCGGGGGGAGCTTGGTGGTGACGAAGACCTGCTCCCGGTCCAAGCCGCTGTCTTTCACGGCTCTGCCGACGTCCGACTCGTTCTGGTACAAGGTCGCGGTGTCGACATGTCGGTAACCGATCTCAAGCGCCGCACGCACCGACTCGTACGCGGCCTTGGGCTGCAGTTGCCAGGTCCCAAAACCGATCAACGGCAGCGCAGTACCACCGGGCAGGTTCACTGTTTTAGTCATGCGGAGCATTCTGCACCAACACCCTGCCTTGATCGACGGCCGCTCGCTAGCCACGGGTAGCTGTGGCACTTTGTCGAGCTGCTGGTGCGGCCCTCTGCCGCCGCGCTAGCCGAGGCGGGTTCTATCAAGATCAACAGTAGATGCCGGGTCGGCGGCGGACAGTCTGGTGAGCCGCCCAGGCTCGACCGTCAAGATCATTTTCTGGGTACGGTCTGTTCGTGATCGTGTCGAACACACTCTTCTGCCGCCGAGAGATCGGACGGAGGAACGCGGACGCGCAAATTTATCGATCGGCTTGCCAGGTTGTGTTAGCGGGCGGCCGACCCTGCTCAACGATGTGCTGGGCGACGCGCAGGGCCTCGCCCAAGGGTAACGTGTCGCGGTTGTCGTAGGTGTCGTGCTGGCCGTTGGCGAGGATGTAGCCGTTTTCCCGACCCGTAGCGACGGGATCGACCGCGTGCATGCCGACGTCGTCGGGCTCGTCGAGAAGCATGACCAGGGCCCGGGTTCCGTTACTGATCACCGCCAGCAGCGGCCCTTGATCGTGCTGCAACCAAGTCTCCGACAGTCCCCGCTCCACGCGTTGCCGGATCAGTTCCGCAGCCCGCTGTCCGGTCAGCGGTGTGTCATCGCCGGGTAGACGCCAGCCTTCGGTGACGGGGCGGAATCCTACTGCTCCGCCGTCTGTCACGAACTCTCGCTCATGCCGCGGTCAATGCACGGTCGTGGTGATATTCTGCTCCGTCGGAAGGGCTCGTTGTGCGGCCCCCACTCTCGGTGCGCTTTCTTGGACCTGTGGGCTGCTCACGGCGCGGGGTGCTGCGCTCGTGCGGGCAGGTTCTCACTGCGCGCGCTCTTGCCCTGGCGATCCTCATGTTGTCGGGTGCGATTCTCCCTCCGCGGTAGGGCATGGTCGGGTGGACTGTCGCCGTCGCTGGCGTGTCTGCTCCTGCGAGGCCAGGTCCTGCTTCGACATTTCCGGACGTCCGATACGGGTGGGGTTGCCGCGTACGAGCTCATCGTGGATGCGCCAGCGGGCGGTGGTGACGGCGCGCCCTGCCGCCTCGTCGCCGTGATCGATGCGCTGTCGCAGCAGCCGCATGGCGATGCGGCGGTTGAGGCTGAACTGCCGCTCGGTGTCGACCACGACGACGATCCCCGAGGGCCGGTGGGTCGCCCGTACCGCCGTGCTGGCCTTGTTTC
>JAOPYI010000132.1 GCA_025964675.1 Sphaerisporangium sp. | reverse complement strand
CAGGTACAGCTCCTGGATCTTCTGAGCCGCGTCGGCGAAGCCCATGCGGCCGACGATGTCGGCGTGGAAGTTGCGGCTTTTGGCGCCCATGCCGCCGATGTAGAGCGTGAGCATCATCTTCACGCCGTTCAGCGCGGCCTGGATGTCGTCAGTGATCATCACCAGGACCATCGCCGCGATGTCGAATCCGGGCTTGGCCCCCGCCAACGCGTCGCCGTACATGCCCTCGATCTTCTCGGGGAAGACGAACAGCGGCAGCCAGCCGTCGGTGATCTCGGTGGCCAGCGCGACGTTCTTCGGTCCTTCCGCGCCGAGGTAGAGCGGGATCTCCGGCCGCAGCGGATGGGTGATCAGCTTCAAAGGCTTGCCCAGCTCGGCCCCGCCGGGGTAGGGGAGTGGGTAGTGCGGGCCGTCGCCGGTAACGGGTTCCTCCCGGCGCCACACCTTCCGCATGATGTCGACGTACTCGCGGGTGCGGGCGAGCGGCCGGGGGAACGGCTGGCCGTACCAGCCCTCCACCACCTGCGGCCCGGACGCGCCGATGCCCAGCAGCAACCGCCCTCCAGTGAGGTGGTCGAGCGTCATCGCCGTCATGGCGGTGGTGACCGGAGCGCGGGCCGAGATCTGCGCGACGCTGGTGCCGAGCTTGATCCTGCTGGTCCTGGCGCCGTACCACGCCAGCGGGGTGAACGCGTCCGAACCGTACGCCTCCGCCGTCCACACCGAGTCGTACCCGAGGCGCTCGGCCGTCTGGACCACCTCGGTCGCGTCGTCGGCGTTCCGCTGCCAGTAACCGACGTTCAGTCCGAGCTTCAGGTCACCGCTCATGTCCAGACCTCCGCGGGAGTACGGTCAGCGCTCCGCAATTAGAACATGTTCTACCTCGACTGGTCGAGAGGACACCACGATGGCTCCTTGGCGGCGCCGGCTCCGCTAGAACAGTTCGGGATAGGCGTGGGCGAGGTGGGTGGTCACGGCGTCGATCGCGCCGGCCGCGTCACCTGAGGTGATCGTGTTGTGGATCCGGTGGTGGTCCTCCCGCAGCACGCTGGTGTCGCCGAGACGATCGACCGCCTCGATCGCGTACCGGCGCATCGCGTCGCGCAGGGCGCGCATCACGGCGGCGACGAGCCTGTTGCCCGAGGCTTCTGCGATGGCCACGTGGAAGGCGATGTCGTGCTCCACGAACTCCTCGGCGGTCGCCGCGGCCTCCATGGCCCCTATCGCCCGCGTCATCGCATCAGGTCCCGACGCGGAGAGGGCGCCGGGGGACGGATCCGGTGAGGTCCTGCGGACTGCCTGCGCCGCCTGTTCGGCCGACCAGCGTTCGAGCATCAGCCGTGTGTCGATGACCTCGCGCAATGACAGGCTGGACAGGCCGAGGCTGAGGCGGAGCAGGTCGGTGAGCGCGCTGTCGGGTCGGGAGGTGAGGATCGCTCCCGCGTCGGGGCCCCGGCCGGCCTGGGACGACACCACGCCGAGCGTTTCCAGCACGCGGAGGGCCTCGCGAACCGAGGCCCGGCTGACCTTGAGCTGCTCGGCGAGCTGACGTTCGCCGGGGAGGCGGTCTCCCACCCTGAGCCCGTCGTCGGAGATCCGCCGCTCGACCTGGAGGAGCACCTCTTCGAACGCACGTGTCCGCCGCGCCTTGTCCGCCACGTGCCCCTCCTTCCCTGCTGGAGTACGACCCTCCTAAAGTATGGTCTGACCATACTCGGTGTCGCCGCCGCGCCCCGGCCGTGCGGCTCCAGGTAACACCTCGAGGAAGGGTTGCGATGCGGGTCGCTCTGTTCGTCACGTGTGTCAACGACACGCTCTTTCCGGGCACGGGGAAGGCGGTCGTGACGCTGTTGCGCCGCCTGGGCTGCGAGGTGGAGTTCCCGGCCGGCCAGACCTGCTGTGGCCAGATGCACGTCAACACGGGATACCGCGACGAGGGGGTACGGCTGGCGCGGCAGTTCCTGGAGGTCTTCAGCGGCTACGACGCCGTGGTGGTTCCTTCGGGTTCGTGCGCCGCGATGGTCCGTGAGCAGTATCCGAAGCTGGCGGCGGGCATGGGGGCGACGCGGGCGGGGGCCTTCGCGAGCGCCCACGGCGGGCACTCCCCGTTCGCCGAGGCGGTGGCCGAGGTGACGCCGAAGGTGTACGACCTTTCGGAGTTCCTCGTAGACGTACTAGGTACTACCGACGTAGGCGCATATTTCCCACACCGGGTTACATATCACCCGACATGTCACTCCCTCCGCGGCCTCCGGGTTGGAGACCGGCCCACCCGGCTCCTCCAGAACGTACGAGGACTGGAGCTGACCCCGCTTCCCGGCGCGGATGAGTGCTGCGGCTTCGGCGGCACCTTCGCGGTGAAGAACGCCGCGGTCTCCGCAGCCATGTGTGCCGACAAAGTAGGAAATATCGTGGCGACAGGCGCTGAAGTGCTGTGCGCCGCCGACAACTCCTGCCTGATGCACATCGGGGGCACGCTCAGCCGTCTCCGTACCGGAGTCAGGGTCATGCACCTGGCGGAGATCCTCGCCAGCACGGAGGCGGAGCGGTGACGCGCGTACCGGTGATCACTGAAGGAGAGGCACCATGAGCGGCACCTTCCTGGGAATGCCCTCGTTCCCGAAGAACGCGGAGAAAGCACTCCAGGACTCGCAGCTCAGGTACAACCTCCGCAAGGCCACGCACACGATCCGCGCCAAGCGGGCCACCGTCGTGGAGGAACTGCCCGACTGGCTGGAGCTGCGCGCGGCGGGTAAGGCGATCAAGGACGAGACGCTGCGCCACCTCGACCGCTACCTGCTCCAGGTGGAGGAAGCGGTCACCAAGGCGGGCGGCCACGTCCACTGGGCGTCGGACGCCGACGAGGCCAACGAGATCGTCACCGGCCTGGTCAGGGCCACCGGCCAGACCGAGGTGGTGAAGGTCAAGTCGATGGTCACCCAGGAGATCGGCCTCAACGAGGCACTGGCGAAAGAGGGCATCACCGCCTACGAGACCGACCTCGCCGAGCTGATCGTGCAGCTCGGCGACGACTGGCCGTCGCACATCCTGGTGCCCGCGATCCACCGCAACCGCTCGGAGATCCGGGAGATCTTCCTCGAGCACATGGCCGAGTGGGGCCGCCCCGCTCCCGACGACCTCGGCGACGACCCGAGGATGCTGGCCGACGCCGCGAGGCTGCACCTTCGCGAGCGGTTCCTGTCCACCAAGGTCGGCATCTCGGGGGCGAACTTCGTGATCGCCGAGACCGGCACCCTGGTGGTGCTGGAGTCCGAGGGCAACGGCCGCATGTGCCTGACACTGCCCGAGACCCTGATCAGCGTGGTCGGCATAGAGAAGCTTCTTCCCACCTGGCGTGACCTCGAGGTGTTCCTGCAACTGCTGCCGAGAAGCTCCACCGGCGAGCGGATGAACCCCTACACCTCCATGTGGACCGGCGCCACCGAGGGCCAGGACTTCCACCTCGTGCTCCTCGACAACGGCCGTACCAAGGTGCTGGCCGACGAGATCGGACGCCAGGCGCTGCGCTGCATCCGCTGCTCGGCCTGCCTCAACGTCTGCCCGGTCTACGAGCGCGTCGGCGGCCATGCGTACGGCTCTGTCTATCCCGGGCCGATCGGGGCCATCCTCACCCCGCAGCTCCGCGGAATGGAGTCCCCGCTGGACGCCTCGCTGCCGTACGCCTCCAGCCTGTGCGGCGCGTGCTATGACGTGTGCCCGGTCGCGATCGACATCCCGGAGGTGCTCGTCCATCTGCGTTCCAAGGCCCCGCACGGCCCCGCGGAACGGCTCGGGCTGAAGGCCGCCGGGTGGGTGCTCGACAAGCCGGTACGACTGGAGCGCGCCCAGCGCCTGGCCACCCGGTTCCGGGGGCTGGTGCCCAAAAGGCGCCTGCCGGGCCCGGGTGCGGCGTGGACGGATACCAGGGATGTCCCGCCGGTGCCCGAGGAGTCCTTCCGCGACTGGTGGGACCGCACCGAAGGGGGAAGCCGTTGAGACGGCGCGACCGGAGACCCGTGGCCCCGCGCCCAGCCCCGAGAGGTGCCCGATGAGCTCGCGAGACCAGATCCTGTCGCGGATCCGCTCGGCCGTCGCCGGCGCCCCCGAAGTGGAGATCTCCCGCTCGTACCAGACGTCGGGCCAGGAGGCGGGACGCGTCGAGCTGTTCGCCGAGCGGGTCCGTGATTACCGGGCGATCGTCCACGTGGTGCCCGGGGACGAGCTGGCCGCCACCGTGGCCCGGGCGCTGTCCGGCCGCGGCGCGCGCAGGGTGGTCGTCCCCGGCGGGCTGCCGGAGGGGTGGCTGGCCGCCGTGCCCGGCCTGGAGCGGCTCCGGGACGATCCGCCGCTCAGCGCCGCCGAACTGGACGCGGCGGACGGCGTGATCACCGGCTGCGCCGCCGGCATCGCCGAGACCGGGACCATCGTGCTGGACGCCGGCCCCGGCCAGGGGCGCAGGGCTCTCACCCTCGTGCCGGACTACCACCTGTGCGTGGTGAGCGCCGATCAGATCGTGGGCGGCGTGCCCGAGGCCGTCGCCCGTCTCGATCCGGTGCGTCCCCAGACGTGGATCAGCGGACCATCCGCGACCAGTGACATCGAGCTGAACCGCGTCGAGGGGGTACACGGCCCCCGCACGCTCGAAGTGATCATCACCCGGTAAATCCGGCAGAAAGTGCCGGGCTGGCCATTTCTGGAACCGCGCGAAACCACTTGAATGGGAGTTGAGTGCTTGCTACGGTTTTGAGTACGTGAAAGGCAGGGAAACCCATGAACGCCAGTGAGAGCCTGAGCGCGGGCGACGCGCTCGAAGAGATCGGCCGGATGCGCCGGCGCGTCGGGCGGTCGGCGAAGTGGGCGGGGTGGCTGTTCCTTGTCTGGGGCGTCGCGGCGATCTTCTACTGGTGCGCCATGTTCTTCGCCCCGCCGGTCGTCCGCACCGTCGCCGTGATCTCCTGGGTGGGCATGACGGTGCTGTCCATGATCTACGCCTACCGGCAGGGCGTGTACGGCCGCGACTACTCCCGAATGACGTGCTGGGTGACCATCGTGTGGGCGGGCACGCTGGTCGGCGCCACGGCCTTCGGCTCCTACGTGCTGCCCGAGCATCCGTCCGGCTGGTGGGTCGCCGCGGGGCTGGCCGTCGCGGTGGCGACGGCGGTGCCGGTCCTGTACGCGTTCTGGCGGCTGCGCCCCTGGGAAGGCGACCGGTGACCGGAAACACAGGCCATCCCCGTCACGAGCTCGACCAGCTCATCCACACGCCGGTGCGGCTGTCGATCATGGCGGCGCTGGCCGCCGCCGAGAAGGTCGAGTTCCGGTTCCTGCGCGACACCATCGAGATCAGCGACTCCCTGCTGTCCAAGCACATGCTCACCCTCGAGGAGGCCGGCTACGTCAAGGTCGAGAAGGCGTTCATCAGCAAGAAGCCCGGCACCTGGCTCTCGCTCACCTCGAAAGGCCGTGAGGCCTTCCAGGAGTACGTAGCGGTGCTCGAAAAGATCATGAAGGGATCCCCCCATGCTTGAGGTCGACGGACTCAGGAAACGGTACGGCGACACGGTGGCGCTCGACGGTGTGAGCCTGACGGTGCGCGCCGGGGAGATGTTCGGCTTCGTCGGCGCCAACGGCGCGGGAAAGACGACGACGATGCGCATCGTCATGGGCGTGCTCAGCGCGGACGCCGGCGAGGTGCGGTGGAGGGGCGGGAAGGCCGGGTTCGAGACCCGCCGCAGGTTCGGCTACATGCCAGAGGAGCGCGGGCTGTACGCCAAGATGCGCGTCGCCGAGCAGATCGAATACTTCGGCAAGCTCGGGGGCATGAGCGCGGAGGCCGCGCAGGGCTCGGCGGGCGCCCTGATCGAGCGGTTGGGGCTGGCGGAGCGGCGCGGTGACGACGTCGACAGCCTGTCGCTGGGCAACCAGCAGCGCGTGCAGCTCGCCGTGGCCCTCATCCACGAGCCCGAGGTGCTGATCCTCGACGAGCCGTTCTCCGGCCTCGACCCGATCGCGGTCGACGCGCTGGCCGGCGTGCTCACCGAGCGTACGGCCGCGGGCGTGCCGGTCGTCTTCTCGAGCCACCAGCTCGACCTGGTGGAGCGGCTGTGCGACTCGGTCGGCATCATCAAGGCGGGCCGCATGGTCGCGGGAGGCACCGTGGCCGAGTTGCGCGCACGGGAGTCGCGCAAGCGCCTGCGCATCGTGGTGACCGGCGCGGAGCCCGGCTGGGCCGACCGGCTGCCCGGCGAGATCGTCGCCAAGACCGACCGCCCGCCGGACGGGCAGGGACATGGGAGCGAGCGCTACGAAGAGGTGATCCTCACCCCCGCCGACGACCAGGAGGCCCTGCGCCTCGCGGCCCAGGCCGGGCGCGTCCAGCATTTCGGCTGGCAGGAGCCCTCGCTGGCCGAGATCTTCCGTGAGGTGGTCGCGTGAACGCCATGGCGCTGGTGGCCCGGCGCGAGATAAGCGTGCGGGGCCGTACCAAGGGATACCGCTACGGCCTGCTCGTCACGGCGGTGCTCGTGGCCGTCCTGGCCGCCCTTCCCAAGCTCCTGGGCGGCGCTTCCGACTACACCGTGGGTCTGGCCGGCCCGCAGGCCGACAGGCTCCAGGCCGTGCTCGCCGCGCAGGCGGCGCACGGCACCGACCTGTCCATCAAGGTCAAGCGCTACGCGGACGAGGCGGCGGCGCGCAAGGCCGTTGCGGGCGGTGACGTGGAGGCGGCGGTCGTGGACAACGCCACGGTGATCTCCAAGACCGTGGTCGACCAGGGGCTCTCGGTGGTCCTCGACACCGTCCATCGCATGGTCGCCACCGAGGAGAACCTCACCTCGGCCGGCCTCGATCCGGCCAAGGTCGGGCAGGCGCAGCAGGTGCGGCCCATGACAGAGGTCACGCTCAACGGCAGCGGCGAGGACGCCACGGTCAGGAGCGGGATCGCGATGATCATCGTCATCATCCTTTTCATGCTGCTCATCCAGGTCTGCACCTGGGTGGCGATGGGCGTGGTCGAGGAGAAGAGCAGCAGGATCGTGGAGATCCTCCTCACCGTCGTGCGGCCGTGGCAGCTGCTGGCAGGCAAGACCATCGGCATCGGCGTGCTGGGCCTGTCGCAGCTCGTCGTCATCGCCGGGGTCGGCCTGGCGGCGGCGCAGATCACCGGCGCGGTGCCCCGGCTGCCCGACGGCACGTACGGGCTCGTGGCCGGCGTGGTCGTGTGGTTCCTCCTCGGCTACGCCTTCTACGCCGCGATGTTCGCGGCGATCGCCTCGCTGGTGTCCCGGCAGGAGGAGCTCAGCGGCGTGCTGACGCCGGCGACCATGCTGATGATGGCGGCCTACCTCGTCGGGTTCGTCGCGGTGCAGAGTCCCGATGGCACGCTGACGCACGTGCTGTCGATCGTCCCGCCGTTCTCCGCGATGGTCATGCCGGTGCGGTCGGCCGTCATCGAGGTCCCGCTCTGGGAGACGGCCCTTGCCATGGGGCTGATGGTGGTAGCGGCGACGGCCGTCCTGCTCATCGGCGGCCGGATCTACCAGCGTGCGGTCCTGCGTACGGGCGCCCGGGTGCGGTGGCGGGAGGCGCTGGCCTCCGCCTCGTGATAGCCGCCGGAAGTTGCGGCAGTTCATTGACGGGAACCATGTGACATGAGATGTCGGGGTCCTTGGTGGTCATGTGGCCGCCAAGGACCCTTCAAGTTGCGGACACCCCCCAATGTGCGGTGAGCTGATATGTCCGCACAAGGGGGATGGAATTGACCGGTTTCGATCAGCACTTGACGATCACCACGAGGCGTCTGGTACTCAGGCCCTTCGGCCCCCGCGACGCCGACCGGGTGCGGGCGATCATCGAGTCCGGGGCGCGGTTCCTCCCGCCCGGTGTTCCCAGCCACGTGTCGGGCCTGTCCCAGTGGCTTTCGTACGGCGTGCACGAGCTGTGGCGCTCGGGCCAGGGCATCCACCTGGCGATGGTCGCCGAGGGCGCGATCGTCGGGGCCATCAGCCTGTTCAGGACCGTGTGGGGCGCCGGGTCCGCCGAGGTCGGGTACGGCGTGCACCCGGCTCACCGAGGCCGGGGCTACGCCCCCGAAGCCGTCAGCGGGCTGACCGAGTGGGTGCTCACCAAGGGCGGCCTGCGCCGGGTGGAGCTCCGCGCCAACCTGGACAACACCGCCTCCCTCCGGGTCGCAGAGAAGTGCGGCTTCACCCGCGAAGGCGTGCTGCGCGGCGCGGGCTTCGAGGACGACGGGCCGCACGACCTGGTCGTCTTCGGGCTGCTGTCCCGCGACCTCGCCATCGGGCCGCCCACGATGAACGGCCGGGGCTTCGGCACCGGCGTACGACTGGAGAGCGAGCGCCTCATCCTCCGCCCCTTCACCGGAAGCGATGCCAGAGATGTCTTCGCCGCCGTCGACCGCGACCCCGAGATCAACCGCTGGATGCCGTGGGCCGAGGGGTACGACCTCCAGCGCGCGTACGACTGGTGCACCAAGTTCGCACACACCGACTCCGTGAACGGCGTGCAGTTCGCCATCGAGCCCAAGGCGGGGGGCCGCATCGCGGGATCCGCCGGCGTGCAGCGGGCCGACTGGGAGCGCGGCGACGTCGAGGTGGGCTACTGGATCTCGCCGTGGGCCCGCCGCCAGGGGTTCGCCTGGGAGGCGACGCGCGCGGTCAGCACGTTCCTCATGATGCGAGGCTTTCACCGCGTCACCCTGCTCGCCGCCGTCGGAAACGTCGCGAGCCAGGCCGTCGCGAGGAAGGCGGGCTTCACAGAAGAGGGGGTGCTCCGACGGGCTCTGCCCGTGTCAGGAGGCATCTCGGACGCCGTGCTGTTCAGTTTGCTCAAGGGTGGGACGGACTGAGGTAAGGCCGGCGGTGTCACCTTCCCGCCCGGCGGCCCCTCGGCCAGATCACGATGAACGGTCGGTCTTGTCTTGACCAAATGCTCCGCAAAGCGATGCCCATGGATTGACAGATTCGGATATCCTCGCGACCCGACCAACATATCCGCAGGTCAAAGTATCGGAGATCCACATGAAGCCGCCGCTCCTTCTCATAGGGCACGGCGCCCACGACGACACCGGTGCGGCAGAGTTCGGCCGTTTCGTCCACCGGTTGCGGTGCCGTCTCGACCAAGTGGTGGCGGATGTGTCGGGCGGGTTCGTCGCCAAGGGACGGCCGTCGCTGAGTGACTCCGTCGCCTCGCTCGTCACCCGGGGCCACCACCGCCTGGTGGCGGTCCCCCTGGTGCTCGGCGACAGCGACGACGTCCCCGCCGCCATCGCGCGTGCGAGGGTGGCCCATCCCATCCTCACCTGCGAGTACGGTCCGGCCCTCGGCGCCTCGCCGCAGGTGCTGGCGCTGATGGCAGAGCGGCTCGCCGACGCGCTCGCCGAGATGCCCCGCCTCGCGTCGGTCTCCGTGACAGGCGAGCATGGCGAGGCGCCGTGGGAGCCGGTCTCGCCCGCCGAGACCGCCGTGGTCCTGGTGGGCCACGGTTCCTCCGACACCCGTGCGAACGCCGACGTGCACCGGGTCTCGCGGCTCTTCTGGGAGACCCACGCGCCCGAGCTGCTGACCGTCGAGACGGCCTACGTCGCGGACGCCCCGCCGAGCGTCGCCCAGGGCATCGAGCGCTGCCGCCGCCTGGGCGCCAAGCGGGTCGTCGTGCTCCCTTACCTGCTGTTCGCCGGTGGCGTGCTCGAACGCATCTGGGCCGAGGCCCTGGCGTACGCCGCGGGGCACATCGACCTCGACGTGCGATGCGCCGAGGTGATCGGCGACTGCGAGGGTCTCGCCGACCTGATCATCGACCGGTACGAGCAAGTCCTGCTGGCCGCCGAGCCCCCCGCGTGCGAGCCCGGCTCGGACGGCGCCGAACCCCTGGCGGGTAGGGAGCCTCTGGTTGACACCGAGGACGAACCCCTCGGGGCGGTCGAGTCGTGGCGCTTGGACGCGGGGGAGCGCGTTCTCGGCATTGCCGGGCCGGCGGTTCCGGAGCAAGAGCTTCTCGAAGCGGTGGGTGAACAGCTCTCGCTGGAGGGCTTCGAACCCGCCCGGGGCGCCGAGGCCTTGAACGCGTCGCGGGCCGCGGTGGCGGCCGACTCTCCGGAAGGGGCCGAATCCTTGGATCTCGTCGGATCGGTGAACGGCGTCGCGTCCCTGGGCGCGGCCGATCAGGACCTGCTGGCCCCCGCCCGGCCATCCGTGCGGATGCTGCCTCGTGACGAGGCCGCGATGGCCGACGGGCTGGTCTGAGATATGAGCGTCCTCGAGCAGACCCTGGCCGCGATCCGTCCGGCCGACCGGCAGGCGATGGCGGACGCGCGAGCCCATCAGGACCGCCTGACCAAGCCCCGTGGCGCCCTCGGCGTGCTCGAAGAGGTCGCGGTGCGTCTGGCCGGAGTCGCGAGCGCCTGCCCGCCCCCGCTTCCCACGCCCGCGGCCCTGGCGATCTTCGCCGCCGATCACGGGGTGCACGCCCAGGGAGTGACTCCCTGGCCGCAGGAGGTCACCACCCAGATGGTGGCGAACTTCCTCGCGGGCGGCGCCGTGGCGAACGCCTTCGCCGCCCAGGTCGGCACGTCGGTGACCGTGGTCGACGTCGGTGTCGCCGCCGACCTGCCGCAGGCGGCCGGGCTGGTCTCCCGCAAGATCGCGTACGGCACGGCGGACATGTCACTCGGCCCGGCCATGACGGTCCCCCAGGCCGTGGCGGCCGTGGAGGCCGGCATCTCCGTCGCCCGTGATCTGGTCGCGGCGGGAGCGGCCTGCCTGATCAGCGGCGACATGGGCATCGCGAACACCACCGCGTCCGCCGCCCTGATCTGCGCCTTCACGGGAAAGGACGCGGCGGAGACCACCGGCAGGGGGACCGGCGCCGACGACGCCACCCTCAGCCGCAAGATCGAGATCGTGCGACGTGCCCTCCAGGTCAACGGCGTCCCCGGCACGCGGGTCGACGAGGCGGGCGGTTCCGTCGCGGGTGCCGTGCGGACGCTGGCGGCGGTCGGCGGTCTGGAGCACGCGGCCATCGCGGGGTTCATCCTCGGCGCCGCCGCCGCGCGGGTGCCCGTCATCCTGGACGGAGTGATCGCCGGATCGGCCGCGCTGGCCGCCGCCGCGCTGGCGCCCGACGCCATCGACTACTGCGTGGCCGGGCACCGCTCGGCCGAGCCCGGGCACGCGATCGCGCTAGGCCATCTCGGCCTTCGCGCCCTGGTCGACCTCGAACTCCGGCTCGGCGAGGGCACGGGTGCCCTGCTCGCGTACCCGCTGGTGAGCGCGGCCGTACGTGTCATGCACGACGTGGCCACGTTCGACTCCGCCGGGGTGACGGACAAGGACGTCTAGCCCCTCCTCGGCGGGACGCCGAAGACACGATCCGGCGACAGCGACAACACGGTCAGATCGCCCGAACCCTTACTCGGTGGGCGTTTTCCATCAATACGCTTAAATGGTGCCATTCTGTGATGGAGCATGATTGGACACCGATGCGCTACGGCCCAATGTTCGGACCTGACATCACCTTTCTGGGTGTGGAACGCTGTGATCTCAGCGACCCGGAGAGCTTCGCGGGAGCGGACGTCGTCATCGTGGGAGCCCCCTTCGACGGCGGCACCAGCAATCGCCCCGGCGCGCGCTTCGGCCCTATGGCGTTGCGGCAGGCCTGCTACCTGCCCCACGACGGATCGCGGCCCAGCCTGGCCCTGCGCGTCGACCCCTTGCAGGACCTCAAGGTCCTCGACGCCGGTGACGTGGAGTGCTACTCAGGCGACATCGAAGGCTCGATCAGGGATATCGAGGAGGCCGTCCACACGATCTCCGCGTCCGGCGCGATGCCGCTCGTCCTCGGGGGCGACCACACCATCGCCCTGCCCGACGCCCGCGGGGTGGCCCGCCACCACGGGTTCGGGCGGGTGTCCATGATCCACTTCGACGCCCACGCCGACACCGGTGACATCGAGTTCGGGCACCTGCACGGGCACGGGCAGCCGATGCGCCGGCTCATCGAGTCAGAGGCCATCCGCGGGGACAGGTTCCTGCAGATCGGGCTGCGCGGTTACTGGCCGGGCCCGAAGACCCTGGGCTGGATGGCACAGCAGAACATGCGCTCGTATGAGATGACCGAGATCGTGGAGCGCGGTCTCACCGAATGCCTGACCGAGGCGTTCACCATCGCCACCGACGAGTGCGACGGCGTTTTCCTCTCCGTGGACATCGACGTGTGCGACCCCGCGCACGCCCCTGGCACCGGCACCCCCGAGCCCGGCGGGCTGTCCGCGCGGCAACTCCTCGACGCGGTGCGGCGCATCTGTTACGAGCTGCCTGTGGTCGGCATGGAAGTCGTCGAGGTGGCCCCGCCGTACGACCACGCGGAGATCACCGCCTACCTTGGGAACCGTGTGATCCTGGAGGCGCTGTCGGCCATCGCGCGCAGGCGCGAGGTCGAGGCCGGAGGCGAGCCCTGGGACCCGCGCAAGCCCCTTCTGGAGGGAAGACCAGCTGTGCCCCGCATCACAGACGGCCTGTAGGTTTACCTCACGTACAACGGGTTTTGCCTCTTCCCGGGAAAGGGAACACCGCCCCATGTCGTCGTCGCCCTACCTGCTCGGTCTACGGCTCAACGGCAGGCGCGTGCTCGTCGTCGGCGGCGGGCGCGTGGCCCAGCGCAGGGTGCCCACCCTGCTGGACGCCGGCGCGTCGGTCACCCTGGTGTCCCCGAGCGTGACACCGGCGCTCGACGACCTCATCGCCGACGGCCTGATCACCTGGGAGCGCCGGTCCTACCAGGTCGGTGACTGCGACGGAGCATGGCTCGTCCAGGCGTGCACCGACAACCGGTCCGTCAACGCGGCCATCGCCGCCGAGTCGGAGGCCAAGCGCATCTGGTGCGTACGCGCCGACGACCGCGACGCCTCCGCCGCCTGGACCCCCGCGAGCGGCCGGGTGGATGAGATCAGCGTGGCCGTCACCGCCGGCGGCGACCCGCGCCGCGCGGCCGGCATCCGCGACGCCGTGGTGGGCGCCCTGCGCGACGGCACGGTCGACGCCCGCCGCAACCGCACCAAGCCCGTCGGCGTCGCGCTGGTAGGCGGCGGCCCGGGCGACCCCGGCCTGATCACCGTGCGCGGGCGCCAGCTCCTCGCCCAGGCCGACGTCGTCGTCGCCGACCGCCTGGCGCCGCGGGCACTGCTGGACGAGCTGGCGCCCGATGTGGAGCTGATCGACGCGGCCAAGATCCCGTACGGCCGCTACCTCGCCCAAGAGAAGATCAACGAGTTGCTGATCGAGCACGCGCGGGAGGGCAAGTTCGTCGTGCGGCTGAAGGGCGGCGATCCGTTCGTCTTCGGCCGGGGCGGCGAGGAGATGCTGGCGTGCGCGCGGGCGGGCATTCCCGTCATCGTGGTGCCCGGCGTCACGAGCGCGGTCGCCGTGCCCGCCGCGGCGGGAGTGCCGGTCACCCACCGAGGGGTGAGCCAGGAGTTCCACGTCATCTCCGTTCACGTGGCGCCGGACGATCCGAAATCAACTGTTGACTGGCCGGGACTGGCGAGATCACCGGGAACCCTGGTACTTCTGATGGCGGTTGAACGAATAGCCATGATCGCCGACACACTCATACGAGACGGACGTTCGCCGGAAACCCCCGTGATGGTGGTACAGGACGGTACTCTTCCGACCCAGCGAGCTCTTTACGCCAGCCTCTCCACGGTGGCGGAGCGCGTGATCGCCGCTGGGACGCGGCCGCCGGCGATCGTGGTCGTCGGTGACGTCGTCAGGGTCGGCCAGGAGATCGAGATGGTTCGAGCGGAGCGGGTTCCGTGAAGTCGACTGCGAAGAAGACGGAGTGCGCCGATGAGCACACCGAGCAGTCGGGTGACGCGGTGATCGAGGAGAAGGACCTCCCCGAGACCCCGGAGGAGCAGACCATAACGTTCCAAGCGATCCGGCCCGGCGACGACGATCCACGTGCCGCCGGTAGCGACGCCACCGCTGCCCCCGGCCAGGAGCTCGACGCCGAGATCCCTACCGACGTGCCGACCGCCACACCCCAGCCGCCATCCGCCGAAACCGGCGACACCGCCGAGCGCGACGCCGCCCGGACCGGTGCCGCCGGGACCGACGGCACCGACTCAAGTGGCGGGCAGTCCAGCGATGCCGCCCCCGGCCAGGCCGCGTTCAACGTTTTCGCGCCGGTCAAGGCTGGAGCGGCGCAGGTCGCGACCGGTGACACCGGCACGAGCGACGCCGTGTCCGGCAAAGCCGCATTCGACGCCTTTGCCCCGGTCAAGGCCCAAGCCCCTGAGGTGGCGACCGACGACACCGCCGCGTCATCCCAGGCCCACCACGTCGCAGTCCCCAAGGACGACAGTCCGGCCAACGACCCTTCTCCCGAAGCGCGAGACACCTCCTCCACACCCGAGAACGCGTCAGCCGTAAAGAAAGACGACTCGCCTAAGACGCGGGACGTCCCACCTGCGACGCCGGACGTCTCAACCGTCCTGGAGGACGTCCCTGATCCTCGGGGCGTCTCACCCGCGCCGGAGGACGTCTCCGCCGATCACGAGGACGTCTCGCCCGTATCGGGAGACGTCTCCGCCGAGAAGCTGGACTTCGCGCCCGTATCCGAGGACGTCCCTGCCGCTGACCAGGACGTCTCGCTCTCATCTGAAGACGTCTCTACTGATACGCCGGACGTCTCGCCCGTCCCGGAAGACGTCGCTGCCGACGATCAAGACGTCTTACCCGTGTCGGAAGACGTCTCCTTCGACCCTTTCAAGGAGACGAAGTCTCGTACTTCCGCGGGCCAGCCCCAGTCGGGGCCGGGTGACACCGGGTCGCGTGTTGTGTGGGAGCCGGCCGAAGCCGCCCCGGCGGCGGACGCCGACGGTTCCGATGAGAGCGAAGGCGGTTCGATCCCGCCGTACCAGCGTGTCCGCGAGGTGCCACTGCCCAAACCGGTCTCGCGGGCGTTGACCGCCGCGCTTTCCGGGCTGAGGGACAGCGTCACCGGCCTGCGGCTCGGCCTGGACGTTCCCGGGGTCGAGGAGGCGCGCAAGGCGCAGACCGAGATCCTCGCCCAGATCGAGGACTACGTGATCCCGCGCGTGCACATGAGCACCGCGCCCGCACTCGTCGTCGTCGCGGGCTCCACAGGGGCGGGAAAGTCGACCCTGGTCAACACCCTTGCCGCCGCGAAGGTCAGCTCCACGGGCGTGCGCCGCCCGACCACCGGCACCCCCGTACTCGCCTGCCACCCCGACGACCGCGACTGGTTCGCCAAGGGCGACGTGCTGAACGGCATGATCCGGGTCGACAGGCCAGGGCCGGACGGGACTCTGGACAGCCTTGTCCTCGCGTCCACGGAGCGGCTGCCCCAGGGCGTGGCCCTGCTCGACACCCCGGACATCGACTCCGTGGTGGAGACCCATCACGAGATCGCCCATCGCATGCTCGACGCCGCCGACCTGTGGGTTTTCGTCACCACGGCGGCCCGCTACGCCGACGCGCCCGCGTGGAATCTGCTGCGCCTCGCCAAGGAGCGCGGGGCCCGCCTCGCGATCGTGCTCTCCCGCGTGCCCGTGAGGTCCCGCGAGGTGATCGACAAGCACTTCTCCCGGATGCTCCAGGAGTACGGACTCGGCGACGTCGAGCGGTTCGTCATCAACGAGTCCACGGTCACCGGCGGTCGACTGCCCGACGAGGAGGTAACCGAGCTCCGCATGTGGCTGACCGAGTTGTCCGTCGACGAGCAGCGCCGGGGGCAGGCCGTCCAGGCGACCTTGGACGGCGTCCTGAACAGCTTCCGCAGCCGCATCCCCGCCCTGGCACGGCACCTGGAGGCCCAGGTCGCCTTCCGGGCCGAGCTCCGGACCGACGTGGACGCCGCGTACATGGGCGCGCTGGCCGAGATCGACGAGGCGACGAGCGACGGATCGCTCCTGCGTGGGGAGGTTCTCGCCCGCTGGCAGGACTTCGCCGGCTCGGGTGACCTCATGAAGACCCTGCACCTGCGACGTCCCGGCCGCCTGGCGACGAAGAGCACCCAGCAGGCCCCCATGCGACTGCGTGCGTTCAAGTCGGCGCTGCGCTCCGGGCTCGAGTCGGTGATCGTGTCCGCGGGGCAGCGGGCCGCCGTGGAGGTCGTCGCCAGGTGGCGGCAGCGCGACGGCGTCGGCGACCGCCTGGCCGCCGTGTCCGGCCTCGGGCGCCCGTCGGACGAGTTCGTACGCCGGGTCGGCCGTACGATCGGAGCCTGGCAGGAGCATGTCGTGGCGCTGATCCGCTCGGGCGGTGTGACCAAGCGATCGGTGGCGAAGCTGGTCTCCTTCGACGAGGAGGCGCTCGCGCTGGTCTTCATGATCAGCCTGCTCGGCTACGGAAGCTCCGATGTGGCGACTTCCTCCGGGACCGGCACCCTGCCCGAGCGCATGCTGCGCGGCGTGCTCGGTGCGGACTCGCTGCGCACCATCGGCACGAAGGCGCGCAGTGACCTGCGGGCCCGCATCAGTTTGCTCTTCGATGAGGAGACGCTGAGATACGTGCAGGTGCTCGACGAGGCCGGGATCCCCGACGAGGCCGCGGCAAAGCGGCTCTACCAGGCAACGTACAACCTCGAGGTCGCACGATGAGTGTCAGCGGCGCACGTGCCGGGACGATGGATACGCGCAGCGACCTGGGCTTCCGGCTCGCGGCTCTGGCGAGGATCGTGGAGCTCGGGCCCGGCCGGGTCGATCCCGCGTTGATCGCCGAGGCCGGTCAGCTTCTGCTCCGCGCGGGCGACCGTCTCAAGCTGTCCGGCGACCACACCGTGGTGGCCCTCGCCGGAGGCACGGGTAGCGGCAAGTCCTCGCTGTTCAACCGGATATCCGGGCTCGAGCTGTCCCCGACCGGCGTACGCCGGCCGACGACGGCCCGCACCCACGCCTGCGTCTGGGGTCTCGACGGCGCCGGACCGCTCCTGGACTGGCTCCAGATCCAGTGGCGGCACCGGTTCGCCCGTGCCAGCGCCCTGGACAGGGGCGAGAGCCAGCTCCACGGCCTGATCCTGCTCGACCTGCCCGACCATGACTCGATCAGGGCCATCACCGACCACGAGGCCGACCGCCTGATCCAGGTGGCCGATCTGATCGTGTGGGTGCTCGACCCGCAGAAGTACGCCGACGCCGCCACGCACGGCAAGTACGTCGCCGAGCTGGCCGGGCACGAGGCGATCACCGTGTTCGCGCTCAACCAGGCCGACCGGCTGGCCCCGGAGGAGCTCGCGGAGTGCGTCGTCGACCTGTCCGACCTGCTGAAGCGCGAGGGCGTCCATCACCCGAGGATCGTGCCCACGTCGGCGACCAGTGGCAGGGGCGTGAACAGCCTCAAGAGCGTGCTCGCGGAGTCGGTCGCCAACCGGCGGGCCGCCGTGCAGCGCCTGGACGCCGATCTGGACCGCATCATGGTCCGCCTCACCAAGGTCATGCCGGCCCCGGACGCCATGGCCGTGCACCCCACCGTCGACCTCGCCAGGCAGGAAGGGCTGACCGACGCGCTCTGTGACGCCGTCGGCGTGCCTGCCGTGGGGGAGGCCATGGAGAACGTCTACGGCGTGCGCTCCATCGACTGGGTCGGCTGGCCGTACGCCCGCTGGGCCGCGCGGCTGCGGCCCGACCCGATGAACAGCCTTCGCCTCGGCAACCTGCGCGACGACATCAGGGCCGTGACCGCGGCCTCGGTCAGCGCTCAGCCCGCCGAGGTGGAGAACGCCGTCCAGGCGCTGGCCGACGGCCTCAGCTCGGACATGCCGGAGGCCTGGCAGAACGGCGTCCGGGACTCCGCGCGCTCCCAGCTGAGCAGGCTGCCGCAGGTCCTCTCCGACGAGCTGACCGAGATCGCGCCACGCCTCGACCGGGTGCCTGGGTGGTGGTGGCTGCTGAAGATCTGGCAGTACCTCCTGGTCGTGCTCTTCGTCGCCGGGGTGGGCTGGGCCGGGGCGATCCTGCTGTACGGGGTCTTCAAGGTCGGCCGGGAGCCCACCGACCTGCTGGGGGACGTCTCGGCGCTGCCCTGGCTGGGGCTGATGATGGTCAGCGTGCTCGGGCTCGGCCTGCTGTCTGCCATCGCCAGCCGCAACTTCGTGGTGCTGGGCGCCGGCAACGAGCGTGTACATCTCGAACGGGAGATGCGCCGGCGGATCTCGGCGGTGTCCAAGGACATGGTCATCAAGCCGGTGGAGCAGGAGCTTCGCCGCTACAACGACTTCTTCGCCGCTCTCACCTCAGGCCGCCGCTGACCACACCGGCTCAACGGTTCCCAACCGATGACCGCTCGGACACCGGCTACTCCTGCGCGGCCTCCGTATCAGGCTCGCCTCAGCACAATGAACCTCACTCACGAGAATCCGCACCGGCCCACCAAGACCTGACCCAAGAGCACCACGTCGCCTGACCTGGACCTTCGTCGGTTTTCCACAGCCGGCCGTACGGCGTGGCGGGAACTCCACAGAATGGAGTTCGGCGATTATGGAGAGTGACGGGCCGGGCAAGCTGGCTCCCATGTCGGCGGAGACCGTCCGCCGGCCCGCCATGGGAGGCACGATGAACGACATCTATGTCACGTTGAGCGGCAACGTCAGCACCGATCCCCGGGAGTATCACTTCGACGACGGCTCCCGCGCCACGTCGCTCAGACTCGCCACGACGCGGCGCGTGTTCGACAAGGCGTCCCAGTCCTGGCACGACGGCGAGACCACCTTCTACACCGTCCGGTGCTATCGGGTCCTGGCCGACAATGTCGCCCAGTCGGTCAAGCTCGGTCAGCCGATCGTCGTCCACGGCAAGCTTCGCATCCGCTCCTACGAGCGCGACGGCGAGAGGCGCTTCCTCGCCGAGGTCGAGGCCACATCGCTCGGCCACGATCTGAGGCGCGGCGTGAGCAGCTTCGAGAAGTCCCATCGGGGAGTGCCCACGCCGTCCTTCGACGAGGTCGCGCGACAGCAACTGGCCCTCAGCACCCGAGATTGGGAGCTCGGCGGCCCGACGGCTGAGTCCGGCGGCTCACCTGGCGTCGACCCACGCTTCGCTCTCACGCGTCCCGCCGAAGCGGGCGACACCCACCCCGCCCTCATAAGCTCAGCCGAAGCGGATCTCGCCCATGGGGGTGTCTCCGACGGTTCGGCTGGGGGCGACTTGACCCATGGGGGTCCGGGTGATCCCGAGGTTTCCCCGGGTTCGGCTCGTTCCGGTGTCTCTCGTAGGAGGTCGGGACGGCCCAATCCCACCCACATAGGGTCAGCCGAGACCGGCCTCGTTCTCGCTGGGGCGGGCGGAGACGGTGATTCCGGCCTCGCTCGTGCGGAGTCCCGGATGGACACGGTGGAGGGTTCGGACGACGTGGGGTCGTGGCCGGGAGGGGAAACCGTCGAGCGCCTCGCCGCCTGAGTCGTTCTCCGGCGGGGATGTGTCGGCTGTGTTCCGGCGTGTCGGTTGTCCCGGCCGAAGCGCGGCCGACGCACCCGCCTTAAGAGGCTTCGTCTCTGCGGGCAGCGGGCGAAGCCACCGTGGGTCATGTGTGAAGGCACCTGATCAGGTCCAGATCACGCCTCGCACCATGGCTGCTCCTCTCCCACAGGGGGCCGCTCGAGGGGGAGCGGTCACATCGTGACCAACGGACGGAGATGGCCACAGTGCTCAACGTAGCGGTTCCCATCGCGGGCCGCACACTCTGCGACTATTGTGTTACACATCGTGAGACGTAGAGTCGAAAGACATACCAGTCCGGATGGAGAGCGTTGGGGGATGTGATGACGGCATCCGGTGAGATCGCGGTCGAGCCACGCGGCATGCTCTCGCTAGCCGACCGATGGCCGCTGCTGGCACAGCCCGCCGCCTTGGTCGCGTATTTGTGCGCCACCGTCGGGCTCGCCGCCGGTGTGGCGGGCATCCTCGCCAGATCGACGGAGTTCCGCTGGTCGGAGCTGTTGACGTTCATGGCGCTGATGGCGTGTGGAGCGGTCTGCATCGAGGCGACCCGTCGCCTCGGCATGCCGGCCGGTGTCTCGCGTGACCTGCTCTCCGCGTGGTGGCTCCCGGTCGCCTTGCTGCTGCCCCCGGTCTACGCGCTGCTGGCGCCCCTGCCCCTGCAGCTCCTGTTGCAGATCCGGGTCCGGGCGACTGTGGTCTACCGGCGTGTCTTCAGCGCGGCGGCGATCGGTCTCGCGGCCGGTGTCGCCTCTGTGCTCTTCCACTCGGTCGTGCACGATCCGACGGGCCGATCGTTCGGGTCCGGTGGCCCGATGGCGCTCGCCGTCGGGTGCGCGGCGCTGTTCACGGTGCTCAACACCGCCTTGATCGCCATCGCGCTCCACATGGCGGACCCCGACACCCGCTGGCGCGACGTCCTTTGGGACCGCGAGCGCGTTCTCCTCGACGTCGTCGAGCTGTGCCTCGGTGTCCTGGTCGCCATCGCCTGCGGCCTGAGTCCCGTCCTGCTGGTGCTGACGCTTCCACCGGTCGTGCTCCTGCAACGCAGCCTGCTCCACGCGCAGCTCAAGGCCGCCGCCCGCACCGACGCCAAGACCGGCCTGCTCAACGCCGCGGCGTGGCAGCGGGAGGCCGACACCGAGATCGTCCGCGCCCGCCGCACGGGCGAGACCCTCGCGCTCCTGATCGTCGACATCGACCACTTCAAGCGGGTCAACGACACCTACGGCCACCTGGTCGGCGACCAGGTTCTCGCGGGTGTCGCCACAGCGCTGCGCAGCCAGCTCCGTGACTACGACGTCGTGGGCCGGTTCGGCGGCGAGGAGTTCGTGGTGCTCCTGCCGCGCGCCGACGTCGCCGAGGCCCGCCGGGTCGCCGAGCGCCTGCGGTCCCGGGTCGGCAGGATGGCCATTCCGGTGGACGACGCGATGATCACGGTGACGATCTCCGCCGGGGTCGCCATCATGAGCCTCCACGGTGACGACCTGATCGAGCTGCTCGCCGCGGCCGACCTCGCTCTGTACCGGGCGAAGGAGCTCGGCCGCGACCGCATATGCCTGCCTGTGGCCCCGTTGGCGCCGCCTCGTGCGCGAGCGGACAACTCCGACGGCGGCATCCCCTAGTCTTAGGAGCATGCCCGAGTACATCTATGCGATGCAGCGCGTGCGCAAGGCGCACGGCGACAAGGTCGTCCTCGACGACGTCACGCTGCATTTCCTGCCCGGAGCCAAGATCGGTGTGCTGGGCCCCAATGGCACTGGTAAGTCCACGCTTCTCAAGATGATGGCCGGCCTGGAGCAGCCGTCCAACGGTGACGCCCGGCTCATGCCCGGCTTCACGGTCGGCATGCTGCAGCAGGAGCCTCCGCTCAACGAGTCCAAGAACGTCCTGGGCAATGTCCAGGAGGGCGTCGCCGAGACCCTGGCCATGCGCGCCCGCTTCGAGGAGATCGCCGAGCTCATGGCGACCGACTACAGCGACGAGCTGCTCGCCGAGATGGGCAAGCTGCAGGACGCCCTCGACCACCGCAACGGGTGGGATGTCGACAGCCAGCTCGAGCAGGCGATGGACGCCCTCCGCTGCCCGCCGCCGGACGCCGATGTGACCAAGCTCTCGGGTGGTGAGCGCCGCCGGGTCGCGCTGTGCAAGCTGCTGCTCGAGCAGCCCGACCTGCTGCTGCTCGACGAGCCCACCAACCACCTCGACGCCGAGAGCGTCCAGTGGCTGGAGCAGCACCTCGAGAAGTATCCCGGCACCGTCCTGGCCGTCACCCACGACCGTTACTTCCTCGACAGGGTGGCCACCTGGATCCTCGAGCTCGACCGGGGCCGCTGCTATCCCTACGAGGGCAACTACTCCACCTACCTCGAGCAGAAGGCGGCCCGCCTCAAGGTCGACGGCCAGAAGGACGCCAAGCGCAAGAAGCGCCTGGAGGACGAGCTCGAGTGGGTGCGCTCGAACGCCAAGGCGCGCCAGACCAAGAGCCGGGCCCGTCTCCAGCGCTACGAAGAGATGGCCGCCGAGGCGGACAAATTCCGTAAGCTCGACTTCGAAGAGATCCAGATCCCGCCGGGCCCCCGTCTCGGCACCACGGTCATCCGGTCGAACAGCCTCGCCAAGGGCTTCGCCGACCGGCTCCTCATGGACGAGCTCTCCTTCGACCTGCCCCGCAACGGCATCGTCGGCATCATCGGTCCCAACGGCGTGGGCAAGACCACGCTGTTCCGCATGATCATGAGCGATGAGACCCCCGACTCCGGCGACATCACGATCGGCGACACCGTCAAGATCTCCTACGTCGACCAGGGCCGCGGCAACATCGATCCGAAGAAGAACGTCTGGGAGGTCGTCTCCGACGGGCTCGACCACATCAAGGTCGGTCACGTCGAGATGCCGTCCCGCGCCTACATCGCGGCGTTCGGCTTCAAGGGCCCCGACCAGCAGAAGCCCGCGGGAGTCCTGTCCGGTGGAGAGCGCAACCGGCTGAACCTCGCTCTCACGCTCAAGCAGGGCGGCAACGTCCTGCTGCTCGACGAGCCGACCAACGACCTCGACACCGAGACGCTGTCCAGCCTCGAGAACGCCCTGCTCGACTTCCCGGGCTGCGCGGTGATCACGTCCCACGACCGGTGGTTCCTCGACCGCATCGCGACGCACATCCTCGCGTGGGAGGGCGGCTCCAGCTGGTTCTGGTTCGAGGGCAACTTCGCCGACTACGAGAAGAACAAGATCGAGCGGCTGGGTGCCGACGCGGCGCGTCCGCACCGCGTCACCTACCGAAAGCTCACCCGCGACTGATCGAGAACGCCCGTGGTACGTGCACGTCCGACGTGCCCGTACCACCGGCGTCGCGCCTCATGCGTCCGCGGCGGGGCGGAGAGCCGGGTCGGCTACGCGGGGCGCAGCCACACGGCCGTGTCCGGGGCCAGTGACACCTCGTCCGGCTCCCCGCTGGAGATGAGGATCCCGCCGTGTGGCGGTAGCCGTACGGGGTCCTCGCCGCAGTTGATCGCGCAGATCAGCTCGCCCCGCGAGAGAAACAGCGCGTCGCCCGGAGATTCGAGCCAAGTGACCGAGCCGGGCAGAGACTCCCTCATGGACCGGCGAAGGGCCAGTGCCCGGCGGTAGAACGAAAGCGTGGAGGCCGGGTCGCCGGCCTGGCGCTCGGCGGTGAGCGCCGCCCACTCCGGCGGCTGGGGCAGCCATGGGTGGCCGCCCTCCGGAGAGAACCCGTACGGCTCGGCGGTGCCGGACCAGGGGATCGGCACCCGGCATCCGTCACGCCCGGGAAGCCTGCCGTTGGAGCGCTTGAAGATCGGGTCCTGCCGCGCCTCCGCAGGAAGATCCTTCACCTCGGGAAGGCCCAGCTCCTCTCCCTGGTAGAGATACGCGGACCCGGGCAGGGCCAGCATCGCGAGCAGCGCGGCGCGTCCGCGTGCGAGGCCGGCGTGCGGGTCCGGGGATCCCACGCCGTACCTGGTGACATGGCGCACTACGTCATGGTTGGAGAGCACCCACGTCGGCGCCGTGACCGCCGCCAGCGTGTCGTCGATGATCTTCCGGAAGGCCGTGGCCGACCACGGCGCCTCCAGCCAGGCGAAGTTGAAGCTCTGGTGCAGCTCGTCACGCCTTACGTAGAGGGCGAGATCCTCGGGGGAGTGGGTCCACACCTCTCCCACGGCGGCGCGGTCGCCGGGGTAGGAGTCGAGGACCTTGCGCCACTCGCGGTAGACCTCGTGCACCTCTGGCTGGCTCCAGATGGGCGACGGGGCCTGGTATCCCTCGCTCGCGGGAGGAATGTCCGCCAGGTCGGCGTCCTTGTAGAGACCCATGGCGACGTCGATGCGGAACCCGTCGACACCCCGGTCGAGCCAGAACCGCAGGACATCGAGGAACTCCTCGTGGACGGCGGGGTTGCGCCAGTTGAAGTCAGGCTGCTGCGGCGCGAACAGGTGGAGGTACCACTGCCCGTCGGGGACTCGGCTCCACGCCGGCCCGCTGAACGCCGACGTCCAGTTGTTGGGCGGCACGTCGCCGTTCCGGAAGACGTAGCGGTCGCGCTCGGGGCTGCCCGGCGGCGAGGCGAGGGCCGCCTGGAACCACGGATGGGCCGACGAGCTGTGGTTCGGAACGATGTCGACGATCAGCCGAAGGCCGTGGGCGTGGGCGTCGGCGACCAGGGCGTCGAGGTCGCCGAGGTCGCCGAAGAGCGGGTCGACGCCTCGGTAGTCGGCGACGTCGTACCCGCCGTCGGCCATGGGGGAGGGTTGGAACGGAGTAAGCCAGACCGCGTCCACGCCCAGCTCCGCTAGGTAGGGCAGGCGGGAACGGATCCCTTGGAGGTCACCGACGCCGTCTCCCGTGGCGTCGGCGAAGCTGCGAACGTAGATTTCGTAAACGACGGCATCACGCCACCAAGGGGATTTATTCACAAGTCCTTGGCTGCCCCCTGAGCCGGGCACTTATGCGTTCACGAGGCTCTGGGCCGCGTACAGCAGGTAGGTCCAGAGCTTGGTCTCCAGATCTTCGGGTAGTTCCAGGGACTCCACGGCGTCACGCATGTGCTTCAGCCACGCGTCGCGCTCGCTCTCGCCGATGACGAACGGCGCGTGCCGCATGCGCAGCCGGGGATGCCCGCGCTGCTGGCCGTAGGTGCTGGGACCGCCCCAGTACTGGATGAGGAACATGCGCAGCCGCTCCTCGGCCCCGTGGAGGTCCTCCTCGGGGTAGAGCGGGCGTAGCAGTGGATCCTCGGCGACGCCTTGGTAGAAGCGGTGCACGAGGCGCTCGAAGGCCTCTGAGCCGCCCACGGCGTCGTAGAAGGACAGGGATTCCGGAGGAGTAGCGGACACGTACTCCAGCCTACTCAGACACCGGCGAGGGGAATGCCCGCTCGGTCGAGCGCCCACTTGACCCGCATGCGCAGCTCCCGGGCGATCTCCGCCTGGTGCGCGGGGACGGTCTTCACGGTGATCCTGAAGATCATCGCCTTGTCGGAGATCTGCTCCAGCCCGTACACCTGGGGCTCCTCGACGATCGCGACATCGCGGAAGCCGGGATCCTCCCAGATGGCCCCGGCGATCTCCTTGAGCAGGTCGCGGATGCCCGAGATGTCGGCGTCGTAGGCCACCGGCACGTCAACGAGGGCGCGAGACCAGCCTTGGGAGTCGTTTCCGATGCGTGTGATGGTGCCGTTGCGGACGTACCAGACCCTGCCGTCCGCGTCCCGCAGGCGGGTGATGCGCAGGGTGACGGCCTCGACGGTGCCGGCGGCCGCTCCGGTGTCGATCAGGTCGCCCACGCCGTACTGGTCCTCCATCAGCATGAACATGCCCGCGATGAAGTCCTTGACCAGTTCCTGGGCCCCGAAGCCCACGGCCACGCCGAGGATGCCGACGCTGGTGAGAACGGGCGCGAGATTCATGCCGAAGCGCCCGAGGATCATGAGCGCGGCGGTGCCGAAGACGATGATGGAGATCAGGCTGCTGAGGACCGAGCCCAGCGTCTCGGCGCGCTGGCGCCGTCGCTCGGTGAGCACGGCCGCGGTGCCGTCGAAGGATGTGCTCATCTTCACGCGGAGGCGCTCCGGCATCACGCCGTCGGCGGCCCGCCGGATCACGCGGTTGATCAGCCGGTGGAGGACCGCGCGAACGATGAGGGCGACCGCCACGATGAGGATCAGGCTGATGCCCCAGGCGACCGGTGACGCCCAATTCGCGGGAAGCATGGTGAGCAGTGTCACACACAGGGGGTCGTCGTTGCTATTGACCCCGCACATGGTCATGGCGTTCTGCGCGGCTTCTTGGAGGCCAGGGATGGTCGGGTCCGGTGAGGCTGACGACTCGAGGACGGGCAGGAACACGCGGGTGATCCCCTTCGGATCGGGTCGGTCGGCGGACACAGTTCTCGGTTTTTGACCTAGTGGAACGGTACTTGACCTGACTGAGTCCGCCGACCGGCCCGGCCGTCGTCACATTGCGCCGGGGAAGACGGGAGCACCCAGGCCCGGGGCCGCGGAGGGGCGGGCCGGGGCACCCCGGTGACAGACGGCTCGGGCGGGACACGCACCCGGAAGCGTGTCCCGCGCCGTTTCCGATCGGGGAGTTCCCCGATCACCACGCGGGCCTGGATCAAGTCCTGACCCGGTGGTCGTCCGGATAAGGAGCCGGCGGGGTGCCCAGCGCCCAAGGCCGTGTCTCCACGGACCTGGACGCTCCGCACCGGGCACCCCGCCGACCCCGGAGAGCCGCGGTGGACACGGGTGGACACGGTGACTGCGCCGCACCGCGTCCGTCTCGTGTCTTACTGGCTCACCGCGGCCAGCACTCGGGCGACCTTGGTCGCCGCTCCCGCCGGGTCGTCGACCTGGTGCATGCGCTCACCCCAGGACCACCAGTAGTAGGCGGGGGTCGCTTGCGGCCGGCACGTGACGTTCTCGGCGAGGCTGGTGGCGTTCGGGTTGATCACGCGGACGAACGCCCGCCCTGACTGCGTGTGCACCACCCGGGCGAGCAGCCCCCGAGCGTCGAGCTCGTCGACCAGTCGTTCCAGGTGTTGGAAGCCTTCGTCCACTTCGAGCCTTCCTCTAGTCCGATTCCGCGGCGATGACGCCGGCGAATCGGGGTGGTCGGCCAAATCTGACTCACCTGTGCCGACAGGTCAACGAACGTCAGGGGTCGGTCGGAGGGGCGGATATTTGAAGTGGGTTGAAAGAACGTCCCCGGAGAGGGACGATTCTATGTCAGCAGCTTCAATACTCCATTCACGTCTCGTCATAACTGGTCCATCATTCTCGATAGACGCAGCCTAACCCGGCGCGATGTTGCGTCAGCGCAGGTGGGATGGGTCGGTATGGACAACCAGGACGAGCGGCTGGCCACAGGAGAGGGGCCGGTATGTCCGGCAGACAGCACAAGGAAACGGAGTTAGCGCGGCAAACCCGGGCGCGCGGCTTGGCGGTCGGGCGCGCTACGGCCCGAATCGCCGAAGAGGTATTTGAAGCGTGTACTCCTCATTTCGGGACAACTCGAATCAAATCTCACCGCCTCGCCCATGGCATCGCCCTTGCCGACGTAATCGAACAGGTACGTGCCTTATTCGAACGCGACGGCAAACCGGTGCCAGGCATCGGGGAGACGCTTCTGAGCGCTTACGAGAGCGGTCTGAAGCGCCCCGGTCCGGAGTACCTCCACTACCTGTGTTCGGTCTACCGGGTCGAGCCGGCGGCCCTCGGGTACGACGGTCCGTGCATCTGTGGCCATGGCCACCGGATGCCGGGTGTCGTACGGGGTGGCGGCCTCCAGGAGCTCGAACCCGACAGTTCCCCCGACTCGCGCGAGCTGTGGACAAGGCCGCTCAGCGACCCCTCTTTGAACGGGGGTGAGGAGGACGAGAACGTGTTACGTAGAACGCTGCTGAAACTCATAGCGGGTACCGCGGTGCCGTTGAACGAGTCGGTGCTCGGCGCGGCCGACAACATCCGCCGGCGCATGGACGAGACCCTCGTTTCGACCACTGTCTCCCCGGCCATGCTTGACCACTGGGAGGAGGCGACGGCTTCCTTCGGCCGGCAGTACATGAACACGCCCCCGATGCGCCAACTCTGCGACGTGCTGCTGGAGTTCAGCACGGTGCGCCAGGCGATGGAGCACCATCAGCCCATCGATCTTCAGGAGCGTCTCTGCGCCCTCGCCGCCCGGCTCTCCGGCCTGGCCGGAATCATCATGATCGACCTCGGTGACCAGAGGATGGCCCGGTCGTTCTTCCGTACATCGCGCACGGCCGCCGACGAGACCGGCGACCGTGCGCTGCGCGCCTGGGTCACGGCCCGGGAGGCCCTTGTCCCACTTTTCTACGGCGATCCCCGGGAGGCGCTCAACCTGGCCAAGAAGAGCCGCGATCTGGCCGGGCAGACACCGTGCGCGGCCAAGGCCATGGCTCCGGTCGTGGAGGCCCGCGCACTGTCCATGCTCGCGAACTCCGGCGGCAAGAAGGACGTCGTGGACCAGGCCAAGCGGGCGCTGGCACGCGCGCGGGCGGCGTTCGCCCAGATGACGCCCGCGCAGCAGGAGGACACCGCCTTCGGCTACACCGAGCGCCAGCTCTACTTCCACCAGGGCGACGCACTGACCCGGCTGGGCCAGACCATTGAGGCCGACCTGATCCTGGAGCAGGCGCTGGAGAAGTACGAAGGCGACCTGCTCGACCAGACGCTCATCCGCTTGGACCAGGCGCACTGCAGGGTGATCGAGGGCGACGGCGAGGAGGCTTTGAGGATCGGGCATGAGGCGGTGAAGCAGGTTGGTGTCGACTTCCGCACGGACATCATCCTGAGCCGGGCCTTCGACCTGTCCAAGGCGATCCAGGTGAGATGCGGCGAGATCCCCGGGCTGGCGGGGTTCAACGAGACCCTTGCCTCGCGGGTGCCGGAGGCTTCCTCTGCGCCGGAGGCTCCCTCGACTTCAACGGCGGAGGCCGGTGTATGAGGCTTGTGCTCAGGCGGTATCGCTGGTCAGATCGGGAAGCCGTCTGGGGGCTGCACCGCACCTGCCTGGCGCAGGTCGGTATCACCCATGGGGACGGGGTCTACT
The DNA here is from genome assembly GCA_025964675.1 of Sphaerisporangium sp. Lineage (GTDB taxonomy): Bacteria > Actinomycetota > Actinomycetes > Streptosporangiales > Streptosporangiaceae > Sphaerisporangium. The sequence goes on along the minus strand of JAOPYI010000132.1, from coordinate 28,530 downwards.
ACGAGGACGACATCCCGCACATCAACCGGCTCTACCTCGCCGACCGGGGGGAGTTCCTCGTCGGTGAGGTGGACGGCGCCGGGATCGTCGCCATGGGCGGGCTGCGGCGGATCGACGATGAGACGGCCGAGATGTGCCGGTTACGGGTCCATCCGGACTTCCAGCGGCGGGGGTTCGGCACCCTGATCCTCGACGCGCTCGAGGAGTCCGCGGCGCAACTCGGCTATCGCATCCTGCGAGGTGACACGACCCTGGGGCAAGGGGCAGCTTTGGAGCTGTATCGCAAGTACGGCTGGCGTGAACTGCGCAGGGAGGAGAGAGGCGGACTTGTCGTTGTTTACGGAGAGAAGCAGCTGATCGCGGAACCGTCGTCGCAACTCACCCGTTAGACCCAATCGATTTGCATGACAATCTAGGTGTAATACTTGCGGATTATCGATTTGTCCGAATAATTAGGACTTTGTAGCTGAAGACCTGAGGAGGACAAGCTATGAAGAAGATCATCGTCCGCAAGCCTGGCATGGTGCACCTGACCGGCACGGCAAGTGTGATCCACAAGGGGTGATCACCCGCCCTGACCACCTCTGGGTCTGCGGAGCGCGTTCGAAGGACCGGCTCGGCGTGCTCGCCGGTCTGGGACTTCCCTCGTGGCCGGCCCCTGTGTTCGACGCTCACCGTCGCCTGCGGGGGCCGTACACCTTCGGTGGAGCGCTTCTGCGAGTCCTGCTTCCGGCGGCGTTGGAGCGCTCCTCCGATGTGGTCGCCGAGCACGACATCGAGATCCGAGCGGCGGCACCCGATCTCCGTGATCGGGTGATCGCCCGCCGTGAACCTCTCGACGCGCGCCTTTCCGAGGAGGAGCGCATCCTCGTGCCGGCTCCCCGCCGTGTCCTGAGGATCGCCAATGGAATCACCGAATTCATCCGGGACTGCGGCGTGGTCGGCGGGCCTATCGTCGTCGACAACGTCGACGAGGCCGACGAGACCGATCGCGAACTCCTCGCCACGCTTGTGCGCCGTTTCGACTCCCGGCGTTTGACAATTGTGGCATGTTCCCGTAAAGCTCCACCCGATTCTTTTGATGGTCAGGTCATAAAGGCCGAATTATCGGCTTTGGGCGAACCGGAAAACCTCGCCCCTCGTTATGTCGCATCCGACGGCACCCTCGACGACCCCCTGGCGATCACCGCGTACCAGGCGCTGCCACCGGCCGAGCGCGCCCGCCTGCACGACCGGCGAGCCGACGAGCTGGCCGCCACCGGCGAGCCGTCCTGGTCGTTCGGCGCCATCGCCTACCACCGGGAGCACGGAAGCGACCCGTCGGGTGCGGGCGTCGAGGCGCTCTGGACCGTGCTCGACCACTGCATGCGCGAGGGTTTCCTGGAGGCGGCGGCCGATGCCGGGCTGCGCGGCCTGCGGCTGGCCGGGGCCGGAACGGGCCGATGGTGGAACCTCACCCAGGGTACGGCGACGGCCCTGGCCGGGCTGGGCCGCAGGGACGAGGCCCGGGAGCTGTACGAGCGGGCACGCCGCGCCAGCCTGGACGCCGAGGTCCACTCGGCGTCGGCGTACGGCACTGCCATGCTCGACGCGCGCCATCCCGATCCCGCCCGGCGCGACCTCGGCCGGGCCCAGGGCTGGATCAACGAGGCCATCGCCATCTCCCACCTGCTGCCCGATCGCTCCGTCCGCGCCTTCAAGCTGGGCTTCGACCTCAACGGCAAGGCCCTCATCGAGATGCGCGGCGGCGACGCCGACCGGGCGCTCGCGCTCGTCGAGTCGGCGATCGAGCTGGCAGAGGACGACCTGCCGCCGGGGCGCCACATGATCCACCGCATGGTCCTGCGAGCCAACCGGGCGCAGCTCCTCGGATTGCTCGGGCACCCGAAGGGCGCGCTGGCCGACCTGGACGCGGCGATCGCCATGGACCCCGCCTATCCCGACTACTACCTCGACCGGGGAAACCTGCTGTTCCAGATGGGACAGCCGGATGCCGCGCTCGCCGACTACCTGGCGGCGATCACGCTCAGCCCGCCGCTTCCCGAGGGCTACTACAACCGTGCCCAGCTCCTGCTCGCCACGGGAGATCTCGAAGGCGCCAAGGCCGACCTCGACCACGTGCTGGAGCTCGATCCCGGCTACCTGGACGCCTACATCAACCGGGCCGGACTGCTCGTCCAGTTCGGCCTGGACGAGCAGGCGCGGGCGGACGTCGAGGCGGGGCTCAGCCTCGCCCCCGGCAACTCGCACCTGTCCTGCGTGCTCGGCCAGCTGGAGACCGCCGCGGGGCGCTTCGAGCAGGCGAGGACGGCCTTCGACGTGGCGCTCGCCGGCGCGCCGGGCCTCGTACCCGCCTGGGCGAACCGCGCGAGCCTGCGGTACGAGACGGGCGACCTCACCGGGGCCGTGGCGGACCTGACGCGCGCGCTGGAGCTGGAAGAGAAGGCCGAGCTGTACTTCAACCGGTCAATCGCCCTGAGGGACCTTGGGAGGCCGGCGGAAGCCCTCGACGACCTTCGACGCGCCCATGCCATGGACTCGGATGACCCCGACATCGTCAAAGCGCTCGGCGAGGTCACCTGAGGCGAGGTACGGCCGGGCCGTCCGCCGGTCACTCGTGGGCCGGACGCCGGCCGAGGAGGGCGATCACCCCGGCCAGCGTGGGAGGCTCGACAGGCTCGGAAAGGGCCGCGAGCTCGGCTGGGCTGAACCAGCGATGCCCGAGATAGGTGTCCTGCTCCTCGCCGGTGAGCGTGGTGGGGACGACTTCAGGGGTCTCGGCGAAGCGGGCGAGGTAGAACGGCTCGACCTTCACATAGTGGACGCCCAGCCAGTGGTAGTCCCGGTCCACCGGGACCCACAAGTCGATCACCGCGTCACCCGGAAGTCCCGTCTCCTCGAACAGCTCCCGCCGCGCGGCCTCCAGCGGGGTCTCTCCTGCGTCGATCCCACCGCCAGGGGGCTCCCAGAAGACCACGCCACTGAAGGGATCTCGCCAGTGCATCAGCAGGATCCGGCCTCCGCCGTCCATACAGACCACCCGCGCAGCCGGCCGGTTACTGATCATCATCGAGGTCATGGCCGAGCAGCCTCATCCAAGGTCTCCAGGCCCTGCTGGGCGCCCGCGCTGTCGACGCCGCTCGAGAACGCGGGCTCAACACGCCCCTGGCTCTTCAGGGTTCCTCGGAGGGTCGGATGACTCCGGCTCTTCTGAGACCTCGGGCCAGGTGTTGGCGTTGATGATCTGCCAGAACTCTTCCGGGTGATCGGCGGTCTGCCGCGTGCTCTCTTCCTGGAGTTCGGCGGCGATGGCGCGCTGCTCTTCGTAGGCGCTCTTCATCGCGTCGAGCCATTCCACCGGGTCGATGCCGGCCTCCTCGGCGGACCTGATCGCCATGTCGGCGTACTGCTCCGGTGTCGCGTTGAACGTCCAGCCGGTGCGCTCCACCAGTTCCTCGTCAGAGATTTCGCCACGCTGCCAGGCGATGGCATCCGCGAGGTGCTCGGCCACGAAGACGGCGTTGACGTAGCCGGGCAGCATCGCGGCCAGCGCGACGGCAGCCCGCTTCTCTCCCTGTGACAGCGTGTCCCACTTCAGCACCCGCCGGCTCCTCTCCGCTTGTCCGGGCGCCACTGTACTTCCCGTCCTCACGTGTCGGTGAGAGGACCGCCGCGACGACGACGATCAGTCGGTGACCACGAGGTCGGTCAGGTCCAGATGCCGCGACAGCTCGGTGACGTCCGTGTAGTACGCCACGTAGTCGTGCCCTCTGCGTACGCGCAGCCAGGGTTGGTTGCCGAGGACAAGCGCCTCGACCTCAAATCCTCTGCTGTCGACCCATTTCACGTCATAGAGGTTACGAAGCGCCAGGTCAACAGTGGGCAACAGGAGAAGTCGGATTGCGTCTCTGTACCGTCGAACGACCGTAATGAGCCAGATTGCCCTGCCTGCCGTGTCATCGCGGGGCCCTGCCGGAGGATCACCGGCTCAACGCGTGGACTGAGGGATCGGGACGCTCCCGGGGAGCGGTAATCTGCCTCAACGCGAGCGAAGAGGTGAGGCGCCGGTGAGCTCCGAATATGTGCTGACCATGTCCTGCCCGGACAAGCCGGGCGTGGTCGCGGCCGTCTCCGGCCTGCTGGCCGCGCGCGGGTGCAACATCACCGAGAGCCAGCAGTTCGGCGATCCGGTCGCCGGGCGCTTCTTCATGCGGGTGCAGTTCACCGGATCGCTTCCCGAGGCCGAGCTGCGTACGGCTTTCACCGCGCTCGCCCCCGACTTCGCCATGGAGTTCCGGCTGCACGACCTCGCCGTCAAGCCGAGGGTGCTCGTGATGGTCAGCAAGCTCGGCCACTGCCTGAACGACCTGCTCTACCGCGTGCGCTCGGGGCTGCTCGACATCGACATCGTCGCCGTCGTCTCCAACCACCCCGACCTCCGGCCCCTCACCCAGTCGTACGGCATCGACTACCACCACCTGCCGGTGACCCCCCAGACCAAGGCGCGCCAGGAGGCGGAAGTCCTCATGCTGGTGGAGCATTACCGCGCCGATCTGGTCGTGCTGGCCCGCTACATGCAGGTGCTGTCCGAGGACCTGTGCGTCAAGCTGTCCGGCAAGGTGATCAACATCCACCACTCGTTCCTGCCGTCCTTCAAGGGCGCCAAGCCGTACCACCAGGCGTACTCCCGGGGAGTGAAGCTGATCGGCGCGACCGCACACTACGTGACGGCCGACCTCGACGAGGGCCCGATCATTGAGCAGGAGGTCGCCCGCGTCGACCACACTCACTCGCCGGAGGACCTCGCCGCGATGGGCCGCGACGTGGAGCGCCTGGCGCTGTCCCGGGCCGTACGCTGGCACGCCGAGCAGCGCGTCCTTCTCGACGGCCACAAAACCGTCGTCTTCCCCCGTTAGGACGCCGCCCCCGGACACCGTCGCCGGGCGGGCGTTCAGCCGGTGAGGCCGGTGTGATCGGCGAGGAACGCCAGCTGGTCGGCCATGAGCTCGACCGAGCGGCTGACCGCGCGCGCTCCATGGCCCACCTCGGCCTCGTTGCGCAGCAGGATGGGCCGGTCGTCCGCCGCCTGAGCGTGCTGCAGCGCGGCGCACATCTTCCAGGCGTGCAGCGGATGCACCCGGGTGTCGGAGCCGAAGACCATGAACAGCGTCGCGGGGTAGCGGACTCCCTCACGGACATGGTGGTACGGGGAGTACTCCCACAGCGAGGCGAACTCCTCCGGGTCGGCGGCCGAGCCGTACTCGACGTTCCACGTGGCGCCGAGGCCGAAATTCTCGTACCTGACCATGTCGAGCAGCGGCGCCGAGCAGGCCACCGCCGCGTACAGCTCGGGCCGCTGGACGAGCGCGGCCCCGACCAGCAGGCCGCCGTTGGATCCTCCCGAGATCGCGAGCTGCTCCGGCGTGGTGACGCCCGTGGCGATCAGGTGCTCGGCCGCGGCGTGAAGGTCGTCGAAGACGTTCTGCTTGCGGCCGAGCATGCCCGCGCGGTGCCACTCCTCGCCCTGCTCGCCGCCGCCTCGGAGCTGGGCGACGGCGTAGACGCCGCCCGCCTCCACCCACGACAGGATCGAGGGGGAGAACCCCGGCGTCATGGACACGCCGAAGCCGCCGTAGCCGTACAGGATCGTCGGCCTGGGACCGCCGCCGGGCCCGGAGACCACGATCATGTGGACCTCGGTGCCGTCGGCGGAGTGGTAGACGACCTGCTCGGTGGTAACCTCCGGCACCTCGACGGCCCCGGGGGAGGCCGCCCACAGCGTGGTCTCGCCGGTGCGGGCGTCGTAGCGCTGGATGCTCGCCGGGGTGGTGTGGTCGGTGTAGCCGAACCAGGCCTCGTGACCGCCCTCGGGCCGCTCGGTGATGCCGCCGATCGTGCCGAGCCCCGGGGTGGGCACCTCGCCGATCTTGTCTCCACTGGCCAGGTCGTGGACGGAGATCTCGCTGATGGCGTGCCGCGTCCAGCCGACGAGCATCACCGGGCGCTCCAGGTCGTCGAGGATCGCGAAGTCGGACAGCACCGCCTCCGGGTCCTCGGGGATGAGATCGCGCCAGCTCTCGTACTCGGGCCGGTCGGGCGAGGTGACGCAGACGCGGGCGCGCGGGGCGTCGCGGTCGGTGAAGACGTACAGGCGCCCGTCGCGGCCGAACAGGAGCCCGGTCTGGGCGTCAACGTCCTGCTGGACGTTGATCAGACGCGGGGTCTCGAGGGAGGAACCGGAGAGGTCGGCCATCCACAGGTCGTTGCGCGGGGCCGTACCCCGGGAGGCCGAGATCGACAGCCAGAGGCCGTCTCTGGAGACCGAGACGCCGTAGTAGTTGGTCTTCTCGAGCCCCTCGCCGAAGATCATGACGTCCTGGTCGGCGGGGGTGCCGAGGCGGTGGAGGTAGACGCGGCGGTGGAACTGGTCCTCGCCGTCGGGGACCTCGCTCGCGGCCAGCCTGCGCACGTAGTAGAACGCCTCGCCGCCGGGCAGCCAGGCGATGGGGGAGTAGCGGCACCGGTCGATCGGCCCGTCGAGCCGCTCGCCGGTCACGACGTCGATGACGTGGAGCTGGGACTCCTCGTCTCCGCCGACCGAGATCTGGTAGGCGAGCCGCCGGCCTTCCTTGTCGGGCTGCCAGGAGTCGACGGTCGTGAGCCCGGAGGGGTCCATCGCCATGGGGTCGAGCAGGATGTGCTCAGCCTCATCGGGGCCGACGGTGTAGAGCACGGCGTGCTCCTGCTCGGGGGTGCGTCGCATGAAGAAACGCCGGTCACCCCGCCACGCCGGAGCGCCGACCGTGCCGGATCGCACCAGCTCGGAGACGCGGGCGTGGAAGGCCTCCCGCCTGCGTGACGCGGCCATCTCCTTGGTGAACAGCTCGCCCTGCCCGTCGAGCCACTCCTTGGCCTCGGGCTGCTCGGCATCCTCCAGCCAGCGGTAGGGGTCGGGCACCGGCGTGCCGTGGAAGTCGTCAACCACGTCGTCACGGCGTGCGTTCGGGTAGGGCTCTCGCGTCATGTAGGCGAGCTTATGACACCCCCGTTACCAGTCGTGAGACATCGTTTTGGCCAGGTCTTCGCTCGTGGTGGAACAGGCAGATCATCACCCTCCAGGAGTGATCTTTCCCCAATAGGTTTGCTTAGCGGGGTGAACCGGACATAAACCGGAAGGCGGGGCCTGGAAGACACGACCGTTAATTGGGGTGGCGGGAGGGTCGACCGAGAGGCCACACTTGCTGAAGGGCGGTGCCGTGGAACCCATCCGCTGGGCCGTCCGGCGGAGGTCCACGTGACGGAAGCATCCGGAGCCCAAGACGACGGGCCGCAATTCGGGATGTGCCGAGGCACATCCCGTTCGACTACGTGCAGAGCGGGGAAGGCCCGCTGATGCGCCAGGTCCTGTTGCTGAACGCCACTTTCGAACCACTCACCACCCTCAACCTGCATCGGGCCGTCGTGCTCGTGATCAGGGAGAAGGCGGACGTCGTGCACCGCGACGGCCGGGGCGCGGTGTTGCGCTCCGCCACCTGCACGGTCGACGTGCCGTCGGTCATCCGGCTCCGGCGCTACGTCCGTATTCCGTATCGTTCACGGATCCCGCTGACCCGGGCCGCGCTCATGCGCAGGGACGACTATCGCTGCGCCTACTGCGGCCAGCGCGCGGAGACCATCGACCACGTGCTGCCCCGCTCCCGTGGCGGGCTTCACACCTGGGAGAACTGCGTCGCGTCATGCATGCCATGCAACCACCGCAAGGCGGACCGGCTGCTGGATGAGCTGGGGTGGTCGCTGCGCGTCGCCCCGGTGGTGCCACGAGGCGTCCACTGGCGGCTCATCGGCGCGCAGTTCGACGGCGATCCGCAGTGGGCTCCCTACCTCGCGGAGACGGCAGCGTGACGTAGGGCCTTCGCCGATCCCTATCCGCAGGGTGGCCCGGCGCTGACCGACCTGGTCGTGCGGACGCGGCACGCCGTACCCTGATGGCATGCCCCGCTATGACTACCGCTGCCGCGCCTGCGGATCCACCTTCGAGGTGTCGCGCCCCATGTCCGCCGCGAGTGACTCCGCCGCCTGCCCCGAGGGACACGCGGACACGGTGAAGCTCCTGTCCACGGTCGCCGTCACGGGCGGCGCCTCGGCGCCACGCCCCAGCGGTGGTGGAGGCGGCGGAGGCGGGTGCTGCGGCGGGGGCTGCTGCGGCTGACCCACGCCACACGTGCCTGCCCGGCTCGCGCCGCGCGGGGGAGCGCGGCGCGAGGGCCTGCCGGCGGCGGGCCGTGAGTGCCGGTGACGGCTAGGCGGATCGGCGGTCGATCACGCGGGCCGGAGTTTGGCGGCCCGTGACCTTCCTTCGCTGGAAGGGGAGGTAGCGCTCGGCGCGGTGGGGCCGGGCGGGCACCAGGGTGGGCTCGACCGCGACGATGCGGTCGAACCGGAACGCCCGGATGCCGGCCTTCGTGCGGCACCACCCCACGAGATACCAATGATCACGGTGGACCAGGCAAGTGACCGGCTCGACATCACGGGACGTGACCCGGCCGCCGGCGTCGCGGTAGTGAAGCCGCACCACCTGCCGGCCGGTCACGGCGCCCGCGATCGTGCGCGCGCGCCTGGCCACATCGGGTGGCAGCGGCGTGGTGAGCGTGTCGAGGGTCGCGGCGACGACGTCGTCGTCAAGGTCGAGGTTTTCGAACACGTTGCGCAGGCCCCGGCGGGCGGTGACGGCCTGGGGACCCTCTCCGAGATGGGCGAGAGACAAGGCGAGAGCGGCGATTTCGGCGGTCGTCAGGAGCGGCGTGGTGACGTTGGCCATACTTGAAGACTACCTTCGGCCACCGACATTTTTCGAACACCAGACCTTGGTACGGCGAACCGTGAGGCGACTGTTCTTTACCTCACGGTGACGCCGGCCTGTCCTTCACGGACCCTGCTGAGCCGCGTCGCGGGCCTTCCGAAACAGATCTCCGCACGGCTCCCCCTTGGGGAACAGCGCAGAGGTCACCGAGTGGTGCCGCTCGTGTGAGCCGTACCACTCGGTGAGCGCCGGTCAGCGGGAGAGCTGCGACAGGTCGCGTGAGGCGCCGGTGGAGGCTGAGGTGGTGAGCGCGGCGTAGGCCTGCAGGGCGACGCTGACCGCACGGTCGCGGTCGCGCGGGCGGTAGCGGCCGAGGTCGGCCAGCAGGCGCTCGCGCCGCGCCGCGAGGTCGGCCTCGGAGACTTTCAGCGCGATGCTCCGGCCGGGGATGTCGATCTCGACGAGGTCGCCGTCTTCGACCAGGGCGATGATGCCGCCCTCGGCCGCCTCCGGGGAGGCGTGCCCGATCGAGAGCCCGGAGGTGCCGCCGGAGAACCGCCCGTCGGTGACCAGCGCGCACGCCTTGCCGAGGCCCTTGCCCTTGAGGAAGCTCGTGGGGTAGAGCATCTCCTGCATGCCGGGACCGCCCTTGGGGCCTTCGTAGCGGATGACCACGACGTCGCCGGCCGAGACCTTGTTGGCGAGGATGCCCTCGACCGCGTCCTCCTGCGACTCGAACACCACGGCCGGGCCGCTGAACTTCCAGACCGACTCGTCGACGCCCGCCGTCTTGACGATGCACCCCTCGGGCGCGATGTTGCCGTAGAGCACGGCCAGGCCGCCGTCACGGGTGTAGGCGTGCTCGAGGTCGCGGATGCAGCCCTCGGCGCGGTCGAGGTCGAGGGACTCCCACCTGGCGTCCTGGGAGTAGGCCTTGACCGTGCGGACATTGCCGGGGGCGGCGTGCCAGAGCTCGAGCGCCTCGTCGGTCACGGTGGGGGACTGCGGGTCCCACTCGTTGATGAAGTCGGTGAGGGACGCCGCGTGGACGCTGTGGGTGTCGCGGTTGAGCAGCCCGGCCCGGTCGAGCTCGCCGAGGATCGCCGGAATGCCGCCCGCGCGGTGGACGTCCTCCACGTGGTATTTCGCCGTGGCGGGCGCCACCTTGCACAGGCACGGCACGCGCAGGGAGACCTCGTTGATCTCCTTCAGGCCGAAGTCGACACCGGCCTCGCGGGCCGCCGCCAGCAGGTGGAGGATGGTGTTGGTCGAGCCGCCCATGGCGACGTCGAGGGCCATGGCGTTCTCGAAGGCGTCACGGGTGGCGATGTTGCGCGGCAGCACCGACTCGTCGTCGTCGTCGTAGTAGCGCTTGGTGATCTCGACGATCTGGCGCCCGGCCTTCTCGAACAGCCCCTTGCGGGCCTTGTGGGTGGCGAGCGTGGTGCCGTTGCCCGGCAGCCCGAGGCCGATGGCCTCCGCGAGGCAGTTCATCGAGTTGGCGGTGAACATGCCGCTGCACGAGCCGCAGGTGGGGCAGGCGTTCTCCTCCATCTCGAGCAACTCGGCGTCGGAGACGCTCTCGTCGGCCGCGGCGACCATGGGGTCGATCAGGTCGAGCTTGCGGCCCGACGGAGACTTGCCCGCCTCCATGGGACCGCCGGAGACGAAGAGGGTCGGGATGTTGAGCCGGAACGCGGCCAGCAGCATGCCAGGCGTGATCTTGTCGCAGTTGGAGACACAGATCAGCGCGTCGGCGCAGTGGGCGTTGACCATGTACTCCACGGCGTCGGCGATCAGCTCGCGCGAGGGCAGGGAGTACAGCATGCCTCCGTGGCCCATCGCGATGCCGTCGTCGACGGCGATGGTGTTGAACTCGCGCGGGATCGCCCCCGCCTCGCGGATGCCACCCGCCACGACCTCGGCCACCTCACGCAGGTGGACGTGGCCGGGGACGAACTGGGTGAAGCTGTTGGCCACCGCGATGATCGGCTTCCCGAAGTCCCCGCCGGCTACGCCCGTGGCTCGGAGGAGGGCGCGTGCCCCGACCATGTTCCTGCCATGAGTGACCGTACGAGACCTGAGGGCCGGCATGACCGTTCTCCCATCGGACGACTGCTGAGTCTTCTGATGGTACGACCATCGCCCGACTGGCGAGACCTGCGGTCCACAGGCTGGACACGCCGGGAGGCGGGATCCTTCGGGGTTCCCTGGGGCAGTGGTGGACAGTGACGGGAACCCCGAAGGACCTTCTGGGGGTCAGTTCTCGGGGTAGCGCGCCGGGAGGACCTGCTCCGCGGCGGCGTAGATCTCCTCGATTTCCTCGGAGGTCAGGGAACGTTCCCGGTTGGTGATCCACTTGCGCACGCGGCTGCCGTCGAAGACGTCCACCTCGCGGATGTTGAGGATCTTCCAGGGGATCGCGGGGCCGTAGACGGCCAGAGATGGCACGACGGTGACCTCGTGGCCGAGCACCCCGGTGATCAGCTCGCTCGCCTGGGACGCCTCCCAGCGGGCCTCGTCCAGGCGTGGCTTCTGGTTGTACGGCCCGTGGAACAGCTTGCGGTGGGACTGGACGCGGACGGGGAGCCGCTTGTCCCACTTCTCGGAGTCGATGGCGTACACCCCTGTCGGGCCGACCACCAGGTGGTCGATCTGCGCGTCGCTGTCGGGGATGGCCCGCGCGTGCAGCGTGAGGTAACCGCTTCGCTCGAGCTTGTCCAACTGTGCTTCGGTGCGCCGCTCGGCGGCCGACGCGCGGCGCCAGGGCGCGACCGAGGACGCCGTGCGCGCGCGGTACACGGTGTCGGCGATGGCGGCGATGATCGCCGCGACCAGGCCGAGCCGCCAGCTCCACATGGGGATGCCCACGATCAGCCCCGCGCCGGCGGCGATCAGGGCGCGCTGGCGCAGATGTCGGTATCTGGGCTGCTGAAGCAGGCCGAGCAGGGACGCGCGTTCGACGGGAGCGTAAGTCGGCTCGGGAGGCGCGGGCCGAGATTTCTGCTCCGAGGGGCGGTCGCTCACCCAAATGGGTGACATATTGTGACCGTCATCAGGTTCTAGACCGGAATCCACGTAACTCACGGTAGTTGACGCCCAAGAGTGTGCCTAGTGTTGGCTAGTTCACATTTTTGTGGCCGCCTATTCCCGCATCGTAGGGCGAAAAGCCGGGTATCTAACCCTTTTCCTCTCTAGATAACTCACGGGCATAGGCCCTACTGTGCGGAAGCGTGGCGCACATACATGATCTTACAGCCCTGGAGCAGGCGGCGGCCGTGCGATCCCGGGAGCTGTCTCCGGTGGAGATCACCAAGCACTATCTCGAGCGCGTAGAGCGCATCGACCCCGAGGTCGGGGCCTTTGTCACGCTGACGGCCGATCGTGCCCTTGACCAGGCGCGGAAGGCGGAGGCCCTCGTCCTGCGGGGCGCGGAGCTTCCCCCGCTGCTCGGCGTTCCCATACCGATCAAGGACCTCAACCTCGTCAAGGACGTCCCGATCCGGTTCGGCTCCGCGACCTACGAGGGCTTCGTGGCGCCTGTCGACGACAGCGTCGTGGAGCGGCTGCGGGACGCCGGCACCATCATGCTCGGCAAGACCGCCACTCCGGAGTTCGGCCTGCCCTGCTACACCGAGACCGACGTGTCGGCTCCTTCGCGTACCCCCTGGGACCTGACGCGGTCGGCGGGTGGTTCGAGCGGGGGAGCGGCGGCGGCGGTCGCGGCCGGGCTCGCCCCGGCAGCGCAGGGCAGCGACGGCGCGGGTTCCATCCGCATCCCCGCCTCGGTCTGCGGCCTGTACGGCATCAAGCCGACCCGGGGTCGCATCTCGTTCGCGCCGATCGTCCCCGACCTGGCCGGCCTGTCGACGAACGGTCCCATCGCCCGGACCGTGGCCGACGCCGCCGCGCTCCTTTCTGTGATGGCGCACAACCAGCCGGGCGACCTGTACCACGCGCCGCCGTCGCCCGTGGGCTTCATCGAGGCGGTCACGCGCGAGCCCGGGCGCCTCAGGATCGGCAGGAACGCCACGCCGGTGGTGCCGGGCGCCGAGGTGCACCCGGACGTCCTCGCCGCCTACGAGAAGGCCTCGGTGCTGCTGGAGTCGCTCGGCCACGAGGTCGTCGACATGCCCCCGCCGTTCGACCCGTCCATTTTGAGCGAGTTCGAGAAGCTGTGGTTCTGCTTCGCGTGCATGCACCCGGTGGACCCGTCGCTGGAGCCGAAGCTGCGCCCCCTGACGAGGTGGCTGCGGGAGCGCGGCTTCGCGACCACGGCCCCGGCCTTCCTTCAGGCCCAGGCGACGTTGCAGACGGCGACGCGCTTCGGGTTCCTGGTCATGAACGAGTACGACGCGATCCTGTCGCCCACCGTCACCCAGCCGCCCGTGCCCGTCGGCTGGTTCGAGGACGTCGAGGACCCGGAGGAGACCTTCAACCGGATGGAGCGGTTCGCGCCGTTCGCCGCGATCTACAACGTCAGCGGCCAGCCCGCCGTCAACCTTCCCCTGCACTGGACGGACGCGGGCCTGCCGATCGGCGTGATGCTCGCGGGGCGGTTCGGGGGCGAGGCCACGCTCATCTCGGTATCCGCCCAGGTGGAGGCGGCCGTCGGCGGGTTCTGGGGCGATCGGCGTCCCGCCGTCTGGTGATCGGCGGTCACGCCCCGGCGCCTCGCATCGCCGGACCGTCGATCAGCGAGACCAGGTGGGCGGCGACGTCGGCCAGCAGAGTCGCGGGCTCGATGGGCGAGCCCGCGACGGCCGAGAACAGGCTGGGCAGCCCCGGTAGGGGGAAGCCGTCGTCACGGGTGGCCCCGTGCCCCACGCCGTTCTTGTCGAGATGTGACCGGCTTCGCGCCCAGGCGTCCAGCACCTCCTCGGGCGACGGCACGCCGAAGCCGTGACCCACGGGCGCGGCGTGGCGCAGCCGTACCAGCGGGGTGTCGGCGAACGCCAGCGCGACCTTGCAGCGCAGGGCCAGGCTGTCACGTGCCTCTGCGGCGATCCAGTGCATGGCCGTGCAGGGCCTGCGGCACTTGGCGACACAGGTCGCCATGGCCCCGGCGAGCTGGCTGTGCTGGCGGTCGAAGTAGGCCCGCCACCCCTGCGGGGGCTCGTTCGCGACCCGCAGCGTGCGCTCAGCGGCCGACTTCTCAGCCTTGGTGTGGTCGCAGTCGCGGTCACCGATCGCCCCGAACCTGCTGCCCTCCGCACGCAGCCCCTCGGGCCAGCGCGCCGGGTCGCCCGCGTGCCCGAGGACCGGCTCGAAGGCCAGCAGCGGGAGGTACTCGCCGGCGATGTGCAGGGCCGCCATCATCGAGCTGAGCTCGCGCCGGTCCCACCGGATCCTGATGACCTCGAGCAGCAGCCCGTAGGCGGGCCTGAGCGAGGCAAGGGCACCACGGGGCTGCTCGCGGGGCGTCTGCGGCATATGGCAGTCGCGGGCACGGCGTCTCAGGTCGCCGGGGACGGTCTTCGCGTCGACCTCGGTGGCGAAGTCCTCCGCGTCGAGCGTGAGCAGCCGCTCGCCGAACTCGCACAGCGCCGGTATCACGAGCGCCTCAGGAAGCACCTTGGGAGCCAGGGCGCCCAGGTCCGCGAAGGCGTACCGCCGGGCGAGTTCGGTGAGAAGGTCCAGGGCCGATTGCACCTGGCCACCCTCTCACGCCACCGGCGGCCCGTCCTTTCGTACATCCGGCCCCTTTCACGGGGTCGAGGAACATTGGAACCGTAGGTCCTCGACTCCGTTTCAGGCGACAGGCGATCTTCCTTCCATGCGCTCGGCGGCCGTACGGGCCAGGTCGACGAGCGCGTCAGGAGGCGGTGGGCCCGCGGGGGAGTGCACGTGGATGGCGAAGGTCCCCTCGCTGGTCCGGGCGGACACGACCCCGGGATACAGCATGGCGCCGCCGCCCACCCCGGAGATCTGGCGTCCCTCGACGCGGGTCAGCAGGTGACCGAGGACCATCAGGTAGCCGCCCCGCGCCCCGGAGGCGGCGTGCACGTCGACGGTGACCGGAATCCCGCCGGTGGTCTGGTAGCGGCAGGACCGCACCGCCAGCCACGGTGGCGTGGGGAGCGCGTCAGGGTACGGCCCGGCGGGGCCGACCTCGATGCCGAGTGCCCGCCGCAGGTCGCCCGGGGTGACCAGAGCCGCCGGCCGGTCGTCGTCGGCCTTGCCGGCGTCAGCACCGGCGCCCTGAGAAGGACGGAGGAGCACCGGCACCTCGCCGAGGTTCTCCGGGGCGTTGAGCAGCTGCTCGCCGGTGTCGTCGTACGACGACACGCCTCGGTGCCGTGACCGCTCGACGACCTCGATCTGGTCGATCCAGCCCAGCCTGCGCCCGATGCTCGCTCTGACGAGGTCACCCTCGGCCAGCGATCCCCATTTCGACTCGTCGATGCCGAGGGCCTTGACGTCGCGCAGGTGCCCGTCGTCCAGCGCCACCCAGTAGGCGTACTTCGGCTGGTCGTCGCCGTTCGAGCCGACCTGGATCGCGCGCAGCCGTACGATCTGAGCCTCGAGCTGCGTCTTGGTGGTCAGGTCCGCGATGGCGAAGGCGATCGGCACGGCGGCGGCGGTGGCGGCGCCGAGGTAGACGACCGGCATGACGAACGACTCCGGCAGATCGAGCAGGGCCCGCGCGACGACTCCGAACAGCCAGAGCCAGAACCAGGTCCCGAGCCCGGCTATCACGCCGCGGAGCATCATCGGCCAGGGCGGGCGGCCCCACAGGATGCGCCGGGGATACCGCACGTTCACGGCGTGCCACATGCCGCCGTAGTCGGACCAGGCCCGCTTGTCGTCGGCGGGCACGCTGATCGGCAGGCTGGTCACGGCGCGCCTCGCCATCCCGAGAGCGGCGGCGTAGGCCAGGTGCCGTCCCCAGATGGTGACGGCCGCGGCGGGCTGGTCGGCGAACCCGTTGTTGGCGCCCAGGTGCTGGCGCACCCCCATCCAGTAGCCCGCGACCTTGGCGCCCTCGGCCGTGCCGCGCTCGCCGTTCAGCTTTCCCATCAGCGCGGTCAGCAGCGCGAAGCCGACGATGGCTGCCCCGAAGCCCCCGTCCCTGTGGCGGTCGTCCGCGGTGGCGGCCACGGCGACGCCGAAGGCGATGGCGGGCGCGGCGGCGGCGACCGTGAGGAGCGTGGCCTGGGCCGTGCTCCAGCGGGCCCGGGACAGGCCCTTCTCCCGCGCCTCCGCGATCACCTTCTTGCGGAAGCTCTTCCACCAGCGAGCGAGGTTCCTGGCGCCCTCGGCGAGGGCTCCGGTGGCCACGACCCCGTCGGTGGCGAGCGACGCCACATGGTCGTGGACCAGCTTCTCGTACGCCGTGAGCGGGGTGCGAGGCTCGCGGAGCCGTACGAGGGACAGCTCCGGGCCGACCTCCTCGATCTGGACCGCGCCCTTGGCGGCCAGGTCCAGCAGGGTGGCCGAGGCGGCCTCGTCACAGAGGCGCCAGTTGCCGGTGATCAGGTCCACCAGAGCGGGTGACTCGTCGCGCAGCTCGCTGGTGGGCGGTCCCGGGATGACGTCGGGGTTGCGGGTGGCGTAGGCCAGCATGGCCAGCAGGAGCAGCCAGAGGCCGAGTGCGGCCGCCGTGACAAGAAAGTAGATCATGGTGCTAGAAGCGGACCTGGACCGGGCCGCGCTCCTCGCCGGGCGCCTGGAAGTACTCGCGCTCATGGAATCCGGTCATCCCCGCGACGATGTTCGCCGGGACCGTCTGTATGCCGTTGTTGTAGGCCAGCACGGCGTCGTTGTAGTACTGCCGGGAGTAGGCGATGCGGTTCTCGCTGCTCGCCAGCTCCTCCTGAAGCGCGGCGAAGTTCTGGTTGGCCTTCAGGTCGGGGTAGGCCTCTGACAGGGCGAAAAGGTTCTTCAGCGCGCCGGACAGCATGTTCTCGGCGGCGGCCTGATCGTGGGGGCCCTGGGCGGAGACGGCCTGCTGCCGGGCGGCGACCACGGCCTCCAGGGTCTGGCGCTCGTGCGAGGCGTACCCCTTCACGGTCTCGACGAGGTTCGGGATCAGGTCGTGGCGGCGCTTGAGCTGCACGTCGATCTGGGCCCAGGCGTTGTCCACCGCACCGCGCTTGCGGACCAGGCCGTTGTAGGTCGTGACGACGACGAAGATGAGGATGAGGGCGAGGGCGCCGACGATGGCAAGGGAAATCAAGGGGGGCCTCCCGGACATACGGTGACAGCGCGCACAGTAGACCCGCGGTCGCCTGCTGTAAACGGATGCTGTCGCTTCTGCCACATATCACCGTGGGCTGCTTGCAATGCGCTTACAGCGCCGTTGAACCCCGGGAAGCCGACCGGCCCGCCTGACGTTCAACCGGACTTGAACGCAGGCGGGCCGGGTCTCAAGGAGGGTGTACCTCGGGCGGGGAGGGCCTCGCCTCGGCCCCGTGGGGCTTCGGCCAGGCGAGGGTCACGGGAGAGACTGACCTCAGGTGGCCGAGGCGTCCTTGGCCCGTGCGCGCAGCGCCCGGCTGATGCCGTCGGCGCCCTCCAGCAGGAGGCGGCGCAGGGCGTGCGGCGGCTCGGAGGAGGAGATGTAGTCCTGCGTCCTCGCCACGGTGTGGGGATCGATCAGCAGCGCGGGGTAGCAGCCCATCGCGAAGCGCTGTGCGCTGTCCGACGGCCAGCCCTTGTAGATGCGGCCGACCTCCTGGAAGAACCGCTCACCGTACGGCTGGAGCAGCTCCACGTGGTTCGGGTCCATGAACCCGACGACGGTGGAGCGCAGGACCGCGCCGCTCAGCGACCCACCGGTGATCGCGGCCCATGCCTCGGCCTTGCTCTCGGCCGTGGGGATCGCGGCCTGGCACATGGCCGCAGACCGCTCGCCCGTCGCCGTCGGGTCGCGCCGCAGCTCGGCCGCGATCTCGTCGGCGGAGAAGGCCCCGCCGGACACCAGCGAGTGGATCAGGGTCCAGCGCAGGTCGGCGTCCACGGTGAGGCCCTCGGGAACCGAGGTGCCCTCGAGGATGGCCTGGACGAACGCCAGGTCCTCGGGGGAGGTGGCCCCCGCGGTGAAGGCGTTGACGTAGGCGAGCTGGTGGTCGGAGCCGGGCTCGGCCGAGGCGATCAGGCCGCGCAGGGTGGCCGACAGCTCGGCGAGGCCGGTGTCCCGCCACGCGGGGTCGGAATACTGCTGCGTGGCGGCGCGCGCCTGGCGCAGCACCGTCTGCAGCACCGTCATATCCGTGATGGAGTGGACACCGGAGATGACCAGCCGGAGGTAGTCACGCGTCGCCATCTCGGCGTCACGGGTCATGTCCCAGGCGGCCGACCAGCACAGGGCGCGCGGCAGCGAATCGGTGAAGCCGGTGATGCCGCCGTCGACCAGGGTGCGCAGCGAGCGCTCGTCGAGCCGGATCTTGGAGTACGTCAGGTCGTCGTCGTTGATCAGGATCAGGTCCGGCTGGGTCTCGCCGACCAGCTCCTGCACGGCCGTACGGGCGCCGACGACGTCGAGCTCGACCCGCTTGACGCGCGCGAGGGCGCCGTCCAGCCGGGAGTAGAGGCCGATGGCGATGCGATGGGACCGCAGCGTCGGGTAGTCGGCCGGGGCCTCCTGAAGGACCTCGAAGTTCAGGAACCGGCCTTCGGGGTCCACCGTGAAGGACGGGCGGAGCGTGTTGACCCAGGCGGTCTCCAGCCACTCCTTCGACCAGGACGACAGGTCGCGGCCGGAGGTGCGCTCCAGGGCCGACAGCAGGTCCTTCAGCTCGGTGTTGCCCCAGGCGTGTTCGCCGAAGTAGTCGCGGACGCCGGCCAGGAAGTTCTCGAGCCCGACGTACGCCACCAGCTGCTTGAGCACCGCGGCGCCCTTGGCGTAGGTGATGCCGTCGAAGTTGACCTCGACGGCCTGCATGTCGGGGATGTCGGCGGCGATCGGGTGGGTCGAGGGAAGCTGATCCTGCCGGTAGGCCCAGGACTTCTCGACGTTGGCGAAGGTGGTCCACGCGGTCTGGCCCCAGCGGGTGGCCTCTGCCTGGCACAGGACCGACATGTAGGTGGCGAACGACTCGTTCAGCCACAGGTCGTCCCACCAGCGCATGGTCACGAGGTCGCCGAACCACATGTGGGCCATCTCGTGCAGGATCGTCTCGGCGCGGCGCTCCACCATGGCGTCGGTGACGCGGGAGCGGAAGACGTAGTCCTCCAGGAACGTCACCGCCCCGGCGTTCTCCATCGCGCCCGCGTTGAACTCGGGGACGAAGAGCTGGTCGTACTTACCGAAGGGGTAGCGGATGCCGAAGACGCGGTGGAAGAAGTCGAAGCCCTGCTTGGTCACCTCGAGCACGTTGCCGCCGTCGAGGTGCTCGGCGAGGGACTCCCGGCAGAAGACGCCGAGGGGGATGCCGTCGTGCTCGTCGCGCACCACGGAGTACGGCCCGGCGATGAGGGCCGTGATGTAGGTCGAGATCGCGGGGGTGGGCGGGAAGTGCCACCGCTTGGCCGTCTGCAGGGTGCCGTGGCGGCCGCGGTGCTCATCGAGGTCGTCGACCACGTCGGGGGCGGCGTTGGAGATGACCTGCCAGTCGCCGGGCACGAGCGTGGTCAGCTCGAAGGCCGCCTTGAGGTCGGGCTGGTCGAAGCAGGCGTACATGCGGTGCGCGTCGGCCGTCTCGAACTGCGAGTGGAGGTAGATCTTCTGGTCGACCGGGTCCACGAACCGGGAGAGACCCTCACCCGTGCGCATGTAGGTGCAGTCGGCGTCGATCCGCAGCTCGTTCAGCGCCGCGAGATCGGGAACGGCCAGACGGCCCTTCTCCAGGTCGTAGGCGTTGACGTCGAGCTCCGCGCCGTTCAGCACGGCCCTGCGGACCTTGGCCCCGGCCAGCTCGATGAAGGTGGTCGCGCCGGGCTCGGTGCAGGAGAACCGGACCGTGGTGACGCTCTCGAACCGCTCGTCACCTTCGGTGAGGTCGAGTTCGACGGAGTAGGACTCCACCTTCAGCAGTCGGGCCCGCTCCCGGGCTTCGTCACGGGTCAGGTTGCCTGCCACATCCGCTCCTCATCACGACTCTCCCCCCCGCCCCTTCGCGAGAGGAATGCATGAATCCTGCCACGTCGGGCGCGCTAATGCCGCACCGGAAGCGCGGCGTTCCCGGTTGTCAAGGGGTCGAGTCTCGCTGCGAGGCGTACAGGGGCGGGCGTCCTTAGGGGACCGGCGAAGACGCCGAATACGGTCGGACCCGTCTAAAGCTAGCTCGGTATTTCCTAGCGGAATACGGCGGAATAGAAAGCATCGGCGGGCAGGTTGTGGCTGCGAGGTACCGGAACCACGAAAGCAGGAAGCTGGCCATGACTGAACGAACCCCGGTGGACTTCTGGTTCGACCCGTTCTGCCCATGGGCGTGGATGACGTCCCGCTGGCTGCTGGAGGTGCGGGACGTACGACCCGTAGAACCACGCTGGCACATCATGAGCCTCGCCGTTCTCAACGAGGACAAGGACATCCCTGAGAGCTACCGCGAGATTCTCAAGAGCGCCATGGGCCCGGTCCGCGTGCTGCGGGCCGCCGCCGAGAAGTACGGCGACGACATCCTCGGCGATCTCTACACCGAGCTGGGAGTCCGCATCCACAACCAGGGCCGCCTCAAGCCCGGCGACTCCGAGCAGGAGTTCGACCAGGCCGCCGCGCTACGCGAGGTGATCGGCGACGCGCTTGAGGCCGCAGGGCTCGACCGCGGGCTGCTGTCCGCCGCCGACTCCACCGAGTTCGACGAGGGCGTGCGCCGGTCGCACAACAGGGGCATCGAGCTGGTCGGCCAGGAGGTCGGCACGCCGGTCATCGCCGTCGGCGGCGTGGCCTTCTTCGGCCCCGTGATCTCTCCGGCACCCAAGGGCGAGGACGCCGGCAAGCTGTGGGACGGGGTGCTCCTCGTCGCCGGCACCGACGGCTTCTTCGAGCTGAAGCGCTCCCGCACCCGCGCACCGATCTTCGACTGATCGGCTGAGCCGCGGTCCGACCCCGGCGATGGTCGCCGGCCGACCATGGTCGACTCAAGCCGTTCTCCTTGCATGCCCGTACTCTCAACGGGGAAGGCGACAGGATGCCGGCGACCGCGCGGGACGACATCCCCTGGACTCGCGACCGCCGGGCGGTGGATCGGACACAGCCCGGCGGCGCGATTCCTCGCCGCCGGCCACTCCGCGCCAAGGGTTGAGGGTCATGCGTCACCTTTACGTGCACGGAGCCTGGGTCCGGTCCTCCTCGGGTGAGGGCATCGACGTCGTCAACCCGGCGACCGAGGAGGTCGTCGACCGGGTGCCCGCCGGCTCGGCCGCCGACGTCGACGGGGCCGTCTCCGCCGCGCGTGCCGCGTTCCCGGAGTGGTCGGGCACGGCTCCCGCCGAGCGGAGCAAGATCCTCAAAGCGGCGGCCGACCTGCTGAAGGACCGCGCCGAAGAGGTCGCGCGCACCATCGCGATCGACATGGGCGCGCCGTACGCCCTGGCGCTGAAGGTCCAGACGCTGATGCCCGCCGGAGTGCTCGCCGACTACGCGCGGCTGGCCGAGGAGCACGGCGAGGCGGACAGGCGCATCGGCAACTCCCTGATCCTGCGCGAGCCGGTCGGCGTCGTCGGGGCCATCACCCCGTGGAACTACCCCCTCCACCAGGTCGTCTGCAAGGTCGCCCCCGCGCTCGCCGCCGGGTGCACGGTCGTGCTGAAGCCGAGCGAGGTCGCCCCGCTCGCGGCCTACGCGCTCGCCGAGATCTTCCACGAGGCCGGGCTGCCCGCCGGCGTCTTCAACATGGTGAGCGGTCACGGCCCGATCGTGGGGGAGGCGATGGCCGCCCACCCGGACGTCGACATGGTGTCCTTCACCGGATCGACCCGGGCCGGCAGGCGTGTGGCCGCCCTCGCCTCCCACACGGTCAAGCGTGTCGCGCTGGAGCTCGGGGGCAAGTCGGCGAACCTCATCCTGCCCGACGCCGACCTGGGCACGGCCGTGAAGGTCGGTGTGGCCAACGCCTTCATCAACTCGGGGCAGACCTGCTCGGCGTGGACTCGCATGCTGGTCCACCGCGACCAGTACGACGAGGCCGTCAGCCGGTCGGTGGAGGCCGCGTCCACCTACACCGTCGGCGACCCCTTCGACGAGGCCACGCGGCTCGGCCCCCTGGTGTCGGCCGCTCAGCGCGACCGGGTCGTCCACTACATCAACCGTGGCCAGGAGGAAGGCGCCCGCCTGGTGGCGGGCGGGGGCGACCGGCCGCTCGACCGCGGCTACTACGTCGAGCCCACCGTCTTCGCCGGGGTCGCGCCCGGGATGGCGATCGAGCAGGAGGAGATCTTCGGCCCCGTGCTCTCGCTCATCCCCTACACCTCGGTCGACGAGGCCGTGGACATCGCCAACGGCACGCCGTACGGCCTGGCGGGCGCGGTGTGGGCGGCGACCGAGGAGGGGGCGGTCGCGGTGGCGCGCAGGCTGCGCACCGGACAGGTGGCGATCAACGGAGGCCGGTTCAACCCCTCGGCCCCGTTCGGCGGCTACAAGCAGTCCGGGAACGGACGCGAGCTCGGGGAGTTCGGTCTGGAGGAGTACCTCGAGGTCAAGTCCTTGCAGTTGTAACCCGAAGGGCCGGTCCCCATGAAGCCGTCGAGTCCTTCCCTTCGCCGTGGCAGGCCTCAGGGGGCTTGCAGAAGGATCTTGCGCTTCGCGTCCTTGGCGAGACGATCGACGTACAGGACGCCCTCGAGGTGGTCGTACTCATGCTGGAAGCAGCGGGCCAGCAGCCCCCGGGCCTTCATCCGCACCGGCCGCCCGAGCCGGTCGAACCCGCTGACGCTCACGCCCGCCGCGCGAGGCGTCGGCGCGTACAGCGGCTTGCCCGTGTCGCGGCCGGGCACCGACAGGCACCCTTCCTCGTCAAGGACCTCGTCGGCGTCGTCGATGGTCAGCTCGGGATTCACCACATGCCCCTTGCGGCCGCTGACGTCGTACACGAAGAGCTTCTTGGAGACGCCGATCTGGGGCGCCGCCAGGCCCACGCCGTCGGCGGCGTACATGGATTCCACCATCTCGTCGATCAGCCGCCGCAGATCCCTGTCGAAGTCCGTGACCGGCTCGGTGGGGGTGCGAAGGACCGGGTCACCGATCACGCGGATCTCACGCATCAAGCTCTCCTGTAAGGGGTCATGTAGTGAACTGACCATTACTGTAACCGAATTCACGCCGGTGGCGCCCCTGGCTCGCCCCGGTGATCCGCGCGCGGCGCGGCCAGATGGACCTTCAGCGGGCGAGGCTGCGACAATGGCCCCGTGCGCGTCTACATCGCCGCCGACCACGCCGGCTACGAACTCAAGAACCACCTGGTCTCCTGGCTGAAGGATCACGGCCACGAGGTCGTCGACGACGGTGCCTTCGTCCACGACGCCGAGGACGACTATCCGGTCTTCGTGCTCCGCGCGGCCGAGGCCGTCTCCCACGACCCCGGCAGTTTCGGCGTCGTGATCGGCGGTTCGGGGAACGGCGAGCAGATCGCGGCCAACAAGGTGCGCGGCATCCGCGCCGCCCTGGCCTGGAGCGAGGAGACCGCCTCGCTGTCCCGGCGGCACAATGACGCCAACGTCATCAGCCTCGGCGCCCGCATGCACTCGTTGGAGGAGGCCGCGCGCTTCGTCGAGGTCTTTCTCAGCACGCCGTTCTCCGGCGACGAGAGGCACCGCCGCCGCATCGCCCAGATCTTCGCGTACGAGACCACCGGTGTGATCCCGCCCCTGCCGTAAGCGGTGCTAGCCGTCCTTGCGGCGGCGGGTATCGGTCTTTCGCGGGGGCTCCGGCTTTCGCTGCGGCTCGTTCCTTCGCGCCGGCTCCGCCTTGCGGGGCATCTCGTCACGCAGGGGCCGCCTGTCGGCGGTCTCCTGCTGGTCGGGCGTGGGGCGCGAGACATCACGCGCCCGCATCGCCGTTATCGCGGTGATCTGCAAGCTCTGCAATGCCATGCCCAGATCCTAGAACGGCGCCCGCGATCACACGAGACCCGCCGCGCCTGGCTCCCGTGGGCGGTCAGAAGATGAGACCGCCCCACGGCTTGGTCTCCCACGACATCGCCGCCGACAGGGCGCGCATCGCTCCGTGCCGTCTCTCGCGTACGATCCCGGCGGCCTCGTACGCTCCGAGCGTCCGCCCGCCGAGGTAGGCCGCGCCCAGCACGCTCACGGGAAGCTCCAGGTCGGCGGGGTCGTTCGTACGGGCACAGGTGGCCCCGGTGGCGTCGGCGGACAGCCGCCAGCGGCCCGCGTTCCAGGGGCAGACCGGGTCCTCGACCTCGATCACCACGTCGACGGGAGCGGCGTAGGCGCGGTCCGGCAGCGCTCTGCCGAGGTGCACCACGCGCACCCACATCTCGTCGAGCCAGCCCGCGTTGAGCAGGCGGGGCTCGGCGAGCAGGTGCATGATCGGATCGTCGGCCGGGCGGTTCCAGGCGAACACCCGCGAGCACAGATCGCGGTCGAGCACGTGCCGCCACAAGACGGCATAGGCGGCGGGGTCCAGGCCGAACAGGTCGATCAGCCGCACCTCGCCGTCCGGCACGTCGTGGTCGGTGGACGACGGCTTGAGCCGGAACAGGGCGTATCCCCGCGCTCCCGCGTCGTCCTCGGCGATCACGCAGCGCAACGAGGAGGCCCCTCGGTGGGCGTCCGGCTCGTCGGCCAGCACGGCGTTCCATCGTGCCTCGCTCCTGGCGTACAGGCCGGGGCGGGTGGCGAGGACCGCGTCGAAGACCTTCTCGATGTCGGCACGCGCGGCGGCGGGCCGTACCACGCGCAGCCGCAGTGACGGGTCGGCCGGCGCGTGCGGCACGAACTCGGAACCCCGCTTCGGGATGCGGAAGAACATGCTGTCGACGGCCCTGCCGTACCCGTAGCGGCCGTAGATGCCGGCCTCGGAGGCGTACAGCACCGCGACGGCCTCGCCACCCTCATGGAGATCGGCGAGCTGCCGCCGCATGAGTGCGGACAGGATGCCCCGGCGCCGGTGGGAGGGCAGGACGGCGACGGCCGTCACGCCGCAGACGGGCCTTGGGCCTCCGGGGACCGTCATGGTGAAGCTCAGCCCCGTGGCGCAGCCGACCAGCCGATCGCCGTCGAAGGCTCCGAGTGACCGGTCGAACTCAAGCGTGGCCCTGAACCGCTCGGCGCGCGCGTCCGAGAAGTCGGCGGCGAACGCCTCCTGATCGACCTCCCGCCACTCGGGCCACTCTGAGGCCTTGATCGGGCGGATGACCGGGTTCACGTTGCGGCTTGGTTCCTTGTTCACCCGATTAACGTTATGACCGGGCAAACCGGAACGGCCACCTAATATCCCTGTTTAATGATCAAGGTCTTGGTCAAGTCGGCTGCCCAAAGGGCAGACGTGCAGATAGAGTCGAGTGCATCATGAGTTCCCGTCCGGCGCCGCTGATCCCCCCACGGCTCCGCGCGATCCTGGTACGCATCCCGTTCCTGGTGCGGATCGTGCGATTCCTGCGTAGGGGACCGCTGGCGCGCGACCGGAATCTCCTCATCACCCTCAGCGTCCTCACCCTGTTGCTCGGGGCCCTCGCCGCGAGGGTCTCCACAGAGTGGTTCTCGCCGAGCCTGTTCATCCTGGTCACCCTGGTGGGCGGTCTGCAGCTCCGCCTGCGCAGCCTTGTCGTCCTGATCGGCGCGGTCGCCGTCGCCCTTGCCTACATCGCCGTCGTCCTCGGCGTCCGCTCCGTCGGCGCCGGCCTGCTCGTGACCATCGGGTTCACCACGGTCCTGGCGTCCCTGATGGCCCGCACCCGTGGAAAGCTCGGCGTCCAGGGCCTGCGCGGCGACGTCATGCTCCTGGAGCTCAGAGACCGGCTGAAGAGGCAGGGAGAGCTGCCGCAGCTCCCCAAGGACTGGGGGTCGCGCGTCGTGCTCAAGCAGGCCGGCGGCTCGTCCTTCGGCGGCGACTTCCTGGTCTCCATGCGCCACGGCTCCATCCTGGAGATCGCGCTGGTCGACGTGTCCGGCAAGGGGGTGGACGCGGGCACCCGCGCGCTCATGCTGTCGGGCACCTTCGGAGGGCTGCTCGGATCGGTCGACTCCTTCCTGCCCTCATGCAACGCCTATCTCCACCGCCAGCCCGAGGGTGAGGGCTTCGTGACGGCCGTCCACCTGCGTCTCGACCTGTCCACCGGGGCGTACCAGATCACCTCGGCCGGCCACCCGCCCGTGGTCAAGTTCGACTCCGGCACCGGCACCTGGCAGGTCTCCGCCGCCAAGGGCGTGGTGCTGGGCGTCGTCCCCGACCTCCACTGCGAGCCCGACAGCGGCGTGCTCCGCAGGGGCGACGCGCTCATGCTCTACACCGACGGCCTGATCGAGCAGCCCGGGCGCGACATCGACTCAGGGCTCGACCGGCTCCTCGGCGAGGCCGAGCGGCTCGTGCCCTCCGGCTTCCACGATGGCGCGCGGCCCCTGGTCAACTCCATGTCCGCCGGCCACAACGACGACTGCGCGCTCATCCTCATCTGGCGCCCGTAGCCCCATGGCAGGTCTGGTCCCGTGCGGGCCTGTGGCCGATCATGCCCCCCGGGGTCCCTACAGCCAGCCCGCCTCGGCCGCGATGCGCACCGCGTCGGACCGGTGTTGAGTGGTGATTTCGCGGCAGGGCCGGAGTTGTCGCCGAGTTCGGTTACGCTCGGACGGGGCAATGTAAACAGAAAGCGTCTTCTCCGCAGGTGGGGGTAGCACCAATGAGCTGGCTCATCGTGGCCGGGTTTCTCATCTTCTTCCTGGGGATGATGCTGTCCATTGCCTTGCACGAGGTCGGCCATCTGGTCCCGGCCAAGATCTTCGGTGTCAAGGTGACGCAGTACATGGTCGGTTTCGGGCCCACCATGTGGTCGCGACGACGCGGCGACACCGAATACGGCGTGAAATGGATTCCGCTCGGCGGTTACATCCGCATGATCGGCATGCTGCCGCCCAGACCTTCCGACGATCCGGCCAAGCTGCGGAGCATGTCCACAGGGCCGTGGCAGGGGCTCATCGAGAGCGCCCGCCAGGCCTCCCTGGAGGAGATCCGCCCGGGCGACGGCGAGCGGGTCTTCTACCGCAAGCCCTGGTGGCAGAAGGTCATCATCATGGCCGGTGGGCCGTCGATGAACTTCCTGCTCGCCTTCGCCCTCTTCGCCGTCGTGCTGATGGGCTTCGGCGTCGAGGTCGCGCAGCCGGTGGTGGCCAAGGTCTCCGAGTGCGTCATGACCGTGGCGGAGCAGGAGAAGGGCCAGAAGTGCACGCCGGCCCACCGGGACACCCCCGCCGCGCTGGCCGGGCTGAAGGCCAACGACAGGATCGTCTCGTTCGGCGGCAAGCCGGTGACCACCTGGGACGACGCGACCAAGCTGATCCGGTCCCACGGCGCGGGCCCGGTGGCCATCGGCGTCGAGCGCCAAGGCCGTCCGATGACGCTCACCGTGAACCTCATCGCACAAGATCGTCCGTCGATCGACGACCCGACCAAACTCGACAAGGCGGTCGGCTTCCTTGGTGTCAGCCCCACCACGGCCCTCGAGAAGCAGGGCCCCGGCTACGTCGTCGGTGTCATGTGGGACCTGACGAAGCGCACCGCCCAAGCCATCGGGAACTTCCCCCAGAAGATCGTCGGGGTTTGGCAGGCCGCCTTCGGCGGGCAGGCACGCGACCTCAACAGCCCCTCGAGCATCGTGGGCGCCGGCCGCATCGGCGGTGAGATCGCCGCGTCCAGCATCCCGGTTCAAACCAAGATCGCGGCTTTCCTCCAGCTGCTCGCCGGGGTGAACCTCGCGATCGGCATGTTCAACCTCATCCCGTTGATGCCCCTGGACGGCGGTCAGATCGCCGGTGGGCTCTGGGAAGGCCTCAAGCGGGGCTACGCCCGGGTGCGGCGCCGTCCGGTGCCGGGCTATGTGGACATCGCCAAGGCGCTCCCCCTGACGTACGCCATGGCGGCGGTTCTCCTGGTGATGGGCACCCTGCTGATCTACGCCGACATCGTCAACCCGATCCGCCTGTCGGGCTGATCACGCCCGGCCTGGCACAGCCCGCGGTGCGTTCTGTCGATCGGTATCCGAACACCTGATCGATGTTCTAGGGTGGCCGTTGTGGAGAAACTCGAACCAGCCAAGGCCATCGAGGAGCTGCGGCGGCTGTGCCTGGCCCTGCCCGAGACGACCGAGCGCCTCAGCCACGGCGAGCCCACCTGGTTCGTGCGCGGCAAGAAGACCTTCGTGACGCTCGCCGACCACCACCACGACGACCGCCTGGCGTTCTGGTGCGCAGCGCCGCCAGGCACGCAGGAGGCACTCGTCGCCGAGGATCCCGGGCGGTTCTTCCGCCCGCCGTACGTCGGCCATCGCGGCTGGCTCGGCGTCTACCTCGACGTGCCCGCCGACTGGCGGGAGGTCGCCGAGATCGTCACCGAGGCCTACCGGCTGATCGCCCCCAAGAGGCTGGTCGCCGAGCTCGGCTGATCGCGGATGACAGGCTTAGTACATCGAGAATGGAGATCAACGTAGTGACCTGCCCCACGAGGGAGCACGTGGACGTCGGCACCTGAGCGCGACGTAGGTCGAGCCCAGATGCCGACGCGGGACCGATACTGCGCGGTCAGGAGCGGCTACGACCGCCCGGATGCGACACCGGGGCGGGCCCCAGAGGCTGGCCGCCGGGTTTCCCCATGAAGGTCTGCCAGGATGCGGGCTCGA
>JAOPYI010000123.1 GCA_025964675.1 Sphaerisporangium sp. | reverse complement strand
GGGGTGATCGTGCTTTCTGGGGGTGGGCAGGGGCATGGGGCTCCTACGGCTACCGCGACCACGACGCCGAAGCCGAAGAAGACCTCGAAGGCCAGCTCGACTCCCCAGGTGCGGGTCACGCCGAAGGGCGGCGCGCACACGGGTGAGGCTCCGCAGGGCGATACGGCCGCGCCGCAGCTCATCGGGTACGGAATCGCGCTGACGCTGGCCGGGGTCGTAGGAGGTCTAGGACTGAGACGCCGCCGAGCCGTACACGGAACCGCCGATCGAGGAACCCTCGGTTGAGCGGGGAGGTGCCACCCGAGGCGGTACCCGGCGGGGAGACGCCCCAGGGTGAGGAGACCCCTGGCGCCCGCAGGCGCGGGGCGGGCGCCCTGCTGCCCGTTCTCCTGACGCTCGGATGCCTTGCCGGGATCGGTGTGGTGATGGCCGGTCTGCTGATCTTCCTGTCGCCGTCGCAGGACACAGCGACTTCAGCCGGGCCGGGGCCGACGCCGATGATCGCCCAGATGGCCCCCGTCGACGCCACCACGAACGCGTCCCCAGCAGACTCGCCCGCGACCGATCCCGCAGCCGATCCCGCAGCGGCCGGGTCGGCGACGGTGGGTCCCGGGGGAGTGGACGCGCCGCTCGTGGAGGCGGCCACCAACGCCTCACCGCCGGCACCCGCGGCCGTCCCCGTGACGCCGCTCGGCAAGTCCGTGCCGACGAGGGTGCAGATCCCGAGGATCGGCGTGGACGCGCCGCTGAAGTCCGTAGGGGTGGAGAAGACCGGCGAGATCGAGGTGCCACCGCTCAGCCAGCCCAAGCTGGCGGGCTGGTACCGCCTCGGCCCCGCCCCCGGCGAGATGGGCCCGGCGGTGATCCTCGGCCACGTCAACACCCGGAGCGGCCCAGCGGTGTTCAGCCGGCTCCGCGAGCTCAAGCGCGGAGACAAGATCATGGTGGTTCGCGCGGACGGCTCCACGGCGCGGTTCACGGTGGACGGCGCCGAGCAGGCGAGCAAGAACCGGTTCCCCACCAAGCGGGTGTACGGGCACGTCGACAGCCCGAGCCTGCGCCTGATCACCTGCGGGGGAGTGTTCAATCCCCGAGCGCACAGCTACACGGACAACATCATCGTGTACGCGACGCTGTCGTGAACAAGATCCATTGCCAGGGCGTTCATACCGCAGAGGGCACCTGAAAGTACGAAGTCGAACGATCACGGCGAGTCTTCGATCCGCATGGTTCACCGGATTGCCACAGCTCGGATCACCCCGGTGAAGCTGTAGCCGACGCCGAGACGGCTGCGACGTGCTCAGGACCAGGTATGCGCGCCTTGCATAGGGGGCCCGATCGGGGGCAGCGCGTGTTCGTAGTGATGGCCTGCCTGCTACGCGCGACCACGCGGGCGGGCCATCGCATCCACCGGCATAAGACGATCACGGCACCGAAAGCGTCGGGAGGGGCCCATGACGCCGAATCCAGAAGATTGGCTGCTCACCTCACGAGAGCGAGGAAATTCCGCGACGTCCCTGGATGATCGGCACGCGGACAAGGTGGCATGGTCGAAAGGCAACGAAGTACGGCCGCTGGTGCACGGAGCGGCCTATTTCGCCGAACTGCTCGCCGGGGTGAACGACCTGCGGGCCGGTGACTCAATGCTGTTCACCGACTGGCGCGGTGATCCTGATGAGCTGCTCGCCGGGACCGGCAGCGAGGTGGCCCAGGTCCTTTGTGCGGCGGCGCGACGCGGCGTGGTGGTCAAAGGGCTGGTGTGGCGGTCCCATGTGGACCGGCTGCAGTTCAGCGAGCGGGAGAACCGGCACCTGGGTGAAGAGATCGAGGCGGCCGGTGGGGAGTGCCTGCTGGACATGCGGGTGCGGCCCGGTGGTTCGCATCATCAGAAGTTCGTGGTGCTACGCCATCCGGGCCGTCCCGAACTGGACGTGGCGTACGTCGGCGGGATCGATCTGTGCCACAGCCGTCACGACAACGCCGTGCACGCGGGAGACCCGCAGGCTCAGCCGATGCCGGCCGTCTATGGGGGCCGACCGCCCTGGCATGACCTGCAGGTGGCCATCCGCGGCCCGGCGGTAGGTGACGTCGAGGCCACCTTCCGTGAGCGTTGGGAGGATCCGGCTCCGCTGAGCCGAAGTCCAATGAGCCGGCTGCGCGCGCTCCTGCGACGCGAAGACATCCACGCCGGCCCGCTGCCGCCGCAGTTGCCGGATCCAGCGCCGCGAGGCCCGCACACCGTGCAACTGCTCCGCACCTATCCCAAGCGCCGACGGGGCTACGTCTTCGCCCCGGATGGGGAGCGCAGCATCGCGCGTAGCTACCTCAAAGTGTTGCGCCAGGCCAGATCCTTGATCTACCTCGAGGACCAATATCTGTGGTCGCCGCAGGTGGCGAGGCCCTTCGCCGAAGCGTTGGCGGCCAATCCCGGGCTGCATCTGATCGCGGTCATCCCTCGCTTCCCCGATCAGGACGGCCGGCTGTCGAAGCCACCCAATATGGTCGGACACCAACTGGCGCTGGAGACGCTGTATCGCGGTGGCGGCGACCGTGTCGCCGTGTACGGGATCGAGAACCACGAAGGTACGCCGGTCTACGTCCACTCCAAGGCCTGCATCGTCGACGACGTGTGGGCAGCGGTGGGCTCGGACAACGTCAACCGGCGCTCGTGGACCCATGACTCCGAACTCAGCTGTGCCGTCCTCGACGAGGAACTCGACCAGCGTGACCCGCTCACCCCGGGGGAGGACGGCCACCGCGCCCGCGTCTACGCCCGGGATCTGCGGCTGTCACTCGCCCGCGAACATCTCGATCGTGCCGTGGGCGATGACACCGATCTGTGTGAGCCAGGCGAGGTGTTCATGGCTTTCGCTCGATCCGCCGCCGCGCTCGACGCGTGGCACGCTGCGGGCCGGCATGGGCAGCGGCCACCGGGCCGGCTTCGGACCTACCAGACTCCGAAAGTGCCGCGGTGGACCAGGATCTGGGCAACGCCCCTGTATCGCGGCTTCTTTGACCCTGATGGGCGTCCAGCGGCACTACGGCGTACCAACACCTTCTGACAGGTCCACGGAGAGGGCCCCGCGGGATCCGCCGGCACGGGGGGCCGCCCTGGTGAACCAGTCATGCGTCGAGTTTGTCGCTGGGGGAGGGCTGCTGGGAGTCCAGCAGCTCTGCCATGATCGCGTCCTGGTTGATCACTTGACGGGCGACGGCTGACAGCTGTTGGTTGTGGTTGCGGGCGTAGGCGCGTAGGAGGGTGAACGCGTCGCCGACGGTGATCTGGCCGCGTTCGGCCAGCATGCCTTTGGCCTGTTCGATGACGATGCGGCTGTTGAGGGCGTGTTGCAGTTGCTCGGTGATGAGCTGATGCTCACGCAGGGTCCGTTCATGTGTGATACCGATGGTGGCCACGTCCGCCAGCGCCTGGGCCACAGAGGTGTTCTCCTGGGAGGGAACACCGGTGGCGGCGCTGAACAGGTTCATCGCTCCCAGCACCTGGTCGCGTAGCCGCAACGGGAAGGCCTGTACCGCGGTGAAGCCGACCTGGTGGGCCGCTGCGGTAAAGCGCGGCCACTGCTGCGGTTGGGCGGCCAGGTCGGGGCAGGTCACCATCTGCCCGCTGTGGTAGCAGTCCAGGCAGGGGCCTTCCTCATCTTGCAGCTGGAACAGCTCCAGCAGGCGGGCCTGTTCGGTGGAGGCCGCCACCAGGGTCAGGCTTCCGCGCTGGTCGGCCAGCAGGATGCCGGCCGCGTCGACATCGAGGAGATCCACGCAGCGTTCGGCCAATGTCTGCAGGAGATCGATGACGTCGAAGCCGACCACCAGTGTGTCGGCCAACTCGACGAAAGTCTGCGCTGTCCGCCGGTCGAGCATCGTCTTCACCTTCGTCCTAAGGTTCATGCCCGCATCCGGCGGTCATTGTCTGCACTCGTCTTTAGTCGAAGTCTGGTTCGAATCGTAGCCGTCGCGCCACTACGTCGCGGGCCACCGCCAGCAGGCTGCGATCGTCGGCGAAGGCGTGGGCGCGTAATCGCACGAACGCGGTGCTCAGGTCGGTGCGGGACTGGATCGCGATCATGCCGGTGGCCTGGTGCACCTCCGCCCAGCGTTCGGCTGTCCCCCACCGTAGCTCTACCGGCTCGCCGGCGGCGCCCTCGGGGTGGTCCACTTGCTGCACCTGCACCTGCACCAGCAACGCCGCGTCGGCGAACACCAGCGCATCAGCCGCCTCCTGCGGCGTCAGCCATCCCGCCTCGACGCGGCTGATCTCCAGCACGCCGACCGAGATCGCCCCCAGTAGCAGCGGGAACGCGAAGATCGCTCGAACGCCTGCTTGCACGGCGGCCGGGGCGAACATCGGCCAGCGCCGCCGCGTGCCGTCCTCAGCCAGGTCGCCAACCAGCACGGGCCGGTCTTCGGCCAACGCGTCAAGTCCTGGGCCTTCGCCCAGCGTGACGTGCAAGTCCATCAGCCGGTAGGCGCCAGAACCGCTCGCGCACACCGGCTCGTAGCCCGGGAGTCGGCCGTTGAGGGCCACGGCCACCCCTTGGGCACGCAGCGCCTGCGCGCAGATCAGGCACACCGTATCGATGGAGACCGGCTTGCCATCAGCGCGGGCGCGATCGTTGATGGCTGCCCACACCGCTGCCGAGCGTTGCTTGTCCATCAACCTCCACCGTCTACGGCGCCAGCATCCTTGGCGACCAAGACGTGGCCGTGTTCAGCAGCGTCAGGCTGCCTCTCATCCAAGCACAAAGCGGGCACCTGATCCCATCCGGGCAGCCGATCCCAGCCGGTGAGCTGCAGCAGGCGGCGCGCCACCGCCGAGGCCGCCACCACCTGGACGACACCCGCGCCGCCGAGTCCTGCGTCAAGGCCGACGGTGACCAGCGCGCGCAGGCCGCCCACATCGATAAAATCCAGCCCGCTCAGGTCGGCGTAGATGCGGCCATTGCCGAGAGCCGGCATCTGGACCGCCCCGGCCAGCGCCGTCATCAAGCCAGGCACGCCGCTACAGTCCAGCTCCCCCTCCAGCCGTATTCCCGGTGGGTGAACCATCGACGTGATGCGCAACATCCCATCGTCGTAGACCAATGCGCAGGTGGCGCCGTTGGTGTCGTTCATGCCGATACTCCAAGGGCTCGTCGGAAAGACAAGCCGCGAGGTCAAGACGGCACGGGATCAATGCCAAGTAGGGCGCTGCGGACTCGGGGACCCACCAGCGAAAGAACCGCTCCCTCAGGTTACCGGCCAGCGGAGTGCCTGACCATCGCCACACCGTTGCCAAACCCGGTCCGTCCTGGAGCAGACGTCTGACCTGTCGACGATCTATGCCCTCCTTGAGGAAACCCGCTTGTGGCTAGGGCTAGGCAAGGGTAATTCCCGCTTGGGAAGGAGGCCCTCTATGACTGCCCTGGCCAGGACTCGGATCGACGAGGTCGCGCTGCGCCTCGCGGACACAGTCGCCTGGCTGACAACGCCGCTGCTGCCCGACGACTACCTCGGCCTGATCAATCCCCTGTGGTCCTCACGAAAGTTGCGCGGCCGCGTCGAGGCGGTTCAGCCTGAAACCAACGACGCGGTGAGCCTCACCGTCCGTCCCGGCCGTGGCTGGATCGCCCATCGAGCCGGTCAGTTCATCGGGGTGGGCGTTGATGTCGACGGCGTACGGCACTGGCGCACCTACTCGTTGTCCTCGGCGCCGGAGTGCGCCGACGGTCGTGTCACCATCACGGTGAAGGCGGTCCCCGGCGGTATCGTCTCCCCGTATCTCGTCCACCGGACCAAGCCCGGGACCGTCATCGGCCTCACCCGGCCGGAGGGCAGGTTCGTGCTGCCGCAGCCGGTTCCGTCCCGGCTGCTGTTCGTGACTGCGGGAAGCGGCATCACGCCCGTCATGGGGATGCTGCGCAGCCTGGTGTGGAGCGGCGAGATGCCGGACGTGATCTTGCTGCACTCGGCGCCTACGCGTGAGGAGGTCATCTTCGGAGCCGAGCTCCGCAGGCTGGCCAGTCAGGTCCCCAACCTACGACTGCACGAGCATTACACGAGGTCAGGTTGTCGGTTGAGCCTGGCGCAGGTGCCGGATCTGGTCCCGGACTGGTGCCGCCGTGGGGTCTGGGTGTGCGGGCCGACCGCGATGCTGCAGGAGGCCGAGACGCGCTGGCGCGAGGCCGGCATCCCTGACCGGCTGCACGTAGAGCACTTCCGCCCAGCGGTGGCGGCATCGACCGGAGGCGCCGGCGGGCGTGTTCGCTTCCTTTCGAGCGGACAGCGGGCAGATGCCGACGGCGCAACTCCGTTGCTGGTCGTAGGCGAGGACGCGGGCGTACTCATGCCCAGCGGCTGCCGCATGGGCATCTGTTACAGCTGCACGGGACGGCTGCGGTCGGGCCGCGTCCGCGACCTGCGGAGCGGGCGCGAATACGGGGAAGAGGGGGAACTCGTCCAGACCTGCGTGTCGGCCGCCGCCGGCCCCGTCGAGATCGAGCTTTGAGGTGGATTCATGAAAACTCTCAGTGAGGCAGATATCGAGGAGTTCGGCCGGGAGCTGGACAAGATCCGCGAGGATGTGATCGCGAGCCGGGGCGAGGGCGACGCGAGGTACATACGGCGCGTCATCGCCGTACAGCGTGCCCTGGAGGTGAGTGGCCGTGGGCTGCTCTTCGCCGCCGTACTGCCCCCGGTCTGGCTTGCGGGGACCGCCGCCTTGGCCACGGCCAAGATCCTGGAGAACATGGAGATCGGCCACAACGTCCTGCACGGACAGTGGGACTGGATGCGCGACCCCGAGATCCACTCCAGCACCTGGGAGTGGGACCTGGTGTCCCCGGCCACTCAGTGGAAGCACACCCACAACTACCTGCATCACACGTGGACGAACGTGCTCGGTAAGGACCGGGACATCGGCTACTCCCTGATGCGCCTCAGCCCCGAGCAGCCTTGGCACCCCTACTACCTTGGTCAGCCTCTCTACAATGCGGTGCTGGCACCCCTGTTCGAGTGGGGGGTGGCGCTGCACGATCTCGAGCTGGAACGTCTGCGCCGCGGAGACAAGAGCTGGGGCCAGGCGATCACACAGCTCCGCGCGATTCTCCGCAAGGCCGGACGCCAAGTCGTCAAGGACTATGTGGCGTTTCCTCTGCTCGCGGGGCCGTTGTTCATGCCCGTTCTGATCGGCAACCTCACCGCCAACATGACGCGCAACGTGTGGGCGCACACCGTCATCTTCTGCGGTCACTTCCCTGATGAGGCCGCGGTCTTCACCGAGGAACAGATCGAAGGCGAGACGCGCGGCGAATGGTATCTGCGCCAGCTGCTCGGCTCCTGCAATCTCGACGGTGGCCCGCTCTTCCACATCATGACCGGGAACCTCAGCCACCAAATCGAGCATCACCTCTTCCCCGACCTGCCGAGCAACCGGTACGCCGAGATAGCACCCCGCGTCCGTGCCCTGTGCGAGCAGTTTGGGCTCCCGTACAACAGTGGTTCGTTGCTCCGTCAGACCGCCACGGTCTGGAAGCGCGTTTTCCGGCTGGCGCTGCCCACATCCGCACAGCGCCCTGAACCGGATGCGCCAGCCTCGGCTCAGGCAGCCTGACGGAAAAGTCAGCCAGTTATGGCGCACCGTCCGGCAGCGCACAGCTACACGGACAAGGTCATTGTGTACGC
The DNA here is from genome assembly GCA_025964675.1 of Sphaerisporangium sp. Classification (GTDB taxonomy): domain Bacteria; phylum Actinomycetota; class Actinomycetes; order Streptosporangiales; family Streptosporangiaceae; genus Sphaerisporangium. The sequence continues at coordinate 7,524 of JAOPYI010000123.1, read as the reverse complement.
GACGCTGTCGTGAACAAGATCCATTGTCAGGGTGTCCACACTGCGGAGGGAACCTCAAAGTACGAAATCGAACGATCAGGGCGAGTCTTCGGTTCGCATGGTTGCGTAGCCGGCCCGCGGCGATCGCCATCCATCAGCGGCAGCCGAATCACGAATCGGGCGCCTCGTGGCGAGTCTTCGATCCGAAGGGTTCCGCAGTGAGCTCCGATGATCGCCCGGCAGATGGCAAGGCCGAGCCCGCTGCCTCCGGGGTCGCGACGGACTCCGTCGCCCAGGCGGACGAAAGGTTCGAAGACGCGTTCGCGATCTGCCGGCGCGATGCCGTCACCGTCGTCGATCACGGTTACAACGGCCTGGCCGTCCGAGCGCTCCGCGGTGATCTCGACGCCGGCCCGGGCGTGCCGCTGCGCGTTGACCAGAAGGTTGTTCAGGACTCTCGTCAACTGGAGCTCGTTACCGAGAACCTTCACCTCACCGCTGATGCGGGCGCGCACAGGCACACCACGGAGTCGGGCCGCCGCCTCCGTCAGCACGAGCGTGCCGAGATTGATCGGCTCGGGGGCCACTGGGACGGCGGTCCGGAGACGGGCGAGCCCCAGCAGATCTTCGATGATCGCCTGGAGTCTGCCTGTGGTGGACAGCGCGGCTTGAATCGCGTCGCGAGCATTTACGTCGTCCGGGTACAGCAATGCCTCCTCAAGCTGCGTGTGCAGGCCGGCGACGGGATTTCTGAGCTCATGGGACACAACGGAGGCGAAGTTGCGTTGCTGCTCCACGGCTGTTTCGAGCCGGGCGAGGTTCTGGTTGGCAGTGCGGGCGAGTTGTGCGATCTCGTCGTCGCCCGGCGGCTGGCGGTGCCTGAGGCTCAGGTCGCTCAGCGTGATCTCGGCTGTTCTCTTTCGGATCGCTTCCACTGGGCGCAGAGTGCGGCCTACCGCCCACCAGGTCGTCCACGCTATGAGGGCGGCGACCAGCCCGATCGCGGCCGTGGTGAACAGTTCGAGGCGGTAGGTGGCCAGGATCGGCGGCTCACTCATTCCGGCGTAGACGACTCCGGAATGGAGGAGCCGGAGTCGGCCGGCCCCGGTGGGGGAGAGTCGGATGGCCGTGAGCACGACGCACCCGAGGTCCGACGAGCACTCGGTCAGATGCTCGATCCGGTCGTCGAGTGGGGGACGAACCGTGCTCAGTGGCGGCTTGCCGGACATGGCTGCGCTGGAACCCACGACACGGCCGTGGGGATCCACCACCTGGAGGAGGTTGACGCGGCTCTTGGGCGCCGTTTGCGACACATCGCCGTACCCCATCGCCGATATCCATTCGGTGGCGACCCGCTGGGTTTCATCGTAGAGGCGGGCTTGGACCTTGTTCTGGATGCCGATATCAAGGACACCGCCGATTATTGTGAGAAAGATAAGTGACAGCGCTGTCGCGGCGATCGTGTAGCGCGCCCGAATAGAGCGCGGACGCCACAAAGGTGGCATGCTTCCTCCCTCCTGAAATGCCTGTGGTCAACTGACACTTGCGGCGTGCCGGCTGACCGGGAGAATCTCAGGCTGAACGTGAACATCGGGGCGGACAGCGGGAGAGGTGCGGGGGCGGGGATCCCGGAGGGCTCGATCCGGTGGGGCGCGCCGGGCTACAACCCGTTTGCGGTTAGCCCAGGTGGAGCCACCCGCAGGCCAGAGACAACGTCGGCTCGCGTCTTTCATCTGCTAACGCTAGCACCAAAGTTGAATGACTCAACTTAAAGAATTATTCAAGTTCCAAGTGCGATCTTCGTAAGCTCCAACTGGACATCAAGCCGCGCCGCCCAGCCTGCTGCGGGCAGCGCGGAGAAATCAGGAGTAGCTACGGCGCCCCTAAAGTCGTGCCATGGGGAACCGGAGCCGCGATCGTGCCGGAGACGTCCGTGGCGTCGTAGCCACCCACCTGCCCGACTACCGGATCGACTCTGTGGTGCTCCTCGGCGAGGGTGAGGACAACATCGCATACGAGGTCAACGGCGAGTTGATCGTACGCTTCAATAAGGAGTCCGATTCGGCAGCTCGGGCCGCGAAGGTGAACGACGATGCTCGCCTTCTTGCCACCGTCGCGGACATCTCACCGCTGCCCGTGCCCAAGCCGAGCTTCACGGTCGCGGAGCAGGGCTGCCTGGCCTACTTCAAACTCCCCGGCCTTCCGCTGATCGATCTGCCTGTGCCGCAACGATCGGCCCACAGTACCTCGATCGCCGCCACGCTCGGAGAGCTACTCACCGCGCTGCACGATGTTCCGGCCGGCCGGATGGCCGAACTGGTGAACACCGATGACCAGCCGAAGGAGCTGTGGCTACGTGAGGCCGCGGAGACCTATGCCACGGTCGCCGATAGGGTGCCGATGGTGCACCGCCCGGCCGTGGAGGCGTTCCTCGACGCGCCACCGCCGACTGACGGATACGCTCTGGTGTTCTCCCACAACGACCTGGGGATCGAACACGTTCTCATCGACCCAGTCGCGTGGACGGTGACCGGCGTCATCGACTGGAGCGATGCCGCGATCGTCGATCCGGCCTATGACTTCGGCCTCATCTACCGCGACCTCGGCCCCGACGCCATCCGCCAGGCCCTGTGCAGCTACCGAATCGACGTCCATGAGGTCGAGGCGATCGGTGCGCGCGCGGCCTTCTACGCCAGGTGCAGCGTCTTGGAGGACATGGCCTACGGGATCGAGACGGGGCATGACAAGTACCTCGACAAGAGCCTCGCCGCGCTGAAGTGGCTGTACCCGGCGTAGTCACAGTAGGCGGGTCAGCGCACTAGGCGTCCGTGATCTCTTCGGGGGGCAGGGTGGCGAGCGTCTGGAGGGCGTGTAGAAAGCCTTGCCGGTCTTCGGCGGAGAGGCGGGCCAGCAGGCGTTCTTCCTTTCGCTGAATGGCCGCCTGCGCGGAGTCGCGTACACGGCGGCCTTCGGCGGTCAACGACAGGACTCGGACGCGCCGATCGCCCGGGTCGGGAGTGCGCTCGATCAGACCCCTGCGCTGAAGGTCGTCGAGGACTCCGATGATGCGCGTCTTGTCGGCGCCGATGGACTCCGCGAGCGCGGCCTGGGTGCGCAGCGGCCTTTCGTCCAGGGCGAGCAGGACCGTGTAGGCCCACATCGACAGGTCGTGCTCGCGTAGTACGGGCAGCTCTGCGTCGATCAGCGCCCGGCTCAGCGGACTGATCATCGCGGCCAGGTCGGGACGGTCGCTCACGCCATGAAACTATACGCGTTGACAGATAATATGCAGACGTAGATGATAGGTGTGAGCTTATCAATTCAAGGAGAGTGGAATCTCGTGGACATTCGGGAGCTGGACAGGCGTGCGGTGCGCGCGAGCATGGATGTGGTCGCCCAGTTGAGGGCCGAGGACCTCGACCGGCCGACACCGTGTGCCGGCTGGACGCTGGCCGATCTGCTCGCCCATATGACCGCTCAGCATCACGGCTTCGCCGCGGCGGCGGAGGGGAACGGAGCCGACCCGGTGGTGTGGCGAGTCGAACCGGTCGGCGACGACGCCGTCATCGCCTATGCCAAGGCCGCCGAGCGGGTGATCACGGCGTTCGCCGAAGACGGCGTGCTGGATCGCCGGTTCGCGCTTCCCGAGTTCGGTACGGGCCTGACGTTCCCCGCGGCACAGGCCATGGGCTTCCACTTCATCGACTACCTGGTGCATGGCTGGGATGTCGCCCGGGCACTCGGCGTCGAGTACACGGCGGAGCCGGACCTGGCGGAGGCCGCCTGGCCGATCGCCCAGGCGGTCCCGGACGGCGAGCAGCGCCGCAAGCCGGGTGCCGCCTTCCAGCCGAGCGTGGCCGCTCCAGAGGGAGCGACCCGCTTCGACCAGATCCTCGCCATGCTCGGCCGCCCCCCGGCCCGCTAGTGCCGCATCAGGCACCTCACGCCGCTCGGGCAGCGCGAATGTCTTGGGCCGACCACCGGAGTACTTCGGCGGTGCTCCTGGTGCGCAGGCCCGCAGCAGAACCTGAGGCACGTCGTCGGCACAACAGCGAGTCCTGACCGAATGGGATGATTTGCCAGCCATTCCCGAACTGAAAGCCACTGCCATGACCCCGATCCCCGCTGACCCGACGGCCCTTCACCCGTTCCCCGACCAGCCGCGCGTGGTGCTGCTGAAGCCGCTGGTGACCTCCGAACTCATCGAGGTCGGGGAGTACTCCTACTACGACGACCCGGACGAGCCGACCGCGTTCGAGACCCGCAACGTGCTCTACCACTACGGGCCGGAGAAGCTGGTCATCGGCAGGTTCTGCGCGCTGGGCACCGGGGTCCGGTTCATCATGAACGGCGCAAACCACCGCATGGACGGCCCCTCCACCTTCCCCTTCCCCATCATGGGCGGATCGTGGGCCGAACACTTCGACCTGCTCACCGGCCTGCCCAGCCGAGGCGACACCATCATCGGCAACGACGTCTGGTTCGGCTACAACACCATGGTGATGCCCGGCGTCCGCATCGGACACGGCGCGATCATCGCCTCCGGCGCCGTAGTCGTCGACGACGTCCCCGACTACGGCATCGTCGGCGGCAACCCAGCCAAACTCATCCGCACCCGCTACAACAACGACGACATCGCCCGTCTTCTCGAGCTGGCCTGGTGGGACTGGCCCGCCGAACACATCACCGAGCATCTCCGGGTCATCATGTCCGGCACCATCGACGACCTCGAAAAGCTCGCACCGCGAGCCTGACCCACCACAGCGCAGCGTCTCGAGCCGAGCTTGTCGTAACTCATGGCCCCGGCTGGCGGCACTCGCCGCAACGAGGCGGCGAACAAGGTGTCCTTAGTCTGTGGCGTTGGCCATGACGAGGATCTTTCCGCGCACATGGGTGTGCACGAGATCGGCATACGCCCGCGCAGCCTCTTCCAGTGGGTACCGCCGACTGATGGTGGCAGGCAGGGAGCCGGCCATGGCCTGTGCTGCCAGCTCGTCCAGGTCTCCAGGGCGCGCTGTGCTGTAGACGGTGCGCACCGTCAGGTCGGCGCGGTCGAATGCGGAGGGATCGGGGCTGGGAAAGGCGACGTTGAGCAGGTGGCCTCCTGGCCTGATGGCGTCGCTTGCCTTGACCAGGATGGGGCCGGGCAGGGCGAGGTTGACCATGGCGTCGACGCCGGCGGGGTGTCGCCGCAGCGTCTCGGCGACGGTATCGACAGTCCGGTAGTCGATCACCTCGGTCGCGCCCAGGTCGCGGACGTAGTCGTCGTCCTCGGGGATCGCGGTGGCGATCACATGTACCTTGGCGGCGGCCAGCAATGGGACCACGGCGCCGCCGACCCCGCCCGCGGCGCCGGTCACCAGAACCCGTTCACCCGCCTCGAACCGGCCCGCGCGGACCACGGCAAGCGCGGTCAGCCCAGGTATCGGCAGGCTGGCCGCGTGGTCGGCGGCCAAGCCGTCCGGGCGTCGGGTGATGGCGGGGGTGTCGGCCTCGAAGACCGCGTAGTCGGCCATGGCGCCGGTGGTCAGGGATGGCGGGGTGGACAGCATCGCGGCGATCGCCCGCGTCGCGCGCGGCAGTGCGACTCCGAACACCTCGTCACCCCAGGTGAACCGGGTCACGTCCGGGCCGACCTCGGTAACCGTGCCGGCGAAGTCGCTGCCCGGCACATGGGGGAACGTCAAGGGGGCCAGCTCGCGCAGCACCCCGCTGAGGGTTCGCAGGTCGGCGGGGTTGATGGCTGCGGCGCGGATGCGGACCTGGATCTGGCCGGGGCCGGGCCGTGGAACGGGAACATCCTCGACGGTCAGGACCTCTGGCGGGCCGTACTGTTTCGCGACAACTGCTCTCATCATCAACCTCCCACGGACACGAACATAAATTGACCGGCTGGTCATGTTGGTGACCGTAGCACACAAGATGACCGCATGGTCAAGTTGCGCTAGGCTGGGGCCCATGCCCCGAGCCGACGCCGCCCGAAATCGAAGCCTCCTCATCGACGCGGCCTCCGCGGAGCTGTCCGAGCACGGCCTCGACGTCTCCATCTCGCGGATCGCCGCGCGCGCCGGCGTCGCCAAGGGGACGGTCTTCAACCACTTCTCCAGCAAGGAGGAGTTGGTCTCGGCGATCTTCTGCGAGCAACTCGGCGCCCTCGCCGCAACCGGCGAAACCCTGCTGGAGCACACCGATCCGCGATCCGCCCTGCAGCAGTTCATGACCGCAGGCGCCGAACTCCAGGTCAACGATCGTTCATTCTGCGAGGCGGTCACCGCGACCTCGCGCGCCCATCCCGCGGTCCGGGCCGCCAGCGACCGGCTGGCACAGGCGGCCGAGGCGCTGACCGCAAGCGCCCGGCAGGCCGGCGTCGTCCGTGCGGACGTCACCGGCCACGACATCGTGCTGCTGCTCGGTGCCGCTACCTGGATCGCGGCACCGCTCGCCGCCGCACGATCCGACCTGTGGCGGCGCTACCTGCACCTGATCTTGGACGGACTACGACCGGAAGCCGCACACGAGCTACCCGTTGCGGCACCAACGAATGAGGACTTCGCCACAGCTGCCACTCGCTGACATCGTCCGCCCCTTCCCGATTCGTGGTTATCTGAGCACTGGTGCGCACATCACTTTCATGGTCCTGGCGGTCATGCCCGGACCTTGTTCTACTTGACCTCCTGGACCAGCCAGCCGTTGCCGTCAGGGTCGCTGAAGGACAGGAACGAGCCGTGGTCGCGGCGTTCGGGATCGGGCCCGGGTGCCTGGCCGCCATCCTCGAAGTGGTAGATGTCGCTGGCGTCCACCCCACGTTCAACGAGCTCGGCACGCGCGGCCTCGATGTCGGAGACGACCAGATGCAGGCCCCCTAGAGCGCCCGCCGCCTCCTTGTTCTTCATGATGGTGATCGAGCACGTCGAGCCCGGCGGCGTCAGTTGCACCACCCGAAAGTCCTCGCCGGCGCTGTGGTCGACGTCCACGACGAAGCCGACCTGCTCGCTGTAGAAGGTCTTGGCGCGGTCCACGTCCGAGACGGGAACCACCACGAGTTCAAGCTTCCAATCCACGATGCGGCCTCCTTGGTGTGATCGGTTAGGTCACCGAAGTTCCAACAGGTGAAACGTAGGCCACGCGGAAACTCATCGGTGGTGCGACAAGGAGACCGGGACGGGCCTGGCCGCTGCACCAGCGCCTGCATCTGGTGCACCACGCCGACGTCGGCCAAGCCCTGATACGGGCGATCCGGGCGAACGCGATGGACGGTCAGATCGGTCTTCAGCGGGAGACGTCGCGGATCTCGTCAGCCGTGTCGTACGGGGGCCCGCCGGCCTCTAGAAGTGCGGAAGGTTGTGGTGTGTTGAGGGTGAAGGCGAGGAGTCCGCCGACGAGGTTTGCCACGCAGCGATGACGGCTCATGAGCCTGACGGCGTTGCCGGTGATGGAACGCGCGGGATGGCGGAGTTGGGGTCGGAGCCGGCGAAGGCCAGCCCGATGACGAAACCCGCGACCTCCTCGAGCTGACGGACGCGATCCAGCGGTCCCAGTACGGCC
>JAOPYI010000104.1 GCA_025964675.1 Sphaerisporangium sp. | reverse complement strand
GACCGGTTCGCACAGAACCTTCGCCGCGTCGCCGGCTACGACGTGCAGTACTTCGCTGCGGTCGAACCACAGAAACGGCTGGCCCCACACCTGCACATGGCCGTACGAGGCACGCTGCCCCGCGCGGAGATCAAACAGATCGCGGCGGCCACTTACCACCAGGTGTGGTGGCCACCGGTCGATGCGGTGAAGTACGAGGGCGATCACCTACCGGTCTGGTCGGACGGGGACGGCTACCTGGACCCGGCAACCGGTGAGGTCCTGCCCACCTGGAACGAAGCCCTTGACCAGCTCGACCAGGACGAGGAAGCCGAACCCCTGCACGTCGTCCGCTTCGGCCGTCAACTCGACGTCCAAGGAGTGCTCGCGGGGACCAAGGATGCCGACCAGTGCATCCGGTACTTGTCGAAGTACCTCACCAAGAGCATCGGCGACACCCTCGACGCCGATAACCAGGCTCAGCGTCTCCACGCGCAACGGCTGGCTGAGGCATTGCGGTTCGAGCCGTGTTCTGCGACGTGCCCGAACTGGCTGCGCTACGGCGTCCAGCCCAGGGAAGCCAAGGCGGGCATGGCTCCCGGCCGGTGTAGGGGCAAGGCGCACAAGCCCGAACACCTCGGCTACGCGGGCCGGCGTGTCCTGGTGTCGCGCAAGTGGTCGAACAAAACGCTGACCGAACACAAGCAGGACCGACGCACCTGGGTCCTGGAAGCCCTCGGCGTCGCAGACGAGCCGGTCGACCCCCACCGCTACGTCTGGCGGCCCGTGCCCCACGGAGACGCCAACGTGCCCCCGCTGGCCGTACGGCTCCTGCGGTCGGTCCATGAACGCCAGCGATGGCGCAACCACATGAACGAACTCCAGGCCCAAGCAGACGGACAACCCATCGGAGAACTTTCGGCAACTCAGACAGCGGGGAGGGCAGCGTGAAGGGTCGAGACAAGTTGATGACGGTCCCGGAGATCCTGGAGGAACTGGGCGGGGTCTCTGAACGCACCTTCTACCGGTGGCGGGAGATCGGTAAGGCTCCTCGTGGCTTCCGACTGCCCAACAACGAGCTTCGGCTGTGGCGCAGTGAGTTCGACGCCTGGCTTGAGACCCTTCGGGAGGCGGCGTGAACACCTCCTACAAGGTGAAGTTCTGGGAAATCCGTCCGAATAAGTCGGCCAAGAGCACCAAACCGATCTCCTACACCGTGCGGTGGACCGTGGCGGGGCGTGAGAAGTCCAAGACCTACGAGAAGTCCGCACAGGCGAACAACTGGCTTCTAGACCTTCGGCAGGCGGCCAAGAACGGGGAGGCTTTCGACATCGAGTCGGGGCTTCCGGTGTCGATGGTGAAGGCCAAGGAAGCCCGTACGATCTTCGACTTCGTCCGGGCGTACATCGAGATGAAATGGCCGCACGCGGCTCCCAAGAGCCGTGACAGCATGTCTGACGCCCTCGCGACAGTGCTCCCCATCCTCACCCGGGAGACGCCCGGTCGTCCTGACGCAGACACCCTGCGGACGGCCCTTCGGAAGTACGCGCTCCTTCCAGAAGACAAGCGGCCGACGCCTCCCCCGGACATGGCGCGAACCATCCGCTGGCTTGAGACGGCCTCACTCGGCGTGCCAGACCTGAATGAGACGAAGATCGTACGCGCCGCGCTCGATGCGCTCGCGCTGCTCCTGAATGGCAAGAAAGCCGGCGCCAACACGGTCAAGCGCAAGCGTGCGGTTCTGCATCACGTTCTTGAGTACGCGGTGGAGCTGGAAGAACTGAAGTCCAACCCGCTGCATCGCGTCAAGTGGTCGCCTCCCAAGACGACTGAGACGGTAGACCCTCGGGTGGTGGTGAACCCTCGGCAGACGCGGGAGCTGCTGACCGCGATTACCTACGTAGGCCAACAACGGCACGGCAAGCGTGGGCGTGGTCAGCGGTTGATGGCCCTGTTCGCCTGCATGTACTTCGCGGCGCTGCGTCCGGGTGAGGCGGTGAGCCTACGGCACGACGATTGCCACCTGCCCCGTACCGGCTGGGGACGGCTCACGCTCGATGTCTCACGACCCGAGGTCAACACGAAATGGACCGACAGCGGTGACGCTCACGAGCTACGCGGCTTGAAGCATCGAGGCGAAGATGACGTGCGGGTGGTCCCGATCCCGCCGGAGCTGGTGAAGATCCTTCGGCAACACATCGAAGAGTTCGGGGTCGCTGCGGACGGGCGGCTGTTTCAGAGTGAGCGTGGCGGGGTGGTCGCCTCGACGGCCTATACCGAGGTCTGGCAGGAAGCCCGCATGCTGGCGCTGACTCCTGCTCAGGTCGCCTCACCGCTCGCGCGTCGTCCGTACGACCTTCGGCACGCGGCCGTGTCCTTGTGGCTCAACGGGGGCGTACCGGCTCCTGAGGTGGCGGTGCGGGCCGGGCATGGGGTGGATGTGCTCCTTCGCGTCTACGCCAAGTGCGTCGATGGCCAAGAGAAGATCGTGAACAGGCGGATCGAGGACGCGCTTGCGGCCTGAGACTCGCCACATGAGGCATGAAGGGTCCCGGATGATCTCTGGGACCCTTCGGCGTTTTGAGGGTGGGAGCCATCCCGCAGATGTCCCGGATCATGGTGTCTCACCTGGGCAAACAGTCCATGATCCATTCCGCGTATATTCCGGGAGCAGTGACAAACGGCCGCTTCTGGCTGCTCCTGGCTGCATGTCCCCGGAAAGCAAAAGAGGCCCCGGAGGGCCTCTGAGCTGGGATGATCCCCGGTGGCAGGTGCAAGGTTCGAACTTGCGTAGGCTGAGCCGACGGTTTTACAGACCGCTCCCTTTGGCCACTCGGGCAACCTGCCGTGTCTTCCGCTCTCGCGGCGACAGCAAGAAGAATAGCGGACTTCCGAGGTGGCTGTGACACCGGTTTGTCCCCGCCCTGATCCACACGGGACCGTCCTGGTGTCGCTAGGGTCGGAGGGACGAGAGAGGATACCTATACCGATGGCCGACAGCAGTTTCGACGTGGTGAGCAAGATCGACCGGCAGGAGGTCGACAACGCGCTGAACCAGACGGTCAAGGAGGTCGGGCATCGCTTCGACTTCAAGGGCACGGGCGCGGGCATCGCTTGGTCGGGTCAGAATGACATCCAGATCAAGGCCAACAGCGAGGAGCGGGCGAACGCCGTCCTCGACGTGTTCAAGGAAAAGATCATCAAGCGGGGCTTGTCCCTGAAGGTCCTGGACTCCGGCGAGCCCAAGCTGTCCGGCAGGGAGTACCACCTGGTCGTGAGCCTCAAGGAGGGCATCGACCAGGAGCACGCGAAGAAGATTTCGAAGATCATCCGGGACGAGGGCCCCAAGGGGGTCAAGGCGCAGATCCAGGGTGAAGAGCTCCGGGTCAGCTCCAAGAAGAAGGACGAGCTCCAGGACATCATCACCCTGCTCAAGGGCAAGGACCTCGACATCGCCCTGCAGTTCACGAACTACCGCTAGCCAGCCGCTTTCCAAGGCTCTGAACTGGTGACTCATCGGGCCGGAGCCTCCCGAGGGCACATCCGGGGCACACGGCCGAGCGCGCTGTCCACCAGGGCACGCGTCTTCTCCTGTGCCTCGGGCCACCCCCCCGCGTAAGTGTTGAGCGTGACTACGGGCGTGCTGTGGCCGAGGGCGAGCTGTACCGTCTTCACGCTCGCGTGTCAGTGCCGAATATTCGGCCAGCCCTATGCGACCTGGGCGTATTCATGGATGAGCCCGCCGAGCCGGTCTCGTCGGATGACCTTGATGTCCGCGTCGACGGGGTCGGATAGCGCTCTCAGGGGGCTGGCCTGGTTCAAGGCGCGGTGTGGCCGGCGGGCGTTGAAATGGTCCTCATACTCGGAGAACCTTGCACAGATGCGCGGCGTTGACGATGAGGATCCGGTCGAGGATCTCTCGGCGGACGCTGCCGACCCACCGTTCCATGATCGCGTTCATGCGCGGATGAAAGAAATCACAGGCGAGAATCCCTTCGGCCTGGGCGTGGAGTTCAACGTTGGTTCCAAGCGATGGTTGGCGGCTGCTCCCAGGCTTACTTGGCGGAAACGTACACGATCTTCGGTCGCGACCCGCCGAAAGTTCCTCGAAAGAAATCCGGGGCGGCGTCGGATCAGGGCAGAGGTGTTCGTAGTAGGGGTGAGCGGCCGCCCACGAGGGGTGCCCCGAAACACAGGAGATGATCCGAGATGCAGTACATGGTTTCCGTGATCTTTGACAAGGCCGGCATGGCCACCCCGGACGAGCAGGCTGCGATCGACGTGTTCAACGACCGGCTCGTGGCCGAAGGCCACTGGGTCTTCGCCGGCGGTCTCGGGGCACCCACCACGGCCACTGTGATCGACAACCGGGGTGGGGAGGCGATGTTCACCGACGGGCCCTTCCTGGAGTCGAAGGAGTTCCTCGGCGGCTTCTGGATCATCGAGGCCGCGGACCTCGACGTGGCGCTCAAGCTGGCCGCCGAGGGGTCGAAGGCCTGCCATCGGAAGATCGAGGTGCGGCCGTTCCTGTGAACAGGATCGACGTCCGCGAGGCGGTCACCCAGGCCCACCACGAGGAGTGGGCACGGGTGGTCGCTGCCCTGACCAGGCGTTTCGGTGACCTCGACATCGCCGAGGAGGCGGCGGGCGAAGCGTTCGCGACCGCCGTCCAGCGGTGGTCGGCCGACGGCGTACCGCCCAACCCCGGCGCCTGGCTGACCACCACCGCCAACCGCAGGGCCATCGACCGGATCCGGCGCGAGAACAAGCGCGACGACAAGCACAGGGAGGCTCAGCTGTTGTACGACGACGACCCGCCCGAGCCTCTCGGCGCCATCGACGACGAACGGCTTCGGCTGATCTTCACCTGCTGTCACCCGGCGCTGGCGATGGAGGCCCGCGTGGCGCTGACGCTGCGCATGGTCGCCGGCCTGACCATGCCCGAGATCGCCCGTGCCTTCCTGGTGCACGAGACCACCATGGGCCAGCGGATCACCCGCGCGAAGGCCAAGATCAAGGCGGCGCGCATCCCCTATCGCGTGCCGTCCGGGGAGGATCTCCCGGCGCGCGTCTCCGGCGTACTCGCCGTCCTCTACCTCGTCTTCAACGAGGGCTACCTGGCCACCGGCCCCGACACCGATCCCGTACGCCACGACCTGACCGCCGAGGCGATCCGGCTCACTCGCCTGATCCGTGCCCTCATGCCACAGGACGGTGAGGTGGCCGGGCTGCTGGCGCTGATGCTCCTGACCGAGGCCCGCCGCACCGCCCGGGTTTCGGGCAGCGGCGAACTGGTCACCCTCGACGAGCAGGACCGTGGGGCCTGGGACGCGGCGCTGATCGCCGAGGGTCACCAGCTGGTGCGCGGGCGCCTGGCCTCCGGGGTGGCCCCGGGTCGCTACCAGATCCTCGCCGCGATCAACGCCGTGCACACCTCAGCCCGCGACGTACGCGACACCGACTGGTCGCAGGCCGTCGCCCTCTACGACCAGCTCGTCCACCTCGACCCCTCGCCGATCATCGCCCTCAACCGGGCCATCGCGGTCGCCGAGCTCGACGGCCCGGAGGTGGCACTGGCAGCCGTCGACCGTCTTGAGGACAAATTGGCCGGCTATCACGCCTACCATGCGACCCGCGCCGACCTGCTGCGCCGGCTGGGCCGCAGTCAGAAGTCGCGCGCGGCGTACGACAAAGCCATCGAGCTTGCAGGCAACACCGCCGAGACCGCCTACCTGACACGCCGCCGCGACCAGCTGGGGTAGTGCCCCAGCCGCCAACTAAAGCTGGGAACCGCCAACTAAAAGGGGGAGTCACACGGCTGCAGCCGGTGCTATGCCGCGGAAGAGTTCGAGTTGCTGCCGATGGCTACCGGCTAACGCGACCTCAAGCGGAACTCCGCCCAAAGATCGACGGCCTCTTCCAGGTCGAGTGCTGCCACGTCCTCGCGGGCCAGGCCCACCGTGTAGATCAGCCGGTCGGCGAGCCAGTCAGGAACCGGCTCCCGCGCAGGCGCCTCTTTGACATGGATGTGATCGGTCAGGGTTCCGAGGCGCTCGATCACCACGCCTAGGCGGACAACGTCGGGGCGCGAGTCGCCGGCCGCCCGGACTCGCGCCTTGGCTTGGGCGTAGACCTCGGCGTCGGCTCTTTCTCCGATGGCCCAGATCTCGCAGATCTCGACCGCCTTGTCGTCGGTGATCCGGTAGACGAACCGCCAGGTGTTCCGGCCGACGACAAGCTTGCGGAATCCAGTCAGCTCCCCACCAAGTGGGTAACCGGCCTCGGGGTTCTCCAGTAGCAGGAGGATCTCTTTCAGGACCTTGGGGACGGCATCCGGACCGATCCTGCGGAGATCGTCAACGGCCGGGTCGGTGAATACGACATCGGACACCGCTACTCGGCGTCATCCGG
>JAOPYI010000102.1 GCA_025964675.1 Sphaerisporangium sp. | reverse complement strand
TGAACTTTCTACCGTCAGTGGACAAAGCCGCCGCTAGAGGCACTGCGCTCGCGGATGAGCCGCGGGCCCGGGGAGGCCGATGCGTGGAACCGACCGCAAACGGAGAGCGCCAGATGCCCTGAGCCGGCCCGGAACTCCTAAAGCTACGGCGAGCCGCAAAGTAGCGGTGAGCTATCTTTCGGGTTCGTCGCGTAGTGGTTGCAAGTAGGTCAATCCCGGTGAAATGGGCGACCTTTTCCTTGATCGTGAGCCATGTCCTGGTGGTGGTCTCGGTCTGGGAGTGGTGGGGATGCGCGCGGAGTGGGAACCGGATGAGCTGATCGGTTCGTGGACGCTGGTCGAGGGTGACTGGAAGCTGATCCGTAACAAGTCGGGCGCGACGCGGTTGGGGTTCGCGTTGTTGCTGAAGTTCTATGAGCTTGAGGGCCGGTTCCCGGACGGTCCGCAGGCGGTTCCGCTGGTCGCGGTCGACTATGTGGCGTCGCTGGTGAAGGTCGACGCCGGGGAGTTCGCGAAGTACCGGTGGACGGGGCGGACGATCGAGTATCACCGCAAGCAGATCAGGGAGGCGTTCGGGACGCGGCCGGCGACGGAGGAGGATGAGGACCGGTGGGCACGGTGGCTGGCGGAGGAGATGTGCCCGACGGAGACGAGTCGCCAGCGGCTTGCTGAGGCGCTGCGCCGCAGATGCCGGAGCGAGGATGTGGAGCCGCCGACGCCCGGCCAGGTGGAGCGGGTGGTGGGGTCGGGCCTTTCCAAGTTCGAGGTGGCGTTCTCGGAGGGCGTGGTGGGCACACTGGGGTCGGTGGTGTGCGGCAGGTTGCAGGATCTGCTGGACCGTCCGCATGTGCTGGCGGAGTTGAAGTCCGACCCGGGTCCGCTGGGGTTGGACACGTTGCTGGCGGAGATCGGGAAGCTGGCGACGGCTCGGTCGCTGGGGCTGCCGGACGGGGTCTTCTCCGGAGTGTCGGATCGGATCGTGGCGGCGTGGCGGACGCGGGCGATGCGGATGTACCCGTCGGACTTCGAGGACAGCTCCGAGCCGGTGCGGTACACGCTGCTGGCGGCATTGTGCTGGACGCGGCAGGCCGAGCTGGTCGACGGGCTGGTCGGGCTGCTGATCGACCTGATTCACCGGATCAACGCGCGGGCCGAGCGGCGGGTGGAGCGGGAGCTGGTCGGCGAGTTGACGAAGGTACGGGGCAAGCGCGGCATCTACGTCAACATGATCAAAGCCGCGATCGAGCGCCCCGACGACACGGTGCGGGAGGCGGTGTATCCGGCGGTGCCGGGTGGGGTGGGAACGCTGAAGTCATTGGCGCGGGAGCTGATGGCCACCGAGCGGGCTGTCTCCGAGCGGATCCGCTACCAGCTGCGCGGCTCCTACTCCCACCACTACCGGCGGATGCTCGGGCCGATCCTGGCGGCGTTGGAGTTCAAGTGCAACAACACCGCCTACCGACCGGTGATGGACGCGATCGACTTGCTGTCTCGGTACGCGGGGGTCGCAGCGACCGAGCGGTACTACGCCGAGACCGAGCGGGTGCCGATCGAGGGCGTGGTGCAGTGGGCGTGGCGGGACGCGGTGGTGGACGCCGAGTCCCGGCGGGTCGAGCGAATCCCGTACGAGCTGTGCGTGCTGATCGCGTTGCGGGAGGCGCTGCGGCGCCGTGAGGTGTACGTGCAGGGCGCTGGCCGGTGGCGCGATCCGGACAAGGACCTGCCCGGCGACTTCGAGACCAACCGCGACGTCCACTACGCCGCCCTGTCCAAGCCCCTGGATGCCACCGAGTTCATAGCCGACCTCAAAAGCCGCCTGACCGCGGGCCTGGACCGGCTGAACACCGGCCTCGTCGAGGGCACCACAGGAGGCGTGAAGATCACCACCCGGAAGGGCAAGCCGTGGGTGTCGGTCCCGAAGCTCGACAAGCTGCCCGAGCCGAAGAACCTCACCGCTCTGAAGGCCGAGGTGCAGCGCCGCTGGGGCACCATCGACCTGCTGGACATCCTGAAGAACACCGCGTTCATCACCGACTTCCCCGACCTGTTCACCTCGGTCGCGACCCGCGAGGTCCTGTCCAAGGAGACCTTGAGCAAGCGGCTTCTGCTCGTGTTGTTCGCGCTCGGCACCAACATGGGGATCCGACAGATGTCAGCGACCGGTGAGCACGGCCACACCGAGGCCGAGCTACGGCACGTCCGCCAGACCTTCATCACTCGGGAGAACCTGCGTGCCGCGATCGTGTCCGTGGTGAATGCGACCCTGGAGGCCCGGGATCCGAAGTGGTGGGGGAAGGCGACGTCGACGGCATCGGACTCAAAGCGGTTCGCCTCCTGGGACTCCAACCTGATGACCGAATTCCACGCCCGGTACGGCGGCTACGGCGTCATGATCTACTGGCATGTCGACAAGGGTCGGCTGTGCGTCTACTCACAGCTGAAGTCGTGTTCCTCCTCGGAGGTTGCGGCGATGATCGAGGGGCTGCTGCGGCACGGCACCGACGCCGACATAGAGGCGAACTACACCGACACCCATGGAGCTTCGCTGGTGGGTTTTGCCTTCACCGAGGTCCTGGGGTTCAAGCTGCTGCCCCGGCTGAAGAACATCGGCGCGATCCAGCTGTACGCGCCGACCGCGAACCAGGCCGCGTGGCCGAAGCTGGCGAAGGTCCTGAAGCAGCGGCCGATCGACTGGGATCTGATCGCACGCAACTACGATCAGATCATCAAGTACGCGACCGCGCTCCGCCTTCGCACTAACGAGGCCGAGCAGGTGCTGCGCCGGTTTATGAAGTCCAAGAGTGGGGGCCCCAAGCAGCCGGTCTACCTCGCCCTGGAAGAACTCGGCCGGGTCGTGCGCACCATCTTCGCCTGCGACTACCTCGCCGACGAGGAACTCCGCAGTGAGATCAACAATGGGCTGCAGGTCGTGGAGAACTGGAACAGCGCCAACGACAAGATCTTCTACGGTCGCGAGGGCACCCTCACCGGTTCCGATCGCGAGCACGCCGAGGTGTCCATGCTCGCACTGCACCTACTCCAGTCCTCGCTGGTGTTCATCAACACCCAGCTCCTCCAGGCCGTGCTACGAGATCCGAAGTGGGCGCGGAAGCTCACCGACGAGGACCACCGGGCGCTCTCACCCCTATTCTGGGTCCACATCAACCCCTACGGCCGGTTCCGCCTCGACATGAACACCCGCCTCGATCTCAGTCTGGCCGCCTGAGGACGAGTTCATGCCGATCCCCGGTCGTTCCGGGGCGCGCGGATCGGATGTCCCAGGTCGGCTCGTGGAGCTGATCGTTGTACACGATGATGTCAGCGTGATCGGTCGGGCGGGCTGTCGCGAAGTAGAGCTGTTGGGATGGGATGTAGCGGTGGCGCCAGGACCGTTCGATCTCGGCGGCATCGGCGGATCCGGCCATCGCCATGCTGCGGGTCAGGGCGCGATCTATGGTCTGCTCGAAGTCGACGGACACGAAGATCCGCAGATCCCATTAGTCGATGAGTTCTGGCCGCAGGAGGAAGACGCCGTCGAAGAGGAGTACGGCGTCTTCGACGGCGGTCGTGGCCGGTGAGGACAGCGGGCCGGTCAGCATCGCGGTCGTAGACCGTGTGCTGGAACTTGCGGTCTCCGCCTGGGCCGAGCGGATCAAGCAGGACTTGGCACAGCGCTTTGTGATCGTGAGCGTCGTGCCGCCATCGAAGACACAAGCCACGAGAACCCGGGCGGCGCGGCCATCGTCGCCTATCTGGTCGGCGAACGGCGACCCGACGAGCTGCTCACGAGCCAACTGGGTAGTTGGCTACCCGCGCCGATGATTCCACGCGTCTACGTCTGGCTGGACGAGATGCCTCTCAACCGCGCGGGCAAGATCGATCGTCGAGCGCTCGCCAAGATGCTCGATCCCGCACTCCCCCACCCGGACGCAACACGCAACCCTCACGTTGTGCCATTCACTGGCGCGGGCGGGACGGATACGGGAAACTGTCCCGATGCCTGCTGAATACACCCAAAGTGACCAGTTCCGTGGTGCCCGCATCCACCTGTGCGACCTCTCCGGCCTCGAGATTCGCGATTGCGACGTCACCGGCCTGAAGATCGTGGACTGCTATGGGGGCAACGTCTCCCTCGGTGGCAGCTTCGAGCGTGTCGTTGTCAACGACGTCGACGTGACCGCCTACGTCGAGGCCGAGCTCGACCGGCTGCATCCCAACCGGGTGCTGGCCCGTGAGGCCACGTCCGCCGCCGAATACCGGGCCGCTTGGGATGCCATCGAGAAGCAATGGGAGGAGACGCTCGACCGCGCCAGGCGCCTACCCGAGGCGAAGCTGCACGAGCAGGTCGACGGCGAGTGGTCGTTCGTCGAGACGCAGCGGCATCTGCTGATGGCCAGCGATGCCTGGATCGGCAACGCCGTGCTCGAGGAGGACGCGCCGTACCACCCGTTGGGCCTTCCTGGCGGCGGGAT
>JAOPYI010000100.1 GCA_025964675.1 Sphaerisporangium sp. | reverse complement strand
GCGTCGATGCGGATGCCGCGAAACTGCCCTGCGCCTGACCGGCGGTTACAACGGTGGCCTGGTCCACCGGGAACTGAACCGCTTCGCCGCGTCGGCTCAAGCGGTTACGACTCCGACCGCTTCTACGATCCAACGCAGTTGGAGCGAGCTCGGTTGATCGCGTGGTTGCGGCGGTTGGACATGCCGCTAGCTCGCATCCGCCAGATATGCGCCCTGGAGCCAAAGGCGGCGGCCGGGCAGGTCGCCGACTACTGGGCGCAGGTCATGGCCGACACCGTCGTACGCGAACAGTTGGCCACCTTCCTCGTCGATTACCTGTCAGGAAGGGGTAGCGCCGTGGAAGATGCACAAACCATGATCGGGATCCGTTATGCGGTCCGGTCGGAGTCGGGGCTGGTTCGCACAAGCAATGAGGACACCGCCTATGCCGGCACTCGGCTGCTGGCGGTGGCCGACGGAGTGCGCGGGCCAGGCGGAAATCTCGCAAGTGCGGCGGCCATTGACGCGCTCAAGCCGTTGGAGACGAAGGCCGTACCTGCCGGCGACCTTCTCGGTGCGCTTGCCGATGCGGTCGCTCAAGCCGACCGGGCGATTCAGGGCATTGCCGAGTCGACACTGTCGGGTGAGGCGGTCACGACACTGACCGCGATGCTGTGGTCTGGCTCCCAGCTGGCGCTGGTGCACATCGGTGACACGCGGGCGTATCTGCTGCGCGACGGCGAGATCTTCCAGATCACCCACGACCACACTTACGTGCAGTCGCTGGTCGACGAAGGACGCCTCAGCCCAGAGGAGGCCGCCTCGCATCCGCAACGCTCGCTGCTGGTCCATGCGCTCACGGGTACGGGTAGGTCCAAGCCGGACCTGTCGCTGCATACGGCCGTAGCGGGCGACCGCTACCTGTTGTGCTCTGACGGACTGTCCACCGTCGTTGTGACAGAGTCCTTGCGCAGTGTATTGAGCGGTACGGGGAACCCTGAGCAGGTCCTCGATGAGCTGGTCAGGCTGGCATACGCCGCGGGCGCACCGGACAACATCGCCTGCGTGGTGGCTGATGTGGTGACGCTGTGACCGGGTCCTATTCCCGGCGGGCACACCGACGTGACCACCTCGTCCGGCAAGATCTGGATCGGCGAGATCGACGGCACGGCGGTGGTCAAGACCTCCAACGGCCAGACGGCAGCGTCCGGTCACTGAGGGCCCTGTTCTCCCGGCTCGACGATGAATCGATCCAGGTCGACGAGCTGTCGGTCCACACCCCCGATCTCGACGACGTCTTCCTCGCCCTCACCGGCCATCCCGAGAATCGCGATCCTTCACGCTGGTCGGTCCGCTGGCGTACGCGCCCCGATGGTTACCACGTCGAGCAGCCGCAACGCCGATCTTCGGCTGCTGGTCATGCTGGTGCCGTGCCGGTCACGCGTCGGCCAGTTCCCCTTCGGCCGCAGTGTGCCGCCAGGAGAACGGCGTTCACCAACGGCCGAGCCAGATCAGCGGGTTCTCAGGGGCGGCGCGAGGGAAGCGGCAGTATGGCAGGCCAGCGGCCGAGGATCCGGCTCCGCATCGCCGCGGTGACGTCATGGAGGTTGGCGAGGTCGGCGCGATCGGCTGTGGCCTCATGGACGACACCGAGGCGGTGGAGCAATCGTTGCCGTGCGGTGGCGATGCCCCAGCGCCAATCGTCGCGAGTCACCCTGGCCAGGTGATCGGTTCCGTCGCGGTGGGCCCGTTCGACGAGGGCATCGCCTCGCAGCAGCCAGCCGATGCCCTCGTCTGTGAGGTCACCCTGAGGTTCGGTGCCGGTGGCGGCACGCCAGGCCGCATGGTAGGCATCCTCGGCGCGGCGAAGCAGTGGTGCGGGCGTCTGGGTTGCGCACCAGCAGGTCGGGAATCCGATGCGCAGGTAGGCCAATTCGGTCAGCCCATTGCCCAGCGAGGCCTGTTCGAAGTCGACGAACCGGATCCCCTCGCTGGTGTAGAGATCATTGCCGGGGCAGGGGTCGCCGTGCAGCAGTGAATGCCCTACCGTCCGGTCGAGCCGGTCCAGCACGCCGTCGAGTTCGGGATGAATCGCCGGCGGCACCGCGACGCCCATCTCACGAGCCAGCCTAAGGAAGGCGCGGAGATCGTCGGGGGTAGGAGGAGACCATCGCGGCAACGATCCGGCGTCACCGCCGTTCGTGGCCGCGTGCAGCCGAGCCAGCGCCGCCGCATAGTCGACCTTCCAGTCGTCGGGCGGGTCGCCGGCGTCGAGGTATTCCAGGGCGAGGACCCGCTGGTCGGGGTCGATCCCAAGGATCGTGGGCGCTAGGGGCGGATCGGTTCGTGCTGCTAGCCGTAGTGCGGTGACTTCGCGCCCGAAGCGCAGGTGGGCATCCGGGCCCTCGACGATCTGCTTGATCACCGCTGGGGTTCCGCTTATCTCGGCACGCCACACATGCGATCGGGGGCTGCTGTCGATCTGGTGCACCAGCTTCACGGGGCCGAGTTCGGCCTGTAGCTCTTGCACGAACGCTGGCTGCGACAAATGCATTCACATATCCCTTCGCTGTCGGTTCACCGCGTTACGCCTGGGCGGGGGTAGTAGCTCTCGATTATGGGGGCGTTGGTGTGGTGGTGGTAGATCAGGGTGTTGGCGGCGGGCGGCCCCTTCAGTAGCCGTGTCGCCGGCAGGCGTAGTGGTGGTGGCGGAACAGGGCCATGACGTACCCGCCGGGGTGGCCGGCGGCGCAGCGCGGGCAGTGACCGGGGGAGCGCAGCAACCTCCAGTCGATGTCGGGACGCAGCTCGGGCAGCGCCAGAGCGATTAGAAGCCTCACCAGGGCCCGCGGCCCGGACATCCGCCACGGCAGAACACCTTGCCCAAAAATATCGGCGAATGTCGGAAAGAGGGTGCGAGTGATCCGGCTCGGGCGGCTCACTACTCGCTCAGATCCGTTCGCAGTAGCGAGCCGTCAAGATGCCCACGCGGACAGGGAGGCGCCGACCAGCTGGTCCTACCAGGGCACGGGGCCCTGGTCGTCGGTGAAGGTGCCGGTGGGTCCGTCGGCGGGAATGGTGGCCATCCGGACCGCGGCCACGGCGCCCTGGGCGGGGGTGCGGTGGCCGGAGTGGTTGTTCAGGTCGGTAGCGGTGTAGCCGGGGTCGACGGCGTTGACCAGGATGCCGTCGGGGCGCAGGTCCCTGGCGTACTGGACGGTCAGGGCATTCAGGGCGGTCTTGGACGGGACATAGCCGGCGGCGATGGGGAGGTCGGCGATGCTGAGCCCGGCGTAGACAACGGCGGCGATCTCCGGGTCGGTCATGGCTGCCAGTGAACCGGCGCTGCTGGAGACGTTGACGATGCGCGGGGCGCTCGAGCGGCGCAGCAGCGGCAGCAGGGCGTTGGTGACGGTGATGACGCCGAAGAAGTTGGTGTCGAAGATGCGGCGGATGACGTCGAGGTCAGCGGAGCGGGGCCGCTGGCTGGCCAGGTCGCTACCCGGGGGACCGGCCACGCCCGCGTTGTTGACCAGCACGTCGAGCCGGCCGTGCCGGGCCTCGACCGCGGCGGCGGCCGCGGCGACGGAGGCGGGCTCGGTCACGTCGAGCACGACGGAGGTGGCGTCGGCGCCGGTGGCGCGCAGTTCCGCGGCGGTCTTCTCCCCGAACTCGGCGCTGCGGGCGCCGATCACGACGGTGTACCCGAGGGCGGCGAGCTGGGCGGCGATCTCGCGGCCGATGCCCTTGTTGGCACCGGTGACCAGGGCGATCTTGGTGTCGTTGGTGTTGTTCATGACTCCAGGGCACCATGGTGCGGCCCGCGCGGGCCAACACCGATGTCGTATCGACCGATACTCTGCAGGTATGGACGCACCGGAGACGCGGGAGCTCGCGTATTTCGTGGCCGTCGCCGAGGAGCTGCACTTCGGCCGCGCGGCCCGGCGGCTCGGCATGGCGCAGCCACCGCTGTCGCGCGCCATCCAGCAGCTCGAGCGGCGGATGGGCGTGGTGCTGCTGGAGCGCACGAGCCGCGCGGTGAGCCTGACGCCCGCGGGCAGGGTCTTTCTTGCGGAGAGCCACAAGGCGCTCGACGCAGTCGCCGCTGCGGTACGGCGGGCGCAGCGGGCAGGACGGGACGTGCCGCGATTGATGGTGGTGATGAAGCCCGATGGGGACGCGGGCCTGCTGGAGCGGATCATGCCCGTGTACCGGCGGGATCCGGACGCTCTCGAGGTCGAAGTGGTGGTGTGCGGGATCGGCGAGCAGGCGCAGATGCTGCGCGACGGGCGCGTCGACCTCGCGTTCCTGCACGCCCCGCACGACGACCTCGGTGGGTTCGACACCGAACTGCTGCTGACCCAGGACCACGTGGCGGTGCTGCCCAGCCACCACCGACTGGCCGACCGCGCCGCCTTGGTGCTGGCCGACCTCGACGGCGACCCGTTACCCCGCTGGGCCGGTCCGGAAGAGGCGAGCGGCCCGGAGGTGCGCGACCCAGGGCAACTGATGCAACTGGTCGCCCTGGGCCAGATGGTCGCCGTGGTCCCGGAATCGGTGCGACGCCACGCGCGATCGGACGTGGTGTGTGTGCCGGTGCTCGACGCGCCGAGGAGCTCGATCCTGTTGGCGTGGCCCGAGCGGACGCGGTCGCGGGCGGTGGCCGCGTTCGTCCGGGCAAGCACGGAGATCGCGGCCGCTGGTCCGGTGATTGAGACGGTGGCGGCTCCCTAGAGTGGCTCGGCGGGCGTCTTCCAATCGAGTGTCTTCCGGGGTCTGGCCTTGAGCGTGGCAGGGCCCGCGTGACGAAGACTGGCTCTCCAGGACCACCTCGGCGCCGAGCACGCTCTGAAGATCACAGGTCTGACGTCGATGTGCAGCCGCAGCTTGCCCGCCTTGGGCTCGGTAGTGGGGCTGAAGACCAGAGTCGGCTGCAATCCGCCGAACCCTTCCCGCGGTCTGATCTCCACCGCGCCGTCGTCGGTGTCGAG
>JAOPYI010000099.1 GCA_025964675.1 Sphaerisporangium sp. | reverse complement strand
CCCCGCCTCGGCACACATGGTGCTCGCCTTTCGGTACGCTTACACCAGATCAGCCTCCGTAGCTCAGGGGATAGAGCACCGCTCTCCTAAAGCGGGTGCCGCAGGTTCGAATCCTGCCGGGGGCACTCTCCTGACCAGCCGCTTAGCCCCTGACCTGGGGCTCAGCTCTTCCCCTCTTAGCGATCAAATGCAGCCGAGTGCCACCGTAGGCAGCCGTAGGCCAATGATCGCGGGACATACGCGGGACGATCATGGACCCGTTTCCGCTATCGGCCCCGGCGTGAATCCCAAGGTCTCGCGCGTCCACTGAGTGATGGCCCCCATCTGGATCGCGGCTGGGTGAGGGCCTCCCGTCGTGATGCGCCGGCCGAGCTGGAGGTCCTCCCCTTCCATGCCGCTCTCCTCCTCGACGATGCGCCCGAGGTGGTATCGGATAGAGGTGGCCTGTCCGCTGTGGCGCGGGCCAGGCGTGAAGAGATCCGTTTCCAGGCCGCCGACATGTTCGGCGGGGGCGCGAGTCCGGTCGAGGTGGCAGGGAAACTGGGGGTGACCTGCAAGTCGGCCTGGCAGTGGCATCGCAGGTGGCAGACGGGCGGGCGCAACGCCCTGGTCTCCAAGGGGCCTGGTGGGTCGGTGTGCCGCCTGGATGATGTGCAGCTGGTGCGGTTGGAGAAGGAGCTGATGTCCGGGCCGGCCGCGCATGGCTGGGAAGAGGATCAGCGGTGGACGCTTGCCCGGGCGGCCATCGTGATCAAGGAGTTGTTCGGTATCGCCTACACCGTGCGGGGCACCTGCTACCTGCTGCATCGCCTCGGCTGGTCGCCGCAGGTGCCCATCCATCGGGCGGCCGAGCGTGACGAGCAGGCCATCGCCACCTGGGCGAAGGAGACGTGGCCGGAGTTAAAAGCGCCGCCGCGGAACGCGGCGCATGGATCTGCTTCCAAGACGAATCCGGGCAATCGCTGAGGCCGTCCAAGGGCCGCACCTGGTCACCGCGGGGGCAGACACCGATCGTGACCGTGACCGGCAAGCACACCGGACGCGTCTCGCTCGCCGGGCTCCTGTGCATGAAGCCGGGCCGGCGCACCCGGCTGCTGTTCCGCACCATCGCCTACCACGGGCGCAAGGGCGAGAAGAAGGGATTCGCCACCGGCGATCTCATCGCTCAACTGGTGGCAGCCCACCACACACTCGCCGCGCCGATCGTGCTCGTCTGGGACAACGCCTCCATGCATACCAGCACCGCGATGCGCACCTTCATCGCCGACCATGACTGGTTGACGGTCTACCGCCTCCCCGCCTACGCCCCTGACCTCAACCCGATCGATACCGTCTGGGCCCACCTCAAGGGACACCTGACCAACCTGGCCTGCCGGACCCTTGACGAGATGCTCGCCATCATCAAGAACCGACTGAAACGCATGCAATACCAGCCCGACCTGCTGAGCCGGTTCATCCTCGGCACACCGCTGGGCCTCAACCCGCCGTAGCCAGAACCTCAGCCTTTCAACGTCGATACGTGTGACGTCCGCGACTTTCTTTTGCTACAGCGCGAAACCAGCTCATGACGCTTGATCACTTCGCCAGCCACCTTGCGGCCACTTGAATGTACAGAATCGACGGCCCGAAAAGTTTCATTTAGGTCAAGATATATCTCACCCTTAGGGCCACAAGCTGCGCATTTACCGATCAAGCGCATTGCTGTGTTATTGATCACACTTACGCGATCTTCACGGTCATGTCACGATTCCCTGGCAACCCGCCCAAAAAAGGGACAGGAGACCACAAGAGTTGCATAAGTCACGAACTGGTCGGCGTCAGTCGGCCCTCATCAAGGGCCAACCTCGTCGGCTAGCAGCCGCGGCGCTCACAGCATCGAGTCTTTTCGCATCGCTGCTGTGGGTCGGAACCGCGTCGGCACAAGCCGGGCCATCCCCGCAGCCTAAGCCCAGCCACCAGACCGCCGCACAGAGCGAGCTGGCCGAAGCAGTCCAAAAGGTCAATAGCACCGGCCAGCCTGTGCAACTTCCGTCGAAAACGACTGAAACCTCGATCAGCGAGGTGACCCCGGAAGGCAAGATCTCCACGCGGATCACCTCCGGCCCCGTCAGAGTCAAAGACGCAAACGGCAACTGGCATAAGATCGATACCGATCTTATGCCGTCGGGGAACAGCCTGCGTCCGAAGGTCGCCAAGGCCGACATCGAGTTCTCCGCCGGCGGCAACGGACCGTTCGCCCAGTTTCACCGCAGCGACGGCACATCTCTGAGCCTCGGCTGGGACGGACAACTACCCCAGCCGGCAATTGAGCGCAACAAGGCGATCTACCGGGGCGTCGCCGCGGAAGGCGCCGGTGACCTGGTGGTCACTGCCCTGCCCGCTGGACTGCGTTTTGATGTAGTGCTGAACCGCAGGCCCACCGGCCCGGTAGAGGTGAGGATCCCAGTCACCGCCGAAGGCCTAACCGTGGGAAAGGCAGCAGATGGACAGCTGACGATCAAGGACGGTCCCACCGTCATCGCCTCCTCCTCCACGCCGGTGCTGTATGACGCCGTCGCCTCGCACGCCTACAAGCCGCGCAAAGGCAACGAGCGGCGCAGCCCCCAAAGCGGCCAACATCGGACTGCCATCGCCACCGCCGTCGAGGCGATCAGTGGTGGCAAGGCACTCGTACTCAAGCCGTCGGCGGAATTCCTGGCCGATCCGGCCACCGCCTACCCGGTCACCGTCGACCCGTCGGTGGTGCTGCCTCTGTATGACGACACCGATGTCAACAGCGTCTTCGACGGCAACAACGTCTCCGGCGAATACCTCAAAGCCGGTACCGAGGCCGACGGCGAGAAGGCCCGCACCTACCTGCGGTTCAACACCCAAGGCCTGAAGACCCCCACCAGCGCGGTGCTCAAGCTGACCAACATCGACGCCCCCTCCTGCGGTGCCACCGTCGGGGCCGGCATCCAGGTGCGCCGGGTCACCGACTTCTGGGACGCCACCAAGCAGACCTGGGCGCCGCAGCCGACCAACACCACCGAGGACGCCGTCACCTCCACCGAGGGCTCCCAGCTCGGCTTCTGCGGCAGCGGGACCATGACCTGGGACATCACCGCCATCGTGGCCAAGTGGGCGGCCGGCACCCCCAACCACGGCCTGGTGCTGCAGTCCCCCACGGAGGTCGCGAGCACGAACTATCGCGTCTTCGCCTCTGCGGAGAACATCGACGGCCTGCAGCCGCCAGTCCTGGAGGTGACCTCCGACGAAGTCATCACCCCAGGTGAGGGCGATGACCCGGCCGATCCGGGACCGGCGCCCTCGGACCTGTGGCCAGGCCGGGCCGACACCGGCACCGGCGTATGGATCACCGATGCCACCGACTTCACCGACACCGGCCTGATCGTCACTCGCAGCCACAGTGCCGGCCAGCGGATGGATGCTGCCCAGGCCAACCAGACGGTGCTCGGCCCGAACTGGCGGCTGGAACCGCTCGGCAACCTGCTGATCAGCCGGTTGAAGGACTTCAGCGCCAACGGCTACATCCAGATAGCCACCGGCACCTCCTCCACGCGGCTCATCGCCGACCCCGCCCAGCCCGGCACCTTCGTCGCCGACGACGGCACCAGCACCGCGGTGAAGAACGCCGACGGCAGCTTCACCCAGACCATTACGCCCACCGAGGCCGGCGCGCCTACCATCACCTACACCTGGACCAAGGTGGGCACCGACTACCTCATCACCAAGATCGGTAGCGCTGATGGCACGCTGGTCATTACCTATGACGCTCAAGGCCGCTTCAGCCGGCTGCGCGCGCCCGCGTCGCCCCAGGGCGACTGCTCAGTCTCGCCGGCGTTGTGCGCCAGCGTGACCTTCCAGTACGCCACCTCCACCACGGCGACCTCCACGCAGCTGGGCGACATTACCGGCCAGCTCAAGGCGATCAGCTACACCCCAGCCGGTGGCGTCTCCGCCACCGCTGTGACCTACGCCTACGACACGGCCAAGCGGCTCCGGCAGGTCAACGACGTCCGCCAGCTCGAGGGCGAGCCAATCAAGACCAGCATCTACACCTACGACACCCAAGGCAACATCAACACCCTCAACACCCCCGATCTGGGCTCCTGGACGCTCACCTATGAGTCCGTGGGCAAGCTGTCGTCCGCGCAGCAGCAAACCAGCCAGTTCGCCGCGGCCGCCACTAGCTGCCGGTACATGGACCAGTACCTGTACGGCCGGGACGGCTGCAATTTCGGCCCGGTACCCATGGAGTACGGCGGAAGGCTTTACACCCCCGGCTGGAAGACCACCCCGT
>JAOPYI010000094.1 GCA_025964675.1 Sphaerisporangium sp. | reverse complement strand
GGCGCGCAAGCGCGTCGCGACCTTCGCGATCGACGGCGAGGTGCGCTTCGCCTCGGCCGTCGACCGGGCCGCGTTCCCCGACGAGCTCGCCGGGGCCGTCACGGCCCTGGTGTCCAAGTACCACGACGAGTCCGCCGAGCACGGCCGCGACCACCGGATCATCGTCGCCGTCCACCCGAGCATGAAGGAAGCCCGATGACGCACCCGTTCGAGCTGAGCCAGGAGATCGAGTTCGGCGCCACTCCCGAGCAGGTCTGGGACGCGATCGCGACCGGACCGGGCGTCGACTCCTGGTTCATGGGACGCACCGAGCTCGGCACGTCCGCCGACGGTCCCGCCCACCTTACGATGATGGGCCACACCGAGCAGGCCACGATCACCGCCTATCAGCCGGGCACCCGCCTCGCGACCCGCAGCGCGGAGGCCCCCGACGGCCAGTTCATGGCGTTCGAGTACCTCATCGAGGGGCGCGGCGGCGGCACGACCGTGCTGCGGCTCGTGCAGAGCGGCATGCTCGGCGACGACTGGGAGACCGAGTTCGAGTCGATGAAGGCCGGCTGGCCCATCTACCTGGAGACCCTCAAGCAGTACCTCACGTACTTCACCGGTCGCACCCCGTCGGTCACAACGGTCTTCCGGCCGGGAGCGGGCGGCCCGGACGCCGTCTGGAAGATCGTCACGGAGTCGCTGAGCGTCACGCCGTACGTCGGCGAGGGCGACGACGTCCGGCTCCCGAACGGCTCCGCCGGGGTCGTCTACTACGCGAACCTGCCCGTCAACCTGGGCGTCCGGACGGACGAGGGCCTGTACCGGTTCATCCACTCCGGTACCGCCCGCGGCGACGCCCTCGTGCTGGGCCACCAGAACTTCGCGGGCCGCGACGAGCAGGCCGCGTGGGACGCCTGGACGGCCGAGCGCTTCGGCTGACCGGCCGGTCCCGATCAGTGGCGATCCGGGCGTGCACATGCTCGTCCTGGTACTCGACGCCTCCGGGCCGCGGCACCCGCGGCGGCCCGGAACGCGGGCTACGAGGTGCGGGTGGCGCCGACGGAGGCGATGACCACGCAGCCGATGGCCGCCCACTGCCGCAGGTCGAGGAACTCGCCGAGGATGACCAAGCCGACCAGTGCGGCGGCGGCGGGCTCCAGGCTCATCAGGATGCCGAAGACGCGCTTGGGCATCCGGCGCAGAGCCTCCAGCTCCAGGCTGTAGGGGATCACCGATGAGAGCAGGCCGACGCCCGCGCCCAGCAGGAGCAGCTCCGGGCGGAACAGGCCGGTGCCGCCGGTCGCGACCCCGACCGGCGCGATCACGATGACCGCGACGATCATGGCGAACGACAGCCCGGTCGTCCCGGGGAACCGCCCGCCCGCCGAGGCCGAGAGCATGATGTACGCCGCCCAGCAGGCGCCCGCGAGCGCGGCGAAGCCGATGCCGAGCCAGCTCAGCCCGCCGCTCCCGCCCCAGGGAGCCAGCAGGACGATGCCGGCGCCGGCCAGCGCCACCCACAGCAGGTCCGTCCGGCGGCGTGAGGCCGCCACCGCGACACCAAGAGGGCCGAGGAACTCGATGGTCACGCAGATGCCCATCGGCAGCCGTGCGAGCCCCTCGTAGAACGAGAGGTTCATCAGGCCGAGTGTCACGCCGAAGGCGACTCCGACGGCGACGTCGCGCCGGGTCAGGCCGCGCAGCCGGGGCCTGGCGACCACGCCGAGGATCAGCGCTCCCGCCGCGATGCGCAGGAAAACCACGGCGCTGGGCGGCAACTGCGTGAACAGGTCCTTGGCCAGGCCCGCGCCGATCTGCACCGAAAGGATCGCCAGCACCACCAGCCCGGACGGGGGCACGGCGCCGGCGGCCGTCCGCACGAAGGCGCCTGGCCGGACGCGGCCCGGGGGGTACGGCCCGGTGGGCGCCGACGGTGACGGCAGGGTCATCGCGTTTCTTCTCGCGTTCCTCGCACGGACGTGCGGTCGGGGGAAAGGGGAGGGGAGTCACTCCCACGTGCGGTCGAGGGGAGAGGCGACGTCACTCCCACCGGAAGGTGCGGGACGCGACGCCGAGGGTCACGGCGGCCCATGCCAGCAGCACCAGCAGGTCACGGACCGGCAGGCCGCTGCCGTGGGCGAGCACCGAGCGCAGCCCCCCGGTCAGCGCGGTGATCGGCAGCAGCTCCACGATGACGCGGATGGCGTGGGGGAACGTCGTGACCGGGACCACCACCCCGCCGAGGCCGAGCAGCACCAGGTAGACGAGGTTCGCGGCGGCGAGGGTGGCCTCCGCGCGAAGCGTGCCGGCCATCAGCAGCGCCAGCCCGCTGAAGGCGGCCGTGCCGGCGAGGATCAGCGCGGCGGCCCAGAGCGGGTCGCCCTGGGGATGCCAGCCCATCGCGAGCGCCACGGCGGCGATCACCGCGATCTGGAGCACCTCCACGGTGATCACCGCAAAGGTCTTGGCGAGCATCAGGCCGGAGCGTGACAGCGGTGTGGCGCCGAGGCGTTTGAGCACTCCGTACCGCCGCTCGAACCCCGTGCCGATCGCCTGGCCCGTGAAGGCCGTGGACATGATCGCGAGCGCGAGCACGCCGGGGGCGACGAAGTCGATGCGCCTGCCGGGCACCTCCAGCAGCGGGGCGGCGGAGAAGCCGACCAGCACCAGGATCGGGATGATCAGCGTGAGCAGGAGCTGCTCCCCGTTGCGCAGCACGGCCCTGACCTCGGCACCCGCCTGAGCGAGGACCATCCGAGGCAGCGGCGCCGCACCGGGAGCCGGCGTGAAATCAAGCGCGGCGGTCACCGTAGTTCCCTTCCGGTCAGTTCGAGGAAGACGTCCTCCAGGGTGCGGCGCTCGACGCTGAGGTCGTCGGCGGTGACGCCCTCGGCGGCGCACCAGGCGGTGACGGTGCCGAGGAGCTCCGGGCCCACGTGGCCCTCGATGACGTAGTGCCCGCTCGGCGACTCCTTGGCGGCGCTGCCCGTGGGCAGCGCGGTGAGCAGCTCGTCGAGGTCGAGCCCGGGCCGCGCCCGGAAGCGAAGCTGCCGCTCGGCGCCCGTGAGCGACCGCGGGGTGCCCTGCGCCACGACCGTCCCCCGGTCGATGATGACGACCTTGTCGGCGAGCTTCTCGGCCTCGTCCATGTGGTGGGTGGTCAGCACCGTCGACACGCCGCGGGCGCGCAGCTCGTGCACGACCTCCCAGCACGCGTGCCTGGCCTGTGGGTCGAGACCGGCGGTCGGCTCGTCGAGGAAGACCAGCTCCGGGCGGCCGACGACGGCGGCAGCCAGCGAGAGGCGCTGCTGCTGCCCCCCGGACAGGCGGCGGTACGGCGTGCGGGCGTGCTCGGCGAGCCCCAGCCGTTCGAGAAGGGCGCCCGGGTCGAGAGGGTGGGCGTGGAAGCGGGAGACCAGCCGCAGCCATTCACCGGCGCGTACGGCAGGAGGCACGCCGCCGGACTGCAGCATCACGCCGACCCGGGGCTTGAGCTCGGTGGCCTGGCGGATCGGGTCGAGGCCGAGCACCCGGACCGTGCCGCCGTCGGCCTTCCTGAACCCCTCGCAGATCTCCACCGTGGAGGTCTTCCCGGCGCCGTTCGGGCCGAGGATCGCGGTGACGGCGCCGCGGCCGGCGCTCAGGGTCAGACCGTCGATCGCGACTGTGCGGCCGTATCGCTTGACCAGATCGGTGAGCGCGACGGCTGGGGAGTCCATGGTGACGAGTTTAGGGACCGACCCGGGTGCTTCCTTCGCCGGACCACGGCCCCGGCGTCGCGTGGCGGTAAAGCTTGAGGGCACCTCCGGCCAAGGAGGGCGGTCGAGCGGCGTGCGGACGGCCCTGGCGTGTGACGCTGACCATGTCCCGTGCCACGGCGGCGCGAGCCGCCGGCGGATGCGGACGGGCGCGGGAGAGCGAGAGACAGGCGCGACATCCGCCGACAAGGAGGTTCGGCATGCCCACGCGTACCGGTTACAAGCCCGGCGTGCCCTGCTGGGTGGACCTTTCGAGCACCGACCTCACCGCTTCGGTCGGCTTCTACGAGGAGCTGTTCGGGTGGCGGGCGGAGTTCGACCCGAGCCCGGACTCCGGGGGATACGGCCGGTTCAGGCAGGGCGGCAAGCTCGTCGCGGGCATCGGCCCGACGTTCGGCGAGGGTGTGCCGTCGGTGTGGAATACCTACATCGCCACCGATGACGCCTTGTCCGTCGCCGAGAAGGTCGAGCAGGCCGGGGGCCGCGTCACGATCGGACCCGTCCAGGTCTTCGACCAGGGTTCCATGGCGGTCTTCCAGGACCCGGCGGGGGGGTCCTTCATGGTCTGGCAGCCCGGAAGGCACCGTGGGGCGGAGCTCGCCGACGAGCCCGTGGCGCTGTGCTGGAGCGAGCTGGACTCCCGCGACCCCGAGGGTTCCAAGGCGTTCTACCCGGCGGTCTTCGGCTGGGGCTCCCGCGGGGCCGGGGACGCGGCGGGCGTGGATTACACCGAGTGGCTGGTGGACGGAAGGGCCGTCGCGGGGATGCTTCCCATCGGCGACCGGTTCCCCTCGGAGAGCGGGACACGGTGGCTGGCCTTCTTCGCCGTGCGCGACTGCGACGGCACCGTCACCCTGGCCGAGCAGCGCGGCGGCAAGGTCCTCCGGCCTGCGCAGGACCTGCCGATGGGACGCCACGCCGTACTCGCCGACCCGCAGGGCGCCGCCTTCGCCGTCATCGCGCTCAAACCCGCTCAGTAGCCCCTTCGGCACGCTGATACGCCCGTACGCTCAGGAGTCGCTGGACCCTATATCCCGATTTGCGTATAAAAATCATTCTTTAATCGGGAATTAGGAAGTCCCCAATGTGGTTCAGGTCCTCTTGGCCCCCGGGGCTGTTCCGCATCCTGCGCGTGAAGGGGACCGCATGACCGTGACCATCCGGCAAGACGAGGCTTCAGCGGCGGCCTCCGGTTCCCGTGACGGGGGAGCGGGGCGGCGGCGGGGCCTGCTCCTGCTGATCCTGGGCGCGCTGTCGGCGATCGGTCCGCTGTCCATCGACATGTACCTGCCCGCGCTGCCCGCCATCAGCGGGGAGATGCTGACCGGGGCCGCCCAGGTTCAGCTCACGCTGACCGCCTGCCTGATCGGTGTGTCCTTGGGACAGGTGGTCGCCGGGCCGCTGAGCGATGTGCGCGGACGCCGTGGCCCGCTGCTCGTGGGCGTCGCCGCGTACGGCCTGACCTCGCTGATGTGCGCCTTCGCGCCGACGGTGGAGGCACTGATCGCGCTGCGCCTCCTGCAGGGCGTCGCGGGCGGCGCGGCGCTGGTGATCGTGCGGGCCGTGGTGCGGGACCTGTACGACGGGCCCGCCATCACCCGCATCTTCGCCACTCTGATGCTGGTCAGCGGTCTGGCCCCCATCCTCGCCCCGGTGGCTGGCGCGCAGCTCCTCGCGGTGACCTCATGGCGGGGGGTGTTCGTCTCGCTCAGCGTCGCGGGGCTGGTCCTGCTGCTCGCGGTGGTGACCGGGGTGCGCGAGACCCTGCCCCCCGGGCGCCGCGACAGCGGGGGCCTGCGGCACACGGTCTCGACCTTCGGGGTGCTGCTGCGGGACCGTTCCTTCATGGCGGGCGCCATGGCCGCCGGGCTCGGCTTCGCGGGCATGTTCGCCTACATCTCCGGGTCGCCGTTCGTGCTTCAGGAGGTCTACGGCGTGACCCCCCGGGGCTTCTCCCTGATCTTCGGCGCCAACGCGCTGGGTCTCACGGTGATGGCGCAGGTGGGAGGGCGGCTCGCCGGCAGGGTCTCCCCGGGGCGGCTGGTGCTGGCGGGTCTGGTGGTGAGCCT
Source organism: Sphaerisporangium sp. (assembly GCA_025964675.1). Taxonomy (GTDB): domain Bacteria; phylum Actinomycetota; class Actinomycetes; order Streptosporangiales; family Streptosporangiaceae; genus Sphaerisporangium. The sequence goes on along the minus strand of JAOPYI010000094.1, from coordinate 2,311 downwards.
CGTGGGAGCCTTGGCGTTGGTCGTGGGAGTGCTCGCCGGCCTCGGCCTGGGCCTGGTGGTCGCGTCGCTGTTCACGCTGATGTGCGGCGCCGGCCTGTCGCTGCCGGGCGGGGGCGCGCTGGCGCTGTCGGGACAGCCGCCGCAGGTCGCCGGCAGCGCCTCCGCGCTGCTCGGCGTGCTGCAGTTCGCGCTCGGGGCCGTGGCCGCGCCCCTCGCGGGCCTCGCGGGAACCGGCACGGCACTCCCCATGGCCCTGGTGATGGCCGGGCTGACCGCCGCGGCTGTGGTGGCCTTCCTCGCGCTCGGCCGGACGAGGGCCGTCCCGGCCCTCGCGGGAGGCTAGGCCGTGGAGATCTCCTCTGACGTTTCCGCAGCTTAGGTAAGCCTTACCTGCGTGACCAACCGCATCCAGGGAGTGGGGGACAACCAGTTGTGTGTCGGGAAGGAATTACGGCACACTGATGTTGTGAAAAACGTGACTGGGATAACGCACGCCGAGAAGGGCGCGGAGCGCGGCACTCGCGCGCGCGTCGCTCGGCTGATCCTGGAGCACGGCCCGATCAACGCCGCCGCCCTGGGCGAGCGGCTCGGGCTGACACCCGCGGCGGTCCGTCGTCACCTCGACGCGTTGCTCGCCGAAGGCATGATAGAGCCTCGCACCGTGCGGCCACGTGGGCAGCGGGGGCGCGGGCGACCCGCCAAACTGTTCGTGATCACCGATGCGGGGCGCAGCGCCTTCGAGCACGCCTACGACGGCCTGGCGGGGAGCGCGCTGCGCTTCCTGGCCGACCGCGTGGGTGAGGAGGCGGTCGCCGACTTCGCCAGGTCCCAGGTGAGCGGCCTGGTCAGGCGGCTCGAGCCGGTGATGCGCGAGGTGCCCGCCGACCAGCGGGTCCGCGTGCTGGCCGAGGCCCTGACGGCCGACGGTTACGCCGCCTCCGCCACCCAGGCCAAGTCCGGAGGAGAGCAGCTCTGCCAGCACCACTGCCCGGTCGCGCACGTGGCCGCGGAGTTCCCGCAACTGTGCGAGGCCGAGACGGAGGCGTTCGGCCAGCTGCTGGGCACTCCCGTCCAGCGCCTGGCGACGATCGCCCACGGCGATGGGGTGTGCACGACTCATGTGAGTCCGCGGGCCCTCGCGTCCCAGAGGAACACGCCGGTGAACTCCCGGCGGAGCGCGACCGTAGACACGTCAGATGGCTCCGACGTGACCATAAGCACTTCGCAGAACGCGATTGAGAGCAAGGAGACCGGAAGGTGACTGTCACCGACCGCCCGGAGCTTGAAGGCCTCGGGAATTACAAGTTCGGCTGGTCCGACTCCGACGTGGCGGGCTCCACGGCGCGCCGAGGCCTGTCCGAGGAGGTCGTGCGCAACATCTCCGCGCTGAAGAACGAGCCGGAGTGGATGCTCGACCTGCGCCTGAAGGGCCTTCGGCTTTTCCGCAAGAAGCCCATGCCGAGCTGGGGATCCGACCTCTCCGGCATCGACTTCGACAACATCAAGTACTTCGTCCGCTCCACTGAGAAGCAGGCCACTTCCTGGGACGAGCTCCCGGCGGACATCAAGAACACCTATGACAAGCTCGGGATCCCCGAGGCGGAGAAGCAGCGGCTGATCGCCGGCGTCGCCGCCCAGTACGAGTCCGAGGTCGTCTACCACAAGATCCGTGAGGACCTCGAGGAGAAGGGCGTGATCTTCCTCGACACCGACACCGGTCTCAAGGAGCACCCCGAGCTCTTCAAGGAGTACTTCGGATCCGTCATCCCGGTGGGCGACAACAAGTTCGCCTCGCTGAACAGCTCGGTGTGGTCGGGTGGCTCGTTCATCTACGTGCCGCCGAACATCCAGGTGGAGATCCCGCTCCAGGCCTACTTCCGGATCAACACCGAGAACATGGGCCAGTTCGAGCGCACGCTGATCATCGTCGACGAGGGCTCCTACGTCCACTACGTCGAGGGCTGCACCGCGCCGATCTACTCCTCCGACTCGCTGCACTCCGCGGTCGTCGAGATCATCGTGAAGAAGGGCGGCCGCTGCCGCTACACGACGATCCAGAACTGGTCCAACAACGTCTACAACCTCGTCACCAAGCGTGCCGTTGCCTACGAGGGCGCCACGGTGGAGTGGGTTGATGGCAACCTAGGCTCCAAGCTGACCATGAAGTACCCGGCGATCTACCTGTTGGGCCGCAACGCCCGCGCGGAGATCCTCTCGGTGGCGTTCGCCAGCGCGGGGCAGACGCAGGACGCTGGCGGCAAGGTCATCCACGTGGCCCCGGATACCACCAGCACCATCACGTCCAAGTCCA
>JAOPYI010000053.1 GCA_025964675.1 Sphaerisporangium sp. | reverse complement strand
TGGGTAGCACGAGGACGGACTCGGCGCCCAAAGCGCGAAAAAGTCGGGCCTTCTCTCTGGTCCTGGCGTCGACTGAGAGAGGTTCGTCAACAGACATGTGATACCGCCTTCGCATTGTTCGGCGTCTCGGCACTCGGCAGAGGCAGTCCCCTGCCCTCCGACATGCTGCTGGGTAGGAGACGGGTGTTCCACTGATTAAGCTCGGACTGAATCCTGGAATCAGCGGAGGCGGTATGAAGGCGCAGCTGACCTTCTCGGTCAGCGATCTGGCACAGACGCGGTTCGCCGTCTCGCCTATGTGGGAAGTCGTCACCAGCTTCAGAGCGCTGGTCACCATGTCTGTTCCGGCACCCCACCGCAGCTGGGCCGACCAGGTGCGTCCTCGGCTCGTGGCCGCAGGCCTGGATCACGGTTGGCTGGCCGACATGATCCCGCCCATGGGTCACCTCCCCGACCTTCTCAACCCGGCACCAGCTGCCTCCTCCTCCCGCCTTCCCGATGAGCTAACAGCCATCGGGTCCACTGACCCCGAGCAGATACGACTTGACCTCGACCGTCTGGCCACCGAGCGCGACGGCCGGCTATCTCCGCGACTGCGGAGCCTGTACCGCACCCCTCGGGACTACTTGCCCCGGCTGATTTCGGAGATCGAGGTCTACTGGCAGCTCGCACTAGCGCCTTACTGGTCCAGGATCCGCACGGTGCTGCAGGCGGACATCTTCCATCGCGGCCGCCAGGTGGCTGAGCACGGTACCGCACAGATGCTCAACGAGTTGCACAGCACTGTGCGCTGGGACAGCGGTGCCCTGCACCTGGTTCAGCGGCACTGCACCATCACCAGGATCGAAACCGGAGCCGGGCTGGTCCTGGTGCCGTCTGTCTTTGCCTGGCCTCGCGTGCTGACCCGGTCCGTTGCGCCGGCGCCGCCTCAGCTGGCCTACCCAGCGCGCGGGATCGGCATGTTATGGGAGCGCCGGACATACGCTCACGTAGACGCTCTGGCCGCCGTGATCGGCCGATCCCGGGCGCTGATCCTGGCCGAGCTGGACTCCCCTGCCTCAACCACCGAACTCGCCCACCGGTCGGGCCTTTCAGCAGCAGGCGTCTCCCAACACCTCACGGCATTGCGGGCCGCGGGTCTGGCCAGCACCCACCGAGCCGGTCGATCTGTGCTTTACGCCCGCACTGGCCTCGCCGACGCCTTGCTTAATGCACAGGGTTGAGAGTCGTATCAACAGCCTTCCCGATCCAGTTCCTGCGTTCTTCGACTGTGGTTGCTCAGAGATCTACTACTGCCCAAGCTCGGGTGCTGTTGAATGCCCCCGACATGGCGGCTTCGACTTCTGCTGCGATGCGATAGACAAGCATCTTCCGGTACGGGTCCCCCCGGCTTGATCATCCGTCGGGTCGCCCTGGTTGCGTTGCCGCACCAGGGGCCCCGTGAGATCTGACCCTTGTTCGAGCAGCAGTCCTACTGTGTTGCCGACGATGAGTTCGGCTCAGCTGCTCGGATGTCGACCGCGGCCGACGCCTTGGACTGGCGAGTACGGACAAGATGAAGCCAGAGAGCCCGCAATACCGTGCTCGGTCGCATCAGCGTGTTCGGGTGCGCCCGCATGGTCGTGACCGCGTCCAGTCGCTGGTTCATCGTGGCATCGGTCATCGATGCCGCGAACACCACACCACTGATCCACTTGGTGAGCTTGTAGCCAGGTGGGTACGGCCCGTCGACATGGGGTAACGCGAGGTCGGCGAACGTCGAGATCTGCCACGCGGCGTCGACGACGACCCGGACCTGATCGAAGTACGACCGCGCCGGCTCGTCCAACGACGGGTCGGAGCGGAGGTAGGCCGACAGGCAGGAGGCGTGAAGCGCAGCCGAGGTCATGCCCTGCCCGTAGACAGGGTTGAACGAGGCGACCGCGTCGCCGGCAGCCACCAGGCCGGCGGGTAGGCGATCCAGCTTGTGGAAGTCACGCCGCCTGCTGTCCGCCTGGTGGTAGGTGATCACCTCGCCGATCATCTCGGCACGCTCAGCGATGTCCCCGAAGGCGGATGGGAAGTCGTTGCGGCAGCGCGTGGTGAAGTCCTCGACGCTGCGAGTGGGCCGGTCGTCGTCGTATCCCGAAACCAGCATGATCCACTGGTCCCCTTCGACCACGTGAAAGCCGCCGATCCTGGCCACTCTGCCCCGCTTCTGGTCCGGAGATGACGTGGACACGGCCACCCAGACGTCGCTGATCTGCTCATCCCGCTTGAACAGGGCGGTCGCGTAGTTGAGCTTGATCGGCATACGAAGCATCGGTGGGCGCGGCCAGCCGTTCTCGGACAGCCAGTCGCTCAGCCGGCTGGAACGGCCCATGGCATCGACCACCAGGTCCGCGGTTTCGCTGACGACATCCTCGGTACCCGCACCCTCCGGTACGTACCGCACACCGGTGACCCGGTCAGCGTCGAACACCATGCCCTCCGCGCGCCCGATGACGAACCGAATGTTGTCGATCGCCATCGTTCTGTGCCTGACCAGCGCCTCCAGGAAGGGCCTCGTGCTGACCAGCATCGCTTCCTGCTCCACCGGCTCGACAGGCGGAGCCGTCCGCAGGGCCCCATCGGAATAGAACCGCAAGCCCTCAACGGGGGGCACCACGACACCCGCGGCGATGGCCTCGCTGGTGAACCCGGGAAACCAGCGCTCGAGCTGAACCTGCCCCGCCGGCAGCAACGCGTGCACCTGGCTGCCCTGCGGCACGCCGGGACGTGGACCGTCATCGACGTCGCAACCGTCCCGCTCGACGATCAGAACCTCTTCCGCGTGGTCGCTCAGCACGCGAGCGGCCAGCAAACCCGCCATGCTGGCACCCAGTACGATGGCACGCCGCATGATCACTTTGGTGTCGATCGGCCGCTGCGACGTGCCGATGTCGGAGAACAGGCGTGATGGTGAGGTCGGCACTCAGAAGCTCCTCGGGGTGGTGGGGGAACTCACCCTCCATGCGGCCGACCGTCGTTGGCCTCATTAATGGCAGCGGAGGGAATACACAAGCTGCACAACGATTGCCTTTTTTGTCCGTTGGATCAAGGTTATAGGTGGAAGACGGTGTCCGCCCAGGGGCATCGAAGACTCCGGTCCCGTCCTTAGGACGGTCGTATCGAGACGCACGATGCCGGCTACAGCCGTACGGAGCGGCCAGAGTCAGACCGCCGTTCAGTCGGTGAAGGCTTGGATGACATCGACCTCGCCGCCCCCGGTCGCGTCCTTAAGCCCGGTGCAGGTTTAGCCCAAGTCGTTCGGAGTTGGCCTACCCGGCGAATCCGCCGAGGTCGCACCCGCGCAGCCCCAGCGGCGTCAGCCCTTCCCGGCGCTAAGCCGAGTGCCAGCTCCAACGTGGTGGATACGTCGCTGGCGGGAGCGGTTCGGCGCCGGCCGAGTTAGCGATCCCTGGTCGCTTTGAAACGCTTTGCGGCGCTCGGTCCAAGTAGAGGTGTAAGGGCAAACGACGAAGGGAGGGAGGGCAGTGCGCCTCAACGAAGACCCTGCGGCCTTTGAGGCCTTCTATCGCGGCCACGTCGATGCCGTCATGCGGTTCGTTGTCCGCCGCGTGGGTGATCCTCACCTGGCTGCCGACCTGACCGCCGATATCTTCCTGGCGGTCTTGGACTCGGGGCATACCTACCGCCCTGGCCGGGGCAGCGAGATCGCTTGGTTGTACGGCGTGGCGCGCAACGTCGTATCGGCTCAGCATCGCAGGACCGCCCGTGAGGCGCAGGCGACCAGCCGCGTTGCAGGAAGGCGGCTGATGGACGATAACGATCTCGGGCGGATGGAGGAGCGGATCGACGCCGAGCGCCAGATGCGGCGTGCCCTGGAGGCGATGCGAGGCCTGCCTGAGGGCGAGCGAGCCGTGCTGGAGCTCGTCGCGATCGACCAGCTCTCCGTCGCGGAGGCTGCCGCAACCCTGGGCATCAGGCAGGTGACCGCACGAGTTCGCTTGCATCGGGCCAGACGTGCCCTTGAAAACGCCGCTTCGCCGGCGGCTGTGTACGTGGAGGGACAGGCATGAGCAACTTCGAAGAGCGCTTGCTCAGTGCACTCAAGGAAGAAATGACTATGAGGACAGCGGAGGAAAACATGGCCGTTCAGACACCGGTGCGACGCGGCTCGAGCCGTCGCTTTGTGGGGCTGGGCGCCGCGGTGGCGGGGGTCGCGGCGGCCGCCACGGTGGCGATGACCGTGTTCAGCGGAGCCGCACCGGCCTATGCGGTCACCAAGGGCGCGGACGGATCGGTCAACGTGCAGATCAACGAGTTCAGCGACCCCGACGGGCTGAAGTCCGAGCTTGCCGCAGCGGGGATCAAATCGGTGGTCGACTACCTCCCTGCGGACAAGATCTGCAAGGAGCCCCGGGGCGAGCACTCGGCCAGCAGCGGACGGGTGCAGACCCGCATCGGTAAGGCCGACAAGGGGATCACGTTCCAGATCGAGATGGGGCAGATCGCGGCGGACCAGACACTGGTCCTGGCGATCTCCAGGGACCAAGCCAACCCCGGCAAGCCGCCTGTTTCCACTGCGCTGCAGTTGATCAAGGGGACGGTCGCGCCCTGCGTGGAGACCGCGATGCCCGCCCTCCCGCCCCCGTCCAAGGACAACGGTCCCGGCCTTACCGGCCGCAAGGACGACAGCAAGGGCAGCGGCGTCAGCCAGAGTTCCGACAACCAGTAACGCCCCACCCAGGCCCGGCGGCCTTGGCCGCCATCAATGGCTCCGCCGAGTAGCCACAGCCACTGCGAAGGGAGCTCGGCGGCGCGAGCCGTACGGGAACGGTGTGCCTCTGCCCTGGCGAAACAACAGGGCCCCGACCATATCGCCGTCAGGTCTGCCGGCAGCACGTAAGCCTGCTTCATGTCCCGAGCACGGAGCAATAGGGAGAGCAAGTGCCCCACAAGATGATGAAACCCTTAGCCACCGCGCTGGTCGTGGTCGCCGCGAGCGCATCGGTGCTCGCGGCGGCTTCGTCCGCGAACGCCGATCCCGCACCAGCGACACCCACGCCCACACGCTGGACCCCCAGCCCGCAACCCACGTCCGAGCCGAATCCCGAGATCGCCGTGGTGTCGGTGAGCCCGGACCCGGTGGTCCTGCGGCCGCACGAGTCCAAGACCGTCACTGTCACGGTGAAGACCAGGGACGTCAAGGACATCAGGATCAGCATCGAGCCGGGCGGCGGCGGTAGCCGGTCCTGGCCGTCCGCGGACAAGGGGACCACACGTGCCGATGGCGGTCATGTGTGGAACTCGTGGGACAGTTCCTCATCCATCGGGTGGAACGACCCCGAGGGAGCATGGACGGCGCACGTGGTCGCGGTCGGGGCCGACGGCCACGAGTACAGCAGTGACGTGTCGTTCACGGTCAAGCACGACAAATACGGCTATTACCCGAAGGAATCGAAGGGGACGCGGATCGTCGGATTCGACGCGACTCCCGAGCCGGTTCGCAAGGGTGGCAAGCTCACGCTACGGGGTGAGTTCCAGGTCGCCCAGTGCTACGGCGACTGGTATTACGCGTGGGACACCTACGGCCGCGTCCAAGGCGGTGACAACTACTGCCGCGACGACCGGGGCTACTGGAACGACTGGCACCGGCTCGGCGGGAAGGACATCGGGGTGTACTTCCGGCCGAAGGGCTCGTCGCACTGGAGCTACGTCGACACGATCCAGACCGATTCCGACGGGACCTTCTCCAGCAAGGTTCGCGCCTACAAGTCCGGCACCTGGGGCGTACGCTTCAACGACACCACGCAACTCGGCGCCTCCGACGCGTACGACTACGTGAAAGTCATCAAGCACTGATCCCAGGGCGAAGCGCCCGGGCTCTCCTGACAGGAGCCGGGCGCCGTTCCCTGAGAAGACCGGCACCATGATCGGCTGGGGTGCGTGGTGTACGGAGTGGCCCGGTGGCTACTCACCGGCCTACCTCCAAACCCGGCCAGGCCAGAAGAGACAGCCGCACGAGCGGTGAAGATGAAGGCCACCGGTGGTGCGGGACGCGATGGTTCGACGGAGTTACCAGCTCTCACTCCATCGATACCAAGGACCCTGGACATGCTCGAACGATGCCGCAACGGCATCGTCGGGAACGTCGTCCACCGGTTCCCCTTTGGGGCTCCAGACGTAGCCGTATGGATCAACTCCTACGGTGTCTCCCAGCTTGAAATAAACCAGGTCGCCGTCCCGGTATACGTCGGCGAATTGGAGCAAGCCGACCTGGCGAGGAGCGCTGTTCACCCTGCTTGATGGTTTCACCGTCCGTGCTACCTGCTCCATGCTCCCCACGGAGCGAGCGAAGCGCTCGTCCTCGGCCATTCCACAAGCTCCGAGCGGGACCACGGCGACTGTGACCATGGGTAACACGGCTATCCATCGTCTGGCAGCACTTCGCACAGCAAGCCTCCACTCACCCCACCGCCTCTGTGCGAGGAGTTGCGCGAATCCTATCCAGAGGGACATTCAGGCGCGGTCGTGCATCGACGCCCTTGCCGAGGAGGAGAAGCGGGAACGGGCCTCGGCGAGACCTTCGCCCATAACCCATTGGATCTCCCTGTGGTGCGCGGGAAACCCAGGACTTGTTCGTAGCCAAGGCTCGATATCGGTGTGGGTTTGAGGGGGCGCTGGTTGTCGCTATTGGCTGGGCTGTTCGATCTGGCTGGCCGGCAGAGTCTCTGCCATGGCCGCGTATTTATTGGCGATCGAAGAAAAGTAGCTGGCAGGGCCCTTTACCGGCTCTTCGCAGTCGAGGGTGTAGACGTTCCCGGCTGGTCGCCGGGCTCGACGAGTCTCGGTTTGGTCGTCGTGGGGCAACGCTTTGAGCCTGATCGTGCGGTCCTGGCTTGTCGCGTGGTCAAGCCGATGGTTGGTGCCGCCGCTGTAGTTGTGCGGGAATCGCGAGGCACACGGGGTCATCTCCTGTCCGATCGCGGACCACATCGGCCCGGGTGCGAGTACGAATCACCCCGAGCACTTGACCACCGTCGGGAGTTGAGATGCGCGGGCGGTGGTCTGGCGACTGGTTCGGTAGCGGCCCGGGGTCGTTCCGATGATGTTGGTGAACGCTGCGATGAAGCTGCTGGGGTTGGCCCATCCGCAGGCGTAGGCGGTTTGGGTGGTGTCGTGGCCGTCAGCGAGGAGCACGAGCGCGTGGTAGATGCGTAGCTGCGTGCGCCACTCATAGAAGGTCATGCCTAGTTCGTTGCGGAACAGTCGGCTGAGGGTGCGGGTGCTGGCTCCGATCGTCTTCCCGAGTTCGGCCAGCGAGGCGTTGTCTGCCGGCTTCTCGTACAGCATCCGGGCAATGCCTTGCAGTCGGTCGTCCCGTGGCTCCGGCAGGTGCAGTGGCTGTTCGTGTGCTTCGCGTAGTTCATCGACCAGAACTCGAAGGAGGCGAGAGCGCGCGGAGCGGCTGTAGTCAGGCGCGGCGTCGTCGTAGTTGCGGGGGCCGGTCAGGGCGAGCAGGACCTCGCGGGCGAGGTCGGAGGCCAGGAACACGGCGGGATGGTCTGGTATGAGCCGGGCGAGGGATGGCGCGAGAAAGACGATCCGCATATCGGTGTCGCCGTGGGCGCGGTGGTAGTGCGTGAACCCGGCGGGGGCCCAGGCGACCCGGTTGGCGGGAACCATTGACGTGCCGCGCTCGGTGTGAACTGCCAAGACACCGCTGGCTGCGTACACCAGGTGTCCCCGTGCGTGCGACTGCACTTCGCTTGTTTCACCGGATGGCCAGAGGTGGCGCCCGCCAGACGGCCACATATGTGACGTCACACCGGCGATCAGGCAAGGTTGGCGGCGAACAGGCATCAGTTGGCATCCTATCGGTAGCCAGCCACACCTTGATCTGGTGACACTGCCTCCATGCGGAGTGGTCTTCAGCCGCGCAGAGCGCCCGACCGAACCACATGTCATCGAGGCAGCGTGCCTCGATGCCGCGGCTTGAGAGAGAAGGAGAAACGCATGGCGACGTTCGTCCTCGTGCCCGGCGGTTGGCACGGCTCCTGGTCGTTTGAGGCGGTCGTTCCGCTGCTGGAGCGTGCCGGTCATGCCATTCACGCCCTGACCCTGACCGGTCTGCGGCCAGACGACGACAACGCGACGGTCGCGACCGCCAACCTCGACACGCACGCCGACGACGTATTGCGGCTCCTCGATCGCGCCCACATCACCAGCGCGACGCTGGTCGGCCACAGCTACGGTGGGATGGTGATCGCCGCCGCCGCCGATCGCGCTGACGGCCGGATCTCACGACTGGTGCATCTCGACGCCTACGTACCGCGCGATGGCGAGTCGTGCTGGTCGTCTACGACCGAGCGTTACCGGGAAGCGTTCGCTGCCGGCGCTGCGACCACCGGCTACGCCGTCCGACCGCCAGACGGCGGCGATCCCCGCCGCCGTCCCCATCCCCTCGCCTCGTTCTTGCAAACGATCCAGCTCACAGGCACGCTCGCCCAGGTCCCCCGTCGGGAGTTCATCTACTGCTCGGGATGGGAAGACCGGACGCCGTTCGCTGAACTCCGCACCCGACTCCAAGCCGATCCCGAGTGGCAGGTCCACGACCTCCCAACCGGCCACGACGCAATGCATGAGGCCCCGGAGGCGGTCGCTGCACTACTGCTCGGCGAATGCATCGCGGATGCATCGACGCACAGACGACAGGCTTGCCATTGAGGGCCACACAAGCCCAGTTCATCCGGCCCCCAATCATTCATGCCGACGTCTGGGGCCACGGCGTCCCCGGGGGCCACTTACTCCGCACGCGTGGCCGAGATCGGGAGGCCGAGTGGGGGTGTAGAGGACCCAGCGGGAAGACCTCGACGTGCTTGACGCTACCTACGACCGTCCCGACCTGACCACGTTCGGCCGGCTCCATACACTCGGCCTCGAAGTCACCGGGCAGTGGCTCGACCCGGATCGTGCAGTGCTGGCGTGCCGAGTCGTTGAGCCGGGCCGGTGGTGCCGCCGGTGCACACCTGCGCGGCTCCGCCCTCGGGTTCCGCAACCTCACCAACTACATCGCCAGGAGCCTGCTCGAAGCCGGCGGGTTCAGACCGCAACTACACCCTCAACTGTGAAGAGCCCCTTTACCGGTTCGGTCATATCCGCCGCCGATGTCGAGCACCGGAATGGGAGGTGTCGGCCGGCTGGCGCTGGACGGCAGTATGGCGGCGGAGGCGGTCGCGGAACTGGATGCCGCACACGCCGACCCGCGTGCCACCGTCTCGCGGACCTGGGAGCTTTCGCTGGACACGCTCACCGAGCAAGGCATGAATCGGGCGCGGGAGGTGCTGTATCTGCTCGCCTGCTTCGGACCCGAGACGCTCAAAACGAGCCAGCGGCTCATAGCCCTCCACGCCTGAACGAAACGGTTGCGTACTCTTCCGGGGCACACTAGTGTACGAAACCGTTTCGTTCAGGCGTGGAGGTGTGTGTGGCCCCAAGTGGTGTGCGCGGTGAGGTGCGGGAAGAGGCGATCCTGCTGGCCACGCTCAGTCTGCTGGCTGAGGTCGGCTACGACCAGATGACCATGGACGCGGTGGCCGGGCGTGCCCGCGCCAGCAAGGCGACGATCTACCGCAGATGGCCTGGCAAGGCCGAGCTCGTGGTTACGGCCGTCAAACGGTACGCAGGAAGTCCGGCGACGCCGTCGCCGGATACCGGCAGCTTGCGCGAGGACCTGCTGGCGGTGCTACATGTCATGCGGTCCACTCTCATAGGCCAGGATGCCGCGCTCATCCTTGGGCTCATGATCGCTATGCGCCGTGATCCTGAGCTCGCCCGCACAGTGCGGGCACAGGTTGTCGATGACAAGCACGAGGTGTTCGGGGCGGTCATCGCCAGGGCCGTTGCGCGTGGCGATCTTCCGGCGACGGTCGACCACGCGATGTTCGCGGAGATCAGCTCCGCCATGCTGTTCTCCCGGCTGTTCATCACGGGTGAGCCGCTCGACGATGCCTTTATCCATCACCTTGTCGACGCCGTTCTGCTTCCTCTGCTCGACCACCAGCCAAACCAGCGATAGGGAACTCCCACATGTGGCAGACGATCGTCCTCAGCTTTCTAGGGGGAGTGATGGGCGGGAACGCCTTCCCTCATTTCGTGCACGGCATCACCAGGCAGCGGTACCCGAATCTCACAGGCAACGGGCCTATCCCGAATCTCATCGGCGGTTGGGCCGGGCTCATCCTGGCGGCACTTCTTATCCACTGGGCACACGTTGATCGGTATCCCGCCTGGTCCTTCGGCGTTGCGGCCTTGGGCGTTCTTCTCATCGGCCTGTTCCACGCCGGCCCGGGTGCCTTCGGCCGACGGGAGGCGCCTCAGCCTCAGTAGCACCCGAGGCCGGGAGTCGAGACACAAGATGATCAGCCGCATTCGACGGCGGGCGGCGCGTGGAGGGCTCGGCTAAGTGGTCCGCTCTCGAAGTCCTTCGGGGTTGACCTGAGGGTCCGCCGTGCCGGGAAGACAGCGTCGAACTGGCCATGCGGCGAAGGCCGGCACTCCGGTGCCATGTCAGGAACATCCGCCTTTCGGGCGGACGGCAGGTCTCCTGACGTTCACGCCGACATGGCCTGGCCACCGCCGTCGGCATCCTCTGCGCAGGCTGTGGCCAGGTCGTCCAGCGACAGGTCAAGCGCGTGGGCCAGGGCCGCCACGGTGAA
>JAOPYI010000043.1 GCA_025964675.1 Sphaerisporangium sp. | reverse complement strand
CACCTTTCGCGGACGGCGATAGCCCACTCCAGGGATTCCGGGACGCCGTCCTCCTGGAGGTGGGGCGTGAAGGCCGGCAGCTCGCGGCCGAGGGCGACGCACGAAGGGGCGCAGATGCGGCCCCTGGCCCGGCGGAGGCGCAGGCCCTGCCCAGCGACCTGCCCGCGGCTCTGCTGTACGGGGCCCGCTCCTCGAAGCTATCGAGGAGCGGGCCGTCGTCGTTCACCGTTTACTGCCACGCGCTCCGCTCAATCCGCCGCGTCAACAAGCTGGTTGGCGCCCAGGGTCGAGAGCGAGGAGGGCGGTGAGGTTCCCCAACGAGTCCAACAGGGATTCCGGGTCGTGATACGAGCGCCCGCAGCAAGGTCTGCACGTCGACTGGTGCCTGCTCCAGACGCATCGTCTTGCGGGCCTGGGGCTCAGGAGCATCCGGCGGACTTGCTCATGCGACATCCCGGCCGACGTGCCGATCCGGCGCAGCCCCCACCCCTCATCCCGCGCGTCCGCCATCGCCGCGGACATCGCCGAGGATGTGACGTCCTCCAGCATCACGCGAAGCTCCGCGAGCCGACGCAGCCGTACCGCGGGCGCCAACCCCGCGATCTCGCGACAGATCCGCTCCACATCGGACCGCAGGAACGCCACGCCTTCGGAATCCGCCACGCGGCGAGACTGGCCTGGTCACACCCGAAGTGTCAACGGATGTGACGGTGAACCCGGTTCCTCGGTCCGCTCCTACTGGAGGGCCAACGCCGCTCTCAGAGCAGAAAGCTGCGGCTATCTTCCAAGCATGGGTGATCACCGCACTATTGAGGCCGAGGGTATCCGGCTGGCCTACCAGGTCTCCGGATCCCTTGGGGCCCCGCCTCTCGTCTTGTTGCACGCACTGGGCGAGGGAGCGGCGGACTGGGACGGCGTGGTGTCCGCCTTCGCTCGCCACTGGAGGGTATATGCGCTCGACCTGCGCGGCCACGGGCGAAGTGACTGGCCCGGCGACTACTCGCTGGAAGCCATGCGGGCCGATGTACTGGGCTTCCTGGACGCCCTGGCGCTTGATCGGGTAGACCTGATCGGGCACTCGATGGGCGGGATCGTGGCCTACCTGTTTGCCGGGCAGCACCCGGAGCGGGTGGGCCGGCTGGTCCTGGAGGACGTGGCTGCGCCGCTTCCCCGCAAGCGGACCGTCCCCGCGAGGCCAGAGGGGGAACTGGCCTATGACTGGGAGATGGTGTTGGCCATCAGGAGGCAGATTGACGATCCCGACCCGACGTGGCTGGAGCAGCTCAGCGGGATCACCGCGGAGACCCTTGTTGTCGGCGGCGGCTCGCGAAGCCATATTCCTCAGGACCGGGTTGCCGAGTTGGCTCGACGAATCCGCGGCGGCCGAAGTGTGACCATTCCGGCTGGGCACCTGATCCACGATGCCGAGCCCGACGCGTTCATGGAAGCGGTACTGATGTTCCTGCGGCCCGCAGAGGCACCCGGCCGCAACGTCCGCTGACAGGCGCGGTGATGCCCGAGGTTACTCGCACCCGTACTACAGCAGCCGTACTACAGCAGGGCGAGCTGCCGGTCGGCGGAGCGCCGGGCCTGCCACGCGGCGCGCCTGGTGCCGATGCCGTACACGCGGGCCAGCTCGGCCACGCGCCCGACGACGCGCAGCCGGTAGTCATCGGCGGCGAGCGACCCCTGCCCGTACAACTCCTCATAGCGCGGCACCAGCCGGGGATGCTCCTCGGCCAGCCACCGCATGTACCACTCGCGGGACCCGGAGGGAAGCTGCAGCACCATCGGCGTGAGGCTGACGGCGCCGGCCTCGGCGACGCGGCGCACCACCGCCCGGAGCTGGTCTTCGGAGTCGGTCAGGCAGGGAAGGATGGGCCCCATCAGGACCCCGCAGGGCACCCCGCGCTCGCCGAGCTCGGCGCACAGCTCCAGGCGCTTCTGCGCGCTCGGCGCCCCAGGCTCGACCGCGCGGCGCAGCCGGTCGTCGACGAAGCCGATCGACACCCGGGCCTCGACCTCGGCCACCTCGGCCGCCTGCGCGAGCAGCTCGGCGTCACGCAGGATCAGCGCGCTCTTGGTCATCACCCGGAACGGGTTGCCGGCGTCGCGCAATGCGGCCACGATGCCGGGCATCAGACGGTAGACCTTCTCGGCGTCCTGGTAGCAGTCGCCGCTCAGGCCGATGCCCACCGGCTCGCCCGCCCACCGTGGTGAAGCGAGCTCCGCCCGTAGCCGCTTGGCGGCGTCGGTCTTGACCACGATGGCCGAGCCGAAGTCGCGCTCGCCATCCAGGCCGAGGTAACGGTGGGCGCGCCGGGCCCCGCAGTACAGGCAGGCGTGGGCACACCCCCGATAGGGGCTGACGGCCCAGGAGACGCCGAGCCCCGCGGCCTCCGGCACCGGGTCGATGATCGTGCGCGCCGGCACCTCGTAGAAGGTCGTGTCACCCGAAACCCGGCGAACCGCCCGCCGCTCGATGCGCGGGCGCGTCTCGGGGGTGTCCTCGACAAGGGGAAGGGCGTCGAAACGCATGACCGACAGTGGAACACGCATTCGATACCCATGGCAAGCGATCTCACCACGAGGCCACCGGAAACGGGTTCTCGTCTCCCGCGGCGCCCACGCCCCGGGACGCCCGTAGATGTCTGAAAGGTCCGGCGCGACTGCTCGGCGGATGGAGCTGGGGGACCCGGCAGGGCCGAAAAGTCCTGGGTCGGCAGTGATCACACGGTGCTGTCCGGGCATCCGGAGCTGGTGGAACGCCTCACGGGTTCACACCCCCTGGAACGGCTCGACCGTTAAAGTGGTACGGACGTACCGGTATCCGCCGCCGGTCGGGACGAGGGAGGCCGGTTCATGCCGTGGTTGCTGCTCGGCGGCGCGATAGCTTCGGAGGTGCTGGCGACCTCAGCCCTCAAGCTGAGCGACGGCTTCGCCAACAAGTGGTGGACGGTCGTGGTGGTGATCGGGTATCTCGCCTCCTTCGTCATGATGGCCCGCGCGCTGAAGCTCCAGATGGAGGTCGGTGTCGCCTACGCCGTCTGGGCGGGGGCCGGCACGGCGGCCATCGCCGTGATCGGCACCCTGTTCCTCGGCGAGACGATGAACCTCGCCAAGGTCGCCGGGATCCTTCTGATCATCGGTGGCGTCGTGCTGCTCAACCTGGCCGGCACCCATTGATCGACCACCACCCCGACGCCGCGCCACGGCCCGCCACCCGGCCGTCGACCGGCCAGGAAGCCGGCGCCGCGCCGGGGCCGGTCGCCCGGCCGTCGCAGGAACGAGGACGACGGCGGCGCGCGACGCTGCTCGAGGCGGCGGTAGGCCTGCTGCAGGAGGGCGGTTTCACCGCCGTGACCCACCGGGCGGTGGCCCAGCGGGCCGGTCTCCCGCTGGCCGCGACCACCTACTACTTCACCTCCCGCGACGAACTGGTGGCCGAGGCGTTCGCGCTCCTGGTCGCCGGCGAGCTGCACGGCATGCGGGGCCGCCTGGAGGAGGCCACGCCCGATGAGACCCCAGAAGGTCTGGCCACCGCCTTGGTGGTGGCGATGGGATCGGGGGCGGGGCCGGGCGACGACGGCGATCGGCTGCGCCGGCTCGGACTGTGGCAGCTGTACCTGCAGGCCGGCCGTGATCCGGCGTTGCAGGTGATCGCCCGCCAGTGGACCGACGGATGCGACGCGGTCGTGGCCGAAGCCCTGCGCCGCGCGGGATACCCGCCGGGGCGGCACGCGGCTCGCATTATCGGCGTTCTGCTGGCCGGACTGTGGATGGAGCACCTCGTCGAGGGCCGTCCCGAGGCACAGTCGGAGGCACACACACTTCTGGCCCAAGCCTTGCGCACCATCTTGCGGTGAGCGGGCCCACGTCCTGCGCACGATTTACTCCAGGCGCCCCAGGAGGTGCACGGGTCCTGCTCGGCGTCTCAGGGTGAAAGGCGCCCGGCTGATCTACGCTTGGGCGGGTGACGATCCTTCATCTCGCTCTGGCCACTGACTGGGCCGCCGCCGCCGACACCGGCGAGTATCGCGTGTCCACCCTCGGACGCACCCTGGAGGAAGAGGGGTTCATCCACGCGTGCGCCGATCCGGACCAGCTGAGAGGCGTGGCCGACCGGTTCTACACCGCCGTCACCGCGCCGCTGGTCGTGCTGACCATCGACGACAAGCTCCTGACCTGCCCGGTGCTCTTCGAGGTGCCCCCTGGGCTGGAGGAGGAGTTCCCGCACATCTATGGCCCGCTCCCGGTGGAGGCCGTGGTGTCGGTCACGCCGTTCTCCCGGTGACCTCCCGGCCTCGCGGCCGTTGACCCGGCCCATCCCGGACCCGCCCGGGCCAGAGGTCACCGGCCGTCAAGGCAGGCGACGGTCAGACGCACAGCACCCGTTCCAGACGCCGGGCGGCGAACAGCAGGCCTCCCAGGACCATCGCCAGCAGGTACGCGGCGTGCGCGAGCAGGCCCCAGCTGGGGTCGCCGATGGCCAGGCCCCGTACCAGCTCGACCGCGTGGTAGAGCGGCGTGACCTGGATGATCACCTGCATCGCCGCGGGGTAGTCGCCGACCGGGGCGAAGGTGCCGGAGAACAGGAACAGGGCGAACTGGCCGGTGGCCATCAGGTCGAAGTCCTGCCAGCCGCGCATGAGTGTGCTGATCGCCATGCCGATCGACCCGAACGCCAGCCCCACCAGCATCGTGGCCGGGAACGCCGCGAGCGCCCACAGCGGCGAGGCCAGCCCGAGGACCACCATGACGATCACGAACATCCCGGTGTACAGGGACCCGCGGATCATGGCCCAGCTCAGCTCTCCGAGCGCGATCTCGAACGGCCGCACCGGCGTGGCGAGAATGGCGTCGAAGGTCTTCTGATATTTCATCTTGCCGAAGAAGTTATAGGTGGTCTCCGCCAGCGCGCCGGACATCGCGGCCACCGCGAGCATCGCCGGGGCGACGAACGTGGCATACGGCAGGGATCGCCCGCCGACCCGTAGCTCCCCGACCAGGGCTCCGACTCCGACGCCGATGGACAGCAGGTAGAACAGCGGCTCGAAGAAGCCCGACACCAGCACCACCCAGTAGGACGGGCCCGAGCGCAGCGCCCCCAGGTTGCGGCCGATCACCGCGCCGACCCGGGCGGGGGAGACCCGGGTGACGATCATCGTGGTCATCATGTGTCAGTCCTGAAGTCGCTTGCGAAAGGCGTGGACGGCCCAGGCCACGCCGGCGCCGGTGAAGACCAGCAGGTAGCCCAGGTGCGCGGCGACCGGCCAGGGCGGAGTGGTGCCCAGCGTGGCCGCCCGTTCGAGCTCCACCCCGTGCCACAGCGGCGACAGGTAGGCCAGCGGCCGGACCACGACGGGAAGCTGCTCCACCGGGAAGAACACCCCCGTGAACAGGGTGGAGGGGATCAGCACGAAGCGGAACAGCAGCGCGAAGTAGCTGTCGTGGTCGATGCTCGCCGAGAACGCCATGGTGGGGGCGGCCGCCGCCAGCGTCACCAGCCCGCAGACCAGCGGCGTGACCAGGGCCCACGGGGAGCGCAGGGCGCCGAACAGCGCCGTGACCGCGAGGAACACCACTACCGCGATCTCGGCGCGGAACAGGACGTACAGCAGCCAGCCGCACACCATGTCGGCGGGCTGGACGGGGGTCGCGCGCATCGCGTGGTAGGCGCGCACCCATCTGAAGTCACTGAGCACGAAATAGGTGGACTCGCCGACCGCCAGCTGGAACGCCGTGGAGGCCAGCACGCCGGGGACGATCCACGACACGTAGTCGACCCCGGCGATGGCGCCCACGTGGCTGCCGACCCCGAGACCGATGCCCACCAGGAACAGCACCGGCAGGACGAAGGAGGAGAACACCGAGGCCCGCCACAGCCGGCGGTAGAGCGTGAGGTTGCGCTCCAGCACCGCGAGCGTGGAACGCGCCGTGACCTGGGTGGTGAGGGGGGCCATCAGTCGACCAGCGTCCGGCCGGTGAGGTGCAGGAACACGTCCTCGAGGGTGGAGCGCCGCACCAGGACGCTGGAAGGGGTGAGCCCGCGCCGGTGGACCTCGGCGGTGGCGGCGTCGCCGTCTGCGGCGTACACCAGCAGTCGGTCGGGCAGCGGGTCGACGCGCTCGCCGACACCGTCGAGCTTGCCGAGCACGTCGGCGGGTCGCTCGTCTCCGAAGCGCAGCTCGACCACCTCGGGGGTGGAGTAGGTCTCGATCAGCGACCGGGGCGACCCCTGCGCGACGATGCGCCCGCCGTCCATGACCACCAGCCGGTCGCACAGCTGCTCGGCCTCGTCCATGTAATGGGTGGTGAGCACCAGCGTGGTGCCCCGCCGCTTGAGCTGGAACAGCCGCTCCCACAGCAGGTGGCGGGCCTGCGGGTCCAGGCCGGTGGTGGGCTCGTCCAGCAGCACGATGTCGGGGTCGTTCACCATCGCCCTGGCGATGGTCAGCCGCCGTTTCATGCCACCCGACAGCGGCTCGACCTTGCTGCCGGCCCGGTCGGCCAGCTGCACGAAGTCGAGCAGCTCCTCGGCCCTGCGCCGGGCCACCGCCCGGGGGATGCCGAAGTAGCGGGCGTAGGTGGTGAGGTTCTCGCGCACGCTGAGGTCGGGGTCGAGGTTGTCCAGCTGCGGGCAGACGCCGAGCCTGCCCCGGATCGTTGTGCCGTCGCGCGACGGGTCCATGCCGAGGATGCGCAGCTCACCGGCGGTGGGCAGGGACACGCAGCTGATCATGCGCATCGTCGAGGACTTCCCCGCCCCGTTGGGACCGAGGAAGCCGAACGCCTCGCCCGGGGCCACCTCGAGGTCGATGCCGTCCACCGCGGTGAACTCGCCGAAGCGTTTGACCAGGCCACGCGCGTAGATCAGAGGTTGCTCAGACACGGAGCGAAACCCTAGCCAACGCCACCGACAGTCCCGCAACAGGTTTTCGACCCACCGCCCCTCGTGGGGCTACTCGACGACCAGCTCGACGGGGATGTTGCCCCGCGTGGCGTTGGAGTACGGGCAGACCTGGTGGGCGGCCTCGGCCAGCGCCCGGCCGGTCTCGCCCTGCAGCTCGTCGGGCAGCTCCACACGCAGCGTGACCGTGAGCCCGAACCCGCCGCCCTCGCCGGACACCAGCCCCACCTCGGCGGTGACCGACGCGTGCGAGACGTCGTGCTTGTTCTTGCGGGCGACAAGGGTCAGCGCGCTGGCGAAGCACGCGGCGTACCCGGCGGCGAACAGCTGCTCGGGGTTGGTGCCCTGGCCGCTGCCGCCGAGCGACTTGGGCGGGGCCAGGGTGACGTCCAGCAGACCGTCGGAGGAGACCGCGCGGCCCTCCCGGCCCGACGCGGTGGCGATGGCTGTGTACAGCGCGCTCATGAGGGTCCCTCTCTCGTGGAAACATATGGATTGTGCACAATTTAATTGTGTGCAGTCAAGTTGTAGACTAGCGGCATGGAGGACGAGCTGCTGCGACTGGACAACCAGGTCTGCTTCGCCGTGCACGCCGCATCGCGGGCGCTGGACGGCATCTACCGGCGCGAGCTGCGCCACCTCGGCGTCACCTATCCGCAGTACCTGGTCATGCTCGTGCTGTGGGAGCAGCAGCCCGGCGCCGCGCCGCTGACCGTAAAGGAGCTCGGCGCGGCCCTGCGGCTCGACTCCGGCACCCTGTCGCCCCTGCTCAAGCGGCTGGAGGCGGCCGGGCTGGTGCGCCGCGACCGCGACACCCGCGACGAGCGGTCGGTGCTCGTACGGCTGACGCCCAAGGGCGCGGCCCTGCGCGGCCGCGCCGGGCAGGTGCCCGCGCGCGTCTTCGCCGCCACCGGCCTGGACGACCGCGAGCTCGACCACCTGCGGCAGGTCCTCGACCGCGTGACCACCGCCCTGGACACCGCGCTGCTCGACACCGGCGCCGGGAGGGTGTCCAGGTCGTGACACCCAGCTAAGGACCAAGGTCTCTGGCATATCCCCCGTCAGGCGGGAACGCTCATAGACATGGATGAGCTTGAGCGAATCGATGCGTACTGGCGTGCGGCGAACTACCTGTCCGTCGGCCAGATCTACCTGCTTGACAACCCGTTGCTGGAGGAGCCGCTACGGCCCGAGCACGTCAAACCGCGGCTGCTCGGCCACTGGGGCACCACACCGGGCCTGAACTTCTGCTTCGCGCACCTCAACAGGGTTATCAGACAGCGCGACCAGGACATGATCTACATCGCCGGGCCCGGGCACGGGGGGCCGGCCACGGTCGCGCACGCCTGGCTGGAGGGCACGTACTCGGAGATCTACCCCGATGTGTCGCAGAACGAGGCCGGGATGCGGCGCCTGTTCCGCCAGTTCTCCTTCCCCGGAGGCATCCCCAGCCACGCCGCGCCCGAGACCCCCGGGTCGATCAACGAGGGCGGCGAGCTCGGCTACTCCCTGGCCCACTCCTACGGCGCCGCGTTCGACAATCCGGATCTGGTGGTGGCCTGCGTCATCGGGGACGGCGAGGCCGAGACCGGCGCCCTGGCCACGAGCTGGCACTCCAACAAGTTCGTCAACCCGGCCAGGGACGGCGCCGTCCTGCCCATCCTTCACCTCAACGGGTACAAGATCGCCAACCCGACCGTGCTGGCGCGGATCCCCGAGCAGGAGCTGCTCAAGCTGATGGAGGGGTACGGCTACCGGCCGCATGTGGTCGCGGGGGACGACCCGGCCGCCACCCATCGGCTGATGGCCGAGACCCTGGACGCGGTGTTCGACCAGATCGCCGCCGTCAAGGCGGGCTCAGGGGACCGCTGGCCCATGATCATCCTTCGTACGCCCAAGGGGTGGACCGGCCCGAAGGAAGTCGACGGCCTCCCGGTCGAGGGCACCTGGCGCGCCCACCAGGTCCCGCTGACCGGCGTGCGCGACGACCCCGAGCGGCTGGCGGCGCTGGAGGAGTGGATGCGCTCCTACCGGCCCGCGGAGCTGTTCGACGAAGACGGCCGTCCCGTGGCGGAGATCCGCGCGCTGGTGCCCGGCGGGCCGCGCCGGATGAGCGCCAACCCCCACACCAACGGCGGCGAGCTGCTCAAGCCCCTGGTGCTGCCCGACTTCCGCGACTACGCGGCCGAGGTGAAGGCCCCGGCCACCGCCACCACCGAGCCGACCCGGGTGCTCGGCGGCTTCCTGCGCGACGTCATCGCCGCCAACCCCACCAACTTCCGGCTGCTGGGACCCGACGAGACCGACTCCAACCGCCTGTCGGCGGTGTTCGAGACGACCGCCCGGGTGTGGGAGGCCGAGCGGCTGCCCACCGACGAGAACCTCTCACCCGACGGCCGGGTGATGGAGGTGCTGAGCGAGCACCTGTGCCAGGGCTGGCTGGAGGGCTACCTGCTTACCGGGCGCCACGGCCTGTTCAACTCCTACGAGGCGTTCATCCACGTCATCGACTCGATGTTCAACCAGCACGCCAAGTGGCTGGAGGCCTCCCAGCGCATCCCCTGGCGGCGTCCGGTCGCCTCGCTGAACTACCTGCTGAGCTCCCACGTCTGGCGCCAGGACCACAACGGCTTCAGTCACCAGGACCCCGGCTTCCTGGACCTGGTGACCAACAAGAAGGCCAACGTGGTGCGGGTCTACCTGCCGCCGGACACCAACACGCTACTGTCGGTGGCCGACCACTGCCTGCGCTCTCGCGACTACGTCAACGTCGTCGTCGCCGGCAAGCAGCCGGTCCTGGACCTGATGTCCATGGAGGAGGCCGTCGTCCACTGCACCCGGGGCCTCGGCATCCTGCCGTGGGCCTCCACCGACCAGGGACAGGAACCGGACGTGGTGCTGGCCTGCGCCGGGGACGTCCCCACGCTTGAGACCCTCGCCGCCGCCGACCTGCTGCGCCGCCACCTTCCGGAGCTGAGGGTGCGCGTGGTCAACGTCGTCGACCTGATGCGCCTGCAGCCGCCCTCCGAGCATCCGCACGGCCTGCCCGACGTGGCCTACGACGCCCTGTTCACCGCCGACAAGCCCGTCATCTTCAACTTCCACGGTTACCCGTTCCTGATCCACCGCCTCACCTACCGGCGCAACGGCCACGACAACCTGCACGTGCGCGGGTACAAGGAGGAGGGCACCACGACCACGCCGTTCGACATGGTGATGATGAACGACATCGACCGGTTCCACCTGGTCATGGACGTCATCGACCGGGTGCCCGGGCTCGGGGAGCGCTGTGCCCACCTGCGGCAGAAGATGCAGGACGAGCGCGTGCGCGCCCGCGAGTACACCCGTGAGCACGGCGAGGACGCGCCGGAGATCCGCGACTGGACCTGGCCCCACTAGACGCACGTCCTGATCTTCGGTCCGATCGCCCATGCGGCCGGCAGGAGCGATCGGTACCGGAGGCCGCGCGCACCGCCGGCCAGATCGGCGATCGCCTCCAGGGCGTGAAAGCGCGCGAGCTCCGATCTATCAGACGCGCCCGCCGATCTCCCCGGGAAGCCGGTCCAGCAAGGTCGCCAGGTCGTCGGCGTGATCCTCCTCGTCGGCGAGCAGCTCCTCGAACAGTCTCCGGGTCGTGGGGTCGCCGTCGCCGAGCCACTGGGCGATCTCGGTGTAGGAGGCGATGGCCACGCGCTCGGCGATCAAATCCTCTTTGATCATGTCGATGAGGTTGAGGCTCGCGTCGTACTGGGTGTGCGCCCGGGTGCTCAACCTGGCCGGGTCGAAGTCGGGGTCCCCGCCCAGCTGGGAGATGCGGTTGGCGAGCATGTCGGCGTGCCGCTGCTCGTCGGCGGCGTGCTCCTGGAACTCCCTGGCGACCGGCTCTGCGTGGATCCCCTTCGCGGTGTAATAGTGCCGCTTGTACCGGAGCACGCAGACGATCTCGGTGGCCAGGGCCTCATTGCACACCTGGATGACGCGCGGCAGGTCGGCGCCGTACGCCTCGGTCACGGGCCCCTTGTCGATCTCCGCACGCGCGCGATCCCGCAAGGCTTGGATGTCGGTCAGAAACTCGGCCATGTCGTCTCTGTACCCCACCCGGACGCCGGAAATGCGGCCCCATGTCCGATTCTGGCCGGTGGGAGATCAAGCCCGCCGGGCGACCACCGTGATCAGCGGCTGAAGCAGCCGGGCCGCCAGCGGACCGAACGCCGCCAGGATCAGCACGTACCCCGCGGCCAGCGGCCCGAGATCCGGATGCGCCCCGGCCGCAACCGCCAGCCCCGCGATGACGATGTTGAACTCGCCGCGCGGGATCAGCGCGATGCCGGCGCGGGCCTGCCCGGCCCTTGCCACCCCCGCGCGGCGCGCGGCGTAGGCGCCGGTGGCCAGCTTGGTCACCATGCTGACCAGGGCCAGCAGCGCCGCCGTCCCGGCCATCGGCCAGATCGCCTTCGGGTCGGTCTGCAGTCCGAAGAACACGAAGAACACCGCGGCGAACAGGTCGCGCAGCGGGATCAGCAGGGCGCGCGCCTCGTGGGCCAGCTCGCCCGACAGCGCGATGCCGACCAGGAACGCGCCCACCGCGGCCGACACCTGGAGCTGCTGGGCCAGACCCGCGACCAGCAGCGCCAGCCCCATGACCTTCAGCAGCAGCACCTCGGAGTTCGGGCTGGCCACGAAGGCCTCGATGAACCGGCCGTAGCGCAGGGCGACCAGCAGGACCACGCTGACCGTCGCCAGCGCGATGGCCACGGTGATCGCGCCGCCGAGCAGGCTCACTCCCGCCAGGATCGCGGTGAGGATCGGCAGATACAGCGCCATCGTCAGGTCCTCGAAGACCAGCAGCGACAGCACCACCGGGGTCTCGCGGTTGCCGATCCACCCGAGATCGGACAGCACCTTCGCCGTGATGCCCGATGAGGTGGCGTAGGTCACCCCGGCCATGGCCACCGCCGCCACCGGTCCCCAGCCGAGCAGCACGGCCGCGACCGCGCCCGGGGCGGCGTTGAGCACCAGGTCCACCAGGCCGCCCCGCGCGTTGCCGCGCAGGCTGGTCACCAGCTCGGCGGCGTTGTACTCAAGGCCCAGGGTCAAAAGCAGCAGGACCACGCCGAGCTCGGCGCCGACCGCGATGAAGTCCTCGCTGGTCGCAAGCGGGAGGATGCCCCCCTGGCCGAACGCGAGCCCCGCCAGAAGGTACAGGGGGATGGGGGAGATGCCGGCGCGCAGGGCCAGCGCTCCGAGGACGCCGAGCGCGAGGACGATGCCGCCGAGCTCGATGAAAAGGGTAGCCGTGTGCACGCCGGCTTATCCGTTGGTAAGGATGTCGGCGACAGCGGAGGTGCTCTCGGGGCTGCCCACCACGACCACCACGTCCCCGGCGCCCAGCGGGAAGTCCGGGGCGGGGCTGGCGTGGACCTGCCCGCCGCTGACCACCGCGACGACCGAGGCCCCGGTACGGGTGCGCACGCGGGCGTCGCCCATCGGCCGGCCGGCGTACGGCGAGCCGTCGACGATGGGGAGCTGAAGGCTGACCAGCCCCTCGACCTCGCGGTGCAGGGCGTTGAGGCGCTGCACGATGCGGGGGGCGCCGAGCAGCTCCACCAGGGCGTCGGCCTCCTCGTCGTTGAGCTGGACCGCCTCGCACGCCCGGTCGGGGTCGCTGCGGTCGTAGATCACCAGGTCGCGGCGGCCGGTGCGGTGGGACACGACCGCGATCCTGCGCCCGGACTGGGTGGTGAACTCATGTTTGAGGCCTATGCCCGGTAGTGCGGTCTGTTCGATCTCCACCGAGCCCTCGCCCCATTCAGCCGTACGACAACCTGTCAGACATCCGCCAGTACAAAGCCGGATAAAAAGCCATATATGGGGCGAACGCTTGCGAGGTCAGCATGGTGCCCGCACCACGGAATCTCCACCGTGATCTACCGCACACCGCCAGGTCAGACGACCAGGCTCAGCGCCAGCACGAACACCAGGCCGACCACCGAGATGATCGTCTCCATCGCCGACCAGGTCTTGAGGTTCTGCCCGACGCTCACCCCGAAGTACTCCTTGACGAGCCAGAAACCCGCGTCGTTCACGTGGGAGAAGAACAGCGACCCGGCGCCGATGGCCAGCACCAGCAGCGAGGTCTCCCCGGTGTCGAGCGTGGTGACCAGCGGGGCCAAGATCCCCGAGGCGGTGACGGTGGCCACCGTGGCCGACCCGGTGGCAAGGCGGATGAGCACCGCGACCAGCCAGGCCAGCAGCAGCACCGACAAGCCGCTGCTTTGCACCCAGTCGGCCACCAGCTTGCCGATCCCGGTGTCGATCAGCGTCTGTTTGAAACCGCCGCCCGCGGCGACGATGAGCAGGATGCCGGCGATCGGCGGCAGCGCCCGCTCCACCGAGGCGGCGATCGCCTTGCGGTCCATCCCCGCGCCGCGGCCCAGGGTGAAGATCGCGACCAGGACCGCGATGAGCAGCGCCACCAGCGGCGTGCCGAGGAAGTCCAGCACCGAGCGGGCGAGACTGCCCTTCGC
This sequence comes from Sphaerisporangium sp., assembly GCA_025964675.1. Lineage (GTDB taxonomy): Bacteria > Actinomycetota > Actinomycetes > Streptosporangiales > Streptosporangiaceae > Sphaerisporangium. The sequence continues at coordinate 13,679 of JAOPYI010000043.1, read as the reverse complement.
GGTCACCAGGTCGGCGACCGCCTTGGCCATCATCAGCACGACGGGCAGCAGCACCGTGGCGACCGTGACGCCGAACGACGGCCGCCGCCCCCCCTCCTGCTGCTCACCTCGGCCGTCGAACAGCTCCGGCGCCGGGACGTCCACCCAGCGGGCGGCGTACCGGGCGAACAGCGGGCCGGCGATGGCCACCGTCGGCAGCGCGACCAGCACGCCCAGGCCGAGGGTGATGCCGAGATCGGCCTTGAGCGCGTCGATGGCGACCAGGGGACCCGGGTGCGGCGGCACCAGGCCGTGCATCACCGACAGGCCCGCGAGAGCCGGGATCCCGACCCGGATCAACGGCAGACCGGAGCGGCGCGACACCAGGAAGATCACCGGCATGAGCAGCACGAGACCGATCTCGAAGAACATCGGCAGGCCGATCAGCGCGCCCACCCCCGCCATGGCCCACGGCAGGGAACGCGAGCTGGAGCGGCCGACGATCGTGTCCACGATCTGGTCGGCGCCCCCCGAGTCGGCCAGCAGCTTGCCGAACATCGCGCCGAGCGCGATGAGCGTTCCGACCCCGGCGGCCGTGCTGCCGAACCCGCCGGTGAAGCTCGTGATCACATCCGCCATGGGCAGGCCGGCCACGGCGCCCACGGCCAGCGAGCCGAGCGTCAGGCTCAAGAACGGGTGCAGCCTGAACCGGGTGATCAGCAAGACGATCAGCGCGATGCCTATCAGCGCCGCGGGCAGCAGCCGCCCGGGGGTGACCGCCGCGCTCGGCGGGGCCAGGGCGATCAGTGCGGTGCTCATGTCACTCTCCTCGGTCCGCGGGAGGCTCGGGGTCTGATCCGGCCGGACGCGGCCGGGTCTGGGGAAGAGGCGCGGCGTCGAGGTAGTCCTCCACGAGCCGGTCGACGCTCCTGCCGAGGTCGAGCACGACGCCGTGCTCGTCCGGCTCCAGGGGCTCCAGCGTCGCGAACTGGGAGGCGACCAGCGTGGCGGGCATGAAGTGCCCGGGACGGCCCGCCACCCGCCGGCGCACGACCTCCCGGTCCCCGGCCAGGTGCACGAAGCTCACGCCCGGCGCCGACTCGCGCAGCACGTCGCGGTAGGAACGCCGCAGCGCGGAGCAGCTCACCACGCCACCGCCGGCGGCGTGCTCGGCGAGCCAGGCGCCGATCGCGTGCAGCCAGGGCAGGCGGTCGTCGTCGTCCAGCGGGACGCCGGCGGACATCTTGGCGACGTTGGCGGGGCTGTGGAAGTCGTCGGCGTCGGCGAACGGCACCCGCAGGCGCTGGCCCAGGGCCGCGCCGACGGTCGTCTTTCCGGAGCCGGTCACGCCCATGACCACCAGCAGCGGCGCCGCGAAGGTTTGACGCGGTGGAGCGGGGGGAGTCGGGGGCGGAGGATCGGTGGGGTTCATTGGACGCCTCTCGGATGTGGCTGGGGGACAGGGTGCCACGAATAATCATCCGTAATCAAGAGGTAACGCCCGATTAATCATATCTTTGAGGCGTATGGCGGGCGCAACGCAGTGATCGTGGCAAGATTGGCGACCGTGGGAGCCAATGACCAGATCAGTTCCGGGCTGCACGGCAGCGTCCTTGACCAGTTCGGCATCCTGATCACCTCCGGCGCGCTCCCCTCCGGCCACGTGCTGAGGATCGAGCAGCTCGAGGCCCGCTTCGGGGTGTCCCGGTCGGTGATCCGCGAGGCCATCCGCGTCCTTGAGTCGATGGGCCTTGTCACCAGCCGCCGCCGCGTCGGGGTCACCGTCGCCCCCCGGGGCGCCTGGAACCTCTTCGACCCCCGCATCATCCGCTGGCGGCTGGACGGCGAAGACCGCGAGGAGCAGCTGCGGTCCCTGGGCGAGCTGCGCCGCGGCGTCGAGCCGGTGGCCGCCGGCCTCGCCGCCCGGCACGCCACCCCCGAGCAGTGCGGAGTGCTCACCGGCGCCGTCATGCGGATGGCCGTTCACGGCAGGTCCGGCGACCTTGAGGCCTACCTCGCCGCCGACATCCTGTTCCACCGCACGCTGCTGTCGGCCTCCGGCAACGAGATGCTCGCCGCGCTCACCGACGTGGTCGCCGAGGTGCTCGCCGGCCGCACCCACCACCACCTGATGCCCGCGCGTCCAGAGCCCGCCGCGATCGGCTGGCACGCCGAGGTGGCGCAGGCCGTGCAGGCGGGCGACCCCGAGGCCGCCGAACGCGCCATGCGCGACATCGTCGAGGAGGCCACCCGCGCGATGCTCGCCGGCCCCGACGGGTCCTAATGCTGCAGCACTTCTGGTGTCGCCGCGCCGTCGTTCTCGCGCGATGGTTCCCGCGGACCCCCAGCTAGACCAGGTCGGATAGGTAGCCTGTTTGCGGGCCGTCCGGGGCGGTGGCTAATGTGAACTGAACGTTCAGTTCACATTAGGGGGACCAGATGACCACCCAGACCAAGCCCGCCCACTCCTCGGGCGTGTTCGCCATCGGCGGCGACCTGAAGGTGCACCGCCTGGGCTACGGGGCCATGCAGCTCACCGGCGAGGGCGTCTGGGGAGACCCCCGCGACCCGGACGAGGCGGTACGCGTGCTGCGACGCGCCGTCGAGCTCGGCGTCGACTTCATCGACACCGCCGACTCCTACGGGCCGTTCGTCTCCGAGATGCTCATCAAGAAGGCGCTGCACCCCTACGCCGACGACCTGGTGATCGCCACCAAGGCCGGCCTGACCCGATCCGGCCCGGGCGACTGGCGCGCCGTGGGCCGCCCCGAGTACCTGCGCCAGCAGGCCGAGCTGAGCCTGCGCCACCTCGGCGTCGACCGGATCGACCTGTTCCAGCTTCACCGCGTCGACCCCAAGGTGCCGCTCGCCGACCAGATCGGAGAACTGGCCCTGCTCCAGCAGGAGGGCAAGATCCGGCACATCGGCCTCAGCGAGGTCACCGTCGAGGACGTCGAGCAGGCCGGCGAGTTCGCCACGATCGCCTCGGTGCAGAACCTGTACAACCTGGCCACGCGCGACGCCGAGCCGCTGCTGGAGTACGCCGAGGACAACGGCATCGCCTTCATCCCGTGGTTCCCGCTGGCCACAGGTCAGCTGGCCCGGCCCGACGGGCCGCTCGGCAGGCTGGCCGCCGAGCACGACGCCACGCCGTCGCAGCTGGCGCTCGCCTGGCTGCTCAAGCGCTCCCCGGTCATGCTGCCCATCCCGGGCACCTCGACGGTGGCGCACGTGGAGGACAACATCGCCGCCGCCGACATCGAGCTGAGCGACCCGGAGTTCGACGCGCTGAGCAAGGCGGTCTGAAGCCCCGAGCGAATCACCGCACGAAAGAGAGGACGATGTCGGTCACGCCGCAACAGGCCGCCACCGCGGCGGGGCGGGACGCCGAGGCCCGCCCTCCCCGGCCCACCCGCCCCCGCGGCATGCGCGCCTGCCAGGCCGTGCTGGACGCCACCCGCGAACTGCTCGGCGAGGGCGGCCTGCCGGCGGCCACCATCGACGCGATCAGCGCCCGATCGTGCGTCAGCAAGGCCACGATCTACAAATACTGGCCCAGCCGCACCGCCGTCGCGGCGGAGTCGTTCGGCATGGAGATGGCCGACGCGATCCCCCTCCCGGACACCGGCTCGGCGGTGGGAGACCTGACCGAGCAGGTCCGCCGCGTGAGCGTCTTCTACCACAGCCACTGGGGGCGGGTCTTCGCCCAACTGCTCGCGGCGTGCGTCGCCGACCCCGGGGCCGCACGCTTCTTCAGGCACTTCTTCCTGGCCGATCGCAGGAAGGCCATCGCCGAGCTGTGGCAGCGCGCGGTCGAGCGGGGCGAGGTCGATCCGGCCGTGGACGTCGAGACGGCCACCGACCTGCTGTTCGGCCCGTTGATCTTCCGCCTGCTCGCCGGGCACGCGCCCCTGGACGAGACCCGGGCGAACGCCCTCGCCAAGGCGGCGCTCACCGGGCTGCTGTCCAGGGACGGCCGCTGACACCTACCGCGCGGGCGCGTCGTCGCCCCGGTACCACCGTTCCGCCTCCACGATCGCGTAGGCCGCGGCGACGGCCGTCAGCACGCAGCACACGAAGAACAGCGGCCACGCCTGCGTCAACGCCCCGTAGACGGCGAGGGTCACAAAGACGACCACCCCGGTGCACGAGGCGATCAGCCGGGCGTTCAGCGGGCCGGAGCCGCGGTGCGGCGTGCCGATCCGGCCATGGCGCGGCGGCGGCCGGTCTGCCCGGAGCGGATGACGCCGGTGATCGCGTGGGTCCCCGGGCTCGACGCCGGGGTCCTCGGAAGGGTCCATATCCCAGCCGTACCCCGCGCCCCGAACCCTCTACCGGGGACACGCGCAAGGCCACCGGGACATCTCCTCGCCTCTATTGGGCCCCGCCCGTTTCGCGGACGCGGCGGGTCGCCGCGACGATGTTGACCAGCGCCGCCTCCACCTCGGCGTAGGTGCGGGTCTTGAGCCCGCAGTCGGGGTTCACCCACACCTGCGCGGCGGGCAGCGCCTCCAGCGCCGCCCTCAGCGACTTCTCCACCTCGCCCACGCCCGGCACCCTCGGGGAGTGGATGTCGTACACCCCCGGGCCGAGCCCCCGGCCGAAACCCGCCACGGCCGGCTCACCGAGGATCCGCGCGTGCGACCGCGCCGACTCGATGCTCGTCACATCGGCGTCCAGCGCGTCGACCGCGGCGAGGATCTGCTCGGCGTCGGAGTAGCACAGGTGCGTGTGGATCTGGGTACGATCACCGGCGCCGGAGGTGGCCCGCCGGTAGGCCTGCACGGCCCACTCCAGGTAGGACCCCTGCGACACCCGGCGCAGCGGCATCAGCTCACGCAGGGCCGGCTCGTCCACCTGGATGATGGAGATGCCCGCCGCCTCCAGGTCCCGCACCTCCTCGCGCACGGCGTCGGCCACCTGGAACACGACGTCGCGAAGCGGCACATCGTCACGGACGAACGACCAGGCGACGATGGTGACCGGCCCCGTGAGCATGCCCTTGACCGGCTTGGCGGTCAGCGACTGCGCGTACCCGGCGAAGCGCACGGTGATCGGCTCCGGCCGCCGCACGTCTCCGTGCAGGATCGGCGGCCGTGTGCAGCGCGACCCGTACGACTGCACCCACCCGTGCCGGGTGACCGCGAACCCCTCGAGGTGCTCGGCGAAGTACTGCACCATGTCGTTGCGCTCGGGCTCGCCATGGACCAGCACGTCCAGCCCGAGCCGTTCCTGCAGGACGATCACCCGCTCGATCTCCGCTCGGACCCGCCCCTCGTACCCGGGCTGGTCCATCTCTCCGGCCGCCAGCGCCGCGCGGGCCGCCCGCAGCTCCGCGGTCTGCGGGAACGAGCCGATCGTGGTGATCGGGAGCACAGGCAGGCGCAGACGCCCGGCCTGCGCCGCCGCGCGAACCGCGTACGGGCTCCGGCCCTTGGGTTCCGGCGGCGCCTCGGCCCGCGCCGCGGGCACCGGTACCGGCGTGAGCGGGGCGTCTCCCCGCGGGGTGCGGGCCAGCAGGCCGGCCAGCTCCACCACCTCGGCCACCTTCTGGTCGGCGAACGACAGGCGCCGCCGCAGCTCGGGGTCCAGGCCGGTCTCCAGGTTCACGTCGTAGGGGACATGCAGCAGCGAGCAGGAGGTGCTCACCACCACCTGCGCCGCGCGGGCGCGCAGGTCCAGCAGCGCGGCCAGCGCCCGCCGCGGGTCGGTGCGCCACACCTCACGCCCGGACACCACGCCGGCCACCACCGTCTTGCCGGCCAGGGCGTCCAGCGCCGAGGCGCCGCCGTGCACCAGATCCACGCCGATCGCCTCGACCGGCGTGGAGGCCAGGATGGGCAGCGCGTCGCCGAGGTCGCCGAAGTAGGAGGCGACGAACAGCCCGGGCCGTTGCTCCAGCGAGCCGAGCCGCTGGTAGGCCGCCTGGACGGCGTCCAGCTCGGTGCGGGTGCGGTCGGCGACCAGTGCCGGTTCGTCCAGCTGCACCCAGTCCACCCCCTCGGCGGCGAGCAGCGCCAGCACCCGTTCGTAGGCTGCAACGACGTCGGCCAGCCGGTCCAGCGGCACGAACCCCGCCGGGCCGCCGGGCGCCGCCTGCGACAGCAGCAGGAACGTCACCGGCCCGAGCAGCACCGGCCGCGTCCGAAGCCCCAGCGCCCGTGCCTCCCGCACCTCCGACAAAGGCTTGCCTGCGTCCGGCCGAAAGACGGTATCGGCGCCGATCCGCGGGACGATGTAGTGGTAGTTGGTGTCGAACCACTTGGTCATCCGCAGCGGTGCGACACCCTCGGTGCCACGGGCCATCGCGAAGTAGGTGTCCTCCGCGGACGGCCCGCGATACCTGTCCGGCACCACGCCGAGCAACACGGCGGTGTCGAGCACCTGGTCGTAGTAGGAGAAGGTGTTGGACGGCAGCGCGCCGAGGCCGAGCTCGCCGAGCCGCCGCCAGGCCTGCTCCCGCAGCAGGGCCCCGGTCCGCCGAAGCTCCTCCCCGGTCGAACGACCGTCCCAGTACGACTCCAGCGCCCGCTTCAGCTCCCGGCGGGGCCCGATCCTCGGATATCCGAGCACCGTGGAGGTGGGGAAGGGCGGTGGTGCGGTGTTCATGCGGGCTCCCTGCGTCGATGCGGGCCGGACGCGGGCATCCTGCCCGATCTTGGACACCGCCGGCCGGATCTATTGACGCCGCTTATCGATGGACGACGGCGCGGGCCGGTCGGCCGGTTCATACTGGAATGTGGAAACCGGCCCTCCGCTGCGTGACGTCCGCTGCTTCGCCTTCGTCGCCCGCCACCTCAGCTTCTCGCGCGCCGCAGCGGACCTTGGCATGTCCCAGCCCGCGATGAGCCAGGCGATCGCCCGCGTGGAGCAGTCCCTCGGGCTGCGGCTGTTCGATCGGACCAGCCGCGAGGTGCGGCTGTCGCCGGCGGGCAAGGCCCTGCTGCCGTACGCCGAGGAGCTGCTGGAGACCGCCGCCGCGCTCTCCGCCGAGGCGCTACGGCTGGCCGCACCTCCCCGGGCGGTCATTGGCCTGGCTTATGCACCCGTCGTCGGAACCCTCGCGGCGAAAGCCGCCCGGCGGCTCGCCTCGCGCGACCCCGCGATCGACGTCGAGCTGCGGCCGTCCGGCCGGCGCGCGGCCATCGAGGCCCTGACACGGGGCGAGGTGTCGGTGGCCATCCTCAACGCGCCGTTCCCCACCGGTTTCACCACCGGCGCGCGGTTCCACGTGAGGGTCGGCCACCTCGCCGTACCGGCGGGCGACCCGCTCGCCACCCTGTCACGGGTCAAACCCGGCCAGCTCGGAAACCACAAGATCCTGCTGCCGCGCAACCGGCCGCCCGGTGGCATGTGGGCACGGGTCGCCGCCACGCTGCGCGGCCCGCACCAGCACCACCTGGTCGCCGACGACATCGACGACTTCGCCGCCGTGCTCGACCTGGTGGCCGCCGGGATCGGCCTGCTGCCGGTGCCCCACCTGCTCGCCACCTGGATCCGCCGCCAGGACATCTGTTTCGTCCCGTTCGACGCCGGCGAGCTGCGCATCACCTACGGCCTGACGTGGTCGCCCGAGCACGCCACACCCGAGTCGATGACCCTGGTCCACGCCGTCCAGGAAACCCTGTGGACCAGGTAGGACCCCTGCGGCCCGTACTCCCCGGCTGCTCAGGTGTGAGGGTCGGCACGTGCGTGCCCAGCAGGGACAGACCCGCTCAGTGGGATCGTCCCTTGCGAGGATCGGGCGCGGTGAATGCTTGCCGGCTGTACACGAGCAACTCACGCAACGCAGGGCTGTTCGTGCTCTTCCAGATCAGGACCAGCAGGGCGGGTGTTTCGACGTCGTCGATGGTGAGGGCGGTGAGCCTGTCGCGGTAGCGCGCGGCCATCGAGTGGCTCAGGATGGCGATGGCGAGCCCGCGGGTCGCGAGGTCGGCGATGGCATCCGCGGCGCTGGCCTGCAGCGCGATGACCGGTTGAAGGCTCTGTGCCGTGCAGGCCTGGTCGAACACCGTGCGCAGGCCGGTGCCGGCCGGCATGCACACGATCGGGTAGGCGCACAGGTCGCGTAGGGTGACCCGACGCTGGTTCGCCAAGGGGTGCGTGGCCGGGACTGCCGCGACGAGTCGCTCGCTGATGATCGTCAGCGAGTCCAGCCCGTCGGGGGTAGCGGTTGCGGTCCCGATGAGAGCCAGGTCGACGGTGCCGTCACGCACCCCCACGACCAGCCGGTCGGAGTTGTCCTCCAGCAGCGAGATGTCCACACCGGGATGCGCCCGATGGAACGCGGCAAGGGCGTCGAACAGCGGCGTGACGGTGCAGCCGATGACCATCCCGACCGTGAGCCGACCCCGGATCAGGTCGGTCACCTCACCCACCGCCTGGCTGATCGCCCCAGCGGCGGCGAGCGCGGCGCGGGCGTGTTCCAGCGCGGCCTTTCCCGCGACGGTAAGGGTCGCGGTGCGCGCGGACCGGTCAAAGAGCTCGGCACCGAGTTCACGTTCCAGCTGGCGGATCTGGGCGCTGACGCCGGACTGGCTGATGTGCACCCGCCCGGCCGCCCGGGTGAAGTTCTGCTCCTCGGCGACCGCGACGAAGTATTCCAGCTGCCTCAGTTCCATGACTGCAGATTCTAGGTCCTAGCAGATCCATCTGTTGGACTTCTGCCTGCTTGGCGACCACGCTGGGAAGTGCTGAAACCCAACGCCAGGAGGAATCCATGCCGGACTACGAGAAGGCCATGCGCCCCGAAGACATCACCCGCCTGTTCGTCGAACGATCCAACGCCGGTGACGCGGCCGGAGTCGCCGCACTCTACGAACCCGACGCGGTGATGGCCTACCCGCCCGGCGGCCAGACGGTGGGCCGGGAGGCGATCCGCACGCTGTGGGAAAAGGTGCTGGCCAACCGTCCCCGCTTCGAGCCGGAACAACCCCTGCCGACGCTGACAAGCGGCGACATCGCCCTCACCTCGACCCCGCCGAAGGACGGGACCGGCGCCCGCGCGCAGGTCGTCCGGCGCCAGCCTGACGGAAGCTGGCTACGCCTGCTCGACCAGCCCGAGTTCGTCCCCCCCACCCGCTGAACCACCCATGGCTATGCCACTGAGAGAGGGCACCCTTTGCAGGCGGGTCACCTAGCCTCGCACCGCGCGCAAGGCGCCGGGGCGGCGCTGATTGAGGCGGTCCAGCGCGGCGGAGCTGGCATCGTCAGCCGGAAGATAGATGATCAGGTGATGACCCTCGGAGTCGAGGGTCTCGTAGGACAGTCGCAGCTCGCCCACCTCGGGATGGATGAGACGTTCGACACCGATGCGGTGGGGCGGAACCGGCGTGGCCCACAGCCGTTCGGCGAACGGGGCACCCGCCACGACGGTCAGTTCGTCTATGAGACGAACGAGGTGGGGATCATTGGGGGAGGACTTGGCTTTCAGCGTGGCGACCTGCTCGTCGGCGATGCGGTCCCAATCGGGATATACGGCCCGGGACCGGTCGTCGGTGAACACGAACCGGACTTGGCTCGGTGGCCGGCCGTCCAGGAGGCCGATGGGCCTGGCGAGGCGCTCATAGGCGGAGGTGTGGGCAAGTGTCTCGCCGAGCCGGTTGATCAGCACGGCCGGAGTGGGTTCCAGCCGGTCCAGCAGCGCCCGCATCGTTGGACGCACCTCCCATTCGGGTGGCAGCCCCCCGGGGCACAGGACGTCGGCGCCGGAAGCCGCCTTGGCCAGGTTGCGAAGCTGGACCCGCTCGCCCACTGACAATCGCAGGGCGTCCGCGAGCGCGGCGAGGACCTGCGGCGACGGATGCCGATCGCGCCCCTGCTCCAGCCGCGTCAGGTAGTCGACGCTCACCCCGGAGATGGTGGCCAGCTCGGCGCGTCGCAAGCCGGGCGTGCGGCGACGCCGGCCGGTGGGCAGTCCCACCTGGCTCGGGGTGACGGTCTCCCGGCGGCTGCGAAGGAACGTCCCCAACTCGATGTCGCTCACAGGCAGAGTGTACGGCTGGAGCCGCGAACCGATCGTGGCCCCACCAGGGCTAGCCTTACCCCGGCCTTCCCGGCGCCCGCCCGGCTCCACAGACTGAGTTCATGACCTTCACTGCAAACGAGATCGAATATCTGAACAGCCAACCGCTCGGGCGCCTGGCCACGGTCGGCCCCGGCGGCCGGCCGCACATCGTGCCGGTCGGGGTGTTCTACGACCCGGAAACCCAGACCATCGTGATCGGAGGCCACGCCGGCACCAATATGGCCGCGAGCAAGAAGTTCCGCGACGCCGAGCGCCACCCTGATGTCGCGTTCGCTGTGGACGACCTGTCCTCGTTCAATCCCTGGACACCGCGCGGCATCGAGATCCGGGGGCGTGCGCAAACTCACACCACCGGGGGCGAGGAGGTCGGCAAGCGCGTTGGCGCCAACATGCCGTTCGACTCGGCGTGGATCCGCATCCACCCGCGGCGGATCCTGGCCCGCGGGCTCGACACGGACGCCTTCGAACTGTCCGCAAGGGACGTGGCCTGATGCGTTACCGTCTGCTCGGTCCGACCGGGCTGCGCGTCTCGGAGCTGTTCCTGGGCGCGATGAGCTTTGCCGGGCCGGACCAGGCCCGAAAGATGATCGACCTGTACGCCGACGCCGGCGGCAACGTCATCGACACCGCCTCGGCGTACGGCGACAGCGAGGAGGTCCTCGGCGATCTGCTTCAGCACCGCCGGGACCGGTTCGTGCTGGCCACCAAGTACACGCTGTCCCGGGACGCCAAGGACCCGAACGCGGGAGGCAGCCACCGCAAGAACCTCACCCTGTCGCTGGAGGCAAGCCTGCGACGGCTCCGCACCGACTACATCGATCTGTTGTGGGTGCACACCTGGGACCAGCACACGCCGATCGAGGAGACCATGCGGGCGCTGGACGATGCCGTCCGCGCCGGGAAGGTCCTCTACGTGGGCGCGTCCAACCTTCCCGCGTGGCTCGTCTCCCGGGCGAACACTTTGGCCGAGTGGCGCGACTGGACCCCGTTCGCCGGTGTGCAGGTGCCCTACAGCCTGCTCAAGCGCGACATCGAGCGGGAACTGCTACCCATGGCCGAAGCCTACGGAATGAGCGTGGCCACCTACGGGGCACTCGCCGGCGGGGTGCTATCGGGCAAGTTCACCAGCCCCGGCGCCGCCCCGACCGACACCAGGATCAACCCCTTGTCCCTCACTCCGCGCCACCATCAAGCCGCGCGTGCCGTACAGGAGGTTGCCGGGGAACTCGGCGTGACCGCGTCCCAGGTCGCGATCGCCTGGACCCGCACCCGGTCCCACGCGGTGCACCCGATCATCGGCTCGCGCAACGTCAAGCAACTCCAGGACAACCTGGCCACTCTCGACGTCACCCTGCCAGCGGACGCCGTCAGTCGCCTGGAGTCGGCGGTGAAGTTCGACCCGGGCTACCCGACCGACATCAACACAGGACCCCGCCCATGGGTATTCGGAGACCGCGAAGCCACGCTGGAGGGCCGAATCCGCCTCGCCGGGCGTCAGCGCCTTTAGAGGTTGCGCCATTGGTCGAAGCTCCCCTTGGAAGGTGGTTCCACCCCAGCCGGTGCGTGCCGGCCTCGAGTTCGTGAGTGATCAGCGGCGCACCGCAGAAGAGCCCCATGACGCCCGGCACGAGGCGTGACAGCCCTTACAAAAGGTGATCACGCGGCCGGGTCGCCGCCGATCTGGAGCTCCTCTACCCACCCTGGTTCGCGGCGTGGTCGTCCTCCCGGCCGGTGGTGTGGGCGGACCACTGGAGGAGGAAGCGCAGTGCCTCGTGGGAGGGGGAGCCGGGTGAAGCGGTGTAGGCCACCAGGTGCTGGTCGGGCTGTGTGTCGACGGTCAGTTGCTGGACGTCCAGTGTGAGGGTGCCGACGACCGGGTGGTGGTAGGTCTTGCTGAGCTGCCTGGGCCCGCGCACCTGATGGCTGCCCCACCAAGTCCTGAAATCCGGGTCCCGCACGCTGAGTTCGCCCACCAGCGCGGTCAGGACGGGGTCGTCGGGGTTGCGGCCGGCCTCCATCCGCAGGACCGCCACGCACTCGCGTGCGGCGCGCGGCCAGTCCGCGTACAGGGATCGGTAGGCGTCGTCGAGGAAGGTCAGCCGGATCAGGTTGCGCTCGCCCGGGGGCAGCGCGCTGAAGTCGGTCAGCAGGGCGGCCGCCGCGGAGTTCCAGGCCAGCACGTCCTGGCGGCGGTCCAGGACCAGCGCGGGAATGTCATGCATGCCGTCGAGCAGTTGCCGCAGCTGCTGGTCGACCTGCTGCCTCGCCGGCTGCCGCGCGCGGGCGGCCTGGGTGACGTCGGCCACGGCGAACAGGTACGCGCGCTCGTCCGGGGCGAGTTCCAGCGCGTCCGCGAGCGCGTCGAGGACCGGGCGCGAGACCCGGCGGGTCCGGCCCTGCTCCAGCCGTACGACGTAGTCGGTGCTCACGTGTGCGAGCTGGGCCAGCTCCTCCCGGCGCAGGCCCGGCACGCGGCGCGGGCGGCCGTCCTCCGGCAGGCCCGCCCGGCGCGGGTCGAGGGCGGCGCGGCGGGCGCGCAGGAAATCGCCCAGCTCGTTGCCGCTGGAGGGGCCGCCGGAGGGGTTGCCATGGTGCTCCATGGCTCCAGTGTGCGCCGGCCCGCGCCCGCGTGCCTGGTACGGGTCTGCATAGGCAGCACCCTCCCTGGCACCCCGCATCGGGCGGCGGGATGGTGGTGCGTGTGGCAGGCAGGCTCCAACGGCCACCGGAGCTCGCGCCTCCGCCAGTCCCGTCCCTTTATGCGATGGAGAGCAACAATATGAGGACAGACGTCACATTTCCCAGCGCCGGCCTGAAGCTCGCCGGACACCTCTACACGCCCGACGACGAGACCGGCGGCCGCAGCCCCGGCATCGTCGTCGGGCACCCCATGAGCGGAGTGAAGGAGCAGACCGCGGGCATCTACGCCGAACGCCTGGCGCGCGAGGGCTTCGTCACCCTGGCCTTCGACGCCGCCTACCAGGGGGAGAGCGAGGGCGAGCCGCGCTTGCTCGAGGATCCGTTCCACCGCGCCGAGGACATCAAGGCCGCCGTCACGTTCCTGAGCCTCCGGGACGAGGTGGACGCTGAGCGCATCGGCGCGCTGGGCATCTGCGCCTCGGGCGGCTACGTCACGCCCGCCGCAGCGACCGATCACCGGATCAAGGCCGTCGCGACGGTCAGCGCCGTGGACACCGGCAGCCTGTTCCGCGAAGGCCTCGGACGCGAGCAGAGCCCGGAAGTCCTCCAGGGCATGCTCGACGCGGCCGGCGTTGCGCGCATCAAGGAGGCGCAGGGCAGCCCCCCACGTCTGCAGCAAATCCACCCGGATACCGAGGAGGAGGCCAGGAACCTCGGGCAGCACACTTACGACGGCTGGGAGTACTACCGCACACCGCGCGGCCACCACCCCCGGTCGGAGAACTGGTTCGTGTTCCGCAGCATCGACCTGATCGCGCAGTTCTCTGCCTTCGACATGATCCACCTCATCTCGCCCCGTCCACTGCTGATGATCGCCGGCACCGAGGCGGCCACCGCCTACCTCAGCCGCGAGGCGATCGAGAAGGCCCACGAGCCCAAGGAGCTCTTCTGGATCGACGGCGCCACCCACGTCGATCTGTACGACAAGGAGGAATACCTGCCGACCCCCGTCGCGAAGCTGGCCGACTTCTTC
>JAOPYI010000024.1 GCA_025964675.1 Sphaerisporangium sp. | reverse complement strand
ATCGACAGGCTGCATCAGGCGGTGCGGAGGGCTGTGGTGGGATCCAGGCGGGCCGCACGGATGGCCGGGAGCAGGCCCGCGACGGCGCCGATGGCGATGGCCGCCCCCAGGCCGCCGCCGATGGCCGCAGGCGGGACGACCACGGCCCAGCCCTTCGCTGTGGCGTAGGCGGCGGTTGCCAAGGCTCCGGCACAGCAGCCGACCAGCCCGCCGATGATGGCCAGCAGGCCGGCCTCGGCGATGAACTGCGTGCGGATCTGGCCGCGGGTGGCGCCGAGGGCTCGGCGCAGGCCGATCTCGGATCGGCGTTCCAGCACCGCGATGACCATGATGTTGGCCACTCCGACCCCGCCGACCAGCAGCGTGAGCGCGCCGAGGCCGAGAAACAGTCCGGTGAAGGCGCTCTTGGCGACGGCCCGGGCGACCAGCGCGTCGGAAGGACGGGCGATGGTGACCTCGCTGGAGTTCTCCGGGTTGACGGTGTTCGCCAGGACCTCCCACACGCTCTGTATCTGCTCGGGGTCGGCCCGCAGGTAGATGGTGGTCGGACTGCCGTCGTAGCCCAGCAGCGACGTCGCAACCCCGGAGCCGACCAGGACGGCCTGGTCGATCTCCGGGGCGAGCGCCAGCGGGTTGAGGATCCCGATCACGTAGAACCAATGGCTGCCGAGCCACACCCGCTCGCCCTGATAGATCCGTTCGATGCCGAGGCCTTGTGCCGCCGCGGCGCCCAGGACCACTTCGGGGTACGCACCGGTGGTGGCGGGCAGGAACCGTCCGGTGCGCAGGGTGCCGCCGAGCGTGGACAGCAGGTCAGGCCGGGCCACGTCGACGGTGAGCCCGCCGGTGTGGATGGCGGGTACGTGGTCGTTGCGGAACACGTTGGCCGCCAGCACCGCCACCGGCGTGACGTGGGTCACCGGCCCGATCCGGGACACCATGCCCGGCGCTGTTTTGGGCAACTTGGCCGTCTGCCCCATGAGCTCGTGCCCCTGACTTGCGGTGAGCAGGTTGGTGCCTAGCTTGTCTATCTCGGCGAGCACCCCGGCCTGTGAGGAGGCCGAGATGCCCAGCACGCCGACCATCGCCGCGACGCCGATGGCGATGCCGAGTGCCGACAGCACGGCTCGCCCCCGCCGCGACCGCGGCCCCGAGTAGGCCACCTTGGCCACCTCCCGCAGCCGCAGCCGCCTCGGTACGAGTTCGGTCGTCATGGTCCCCCCAGGCCGGTGCCGGGACCGGTGTTCGGTTGTCATGGTCCCTCCAGGCCGGTGCCGGGACCGGTGTCGGCGAGGATCTGCCCGTCGCGCATCTCCACCAGCCGTGGCAGGTCCGCGGCGAGGTCACGGTCGTGGGTGATGACGACGATCGTGGCGCCATCGGCGTTCAGTTCGTGCAGGAGATCGACGATGCCCGCGCTGGTGGCGGTGTCGAGGTTCCCGGTCGGCTCGTCGGCCAGGATGATCGCCGGTGGTCCGATCAGGGCGCGGGCGATGGCGACGCGCTGGCGTTCGCCGCCCGAGAGTTTGGTGGGGCGGAAGGCCATCCGGTGGCTCAGCCCGACTCGCTCCAGCGCCTCGGCCGCCAGCCGCCGCCGCACCGAGGCGTCCGTCCCCGCATAGAGCAGCCCGTCGGCGACATTGTCCAGGACGCTTTGGTGCTCGGCCAGGAAGAAGCTCTGGAAGATGAACCCGATGTGGTGGGCGCGCAGTGTGGCGAGCCGGCGGTCGGAGAGCGCGGCGAGGTCATGGCCCGCGACCCGCACCGTGCCCGAGGTCGGCCGGTCCAGGGTGCCCGCGATGTGCAGCAGGGTGGTCTTGCCGGATCCGGACGGCCCGGTGACGGCGATGAGTTCACCCTCGGCCACGGTCAGGTCGATTCCGCGCAGGGCGTGCACCGGTGACTCCCCGGGATACGAGCGCCGTACACCGGTCAGCTTCAGAACGGTCGTGTTCATGTGCTGGGCACCACCACTCGCATCCCGGCGGTCAGCTGGTCCCCGCTGACCGCCACCAGACCGCCGGCGTCGTCGAACATGCCGGGTGTGACCGGCACCAGCCGGCGTCCCCCGGTGCCGGGAGCGATTTCGACCGCGTAGCCGCCGCCGGCCAGCGCGACCAGCGCGTTGATCGGGACGGCCAGGGCGTCATGCACCGTCACGGTGGTGATGGCGACCAGCACCGGGGCCTGGTCCAGTTTGCCGGTCCTGGCCGGATGGCTGGGTGTGATCTCGATCGGCACGGTGGCCGTCGTTCCGGAGCTCTCGCTGGGCGGTACGGCCGCCGTCCCGACTTTTGTGATCTTCCCGGTGATCGTGCGGGCGTCGGCCAGCGTGATGACGACGCGGTTGCCGACCTTGACGTAGGTCTGCTGGGTGGTGGGGAGGTTCAGCTTGACGACCCGGCGGGTGCCTGACGCGGTGAACACCGACTGCCCGGGCATGGCCGTACTGCCGGCGACAGGCTGAACGCTCCTCACCCGGATGGCGCCGGGCAGGAACACCGCCTGCCCGAGCGTGAGCTCGCCGGTCTGGGTGGCCCGCAGGTGTGCCTGCAATTTCTCCAGTGCCGTCTGAGTGGCATAGCCGAAGTACTTCGACGTTCGATCGGTGCGATATCCCAGGGCGGCGAGGGCGGCGTTGAGCTGGCGGACGTCGACGCCTGAGATGCCCCGTGCGAGCGTGCGGTAGGCCGGAATCGACCCCGGCAGCAGCACCACCGGCGCCCGATCGACCCGGTAGAGCACATCGCCCGCTGTGAACACCCTCCCAGCGGCGGGGAGGGAGGTGTACGTCCCGGTCGTGTGGTTGGTCACCGTGTGCGCACCGGCGTAGCCAAGCGTGCCGTTCACGTTGATCTGGGCAGACAAGTCGCCGCGGGTGATGGTCGCCAGGCTCGTCTGCGCCTGGTTGTCCTGGGCGCTCGGGGACTGGGTGATCACCGAGGCCGGCTGACCGCCCGGCTGTCCCGTCGCCACCAGAACCCCGGCGGTCCCCCCGGCCGTCACCAGCAGGGCCGCCGGGATCGCGATCAGGCGGGCACGGGTACTCACGGCTTGGCTGCCGGACTGGACAGCAGGGCCTCGCAGGTGCTCTGCGCCGCCTGGAACTGCGGCGAATCCGGGTTCATACCGCCGTCGTCACCCTTGCTCTCGATGTGTATGCCGCCGTTGGAGTCCGGGTCAGGGAATTTCGGAAAACCGTGCGCGCGCATGCAGGCGGAGACCTTCAGCATGCCGGCCCGGCGCTCCGCCACAGTTCCCCGCGGCGGCGGCATCAGGTTCTTGCAGGCGGACTCGGCGGCCTGGAAGCGCGGTGACTGCTGGCTCAGGTCACTGCCCTGTTCGGCCTTGATCTTGAACCCGTTCCCGACCGGGTCGGGGAAGTCGGGGATACCGTGGCCGCGCATGCATTGGGCGTATTTCACCAACGCCGCCCGCCTGTCGGCTTCGCTCATCGGGGTGGCGGCGCCGGTCGCCGTGGCGGCTGGCGCTCCGGACGCCAGCGCGGCCACGCCGGGCGAGCTCTTCTCGCCCCCGCAGGCCGCCAGCAGACCGGCCAGCAGCGGTACCCCGACTACCGTGATGCGGATCTTGTGGTGTCTCATGACAGCAGTTGT
This sequence comes from Sphaerisporangium sp., assembly GCA_025964675.1. Lineage (GTDB taxonomy): Bacteria > Actinomycetota > Actinomycetes > Streptosporangiales > Streptosporangiaceae > Sphaerisporangium. The sequence continues at coordinate 2,021 of JAOPYI010000024.1, read as the reverse complement.
ACGGACCCTGGGCTAACGCAGGCGTCGCGCGGCGTGTTATGGCGGTGTTATCGCCGGACCGGCATCCTGGAGCCTGGTGTGCGGGTTGCCGGAAGACCAGCAGAAGGGCGGCTCCGATGCGCGTGCTCATCGCCGAGGACGAGGTGGGGCTGGTCGAGATCCTGCTCGAGGGTCTGCGGCGGGAAGGCATGGCCGTCGACGCCGTGTTCGACGGGGCCGCCGCGCTGGAACAGCTCACCGTCAACCAGTACGACGTGCTCGTGCTCGACCGGGACCTGCCCGCCGTACACGGCGACGAGGTGTGCCGGGCGCTTGTCGCGGACGGCCTGGCCACCCGGGTGCTCATGCTCACCGCGGCCACCGCGATCGGCGACCGGGTCGCGGGCCTGGGTCTCGGCGCCGACGACTACCTGTCCAAGCCGTTCGCCTTCGCCGAACTGGTGGCCAGAATCAGGGCGCTGGCCCGCCGGACCGGGCCGGCCGTGCCCCCCGTCCTGTGTCACGGCGACCTGACGGTCGACCCGGGACGCCGTACGGCGATGCGGGCCGGGCGGTGGCTGCCGCTCACCCAGAAGGAGTTCGGTGTCCTGGAAGTGCTGCTCGCTGCCAGGGGAGCCGTTGTGACCAGCGAGGACCTGCTGGAAAGAGTCTGGGACGCCAACGCCGACCCGTTCACCAACACGGTGCGGGTGACCGTTATGCGGCTCCGCCGCAAACTGGGAGAGCCACAGCCGATCCGGACCGTGGCCGGTGCCGGCTACCAGATACCCGAGGTGGCCAATTGACTTCTCAGCCGAACCGCCGGCGGCGGTGGGGCACCGTCCGATTCCAGCTCGCCGCCCTGATCGGCGGGTTCTTCGTGGTCGCCGGAACCGCACCGTTGATCATCAACTTCGTGGTGGCGAAACACTCCGTCACCGTGTTCAGCGGATCGACCAGCGGATCGGACAATCTGGTTCAGGCGCCGGGCTCGGGCTCAGACCAGGCACGGCCGTATCCGCAAGACCCCCTCGCGACCGCCCCCTCAGCCGCTGCTTCCCTCTCCGGATATCCGACGGTACGGATAGAACGGACAGAGCAGCAGACCGCACTATCCGACCAGTTGCTCACCCTGTCGCTGATCGCGTTCGCGGTCACGGGGGTGGTCGGGGTGGGCGTGAGCTGGCTGTTGGCCGGCCGGATGCTCCGGCCGCTGCGTGAGATCACCGCCACCGCGCGGCGGCTGTCCACCAGCAACCTGGACGAACGGATCGGCATGAGCGGCCGGCAGGACGAGCTGAAGGAACTCGCCGACACCTTCGACGCCATGCTGGCCAGGCTCGCCGACGCCTTCGACGCCCAGCGCCGGTTCGCCGCGAACGCCTCCCACGAGCTGCGCACCCCGCTGGCCCTGCAGCGCGCCGCCGTAGAGGTCGCGCTCACCGACCCCAATCCGACGATCGGCTCGTTCCAGACCATGGCGACCCGGGTCCACTCGGCCACGCTGCGCCACGAGCATCTTGTCGACGGGCTGCTGATGCTCGCCCGGAGCGAACGCATCGAGCACTACCAGGAGGTCGACCTCGCCATCGCCGCGCGGGACGCCCTGATCGCCACACAGCCGCACGTCGACGCGCTCGGTCTCCAGGTCACCTGGCAACTGCGGCCCGCACGGCTCCACGGTGACTCCGTCCTGCTGGAGCGACTCGCCGCCAATCTGGTGGACAACGCCGCCCACCACAACTTCCACCAGGGCCGCATCCACGTCGAAACCCATGGTGACGACAGCCAGGTGACGCTACGAGTGACGAACACCGGCCCCATGGTCGCGCCGGAGGCGGTCCAGCAACTGCTCCAGCCGTTCCGCCGCAGCACCCCCGACCGCACCCGCGCAAACGCCCACAACGGTCACGGCCTCGGGCTGCCCATCGTGGCCGCGATCACCGAGGCCCATCAGGGCACCTGCGCGGTATGCCCGGCGGCCGAAGGCGGGTTCGAAGTCGTCGTCACCCTGCCGGCCGGATCCGATGATGCACGGCTTG